>NZ_JBSSAF010000012.1:0-195417 GCF_054058375.1 Pseudomonas sp. TE24901
ATGGATGGCGCGTGGCGGCGGCCCCCCAAATCACTGTCGGATTACGGGCACACCGAGCGTGAGCGAGGTGCCGAGTGTTGGGGCAAGAGCCCTTTTGGTTACTTTTGGGGCTCTTTTCCAAAAGTGACCCGCTGTAAGAGCGGAACCAATACAAGCCATCACCAAAAAATGGAGATGTACCCAGCCTCCAACCCCAACCCCCTACAGATATCCACCCACTGGCCGTTAACCTCTCATAGTCGCCACTAATAAGAGAGAAAAGCCATGCGTCTGAGCCTCAAGGCCAAAGTCCTGTCCCTGGCTATCGTGCCGGTGTTGCTGTTTGCCGTGGTCATCAGCCTGACCACCGTGTGGATTCTCCAGGGCCAGGCGCGCAATGAGGTGGAGGAAACCCGCCAGCGCCTGCTCAACGACGCCAAGGCCACCCTGCAAAGTTATGTCGAGGTGGCCATGACCACCATCAAGCCACTCTATGACGCCGCCGCCCCCGGTGACAGCGCCGCGCGGGCGCAGGTGGTCAAGTTGCTGTCCAACACCAGCTACGGCAAGGACGGCTACTTCTTCGGCTACGACTCCGAGACCATCCGCCTGTTCAAGGGCAACAGCCCCGACGGCGTGGGCAAGAGCTTCAAGGACAACCGCGACCCCAACGGCGTCTACGTCAACCGCGACCTGGTCAAGGTCGGCAAGGACGGCACCCACTACCTGCAATACAGCTCGACCCAGCCCGGGCAGACCGAACTGGTGCCCAAGCTCGGCTACACCGAATACCTGCCCAAGTGGGACATGGTGATTGGTACGTCGGTGAACCTCGACGGCATCGAAGCCCAGGTGGCGGTGGTCGAAGCCAAGGTTGAGAAGCGCATGGCAGGCGTGTTGCTGAGCATCCTCGGCGTGGCCGTGGTGGTGCTGCTGGTGATTGCCGCCGTGGGCATGGTGCTGGCCAACACCATTTTGCGTCCGCTGAACCTGATGAAAGCCAACCTCGACGACATCGCTGCCGGCGAAGGCGACCTGACCCGCCGCCTGGCCATTACCAGCCAGGATGAACTGGGCGACCTGGCCGGTGCGTTCAACCGCTTTGTCGACAAGATCCACGGCCTCGTGCGCCAGATCACCGAGATGACCTCGCAACTCACTGGCCTGGTGAGCCAGGTATCCGACCAGGCCCAGCGCTCCGAGCAGGCCATGGAACGCCAGCGCCACGAAACCGACCAGGTCGCCACCGCGATCAACCAGATGTCGTCGGCTGCCCACGAAGTGGCGCGCAGTGCCCAAGGCGCCGCCGTGGCCGCGCAACAGACCGACGCCGAAGGCCAGGCCGCCAAGCGCGTGGTGGATGGCAGCATCGCGCAGATCCATGCACTGGTGAACGACATCCGCAGCAGCGGCGTGTCCCTCGACAGCCTGCAGCAGGACGTGTCGTCGATTGTCAGCGTGCTTGGGGTGATCCGCTCGATTGCCGAGCAGACCAACCTGCTGGCGCTTAACGCCGCCATTGAAGCCGCGCGGGCAGGGGAGGCCGGGCGCGGGTTTGCGGTGGTGGCCGACGAAGTGCGTGCCCTGGCCAGCCGCACCCAGACCAGCACCCAGGAAATCCAGGGCATGATCGACCGCCTGCAAAAAGGCACCGAGGCGGCCGTGGATGCCATGCGCCGTTCCAGCGATGCCGGTGACGGCACCTCGGCCCAGGCCAACGAAGCCGGGGCGTCCCTGGACACCATGGCGCAGCTGATCGGCACCATCAATTCGATGAACGCCCAGATCGCCAGCGCCGCCGAAGAACAGACTGCCGTGGCCGAAGAGATCAACCGCAGCGTGCACCAGATTGCCGTGGCGGTGGACAGCGTGGCCGATGAGACTCAGTTGGGTGCCCAGACCTCCCGCAGCCTGGCCGATCTGGGCCAGCGCCTGGGCCAGTTGGTGGGGCAGTTCCGCATCTGATCAGCCATAGCTTTGGCGTATGTTGGCCTAACGTTAATACGAATATACCTATCACAGCCCCTCAGTGAGACTTGAGCCCCAACCACAACAGGGGCTCACCTCATGCCGCTTCCCGACCCGCTTCAGCGCCTGGCTGAACTCGACACCAACACCGTCTCCGACGCCCTGGACTTCCTGCAACTGCCGGGGGCCGTCGTTGGCATTCGCCCATTGTGGGATTGCCCCAAGGTGGTGGGCCGGGCCAGCACGGTCAAGCTGGCGCCCAAGACTGACGCGGCCCCTAGCGTGCACCTGATCTCGCCGGTGATCGACGCCATTACCACCGACGACCGCGTGCTGGTGATTGCCGGCGGCATCGAAGGCATTTCCTGCTGGGGCGACATCATCGCCAACGCCGCCGTGGCCAAGAAGATCCGCGGCTCGGTGATCGACGGTTTCAGCCGTGATATCGACGGCAGCGCCTCCATTGGCTACCCGGTGTATGGCCGTGGCGTGACCATGATCAGCGCACGCAACCGCGTGGTACAGGTGGATTCCGGCGTGACCCTCAATGTCGGCGGTGTGGCGGTGTCGGAAGACGACTACGTGATCGCCGACCGCTGCGGCAGTGTGTTCATCCCCGCTGCGGTGATTGAGCAGGTACTCGACCTGGGCGAACGCATCGCCGCCCGTGAAGCCGGCATGGTCGATGCCGTGCGCAGCGGCCGTTCGGTCGCCGATGTGATGCATGACAGCCAATTCGAAGCCATCCGCGTGGAGCCTGCCCGATGAACGATCAACAATTAGTCGCCCTGTTTGCAGGCCTCGACACCCCCGGCGTTTCGGACGCCATGGACAAGCTCGGCATCCCCGGCCAGTGCCTGGGCATCGCGCCGCTGGATAACTACCACGGCACCGTGGTGGGCCCGGCATTCACCGTGCAATACGTGCCCGCCAACACGCCACCGGGTTCGGTGGGGGACTTTATCGAAGACGTGCAACCCGGTGACGTGGTGGTGATCGCCAACGCCGGCCGTACCGACTGCACCGTGTGGGGCGACATCATGACCCAGTACGCCGGGGCACGCGGGATCGCCGCCACGGTGATCGACGGCGTGTGCCGCGACGTGAGCAAGGCCTTGGGCGACGGCTACCCGCTGTTCACCCGGGGCCGCTACATGCGCACCGGCAAGGACCGCGTGGAAGTGCTGTCGGTGAACCAGCCGGTGGCTATCAGCGAGACCCGTGTGTGTGCCCGCGACATCGTGGTGGCCGATGCCAATGGCGTGTTGGTGGTGCCTCGCGCCCGTGCCGCCGAAGTGGCGCAGGTCGCGCGGCAGATCGAAGCCGTGGAAGCGCAGATCCGCGCCCAGATCGAAGCGGGCAAGACTCTCAAGCAAGCGCGTGCATCCCTGGGTTATCACACCCTGCAGAGGAAGCCTTCGTGACCGTTCTGAACAAGCGCCTGGCCCAGGCCCAGCCGTCCGCCACGTACCGCATCATCGACCGCGTGGCCGAGCGCCGCGCCCAAGGGGTGAAGATCATCTCGCTGTGCGCTGGCGAGCCGGATTTCGACACCCCGGCGCATATCCGCCAGGCGGGCATCGATGCGATCCGCGACGGCCATACGCGTTATACCCAGGTGGCCGGGGTGCGTGCGTTGCGAGAAGCGGTGGCCGAGAAGTTCCGCCACGAAAACGGCCTGGACGTCACCTGGCAGGACACGTTGGTCAGCAACGGCGGCAAGCACGTGATCTACAACGCCCTGGCCGCCACCCTGAATGAAGGCGATGAGGTCATCGTGCCCGCGCCGTACTGGGTCAGCTACCCGGAGATGGTCGAGCTGTGCGGCGGTACGGCGAAGGTGCTGGCTTGCGGTGCGGAGGATGGCTTCAAGCTGACGCCTGCGGCCCTTGACGAGGCGATCACGGCGAACACCCGCTGGCTGATCCTCAACTCGCCGTCCAATCCCACGGGAGCGGTGTACAGCCGGCAGGAGCTGCAAGGGTTGGTCGAGGTGTTGCTCAAACACCCACAGGTGCTGGTGCTGGCGGACGATATTTACGAACACCTGCTGTTCGACAACCAGCGTTTCTACACCCTGG
The DNA here is from genome assembly GCF_054058375.1 of Pseudomonas sp. TE24901. Taxonomy (NCBI): domain Bacteria; kingdom Pseudomonadati; phylum Pseudomonadota; class Gammaproteobacteria; order Pseudomonadales; family Pseudomonadaceae; genus Pseudomonas; species Pseudomonas sp. TE24901. The sequence continues at coordinate 4,029 of NZ_JBSSAF010000012.1, forward strand.
CCCAGGTCGAGCCGCGTCTGGCCCCGCGGGTGCTGACCATGAACGGTGTGTCCAAGGCCTATGCCATGACCGGCTGGCGCATCGGCTTTGCCACCGGCCCGCGCTGGTTGCTGGAGGCGATGGAAAAACTCCAGGGCCAGCAGACCTCGGGCGCCAGTGCGATTTCCCAGCACGCGGCGATCGCGGCCTTGAGCGGCCCGCAGGATTTTGTGCAGGCCTCGCGGGCAGTGTTTCAGCGCCGTCGCGACCTGGTGGTGTCATTGCTCAACGCCACGCCGGGGCTGACGTGCGCGAACCCGTCCGGCGCGTTCTACGCTTTTGCCTCTTGCGCGGGCCTGTTGGGGCGCACCTCGCCGGCCGGCACGCTGCTGCAGACCGACGAAGACGTAGCCCACGCCTTGCTCGATGAGGCCAATGTGGCGGTGGTGCATGGCAGCGCATTCGGCCTGGCGCCGTACCTGCGCATCGCCTATGCCCTGGACGACGAGGCGTTGCGCCAGGCTTGTGCAGCCATCCACCGCTTCTGCGCCGCGACCCGCTAGAGGTCGCGCATCAGCAGGCCGAAACGCAGGTCCATCGTGGTCGGGAGCGGCACATACACCGTGTGCCCGTCTCCCGGCGCCACCTCGATGGCCTCGCCCTGGGCGTTGTGCAGCGTGGCCAGGTCAAAGTGGAAGTTGCCGGTGGGGGTCATCAACTCCAGGTGGTTGCCCACGGCGAAGCGGTTTTTCACCTTGACCTCGGCCAACTCGCCTCGGCGTTCGCCAGTCAACTCGCCGACGAACTGTTGGCGTTCGGAGACCGAGCTGCCGTTCTGGTAGTTCTGGTATTCATCGTGTACATGGCGGCGCAGGAAACCTTCGGTGTAGCCGCGCTGGGCCAGGGAGTCGAGGTCGGTCATCAGGTTGCGGTCGAAGGCGCGGCCGGCCACGGCATCGTCAATTGCCCGGCGGTACACCTGGGTGGTGCGTGCGCAATAGAAGTGGGATTTGGTGCGGCCTTCGATCTTCAGCGAATGCACGCCCATGTGAGTCAGACGTTCCACATGCTGCACGGCGCGCAGGTCCTTGGCGTTCATGATGTAGGTGCCGTGTTCGTCTTCGAACGCCGGCATCTGTTCGTCCGGGCGGTTGGCTTCCTGCAACAGGAACACCTGGTCGGTGGGCGCGCCAATCCCCAGCGTCGGCTCGACCTGTTGGACGATATCCCCGGTGGCGTTTTCCACCGCCGGGGTGGCCTGGTATTCCCAGCGGCACGCATTGGTGCAGGTGCCCTGGTTGGCGTCGCGCTTGTTCATGTAGCCCGAGAGCAGGCAGCGCCCGGAATAAGCCATGCACAACGCACCGTGCACAAACACTTCCAGCTCCATGGCCGGCACCTGCTGGCGGATTTCGCCGATCTCTTCCAGTGACAATTCCCGCGACAGGATCACCCGGCAGATCCCTTGCTGCTGCCAGAACTCCACGCTGGCCCAGTTCACCGTGTTGGCCTGCACCGACAAGTGAATCGGCATCTGCGGGAAGTGGCGGCGCACCAGCATGATCAGCCCCGGGTCGGACATGATCAGCGCGTCCGGGCCCATGGCGATCACCGGCGCCAGGTCCTTGAGAAAGGTCTTCAGCTTGGCGTTGTGCGGCGCGATGTTCACCACCACGTAGAAACGCTTGCCCAGCACATGGGCTTCCTGGATGCCGAGCGCTAGGTTGGCGTGGTCGAACTCGTTGTTGCGCACCCGCAGGCTGTAGCGCGGCTGGCCGGCGTAGACCGCATCGGCCCCGTAGGCGAAGGCGTAGCGCATGTTTTTCAGGGTGCCGGCAGGGGCGAGCAGTTCGGGGGCGAGGATGGGGGGCATGGGCTCGGGTCGCAAAAGGTCGCGAAGGTAGCCGAGCTTCATCGTCGGTTTATTGATCCAGGTCTATAAGGGCTGCCGTCCTTGGCATGAATGGGTGTTACGGGTGTGCCAGGTGGGCGCTGGCCACGGTCATTGCATCGCGGCCATCGCGGCTGCTGACACCTGCCAACCAGGTTTGCAGAACGTCAGGGTGGGCCTTGAGCCAGGCCTTGGCGGCGGCCCGGGGCTTCTGGTTCTGATTGAGCACCGCATCCATCAATTGGTTTTCCATGGCCAGGCTGAACGCCAGGTTCTGCAACAGCTTGCCGACATTGCTGCACTCGGTGAGGTAATTCTTGCGCACGTTGGTGTACACCGTGGCCTGGCCGAGGTTGGGGCCGAAGTAATCATCGCCGCCGGTGAGGTATTTCATCTTGTTGCGGGTGTTCATCGGGTGCGGTTCCCAACCCAGGAACACCATCCATTCATTCTTGCGGGTGGCGCGTTTGAGTTGCGAGAGCATCGCCGCCTCGCTGGACTCGACGAGCTTGAAGTCCTTCAGGCCGAAGGCGTTCTTGTCGATCATGGTCTGGATCAGGCGGTTGCCGTCGTTGCCGGGCTCGATCCCGTAGAGCTGGCCGTTGAGGTTGTCTTTGAATTTGGCGATGTCGGCAAAGTCATGCAGCCCGGCGTCGTACACATAATCGGGCACCGCCAGTGTGTATTTGGCACCGTGCAGGTTGGCGCGCACGGTTTCCACCGTGCCGGCGTCGCGGTACGGCTTGATGTCGTTCTCGGTGGTGGGCATCCAGTTGCCGAGGAAGACGTCCAGGTCCTTGCCCGAGGCCAGGGCGCGATAGGTGACCGGGATCGACAGCAGGGTGACCCGGGTGGTGTAGCCAAGGGACTCGAGCACCTCGCTGGTGATGGCGGTGGTGACGGTGATGTCGGTCCAGCCGACGTCCGAGAAACGCACGGTGGCGCAGGACTCAGGTTCGGCGGCCTGGGCGATCAGGGGCAAGGTTAACGACGCGAGCAAGAGCATGGCTTTCATGGGGCAACTCCTCAACGGTAGACGTCGGCAGCGCTCACTATGCGCTGCTGGCAAGGCGGCTCTTGATCAAACGCGGCATCACACGCCGCTTTTGTCGTGTTGCGCTATTGCCTCGCGCCGGCCCCCCGTCCAGGCGCATTCGGTACAGCAGGTACACCGCGGTCGGGCTGGCGCGAGGCGAGCTCGCTCACTACTGAAGAATGTCGTTTCCCGTCAAGTGCGGCGTTGGTGCGGCCCTACACTGGGCAAAAAGCCGAGGGGGATGCGATGAATCAATCCGTGGAGCAACTGAGGGTGCGCCTGGCCTGTGCGTTTCGCTGGGCGGCGCGGCTGGACCTGCATGAATCGATTGCCAACCACTTCAGCGTGGCGGTGTCGGGGGACGGTCGGGACTTCCTGATCAACCCCTATGGCAAGCACTTCTCCCGGATCAGGGCCAGTGACTTGCTGCTGGTCAACGCCGATGACCCGGCCAGCCTCGACTGCCCGGACGCGCCGGACATCACGGCCATGGCCCTGCACGGCGCGCTGCACCGCAACCAGCCACACGCGCGGTGCATCCTGCATACCCATTCCAAGTACGCCACCGCACTGGCCTGCCTGGCCGATTCGCGGCTGCCACCGATCGAGCAGAATGCGATGCGCTTTTTCGAGCGGGTGGTGATCGATGACGGCTTCGATGGCATGGGGCTGGGGGATGAGGCCGAGCGTGTCAGCCATTTGCTCGCGGGCAAGCCGATCCTGTTGATGGGCAACCACGGCCTGCTGGTCGCCGCACCCACCGTCGCCCAGGCGTTCGATGACCTGTATTACTTTGAACGGGCCTGCGAGACCTACCTCACGGCGCTCGCCACCGGCCGGCCGCTGCGTATTGCCAGCGATGACATCGCGCGCAAGACGTGCCGGCAATGGCTGGATTACCCCGGGTTTGCCGACAAACACTTCAACGCGCTGATGAGCATGCTGGACGAAGAGGAGCCTGGCTATCGCCTGTGAATTCAGTCGGCCTCGGCCGGGCGATGGGCCTGGCTCAGGGGCTGGCGCATCACCGGGGCGTTGAGCACCTGGCTGCGGTCTTCACTGGGCGGGCAGCCGAAGCGGGCGCGGTAGGTGCGGGAGAAATGCTCCAGTGAGCCAAACCCCGAGCAGGCCGCTACCTGCGCCACGCTCAGGCGGGTTTGCTGCAACAGGCTATGGGCCTTGGCGAGGCGCAGGGTGATGTAGTACTTGAGCGGCGACAGCCCGGTCTGGTACTTGAACTGGCGCTCCAACTGCCGGCGTGACAAGCCGACCTGGCTGGCAATCGCCTCGCAGTCCAACGGCTCCTCCAGGGCTTTTTCCATCAACTGCACGGCCCGGCGGATCTTGCTGCCGTACAGGCCGGTGCTGGCCTGGCCACCTTCCAGCTGCGGCGCGGCAGGGGCGCGTACCTGGCCCATCAACAGGTGCATGGCAATTTCCCGCGCCAGGCCGCTGTCGACGCTTTGGTCGATCCAGGCCAGCAGCATGTCCAGGGTGGACGTGGCACCGGCGCAGGTCATGCGTTGGCGTTCCAGGGTGTAGAGCTGTGGCTTGGCTTTCACCCGGGGATAGCTTTCCTGGAAACCCTGCAGGTTGTCCCAATGCACGGCGGCTTCGTACCCGTCCAGCACCCCGGCCGCGGCGAGCAGTTCGGTGCCGGTTTCCACACCCATCAACACTGCGCCGAACAGTGCCTGTTTGCGCAACCAGCTTTTTAGCGCCAGGTTGCGGCTGTGCTTGTGCACATCGAAACTGGCGATGACCAGGCACACATCAAACCCCTGGTCGGCATGCAGTCCCTCATCGGCGGTGGTGCACAGGCCGTTGCTGGCTTGTACCGGCGCTCCATCCAGGGACAGCAGCGTCCACTCGAACACCGGCCGCTGGGCCAGCCAATTGGCAATCACCAGAGGTTCGAGCACGGCGGCCAGGCCAAAATGGGAGAACGACGGCAGCAGCAACACCGACACCCGCAACGGCGCCACGTCGCCGCGCCGCCAGGTGAATCGGGTGGGTGTCTCAGAAGATGGGTTCATGAGGCCTCTCTATCGTTGCCGTGTCTGCCAGTGCGGATGAACCCACGCCGGAGCCTGGGACGGTGGCAGCGGCGCCAGTCCACGAATCAGGTCGCTGGCCTTTTCCGCGATCATCACCGTTGGCGCATTGGTATTGCCACTGACGATAATCGGCATGATCGAGGCGTCCACTACCCGCAGGTTGTCGAGGCCATGCACGCGCAGGTGCGTGTCCACCACCGCTTCGGGGTCCTCTGCCGGGCCCATCTTGCAGGTGCCGCTGGCGTGGTAACCGGTCTCCGTCACCTGTCGGGCCCAGGCGTCCAGCTCGGCGTCGCTTTGGGCGTGTGCGCCGGGCACCAGCTCTTCGCCCGCGAACGCCGCCATGGCGGGCTGCCCGATGATCTCGCGCACCAGCCGCGCACCGGCGCGCATGTCAGCTCGATCCTGCTCCGTCTGCAGGTAATTGAACAGGATGCGGGGCGGTTGTCGAGGGTCGACGCTGCGGAGGGTCACACTGCCCAGGCTCGTGGGCCGCATCAGGTCGATATGCACCTGGAATGCATGGCCCTGCACCAGGTCGACACTGCCCGGCTGTACGGCCAAGGGCATGAAGGTCAATTGCAGGTCGGGGTGCTCCACGCCGGCCCGCGACCTGATGAACGCGCCCGCCTCGAAGTGGTTGCTCGCCGCCAGTCCGTCGTGGGTGACGAACCAGCGTGCGCCGATCCACCACTTGCCGGGGGCGGTGGTCCAGGGGTAGAGCGACACCGGCAGCTTGCAGCGGTACTGCACGACGGTGTCGGGATGATCGTTGAGCCGTTTGCCCACTCCTGGCAGCTCATGTATCACGCTGATGCCCACGTCCCGCAGTTCGGCGGCCGGGCCGACACCGGAGAGCAGCAACAGTTGAGGCGAATTGATGGCGCCGCTGGTCAGCAGCACTTCACGTCCGGCGAAAGCCTGGTGGACCTTGCTGCTCTGTTCATACTCGACGCCGATCGCTCGCTTGCCTTCAAACAGGATGCGCAACGCCAAGGCGTTGGTGGCCACCGTGACATTGCCGCGCGCCAACGCCTCGCCCAAGTAGCCTCGTGCCGTGCTCCAGCGCCGCCCGTTGCGGGTGGTGCGGTCCACCGGGCCAAAGGCTTCCTGGCGATAGCCGTTCAAATCCTTGCTCAGGCCATACCCGGCTTCGGCGCCGGCCTTGATGAAGGCTGCGCACAGTGGCGTGCGGGTATCGCCGGGGGTGACATGCAGGTGACCGTTGGCACCTCGGTAATCATCGCCGCCGTCACGATGCTGCTGGGCGCGGATGAAATACGGCAGTACCTGGGCGTAGCTCCAGCCGGTGCAGCCTTGCTCGGCCCAGGCGTCGTAGTCACGGGCATGGCCGCGCATGTAGACCATGCCGTTGATCGACGATGAGCCGCCCAGCGTCCTGCCCCTGGGCGTGCTGATGCGGCGGTTGTCCAGGTAGGGTTCAGGCTCGGACTCATAGCGCCAGTTGTAGCGCGAGCCGCCCACCACAATGCCGACGGCGGAGGGCATATCGAGGGTCCAGCTCTTGTCCGCCGGCCCGGCTTCCAGCACCAGGATGCGCATGTTGGGGTCGCTTCCCAGGCGGTTGGCCAGCACGCAGCCGGCCGAACCCGCGCCCACAATCAGGTAGTCAAACACTGGCTCGGCCATGGTTTGGGGTGCTCCATTCAAAAGGCGGTCAGACCGAAGACGGGCCGTGGATGCCGTTGAACACCAGGCGATGGAAGTGATGCACCAGGTGCTCGCTTTCATTGCTGCGCTGGGCGTCGATCATGTAGCGACCCTGGTCATAACCCAGGGAGTGCAGGCCCTTTTGCACGGAGATGTTCAGGGCGATGTCTTCCGGTCCCAGGTCCTCGTTCATCCATTTCATGCAGGCAGTGCTGACGTCGGCGACGGCGGTGTTGCTGGAGTAGTAGCCAAAGCGCAGCAGGGAGCGCTCGGCGTCCAGGGGAATCATGATGAACGAGCCGAGGAACTCCGAGAACGGGAAGGTATAGAAGGTGTTGTTCGGCCACATGCCGATATTGAAGAAGCATTCGTCCGGGTTGATGTCGGCGCGCAGCGGCACACCGTAGGCTTCGCTGACGGCCAGGTTGGCCGGGGCGATGTAGGTCCACCAGTTGTCGCGCTTGGTCAGCTGGTAGCCCTTGAAGTCGATGAGCTTGGCCAGGTCGATATGGCAGGGGCCGGACAGCTTGAAGTGATAACCCTCGATGGAGTTGTCCATGATCACTTTCCAGTTGGCCGGCACGATCACACCCTGTTCCTCGATCAGGCGCATGTTCGCCAGGTTGGGAAATACACGGCGCATTTCTTCATCAGCCCCCGGGAACAGGTCGCGCAGCGAGGGCGCGGCCGGGTCGAAGTTGAAATAGATGAAGCCGCCCAGTTCTTCGGTGCGGATCTGCGGGATGTTGAACTGCTGCAGGTCGAAGTTTTTCATCTTGTCGCAACGTGGCGCGCCTCGCAGGGTGCCGTCCATCTCGTAGCACCAGGAGTGGTAGGCGCACCGCACTACGCCCCCGGTGGTGCCACGGCGGTCTTCGAGCAAACGGTTGCCGCGATGCTGGCAGACGTTGTGGAACGCGTGGATCTGGCCCTGGCGGTTACGCGCCACCACCACGCTCTGGTCGAACAGGTCGGTGACCACGTACTGGCCCGGCTCGGCGAACTCGCTGACGTGCCCGGCGACGTGCCAGGCGTGCATGAAGATGTTGTCGCGCTCGGCCTTGAACAGCGTTTCGTCGAAAAAGTAGCGCGAGGGCAGGGTGAAGGCCTCTTCCGGGTCCTGGTGGTCCCACCCCTCGACGGGGCTGTTGTGCTTGTGGGTCTGGAACGTCTGCATGGGCGATCTCCTCAGGGGCTGGCCGCGCGGCACGGCTTCGTGTTCTGGGAGCTAATCTAGGGGGAGGGCGCGAGCTGGTATTGATCGATTGCGACCAGTTGCCCTGGAAAAAGATCAAGGCGCGATAAATAGGGCACTCGCCGGTTTTGCAGCGGACTAACCCTCAGGGCGCACACACGCACCCTGTTTTTCTGACATGGACCGGACATGAACCAAACCAACCTGCAATTCAAGACCCTGCTGTTGCTGCTGGCCCTGGTCACCATCGCGTTTATCTGGATACTGCTGCCGTTCTACGGCGCGGTGTTCTGGGCGGTGATCCTGGGCATCATCTTTGCGCCGATGCAACGCCGACTGCACATGAAGTTCGGCTGGAACCGCAACCTGACCTCACTGGCCACCCTGACGGTGTGCCTGGTGATCGCCATTTTGCCGGTGATCATCACCAGTGCCTTGCTGGTGCAGGAGGGCGCAACGCTCTACAAGAACATCGAAAGCGGCAAATTGGACGTGGCGGGGTATATCGAGCAGTTCAAGAACATCCTGCCGCCGTACTTCCAGCACCTGCTGGATCGCTTCGGCATGGGCAACCTGGAGGGCCTGCGGGAGAAGATCGTCAAGAGCGCGATGCAAGGCAGCCAGTTCTTTGCGTCCCAGGCGTTCAGCTTTGGCCAGGGCACGTTCGATTTCCTGGTGAGCTTTTTCATCATGCTGTACTTGCTGTTTTTCCTGCTGCGCGATGGCCCGGAACTGGTGCGCAAAGTGCGCACGGCGGTGCCGCTGGCCGAGCCGCAGAAGCGCCGGTTGCAGCTCAAGTTCAACCGGGTGGTGCGGGCCACGGTCAAGGGCAACGTGTTGGTGGCCGTGACCCAGGGCGCGTTGGGTGGCTTGATCTTCTGGTTTTTGGACATCCCCAGCGCGTTGCTCTGGGCGGTCTTGATGGCGTTTCTGTCGCTGCTGCCTGCTGTGGGTGCAGGGATTGTGTGGGGGCCGGTGGCCGCTTACTTCCTGTTAAGCGGTTCGATCTGGCAGGGGGTGGTGCTGGGCTTGTTCGGGGTGTTTGTGATTGGCCTGGTGGACAACGTGCTGCGCCCGATCCTGGTGGGCAAGGACACCAAGATGCCGGACTACCTGATCCTGATCTCGACCCTGGGCGGCTTGTCGGTGTTCGGCCTGAACGGGTTTGTGATCGGGCCGTTGGTGGCGGCGTTGTTCATGTCGTGCTGGGCGCTGTTTGTGGAGAGCAAACCGCGGGTCAAGCTGCCGTTACCGTGATGTTCAGGCGTGGAGCCTGAAGTTCGAGGCCGTTCGCAGCTGTTTTTCAGCGGCGGACAACGACGTGAGTGGGCCGCTGATGGTTTCGCCATCGCGTACCACGTACCAGCAAGCCAGTAGCCCAAGCTCCCGGAGAGGGGCGGGGACGGCGCTGCCGATGACGGACATGATGTGAGCGGTGGGCATAGGTACCTCCAATCGTTATGGAGGTCACCTTACGGGGCTGCGGCTCCGGAGAAAAATCACCTGTCTCGATAGTCGACATCAACGCCAGGCGTCAATCCACCACCTGGTCGAGCATGATCACCACTTCCTGTTCACTGAGCAGGCCCTTGTGCACCAGGTTTTCTGCCAGCAGGGCCAGGAACTTGGCGCTGCGGTGGCCTTCAAGGTGCTTGAGTTCGGTCAGGGCACTGTAGACCTTGCTGGACGTGCACAGGCCAGCGGTGCGGTGCGGGTTTTGCGTGGGCATGGTCGGTCGTCCTTAGTTGTTATTGGGTGGACAGGGTCGATAGTGAGACTGTTGCGTGACGCAAACATGACAGTGCGAGCCGGGTCCGGGCAAGTAGACATTGACCTTAATCATGTGCGAATACGCCCCGGGCATTGTTCTGACAGCGACCTTGGCACGATGAATCCGGACTTTGCAGGCAAAAAAAAGGCCCCGCGTGTGGGCGAGGCCTGTTCCTGTCGTGTCGACTCACGTATTACCAGCCGCGACCATAGTAGCCGTGGGGAGGGCCGTAATAACCGCGCGGTGGGCCGTAGTAGACCGGCGCCGGGCGGTAGTAAACCTGTTGTTGCACATACACCGGTGGTGGCGGTGCGTAGTAGACCGGTGGCGGCGCGGCATAGACCGGTTGCGGCTGCACATACACGGGTTGCTGCACGTAGACCGGCTGGGACTGGCTGGCCACCACGGAGCCGACAACGGCTGCGCCGATCAAACCACCCAATATGGCCGGGCCACCCCAGCCACCACCGTGGGCGGAGGCTTGGCCTGCCATAGCGAGTGCGCCGATAAGCAAGGCGATCTTGGGGATTTTACGAATCATGGTCATTCCTCGGTTAGCCCCTGCGCTTGTGGTCTGCAATCAATAGACTCAAGGATTGTCGCGGGGATACTTTTAAGACAACGTATTTCTGAAAAACAGCACGGCCGATAGGTAAAGGTTGTGTAAGGTCTGTACCGGTTTGCTTACTCAAAGGAGTTATTCATGCAGATGCACCCCAACAAAGACACCCAACTGTGCATGTCATTGTCGGCGCGTCCCGGGAATTTTGGCTTGCGTTTTCATAACCACCTGTACGAACAGCTGGGCCTGAACTTCTACTATAAAGCGTTCAGCAGCCGGGATTTGCCCGGCGCGATCGGCGGTATCCGGGCGCTGGGCGTGCGTGGTTGCGGGGTTTCCATGCCGTTCAAAGAGGCTGCCATTGCCTTGGTGGACGAACTGGATGAGTCGGTCCAGGCCATCGACTCCCTGAACACCATCGTCAACACCGACGGCCACCTCAAGGCCTACAACACTGACTACATCGCCATCGAGCAACTGCTGAAGACGCACGCGGTGCCCAAGGCGTCGACGTTCGCCCTGCGCGGCAGCGGCGGCATGGCCAAGGCCGTGGCCAGCGCCTTGCGGGACGGCGGGTATGCCAATGGTGTGATCGTGGCGCGCAATGAAGTGGCGGGTCGCGCGCTGGCGCAGAACCTGGGGTATGAGTGGCAGGCCGAGCTGGGCGAGTTGCGCCCGCAGATGTTGATCAACGTGACACCTATCGGCATGACCGGTGGGCCGGAGGCGGACGCCTTGGCGTTTGAGGCTGATGCGATTGAGCGTGCTGAGACTGTGTTCGATGTGGTGGCGATTCCCGCCGAAACGCCGTTGATCGTGCGCGGTCGTGCCCAGGGTAAGCGGGTGATCACCGGGTTGGAGGTGATTGCGATCCAGGCGTTGGAGCAGTTCGTGTTGTATACCGGGGTGCGGCCGACGCAGGAGCAGTTCGAAAAGGCTGTGGCGTTTGCCCGAAACTGAGGCCTTGCATAGAACCAATGTGGGAGCGGGCTTGCTCGCGAAAGCGGAGTGTCAGTCAATATAGATGTGACTGATCCACTGCTTTCGCGAGCAAGCCCGCTCCCACATTTTGTACCGTGTTATGCCTGTTCCAATTGGGCCAAGCGTTCTTCCAATGCGGCTATCCGCGCTTCCAGTTCTTCAATGCGGTCCACGGAAACCGAAGCCCCGCGCTCCACCGGATTGCCCCGTGCCGCGATAATTGCCTCGATATCCGCCGGATCCCCCAGCGCATGGGTGTAGCGATCTTCCCGCTGCCCCGCCTGGCGTGGCACCAGCAGCGCCAGCCCGCGTGCAATCAAGCGCTCAAGCTGGTGCACCACCTGCTCGGCATCTTCAAAGTCATGCATGCGCCCGCTGCGGGTCAGCAGTTCGTTGACGGTTTGCGGCCCGCGCAGGAACAGCAGCCCGATCAGGATCACCTGGGCCGGCACCAGTTCCAGCGCCTTGTCCACGCGATGCTCCCAGCGATCGGCGCGGCTGCCCATCACCAGGCGGGTAAAACCCTGGCCTTCCAGCGCACGCAGGCTCTGGCCGACCTGGCCCTGGCTGAGGTTGGTCACGGGCTCGCGGCTGGTCTTCTGGTTGCAGGCCAGCACCAGGGCATTGAGGGTCAGGGGGTAGGTTTCCGGATTGGTCGCCTGTTTCTCGATCAGGCAGCCCAGGATGCGGATTTCCGTGCTGTTCAGGCGCGGCTCAGGGGTGTCGGTGTCGTGCTCGGCGGTCATCGCGCTTTCCCTATGCAGTGAAGTGCTTAGCCTAATCCTGAAAAAATAAAAGACAAGCGACGGGCCGGTCTATAATCGTCGCCTGTCCAAACCGTGCCATCACCCATGAGACTGCCATGACTATTTCCCTGTACGCCGCTTCCATCCCGGTCTTCAAGCAAATGCTCACCGCCCTGAGCGGTGTGTTGACCAAAGCCGAAGCCCACGCCACCGCCAAGAACATCGAGCCGAACGCCTTGCTGCAAGCGCGTCTGTTCCCGGACATGTTCCAGCTGGTGCGCCAGGTACAGATCGCCGTCGACTTCGCCAAGGGCGTTTCGGCGCGCCTGGCCGAGATCGAAGTGCCTAAATACGACGACAGCGAAGTGACCTTCGCCGACCTGCAAGCGCTGATCGCCAAGGTGCTGGCGTTTGTCGACACCATTTCGCCTGAGCAAATCGACGGCAAGGAAGGCATCGAAATCATCACCCGCCCAGGCACCCCGAAAGAGAAGCGCTTCAGCGGCCAGTCCTATCTGCTGACCTACGGCCTGCCGCAGTTCTTCTTCCACGTCACCACCGCGTACGCCCTGTTGCGTCACAACGGTGTGGAAGTGGGCAAGCGCGACTACATGGGCGCGTTCTAAGCCTTGATACGTTGAAGCCCGGTGGGTGCCAGCAGGCACCGCCGGGCTTTTTCATGGGCCGCATTCGACACACTCTGTTAAGATTCGACATCCCTTTATCACCCTATCTGTCAGCGAACCCTCGGGTTGTCGTTGATGTTGTCGTTTCTGGAGTTTTCATGTTGTTCCCCATCCTGTTGTTGTCAGCTGCCGGCTTTACCGTGCTGACCACAGAGTTTGTGATTGTCGGCCTGCTGCCCGCCATTGCCCGCGACCTGAACGTCAGCGTGCCCCAGGCGGGGCTGCTGGTGACGCTGTTCGCGTTCACCGTGGCGGCATTCGGCCCGTTTCTCACGGCGTATTTCGCGCGATTCCAGCGCAAGCGGCTGTTTATCGTCATCCTGGTTCTGTTTGGCATAGCCAATACCGTGGCGGCACTGGCGCCGAATATCTGGGTGATGGCCCTGGCGCGGTTGATCCCGGCGCTGGGGTTGCCGGTGTTCTGGGCCTTGGCCAGTGAAACGGCGGTGGACATCGTCGGCCCCGAATACGCCGGGCGTGCCATCGAGAAGATCGGTTTTGGCATCGTTTGCGCCACGGTGTTCGGCATCCCCGTGGGCACGCTGATTTCCGACATGTTCGGCTGGCGCACCGCGTTTGCCATCCTCGCCGTGGTGGCGTTAGCCAAGGCCTTGCTGCTGTTCATCTACCTGCCGGTGACAACGCCGAAGAATGACCAGGTGACCCTGCGCGCGCAGTTCAAGATCCTGCGCAGCCCGCTGATGCAGGGGCACATCCTGCTGTCGATCCTAGTGTTTTGCGGCATGTTCACTGCATATACCTACCTGGCGGACATCCTCGAACGCCTGGCCGGGTTCGACGGCACGCTGGTGGGCTGGTGCCTGATGGGCTTTGGCGCCGTCGGGCTGATAGGCAATGCCTTGGGCGGTCGGGCAGTGGATCGCCATCCGTTGATTGCGTCCATGGTGTTCTGCGCGTTCATGATTGCCGGCATGGTGGCGCTGGTGCCAGCGATTCACTCCACCCTGGGCCTGGCGGCTGCGATGGCGGTGTGGGGCGTGACCCAAGCCGCGATGTTCCTGGTCAGCCACGTGCGGCTGATGAAGGCCGCGCCTCACGCACCGGCGTTTGCGGCGTCGCTGAACATCGCCGGGGGCAACCTGGGGATCGGCTTGGGTGCCATGGTCGGTGGGCATGTGATCGACACGTTGGGCTTGGGCAGCCTGGGGTTTGCCGCGTCCGGGTTTATCCTTGTGTCGATCCTGCTGGCGCTGTGGCTGATGAGCGTCAAGCAGCCGCACGCCGCAGGCGCCTGAACGGTCAGGGCAGGGCGGTAAACAACTCCCGTCGAGCACCTTCGGTAATCGCCACGATGCCCGGGTGCTTGACTTTGCGCTCCACCGAGATCGCGTAGAACGACTCGGTCACCGCATCCGTCTGGCCAATCAGCGCCACACTGTATTGGCGCACCACCTCATCGGCAATCACGCTGGGCGCAATGAATATCCCGCTGCCGGATTGGCCGAAAGCCTGCATCAACGCGCTGTCGTCGAATTCACCGATGATCTTCGGCTGGATCTGTTGTTCCGCAAACCAGCGCTGCAAACGACTGCGCACAACCGTCTCTGCGCCAGGAATCAACAGCGGCGCGCCCTGCAGACACTGTGGGAAATCACCGCCGTACTGATCAGCCAACGCCTGAGTGGCGAAAAAGCTGATGCCGCATTCCCCCAGTTTCTGGCTGTAGCCCTTGATGTCCAAGTGAGAGGGCATGGGACTGTCGGAAATCACCAGGTCCAGGCGCTGGATCGCCAGGTCGGCCAACAAGCGTTCGAGTTTGTCCTCACGACAGGTGATGCGGATCGGTTCACTGAGCTCCATGGTCGGGGCGATCAGCCGGTAGACGATGGATTTGGGCACCACATCCGCCACGCCTACGCGAAACAGGATCTGCTGTTCATTGGGCTGAGCGCGCAACATCGCTTCCAGCTCGTTGCCGGTCTGGAACATTTGCTCTGCGTAGGGCAGGGCCTGGCGCCCGGCTTCCGTGAGTTCAAGCTGGCGGCCGACACGCTGGAACAGCGCGACACCAAAGGTCTGTTCAAGCAGGCTGATCTGCCCGCTGATGGTCTGGGGCGTGAGGTTCAGTTGCTCACAGGCGCGCACGATGCTGCCGGTCTTGGCCACGACCCAGAAGTAATGCAGTTGTCGGTAATTGAGCACAATGGCGGTCACTTCGTGAAAACCGAAGTATACGCGAGAAAAATACGAATTTTCCTGAAGTGTTCGTCTGCATAGAATGCCTCGCTATCGAGGGGCCACTTTTTGGGCCCAAGGGTTCTAACGAGGAATACATCATGAAACTCAATTCCCTGGGCGCCGCGTCGTTGCTTGCGCTTTCATTGGTAGTGGTCAGTGGCTGCGATCAGGTTGAGAAGAGCGCCCAGCAAGTGCTGGGCAAGGCGACCGAGTCGGCCAAGCAAGCGATCGACGATACCCACAAGGCTGCCGAACAGGCGTTGAGTGAAGCAACCCAGGGGCTGATCAAGCCTGAAAAACCGGAAAAAGAAGCCGAAGACGCTTCCGACACCAAAGAAACCTAATTCCCCAGCACTACCACGTCAGGACTGACCTATGGACTACCTTTTACAACTGGCCGCCAGCCCCACCGCCTGGATTGCACTGGCCACCTTGATCGTCATGGAAATCGTGCTGGGCATCGATAACCTGATCTTTATCTCGATCCTCACCAACAAGTTGCCGGAAAAACATCGGGCCAAGGCCCGGCGCATCGGTATCAGCATGGCGTTGTTCTTGCGTCTGGGCCTGCTGAGTACCATCGCGTTTATCGTGCAGCTGACAGCGCCGGTGTTCGAGATCTTCGGCCAGGCGTTTTCGTGGAAGGACATGATCCTGATCGCCGGTGGCCTGTTCCTGGTCTGGAAGGCGACCACCGAGATCCATCACAGCATGGACCCGGAGCCGGAAGAGAAGGCCAGCGTCGGCAACACGGTCGCCATCGGCTTCGCCGCGGCGATCGGGCAGATCCTGTTGCTCGACCTGGTGTTCTCCATCGACAGCATCATTACCGCCGTGGGCATGACCGAGCACTTGCCGATCATGATCATTGCCGTGGTGACGTCGGTGATCGTGATGCTGGTGGCGGCCGAGCCGTTGGCCAAGTTCATCAACGACAACCCGACCGTTGTGATGCTGGCCCTGGGCTTCCTGATCATGATCGGTATGACGTTGATTGCCGAAGGCTTCGGCGCCCATGTGCCTAAAGGCTACGTGTATGCCGCCATGGCGTTCTCGGCCGCCATCGAATGCCTGAACATCGCCCGGCGCAACCGCCACAAGCGTTTGCTCGCCGCCCGCCAGTAACAACTAAAAGCAAAAGGCCAGGTGGGTTCATTCGAGCCCACCTGGCCTTTCACTGTCTGCTGCGGGCGCCCGTATCCCAGGCGGCCGGTTTGCTGTTTAGCCGAACGGGTAGGTGGTTTCTTGCTCCCAAGGTTGTGGTAGCGCTGCGGGAGAGAACACGCTGACCCCATTTGTTGTGACAGGCGCCAGTTCCAGGCTTTCGTTGAACCCCGCCAGAGACAGATCGAGGACAGCCTCGCCGGTCGCGATCACACTCGCGTCACCCGCGAACAGTTCGGAAGCGGGTTGCAGCAGGTCCGACAGCAGCGGCAGTTGTGGCTCACGTTCATGGCCTGATGTCTCAATCCCTGGCGCGGTGGCTTCCACGTGCAACACAAAAGGTTCTGAGGTCACGCCATCAGTGACGACAGTGAACGTATGCGTTCCTGGGCTCAGCGGGCTGAATTCCGAAGGTTGGAATGTCCATTGGCCGTCTTCCCCGGCACGGGCGGCGCCGATGAACAGACGATCGTCATACACGAACACGGCAGAGTCCGGTTCGGCTTGCCCGCTGAAAACAGGACGATAGTCGTCAATGGTCGCGCCACTTGTCACACTGCCCGTCCAGTCGCCGGCTTGGTCGAGTGCGCTGTCAACTTGAGGCGTTGGGGTTTGCGGGACATCCTGCACATTCAATACGAAGGCTTCAGAGGTGGCGCCTTCCCCGACAAATGTGAAGGTATGCTCGCCTGGGCTCAGTTTTTTATTGATGTTGGTGTATGTCCAGCTGCCATCCTGCAAAACCGTGACATTGTCGACCAACTTCCCATTGTCATACACCTTCAGGAGCGTCAGCGGTTCGCCTTGGCCATGGAACGTCGGCCGTGCGTCGTTGGTCACGCTGCCGCTCGCAAGCTCGATCACAGTACCTATATTGTCGACTACGGAAGTGATCACGGGCGCGGTCGATTCCGGTGCGCCAATGGTCAAGGTGAACGGGTCTGAGCTGACTCCAGCGTTCACCACAGTGAACACGTGCGTGCCTTGATTCAACGGGGGTACCTGGAACTCCCAAATGCCGTCGGCGTTACTGTGGGCGTAGCCAATGCGGCGGCTGCCATCGTAGATCTGCACCATGGCAAAGGGGTCAGCCTTGCCGCGCAAGGCCGGAGTCGCGTCATCGGTAAGGCTGCCGTTGACCAGCTCACTGTATTTGCCGAAGTTGTCAAACGCCTGGTCGATCTGTGGTTTGGCCGATTCCGGTGCACCAATCGTCAGGGTGAACGTATCAGAGCTCAGTTCGGTGCCAATAGGTGTCTTGGTCACGGCAGTGAGCGAGTGTTCGCCTTGGCTCAGAGTGGCTGCCTGGAATTGCCAGTTGCCATCCGGGCGCGTGAGGGCATAACCCAATCGGGTAGTGCCATCGTAGATAGCCACTTGAGAATGTGGCGCGGCCGTACCCCATAACGTCGGTGTGGCGTCATCGATACTGCCACCGTTTGTGATCTCACCGAATTTGCCAAAATCATCAATGACTGAACTTATTGTCGGTTGAGTGGCTGGCTCTGTGTCCTCTACGGTGAATGTAAAGGGCTGTGATGCGATTCGGTTCACGGCTACCGTCAAGGTGTGCTGACCCGGCGTCAGGGGGGTTCCGGTCTCAACCGTAAAACGTCCATCCGGGCCAACAAATGACGAGCCAACGATAAAGGCACCGTCGTACAGGAGCACTTGGGCACCTGGCTCGCCACGGCCGTGGAACGTGGGAGTCGTATCATCGCTACTGGCACCAGGGGCGATTTCTCCAGGGGTGCCGACACTATCGAATACTGAATCGATCAGCGGAGTTGACGCTTCAAGAATGCTGACGGTCAGCAAAAAGGGTTCTGATGTCTGACCCAGACTATCTACGACGGTCAACTCATGTACACCGGGCTGCAGCGCGCTTTCGGTGGACGGGCGAACCTGCCAGTTGCCTTGCAGGTCCACAAAGGCAGACGTCAGGTATTCGCCATTGTCATAGATTTTGACAAAGGTGCCGATGGCCTCGCTTTTACCTGAAAGGTAGGGGCGGCTATCGTCGATCGTGGCACCACTCTCTACCAACCCGGTCTCGTACCCGGCGGTGTCATAAGCGGTGTCAAATGTAAGAGCTGTCGCGTTCTCAAGTACGGCGATCTCAGGTTCTACGATGATACTTTCCGCCACCGCCTGCGGCTTGAGTTCAATCTGCAACTGCGGGCCGGCATCTCCCGCCTGGCTGTCAGTGGCCGATACGCCCAGGGTATTGCTACCCGTCTCGACCGTTGGAACAGCAAGCGGCGTTGTTTCAGAGGACAGCGTATCAAGCCGGATCGAGAAATCCTGGGTGATCTGGCCGTCTACAGTAATGCTGAAATTCTCCCGCTCCGGGCTGGCGGCCTGTTCTGTCGTGTAGGCCCAGCGACCATTTTCATCGGCCTGCGTGGTCCCGACCGGATTGCTCTGGGCGTCGTAGATTTCGACGGTTGCATGGGCACTGGTCGTACCGTGCAAGGTCAGCGTCATTGAGGCTGAGTCCACAGTGCGTTGAGAACCCTCACGCTCAGCTGTGTACTTTTTCTTAGCGTCCATAAGGTCTTGTTTCCAATAAAGTATAGAGAATGCCGCGTGCCCGCCCCCCGGGGTCACAGGCGCATTTCCGCATACTTATCGGTTTGTGAACTCTAAGAACGGTCTCAAAAAAAAACAGGCCAGGACCTTGCCAGTGATCGTCAGATATCGGCACTGGCCTGTGTGGCAGGCGGGCAGGTGGTTTGTCCGTCATCCAGCCCCTGTTTGTAGTTGCGGCTGAGTAGCGAAGCCTTACCGTTGTGCCAGGTCAGGGTCAGCACGTAAAGCGTGTCGTAGTCACTGCCGGACCAATCCTGGGTAATGGTGTGCTTTTCCCCCGAGGCTTCACTGGCCACCTTGTTGATCAGTTCCGGCAGGTAGCCGTGGGACCAGGCGGTGTAGATGATTGCGTTGTGGTACTTGTCTTCCACCAGCTCGTCGGCCAGGGCACTGGTGTCATTCGCCGAAAACTTGATGTTCACCGGCAGGCCCAGCTTGATGGCGCTGGGGCTGATGGTCATCAGTGGGCGAATGTAGCTGTACGAATTGTCCTTCTCGCCTTCCTCGACATTGCGCGTCGGGTTGGCGGCAAACACGAAATTGGCCTTGCCGAATTTTTCCGGCAATACGGTGGCCAGGTTCATTGCGCGGTTCAGCCCCTGGCAGTTGAGCTGGCCGAGGCCGCCGCTGGGTTTTTCACCGTGACGCAGGAAGATCAAGGTTTGCACGCCATCTACGACTTGTGCACGGCTTTCTCGGGCGTCTAGCGTCAGCCCAACGGTGCCGGCAATTAGCAGCAACGGTAAGACGACATAAGTGTAACGCTTGAAATGATGTGCAACTCGGGCAGGTTTTAGATTCATGGTTCCACTTTTCAGTAATGCAACTAGGGCCGAGCACTCCTGATGCGGGGGTCCACTCCTGTGTGATAGCCGGTTTGTTTTTCTAGCCGTGCGGTCGTCAAGCTTGGAGGGTGGGAGTGTTTTTACGTCGATTGGTTCTATGCGCAAGGATATTTATTCCAACCTATCCCTAATGATAGTTGGCAAATGTTGCAAAACGGCATCGCGATGCGAAGTGTGTTTCGTGATTTGTACGCAGTGGAACGGATATTCAGGGTTTGCAACATAGTCGTTGTCACTGGTTGGCAAGTGAGTAGCCGTTTTAGCGCACGCTATGGCGTCTCAGTTCAGCCAGTGAGCCTCGTCACTTTTATTGAAGGAAATGGAAAACATGAATATCGGCTCGTCTTCAAGCAACCTCTACAGCGGTTTTAACACGATGTCAGCGTCAGAAAACGAGGATCCATCTAGGTCAAAAAGGCGCACCCCCATACTCTGGACCTGCACTGGTGGGCGCGCTACGAGCGATCGGGAGTGGAACGGAAGTAGTTACAACGTGCGCAGTGAAGATCGGCCGTCTGAATTCGGCTACGGCGATTGCTTCCGAGTCACGACATTTGGCCGGCGCTAGCGATCCGAGTAAAAACTGGTGCGCTACCCGTAGCGGGTCGTGCCAGACCTAAAAGAGCGTTGAGCGTCAGCCGTTGGTCAATGGATGGGCTCTCAGCGCCTTTTTTCTGTTCCGCACAGTCAGTAAATTAGATCGCTCTATCTATTTTGTTTACCTTGTGAACCCTTACTATTCCAGTTTTTAAAGGGAGTTCACCATCATGTCTCTTTCAAGCTTCCCTGTTACTAAAAAATGGCCTGCCCAGCATCCCGAACGCTTGCAACTGTATTCGTTGCCCACGCCCAACGGCGTCAAGGTGTCGATCATGCTTGAAGAGCTGGGCCTGCCCTATGAAGCGCACAAAGTCAGTTTCGAGACCCAGGACCAACTGTCACCCGAGTTCCTGTCCCTGAACCCCAACAACAAGATCCCGGCGATCATCGACCCCAATGGCCCGAGCGGCCAGCCGTTGGCGCTGTTCGAGTCCGGCGCGATCCTGATCTACCTGGCGGAAAAAACCAGCCGGCTGCTGTCCGAAGACCCGGCTACCCGCTATGAAACCCTCCAGTGGCTGATGTTCCAGATGGGCGGCATCGGCCCGATGTTTGGCCAGCTGGGCTTTTTCAACAAATTTGCCGGCAAGGCCTACGAAGACAAGCGTCCCCGCGACCGCTATGCCGCCGAATCCCGGCGCCTGCTGGATGTGCTGGAAAAACGCCTGCTGGGCCGCACCTGGATCATGGGTGATGACTACAGCATCGCGGATATCGCCACCTTCCCTTGGATTCGCAACCTGATCGGTTTCTATGAATCCGGTGACCTGGTGGGCATCGCTGATTTCCCCAATGTGCTGCGCGCGCTGGACGGTTTTGTCGCACGTCCGGCCGTGATCCGTGGCCTGAACATCCCGAGCTGACGCATGCCGACTTTCGATTTCAAACAACTGGACGTGTTCAGCCGCGTCGCGCTCAAAGGCAACCCGCTGGCGGTGGTATTGGGGGCCGACAGCCTCACCGATCAACAAATGGCCGATTTCGCCAAGTGGACCAACCTCAGTGAAACCACGTTTTTGCTGACCCCGCGTGACCCGAGGGCCGACTACCGGGTGCGAATATTCACCACCCTCAAGGAGCTGCCGTTCGCCGGCCACCCCACGTTGGGAAGTTGCCATGCGTGGCTGCAGGCGGGGGGCATCCCCAAAGGTGAAGAGATCATCCAGGAGTGTGAAATCGGCCTGGTGCGTATCCGCCGCCAAGGGGATGAGCTGGCCTTTATCGCACCGCCGCTGATACGTTCCGACGCGGTGGAGGCACCGTTGCTGGAGCGCGTGCGCTTGGGGTTGGGTTTGGCGCCCGAGGCCATCCTGCGCAGCCAGTGGGTTGACAATGGCGCAGGCTGGCTGGCGCTAATGCTGGCTGACCGCGAGCAGGTGCTGGGTTTGCGACCTGACTATTCGCAACTGTTGGGCCTGGCAGTGGGTGTGATCGCTGCCTGCGACCCTGAGCACGATGCGGTGGATGCGCAATTCGAAGTGCGCGCCTTTATTGCCGGTGACGGCGCCCAGGAAGATCCGGCCACCGGCAGCCTGAACGCGGGTGTTGCCCAGTGGCTGCTGGGGGAGGGTCTGGCGCCGGAGCGCTATGTCGTCAGCCAGGGCACGGCGATGGGGCGGGCGGGGCGCATTCGCATCGAGCGCCACGGCCCTGAAATATGGGTGGGCGGTGCGGTTGCGGTCTGCATCGACGGGCGCCTACAGCTCTAGATCAATACATTGTTACAGGCCTCGCAATACACTATTGGCCCCCGCGCGTTTGTGCCATGGGGGCCAGGGGGCATAAGCTTTCGCCCCCAATATGTATGCCTCTACCGTTTTGGAAGCCAGGAAAGCCATGACCAGCCAGTTCCCCCAAGCCCGCCCACGCCGCCTGCGCCGCTCCCCGGAGCTGCGTGGCTTGTTCCAGGAAACCGAGTTCACCCTGAACGACCTGGTGCTGCCGATCTTCGTCGAGGAAGAAATCGATGATTTCGTGCCGATCACCAGCATGCCGGGCGTGCAGCGCATCCCTGAGAAAAAACTCGCCGCCGAGATCGAGCGTTATGCCCGTGCCGGCATCAAGTCGGTCATGACCTTCGGCGTGTCCCACCACCTGGACGCCAGCGGCAGCGACACCTGGAAAGAGCGCGGTCTGGTCTCGCGCATGTCCTCGATCATCAAGGACGCCGTGCCGGAAATGGTCGTGATGTCCGACACCTGCTTCTGCGAATACACCGACCATGGCCACTGCGGCGTGATGCACGGCGCCCACGTCGACAACGATGCAACCCTGGTCAACCTCGGCAAACAAGCCGTGGCGGCCGCTCGCGCCGGCGCCGATGTCATCGCACCGTCCGCCGCCATGGACGGCCAGGTCCAGGCAATCCGTCGCGCACTGGATGACGCCGGCTTTACCCACATCCCGATCATGGCCTACTCCACCAAATTCGCCTCGGCCCTCTACGGCCCGTTCCGCGAAGCCGGCGGCAGTGCGCTCAAGGGCGATCGTAAAAGCTACCAGATGAACCCGATGAACCGCCGCGAAGCCGTGCGCGAATCGCTGCTGGACGAACAGGAAGGCGCGGACGCGCTGATGGTCAAGCCGGCCGGCGCCTACCTCGACATCATCCGCGATATCCGCGAAGCCTCACACCTGCCGGTGGCGGCCTATCAGGTGAGCGGCGAGTACGCGATGATCAAGTTCGGCGCCCAGGCGGGCGCGATTGACGAGGCGCGGGTGGTGCGCGAGACGTTGGGGTCGATCAAGCGCGCGGGGGCGGATTTGATTTTTACGTATTTTGCGATGGATTTGGCGTTGGCGGGGATCTAACACTCACGGCAATACCAGATGTGGGAGGGGGCTTGCCCCCGATAGTGGTATATCAGTCACTGGGGATGTTGGCTGATGCATCGCCGTCGGGAGCAAACTCGCTCGCTACGGTCAGTTTTTTGCTGATAAACACTTGTAAATTCTCAGTCGACTCAGAAGAGTTTGCATGAACTTTTTCTGGTCAATTACAGGCTCGCTGAAATACGTCGCCATCGTTTTGAAAACTGCATCGAAGGTATTGTCAGCTGACAGGAAGTGCTCGATTGAGCTGATGAACCATTCTTGATCTGGCTCTGTGTATAACAGAAATTCCGGCTTCGTCAGCTCATCGAAAAGCTCAGTAAGTTCTTGTTCGTCGTTAACGTTTATTGAAGTGATGAGCGCTTCTTTTACCGGATCGTGAAAATTTTCTGTGCAGTAAGTAAATAGGAGGCCTTGGATGATGGATAAACTTGGTTTAAATTTCATTAAAGATCTCTTTGGTCGGCCTATCTTCGTTTGGAAAGCTCTAGACTTTTCGGTTCTCCGTATTAGTATTTTCTCTCTTGTAACTCTCGGCTGTTGGTATATTGCCTTGCCGAGTAAAATTCGGTATTTGTCCTATCAGCAGTTTTGCTATGCCACGACCTAAAAGGGTCTTGGTGTTATTCTCCGGTTTGCCCATCGGGCTGAATAACGCCGATCAGCTAGCGCTGGCAGTTTTAACAATGTTCGGGGCGATTTTTGTTTTTATGTATTTTTGCGGTGAGCCTTACGCTGGTGAAGAACTAAATAAACAGTGGGCCTAAGTTGAAGCGTCGTTCGGTCGTCGAATGAAGGTGTGATAGCTCTTTCATTCGATTGTTCTGAGTGAATAGGCTTTATGGCTTACTGATTTTTCGCCTGAAATAGATGTTTATCTAGTTTTTTTATCACGTGATCGAGCCATAATTTCCCAGATGCCCACTCGTGTAAATATCGGTAGTGGCAATATTGCTCGTGCAGTAGATTGTTTTTAAGCTCTTTCTCGTTTGTGTGGGAGTTTTTTAATTTTATAATCTCCTCTTTTACGGTGGTGATTATGTCTATGGGGGACTCTCGCAAAAATGAATCAATTGCTTCGTCAGCGGTGGAGTATTCCTCAGTCCAGTCTTGATTGAAGTACGCACCGAGAAATTGTTGTAGCTCTGTTAGATGTGAGTTCATAATATTGGGTATCCTGTCAGTAATAGGTAACCTTCTGGCATATCAGATTTTCTCTTTAGAACTAAAAGAAACTTATACGCAGGAATAGAAGCGTCGGTACCTCTAATAACGCTTACGCCTACGGGATGAACTGAGCTTTCTCTAATTATATGTTTTGCTTTCGTTCCTGCCAGGAATTCCACGACTTCTTGGCGGCGCGTAGTTAAAGTGTTAGAAATGAGAGTTCCTGCCTCCTCAATATTTCTGAAGGTAGACGCCGCATCGATGTTTGGTTCCAAGGTCAGCCTCTCAATTAGTTGTGCGTCCGTCTGCCCGACGTGCTTTTCAATTAAGTGACCGCCAGCGTTCTCATGAATCTCTAGTATATCGTCGGGGCATTTTCCAAGGACGCAAGCTAGTCCTAGCGGATCCACCCACCCCGTGGGGTTGGGCACATACTGGTACGCGTTGATTCCACCCGCCAGCTTCACCGGGTCCGGCGTCAGGTAGCGACCAATATCCGGATTGTAGTAGCGATGCCGGTTGTAGTGCAGCCCGCTTTCCTGATCGAAGTATTGGCCCTGAAAACGCAGCGGGTTGTCGATTTTTCCGACGTCCAGGCGGCTGATTTCGCCATAGGCGCGGTAGTGGGCGGACCAGACGATTTCGCCGTTGGGGGCGGTGAGTTCTTGTGGGGTGCCTAAGTGGTCGAGTTGGTAGTGGAAGGGCTTGGTTTGTTTGGGGCCGAAGCCTTCCAGTAAAGCCAAGGGCCTGAAGCTACCGGGTTCGTAGAGGTAGCTGCGATGCCGGTTCTTGTGATGCTCGGCAATCAGCTTGTCGCCTTGCCAGAAAAGCTCCGTGGTTATGTCATCAACGGTTTTACTGATACGCCGTCCAAAAGGATCGTATCGGTAGCTGGCAGTTTGTCCGTTGGGTTGCGTGATACCGATCAGCCGATGCTGACAGTCATAACGGTACTCGGTGACCAGTGCGTGCCCACGCCCACGCCGCTCACGGATCAGGTTGCCGAACGCGTCATAGTCATAATGCCGATCCCCCTGAATCATCAGCCGATTACCCGCCACGATGTCCGGGCCGGGGCGGTTTTGCATGAGCAGGTTGCCGGCCGGGTCATGGGCGAAGCGTTCTTGCAGGTCCTGGGAGTGGTCGGCGCGGGTGAGGCGGTTCAGTGGGTCGTGGGTGTAGTCGTGCTGACCCTTGCGGGTGTCGAGCAGGCGGGTGAGGTTGCCGGATTTGTCGTAGGTGTAGTGGCGTGCGTAGAGGTGGTGTTCCTGCTGGGTGACGGTGTGGGCGTGCAGGCGTTGTTGGTCGTCGTAGTGGTAGTGGCTAAGGAGCTGGCCTTGTTGGCGTTGGTGTTCCTGGCCGGCTTTGAACAGGTGGGAGGTGAGGATTTCTCCATTGAGTTCGACGGTGGCGAGGTGGCCGCCTTTGGCGTGATTAAAAACAACGCGGTTGTTGTCGGGCAGGCGCAGGTTTTGCAACTGGCCACAGGCGTTGTAGCCGTAGCGCAAAGTGCCCCAGCCTTGGTGTTCGGCGGTGAGGCGGTTTTGGCTGTCGTACTCGTAGGCCAGCGCCCAGTGACCGTCCTCGACACCGAGGAGGTTGCCTTGGCGGTCGTAGGTGTAGTCGACGGTTTTACCGTCGGGGAGGGTTTTTCGTACAAGGCGGCCGGCATGATCGCGCTGGTATTTAGTAACCAGCTGACTGCCGTTGTCGCCGTGTTCGGTCTTTTCCTGCAGATTGCCGTTGAGGTCGTAGACGTAGGCCGTGCGTTGGCCATCGAACCCTATCTCCTGCTGGATCAAGCCGTTTAGGTGGTAATCGAGTTTGTAGGTCTCGCCAACTTCGTTTTCGATTTCAGTCAGCAATAACCGCGCATTGTCGTAGCGATACTTGACCTGGGTGCCGTCGGAATTGATACGACGGCTGATCAGATGCAGCCCATCGGCATACTCGTAACGTGTAACGCGGCCTAACTCATCCCGCTCAGAGGTGATTTTTCCATAAGGGTTGTAGCTGTATTCCCTAAAAGCGCCCCCCGGCAACACCACCCGAATCAAGCGCCCCACGCTGTCCCACTGATACTGGGTCAGCGCGCCATGTTCGTCCTCCCGCGCCACCTGACGGCCAAGGTCGTCATAGCGATACCGCTTGATCCCACCATTCGGCAGATGCTCCTCAAGCAACTGCCCACGCTCATTCCACACCAGCCGCTGACAACTGTTATCCGGAAACCAAACCCCCGTCAGTTGCCCATATTTGTTGTAGCTGTAGTCGGTGCTGTGGCCTTCAGGATCAATCCTGCGGGTGATATCGCCCCTGTCATTTCGCTCATATTTCCAGACCGCCTGACCGCGCCTTACAACCCGTACGAACCCATTGTCATGCTCGTAGGACGTCGGCTCATCGTCCCCCGGAAACAACGCCACCAAACGCCCAGCGTCGTCGTACTGATAGGCCGTGATCGCGCCCAGCGGATCCTGTTCAACCGTCAGCCGGCCTTTTTCGTCGTAGGATTTGAAGTGTTCAGCGCCGTCCGGATCAACACGCTGCATCAGCCGCGCACGCCCGTCATGCACATAGACTTCCTGGCTACCATCGGCGTTAAACACCGTGACCTGGCCGTTGTCATCCCAGGCATAGCGGGTGTCCATCTGCGAAAAGCTGGCCCAGTGCCGGACGCAGCGCGCCGCCTTGCCAGACCTTTCCCACTCCCAGAAGAAACACGCCCCACCGGCTAACTGACGCTCAAGAATGACGTGCTGATCGTCGTAGCGATAAACCTCGCTTTCACCGACAGCGTTGGTCGCACTGATAAGCCGGCCAAGGTCGTCATAGGCGTAGGAAACAACGGTGTACTCGGTAACCCAGACAAACTCACCCGGCCCTTCGGCCCGATGAATCTGATAGTCCACACCAACAATGCGGCCCGACGAATAGCGCAAGAACAACGACCGCCCGACGCCATTATCCAAACGCTCAATGCGCCCCCTGAAATCCCGGGAGATACGCAGCCGGTTGTCATACGCATCGCTGATCGCTGTCAGAAAACCATTAACGAAATGGTAGAAGCGCGAGCCTTGCGCCAGCACTAATTCATCCGGCAACACCCCCAGATAAATCGCTGCTTCGGCCAAGCTGTTGGTGATCGCAGGGCGGGCGGAGGAGGGCAGTGGAAACTCAGTCGAGCGGTTTTCATGATCGGTCCACACCACCGAATCACCGGAAATCTCCAGCCGATGGGCCAGCGCATGGCTCCAGCCAAACCCCAACCCGCGATCCACTTCCACGGCGCTGGTGCGATACAGCCGCGTCCACTCGAACGGCAATATCCCATCGAGCGTGCCATCGGTGAGGGTGAGCAATTCCTCGCCGGTGACCATCGACACCGGGCAGCCGTTCTTGCACGTAGTCGCCGAGCAGGTCGCCGCATCGCCGTTCTGGTTTTTCCCGGACACCGGCACGTCATCGACCTGTTCCTGCCTGACCAGCACCGTGCGCTGTGTCTTTTCGCGCACCACCGGGACGGGGTTTGGAACCAGATTGTCCCCGGCCTTCAATGGCACATCGGGGATCGTCTTGATCGGCGTTGCAGGCCCACCCAGCCAAATCGGCTTACCCATCTCGACATGGTCATCCACCCGGGCTTTGCCGAATTGCTTGGCCATGTGGTTCAGCCAAGTGCGGGCAGCTTGCGACTTGACGCCCGCCAGCACCTTCGAGCTCAAGCGAATTGCCATGCCCATTCCGGCCGTCGCGAGCACCAGCAACAGGTTGATCAGCACTTCAAAGCTGATTTCACCCAGCAGTTCGTTCATGTACGGAGGTGGCAACATCCGCATCCAACTGACCATTGCGGCCAGGTAGATAAACAGCAGCGGCTCATCGCTGAGCACCAGCAAACCCTTTGCGATGGCGTCGGTGTCGAGCTTTAACAGGTTTTCAAACTCAACCTGGGACAGGTAATGCAGCAGTTGTTCGGCATGGGCCAGCGGAGCCGACAGCCATTGGAGCAGTTGTTCCAGGTTGTCCCAGAGCGCGTACAGCGCCTCGTTGAATCCGCGCGTGTAGGCTTGATAAAGCGACAGGTAGCGGTTGAGAAAGTTGGCTTCGGAGTAGTCCTTCCAAAGCGGTTCGAAGGTGTCGCGCCATTCCTTGCGCAGCCAGCCTTCCAGGGGGGCGATGACCGTCTGGTAAGAGGCATACAACGCCTTGAAATGTGTGGCGGAAACATTAGGGTAGAAGTTGACCCGGTATTGCTGGTTACGGTCGCACTCCATGACTTCAAGTATGCCGCTGGGCCCGATGGTTTTATGGATCGGTTCGCCCAGCGGGCCACCGTTCGGGTCGATGCGCTGCAACACCACCGGCGTATTGCCAATGGGCACGAACCGTGAGCTTTGGAACATATGCACCAGGGTCAGCGTACCGTTCGCCTGGCACGTTGCAGTGGTGCTGTTGGGCAGGATGGAGCGATTGATCGGCGCAACGAGCGCCACTTCATCGCCGACTTTGAAGACCTGTTCGATATCCAGGGCGGAAAAACTGAAAAAATTTTCGGCCCAGGCGTCGTAGGAGTTCAGGCAGCGCTTGAAGTCGCTGATAACGGATTCGACGTCGCGTGTCTTCGAATCCATGGCCGCCAGTACCAGAAAGCCAATGGTTTGGCTGGTAAGGGCGATCAAGAGCATGCCCCATGAAATGGGGGCTGAATAAATAACGCCATCTGCAATCCCTCGCACTGTGTATTCAGGCGAAGGACTTTGCAGTGGTTTTCGGGCGATATCTGTAGAGCTTGTCCCGTCATCACGTGGGACGCTTCAGCCGTTTGCGTGCTACGTGAGCGGGGGATGGACCTGTCATTTTTGGAAAAGACTCGAAAGCCCAGCTGTTCAGCGAACGCCGGTTAGACTTACCGGTCGATATCTGCAATACCCGGCCTGTCGCCTTTCAAGGAAGCCTTATGTTCTCAAGCCGCGTGATCCTGTGCCTTGCCGCTTTGCTGGTGCTGGCCGGTTGCTCCACAACACGCAACCCGCAGCAGCCGGAGCGCAGCGAAACCGAGGTGAAGGCGCAAATCGTGCGCCTGCTGCCGGCGACGGTGGCCGACCGCAACGGCTGGGCCCAGGACATCTACACCGCCTTCGATGCCCAGAAGATCTACCCCAGCACCGAGAATATCTGTGCCGTGCTGGCGGTGACCGAGCAGGAGTCCACTTATCAGGTCGACCCGCCCGTGCCGAACATGGGCAAGATCGCCCAGGATGAAATCCTGCGGCGTGCGGGGAAAGTCCACGTACCGGCGTTTGTCGTCCGCAGCGCGCTGCAACTGCGCTCGCCCACCGGGAAAACCTACACCGACCGCCTGAGCGCCGCGCGCACCGAGAAGGACCTGAGCGGCATCTTCGATGACTTCATCAGCATGGTGCCGTTGGGCAACACCCTGTTTGGCGGCTTCAACCCGGTGCACACCGCAGGCCCCATGCAGGTCAGCATCGACTTTGCGCAGAAGCAGGCCCGGGGTTATCCCTACACGGTGGATGGCACTATCCGACGCGAAGTCTTCACCCGCCGTGGCGGCATGTATTTCGGTATCGCGCACTTGCTGGGTTACCCGGTCAACTACGACCAGCCGCTGTACCGTTTTGCCGATTTCAATGCCGGCTGGTACGCCAGCCGTAATGCCGCGTTCCAGGCTGCGGTCAGCCGAGTGACGGGCACCGAGTTGGCGTTGGATGGTGATCTGATTCGCTACGGTTCATTGCTGCCCGGCACCACCGAGCTGGCAGTGCGTTCCCTGGGAGCGAAGCTGGACATGCGCAACCCCAGCATCCGCAGCCAGCTGGAGGAGGGTGAGAGCCTGGATTTTGAAGACACCACCCTCTACAAGCGTGTGTTTGCACTGGCTGACAAGGCTGCCGGCAAGCCGATGCCACGGGCGATCCTGCCGGGCATCGTGCTCAAGAGCCCCAAGATCACCCGCAACCTGACCACGGCGTGGTTTGCCAAGCGGGTGGATGAACGGTATCAGCGTTGCATGAAGCGTTGATCACGTGCGGCGTTTGACAAACCGGCGCCACAACCACACCCAAAGCCACACCACCGGGAACGCCAGGATCACAAACGGCAGCACATAACTGGAGCGCTCCAGAGCGTCTGCCGTACCATTGACCAGGTTGTCGCCGAGGTTGCTGAACATGCGGCTGAACCGCGACGGCTGGTTCGCACCGTCGGAGGAGCGGAAGTTCAAGGTCACGCGGTTGGTGTCGAGGCGGCGTTGCTGGCCGGCGGCGACCTGGGCCAGTTCCTGCAGTTCGTTTTCGATGGCCGCTTGTTCTTTGCTCAGGGCAATCAGGTCGCTGACGGTGATGTCCTTGCGCTTGGCCAGCTCATCCAGGCGTTGCTGTTGGGCCAGTAGGCGGTCCTGGCGGCGACGCACATCAGCGACGGCATCGGCCAGGTCCTCGGCAGTGGTGATGCGCTGCCCGAGTTTTCCGCCCTCGGCGGCCAGGGTAACCATAGGCTCCACACCGGTGGGGGCGATGCGCAGGATGATCTCGCCTCCGTTGCCGTCTTCGGTGATACCCAGGATGTTGCAGGCACCGAAGCGCGCAGTCTCACAGGCCTCGCGAGTTTCCTGCATGCGCGGGGCGAGCAGGGCGCCAGGCAGGGCGAGGGTCAGTTCATGTTCATAAGCCAATTGCGCACCGGCCCGGCTTTGTTCGCCGTTGATTACCCGGGCGCGGGAAGGGTCCTTGGGTGAGCAGCCTGCAATGGCCAGTGCCACTAGCAAGCACAAGAAGTAAGAGGTTGGTTTGCCGTCCAGATGGCGCATTGCGGCTCCTTGGGAGGTGCGGGGAAATTTGACGGCGATTAAACCGGGTCTGGCCGATTAACGCAAAGCATCAGAGGGGATTTGCGCGGCTGATGGTGATGGCCGACGGAGGGTGCCAGGCGTACACCTCAAGCCTGACTCCAAGGAAGAACTTGCCATGATCGCTCACACCGTGCCTGAAGGTTTTGTCTCGTTGCCACGCAGCAGTCCACTGCTCGATTTATTGGGCCCGGCTTACTGCCGGGGTGAAGGTTTACATCTGGAGATTGGCTTGCGTGCGGACAACCGCCATGCCAATGGACGCGGTACGGTGCATGGCGGGGTGCTGGCGACCCTGGCGGACGTCGGCATGGGCTATGCGATGGCGTTTTCCAGTGAGCCGCCGCTGCCGTTGATCACGGCGAGCATGACCCTGGACTACCTTGGGGCCGTGCAAGTGGGGGAGTGGATTGTGGTGCGGTTGGAGCATCACAAACGAGGGCGGCAGATGGCGTTTGCCACCGTGAGCCTGCAGGTGGGGGAAAAGGTGGTAGCGCGGGCGAATGCGGTGTTTGCCGTGCCCCAATCCGACAGGCAATAAAGATCAAATGTGGGAGCGGGCTTGCTCGCGAATGCAGTGTGTCAGTCACCCTATTCATGGCTGACTCACCGCTTTCGCGAGCAAGCCCGCTCCCACATTTGAACAGCGTTTTTCAGATAGAGCGCATTAAGAAAGGGCCCGGTTTTCGTGGAACCGGGCCTTTTCCGTGTTGCTCTTTGGATCAGCTGCGTTCGAGGGCGAGGGCTACGCCTTGGCCACCACCGATGCACAGCGTTGCCAGGCCTTTCTTGGCGTCGCGCTTGATCATTTCATGCAGCAGGGTCACCAGCACGCGGCAGCCTGAGGCGCCGATGGGGTGGCCGATGGCAATGGCGCCGCCGTTGACGTTGACCTTGCTCGCGTCCCATTCCAGCTCTTTGCCCACCGCCAAGGATTGCGCGGCGAAGGCTTCGTTGGCTTCGATCAGGTCCAGGTCGCCCAGGCTCCAACCGGCCTTGTCCAGGCAGCGGCGGGTGGCCGACACCGGGCCGATGCCCATGATCGCCGGGTCGACGCCTGCGTTGGCGTAGCTGGCGATGCGCGCCAGCACGGGCAGGCCGAGGGCCTTGGCCTTGTCGGCGCTCATCAGCAGCACCGCAGCGGCGCCGTCGTTGAGGCTGGAAGCGTTGCCGGCGGTGACGCTGCCGTCTTTCTTGAACGCCGGTTTCAGCTTGGCCAGGGATTCGGCGGTGGTGCCGGCGCGGGGTTGTTCATCCACCGCAAACGCCACCGGATCGCCTTTGCGCTGCGGGATCAGGATGGGTGTGATTTCATCCACAAAACGCCCGGCTTCGATGGCGGCAGCGGCTTTTTGCTGGGAGGCTGCGGCGAACGCATCCTGGGCTTCACGGCTGATGCCGTACTTGTCCACCAGGTTCTCGGCGGTGATGCCCATGTGGTAGTCGTTGAACGCATCCCACAGGCCGTCGGTGATCATGCTGTCGATCATCTTGGCGTGGCCCATGCGCAAGCCGGTGCGCGCGGCGGGCAGTACGTAAGGGGCGAGGCTCATGTTCTCCATGCCGCCTGCGATAATGACCTCGGCATCGCCACAGCGAATGGCCTGGGCGCCCAGGTGCAAGGCCTTGAGGCCCGAACCGCAGACCTTGTTCAAGGTCAGGCTCGGCACCGCGTGGGGCAGGCCGGCGAGGATCGAGGCCTGGCGCGCCGGGTTCTGGCCGCTGCCTGCGGTAAGCACCTGGCCGAGGATTACTTCGTCGACCTGAGCCGGGTCCAGTCCGGTCTGTTCCAACAGGCGACGGATCACGGCGGCGCCCAGTTCCGGTGCCGGGATATTTGCCAGCGAACCCTGGAAGCTGCCCACGGCGGTGCGGGTGGCAGCAACAATCACGACGTCTTGCATGGAATCTGTCCTCACTGGAAGTGCATTTCTGGAACGTGGTCCGGGACGATCAGTTTACCGGCCGTCTTGCTCACAATCTCTTCAACGCTGACGCCAGGTGCGCGTTCCTTGAGGACAAAAGCGCCATTTTCGATTTCCAGGTACGCCAGGTCCGTCAGTACGCGCTTGATGCAGTTGGCACCGGTCAGCGGCAGGCTGCATTGGCTGAGCAGCTTGGACTCACCGTCCTTGGACGCGTGGGTCATGATCACGATGATGTTTTCTGCGCCGGCCACCAGGTCCATGGCGCCGCCCATGCCCTTGACCAGCTTGCCAGGGATCATCCACGAGGCGATGTTGCCTTGTACGTCCACTTCGAAGGCGCCCAGCACGGTAAGGTCGACGTGGCCGCCACGGATCATTGCGAAGGATTCGGCGGAGGAGAAGATCGACGCGCCGATGCGTGCGGTCACCGTCTGTTTACCGGCGTTGATCATGTCGGCATCGATGGTTTCTTCGGTAGGAAACGGTCCCATGCCCAGCAGGCCGTTTTCCGATTGCAGCATCACTTCCATGCCTTCGGGAATGTAGTTGGCCACCAGTGTCGGAATGCCGATGCCCAGGTTGACGTAGAAACCGTCCTGCATTTCGCGGGCGACGCGTTGAGCCATTTGTTCGCGGGTAAGCGCCATGTGTGTTTCCTCTTATTATTCGGGCTGGGGGCGGATTATTTGCGCACGGTGCGCTGTTCGATGCGCTTCTCGAACGTGCCGCAGATGATCCGGTCGACGTAGATGCCAGGGGTGTGGATCTGCGCCGGGTCCAGCTCGCCCGGTTCGACGATTTCCTCGACTTCGACCACGGTAATCTTGCCGGCGGTGGCGGCCAGCGGGTTGAAGTTCTGGGCTGTATGGCGGTAGATCACGTTACCGAAGTGGTCGGCTTTCCAGCCTTTGACGATGGCGAAGTCGCCGGTGATGGACTCCTCCATCAGGTACGGGCGGCCGTTGAACTCGCGGGTTTCCTTGCCTTCGGCCACAGGGGTGCCGACACCGGTAGCGGTGAAGAAGGCCGGGATACCGGCGCCGCCTGCACGCATTTTTTCGGCCAGGGTGCCCTGTGGGGTCAGCACCACTTCGATTTCGCCGCTGAGCAATTGCTTCTCGAACAGGGCGTTTTCACCCACGTAGGAGGCGATCACCTTACTGATCTGTTTTTCTTCGAGCAGCACGCCCAGGCCAAAACCGTCGACGCCGCAATTGTTGGAAACCACAGTCAGGTCGCGGGTGCCTTTGCGCTTGATCTCGGCGATGAGGTTTTCTGGAATGCCGCACAGGCCAAAACCACCGGAGAGGACGGTCATGCCGTCTTCCAGGCCTGCCAGCGCTTCTTCATAGGACGCTACGCGTTTATCGAAACCTGCCATATGCACCTCTTTTATTGTTTGTGGTCCAGCCAGTGATCCGAGTGTTGCGCCGACGGATTGATTTGTTAAGTTGTTTTTTAGGGATGATTGATTTAAAAAACAGCATAGTCGTCCAACCGCCCGGAGCAGCCTCATGACCGTTAAACAGATGCGGGCCTTTCTCGCTGTGGCCCAATCCCTGAGTTTCGCCGCCGCCTGCGAGCGCCTGCACCTTTCCCAATCGGCGTTGAGCCTGACCATCAAGGGCCTGGAAGAAGGCTTGGGCGGGCGCCTGTTCAGCCGCAACACGCGTAATGTGGCCCTCACGCCTGAGGGCGAATCGCTGCTGCCCCTGGCACGCCGGCTGATCGCCGATTGGGACAACGCCGAGGACGAACTGCGCCAGCGCTTCACCTTGCAACGCGGGCGGGTGACCGTGGCAGCGATGCCCTCATTTGCGGGCAACCTGCTGCCGCCGATCCTGAAGATATTCCGCGCACGTTACCCGCAGGTGAACGTGACGGTGCATGACCTGATCAACGAGCAGGTCATGGAGATGGTCCGCGACCGTCAGGTCGAACTGGGTGTGGCGTTCGAGCCCTCGGAGGGTTCATCGCTGGCGTTCACGCCCTTGTACCTGGACCGCTTCATTGCGGTTGTACCCGGCGACTCACCGCTTGCGCAGCGCGATGACATCGACTGGAAGACCCTGTTGGAGCAACCATTCATCACCCTGCAACGGCCTTCCACGGTGCGGGTGATGCTGGAGGAGCACCTGGGTGCCCTGCAAATGAAGCTGCCGGTTGCGCTGGAAAGCCATCAACTGGCGACCGTGGGCAAGATGGTTGCCAGTGGCCTGGGCGTCAGCGCGGTCCCGGCGTTGTGCGCGCAACAGATGGAAGAGGCGGGTGCTCATTGCATCACCCTGAGTGACCCCGTGATCGAACGGCCGATTGGTGTGTTGACCAAGCCAGGGCATGAACTGTCGGCTGCGGCGCAGGTGTTGTTCGACATTTTCCGTGATGAAGCTGCGAAAGGCCGATTCCCACTCTGGCCTGTGTAGGAGTCGGCTTGCCAGCGATGGCATTCTTGAACAGATCGCCACTTTCCAAGGCCGCAATCGCCGCGGTGCGACGATTCGACAAGCCGGCTCCTACAGGGTTTGTGGAGATATTAAAAAATTAGGGTAATAAAAAAGTCCGCTCGGTTAACCGGGCGGACTTAGTGTGCTAACTAATAGTTAGTAGTAGCGGTCGATCACTTTAACTTGCGAGCTGTCCTTGAAAGACGCCCAGGCGTTGTTAAGTGTCTCGAATACATGTTCGATAAAGTTGCGATCGGCCGCGGCCTTCTTGCCGACATAACCCTGGCCACGGCGGTACATCTTCAGGCGCGCCGCCAGTTCACGGTTATTGCGGTCAAACTCGGCTTCTTCGGTGTGGGGCGCCAGGCAGTCAATTTGGACTTCGCCCGATTTACCCACCCAAAGGATATGGTCGTCGAGTGTGTCTTTCTGCGCTGCGAACATCTCAGCCAATTCATCGATAGTTGGTTGGTTGTTCAGATTCATGTGTAAGCCCCTTGACCAGTTGGCGATCTATCAGTTGGTTCGTTAAAACTTCGTAAGTTGTCTTCGGTTGCGAAAACCGGGCGTCAGCGACGGTCTGCCGAATACGGGCAGGGTCTTGAACCTGATGCATGTAGTCTTGCTGATGAACTGCTACGCAATGCTTTCATAACGAAGACAAGCCGCATTTGAGCGCCTTGTACCGAGCCCTCCGGGCCGGTCAGCTTCATCAATCTGCCTTGTGGGCAGTGCACATCCGGAAAAAACAGCTCGGCGGTCAGACGAGCTCTTTCAAAACGCTTGTTGCCAACGCTCCCGATCCGGGAGACGTCTCGATAATGCAAGGACAAAAGGGTTACGTCAACGGTTATGTAGTGATTATTTTTGATCACTACATAAATGGCTGTAGGGACGGGAGAATGCGTGAAAACGTGACTTGGGCGTCATTTTCTGGCGTGCTGGGTCGTTGAGCTGGCCCCAATCATTCCTGGACGGTGGGTGTATCGAATGAAGGGTAATCTGACAGCAGGTGAAGCCACTCCATGTGGAACCAGGGTGTGAATTGCGCTGGGGATTCTGAAAGCCGGGCCGAGATTTCGGCGCGAGTCCACCATTTGATCTCACTGATTTCCTCTGCCGCCGGGTTGGCCGCCGCGTCAGACTGAGCAACCAATACATGACAAAACTCGTGCTCCGCACCGATCGAGCCAAAGCGAGCATGATATTCAAAACTGTACAGAAACCGGCACGAGGCAGAAATGCCCAGTTCTTCGCGCAGACGACGAGAGGCGGCATCCGTAATCGTCTCGCCGGGTGCCGGATGGCTGCAGCAGGCATTCGACCAGAAACCTGGCCAAAGCATTTTACCGGCAGCACGACGTTGAAGTAGATGACGTCCGGCGCTGTCGATCAGATGGACCGAAAAGGCGCGATGAAGCTGACCCTCCCCCAGGTGTGCGGCACGTTTGTCACACACGCCGACTTGCACGTCTTGTGCGTCAACTAACACTACATGATCGATCATTCTGAGTTCCTTCGGTGTAATGCACGGCGCTCCGCCGTTCTACCCACGTCCAGGGGCTTGTCCCCAGGCGCTGACAAATGTCAATGCAGTGTCGGTGAATGTTGGATCGGCACGCAGGTGGGTCATGGCCTCCAGGTCATCCTGGGTGAGTAACCCAAGTTTCAGCAGCGCCGGCCCAGCCTGTAGGGTAGTTGAGGCCCAGAATGTATCGGCAGGGCTGTTATCACCGATTCGGCCTTCAAAGAGGCGATGCCCTACGTTGGAGAGTCCCCTGTCACGCAATCGGTCAGGGAGCGTATCGGCCCAGAGCATGTCGGAGCCTATGGATTTTGTCAGAAGTGTGATGCCGGCTTGGGCGACTTTTCGGAACAATGGGTGCGAGGTTTTCAAGCTCGGCTGTAGGCTCACGTCTTCGACCACCAGCCAGCCACCAGGGCGAAGCCAGGTGACGGCGCGCGTCAATATGTCTTCCCGTTGGGGGAGGTGGCACAGGAGCGCCCTGGCGTGTACCACATCAAAAGAGGCCACAGGAAAGTCATCGGTAACGGCATTGTGGGTGAGCACCTTTATGCCGGGTATATCGGCGAGGAATCGGGTATCGATATCGGTCGCCGTGATTGTCGCGTCAGGGTATCGCTGGGCCAGCCAGCCAGTGAGCGACCCCGCACCGGCGCCGAGATCGAGGATGTCAGGCTTGCACGGAAGGTTGAGCTGGTCGAAAACCGTTTGGCTCTGTGGGTCAAAGGCGCATTCAAGCGTGCGCAAGCGTGCCAATTGGCCGGCGTGCTGGTCGCCGAGATAGCTGTCGGTGTAGCCGGGGGCAGCAGTGGTCATAGAGCGACCTCCAGTCGGTCGGGGCAGCGGTTCAGAAAGCCGTGTTCCGAGGGCTGGAACCCTGGCGCCCAGCGCACGTCTGGAAAGGTCTGTAGCAGCATGCGAGCGCCGATCGTGATTTCCATCCGCGCCAGCATGGATCCCAGGCAGAAGTGACGCCCTGCGCCGAACGCGAAATGATTTGTTGCCTGATCGGTGCGCGACAAGCTGAAGGTGTCCGGGTCGGTGTATTGAGCCGGATCACGGTTGGCCGAGCCGATCAGGCAGGCCAGGGTCGCACCGGAAGGAATCGTTCCCGACGGCAGTTGCAGCGCCTCGCGGGCCTCGCGGAGTACGAGTTGCAAAGGAGGGTTGCGTCGCAAGGTTTCGGTGAGCGCAGTGTCCATCAAGTCGGGATCAGCCATCACGGCGTCTTTGACGCCGGGTTCGCTCAGCAGGTTGACAATGAGATTTGCGAGGGCGCCGTGACTGGTCTCGCTACCTGCAGTCATCAGAATTGCGCAGTAAGCCCGGACGAAGGTTTCAGGCAATGGTTGGCCGTCAATCTCTGCCGCCAGGAGCTGTGAAATCAAATCATCTGCAGGTTTAGCGCGGCGGGCGTCGATGTGTGGCTGGATGAAATCGTAGAAATTGTCTCGATTGGACAACCCCCCGGTCAGCAGGGCCGGGTCCTGTCGATAATTGCCCATGTAAGCGAAGCCGATCGCGCACCAGCGCTTCAGCCGCGCTACCTCCTCGCAGGTGTCAGCCGGCAGGCCCAGTGCGTGAGCCATCACCCGCACGGGCAGTGCTGCAGTGAAGTCGGCGATAAGGTCCACCTGGGCCCGGCCATGCATGCGTGCCAGCAGGTCAGTGGTGACCGAAATGATGGATGCTTCAAGCGCGGCCAGGGCTTGGCTGCGAAACGATGGGCTGAGCAGTGCACGGTGCTGAGCGTGTTCACAGCCGTCCATCGCCACGAGAGTGTGTCCCAGCAGCGGCCCAATCTGCCAGGCGTAGTTATTGTTGCTGGCTTGCGGATGAGTCAATGCAGCTTTGACATCCACATACCGGCTGACCAGCCACACGTCCGTGGGCTCGTCGTAGGTGATCGGCAGAGTGGTACGTAAACGTTCATACAAGGGATAGGGGGCGATTTCGAACTGCCTGGATTTCAGCGTGGGTGGCGTAAGTGTCAGGTCCACTGTCCGGTTGGCCTGAGTTGTAGCGCCGGTGGTGTGCAGGTGGTAGCGAGAAACGGTCTGGTGCCAGTCACCCGCTGCCCGGACAACCTGTCGCAGCCGGTCCGGCTCGGTTGCAGCGGATGGCAGGTGATGGGCTGGGCGAGTGGCGACAGCCGTGAACGCCGTGATCGCGTTGACCACCATCTGATGCGCAGAGTCGATCGCGGCTGGCCATTCCATGCCTGCGCTGTCCGCCAGTATCGATACCAGGTTGAAGTGCTCACCACACACCACATCTTTGGCAATCGAATGGATATCGTTCGTCCAGGCAATGATATCGGCACTGTGTCCGCGCAGTGTGTCCCACCATTCGATGTCCGCTGGAGGCTGGTAGGGGTCGAGTGTTTCGGCGGCATCTATCAGATCAAAAAAGAACAGTGCGCCGAACGAATCCCGGCGCAATGGCAGATATTCGGCCAGCGTGAGCACCGCGTCGGTTTCACGCATTCGCACCAGCGTCACCTGGGCGCGCAGGTGTCGGATCAGGTGCCGTACAAGCCGTTGCCGCCAACCGTCGTTACCCCAGTGTCTGGTGCGTGGCCACAGATCGTTGGCCAGGACAGTCAGCATCGGGTCATCAAAACGGCTCATTTCACTGGAGGGATGCGTGCCATCGTTCTCGGTCACTGCCTGCACGGCGGTGACGAATCGCTCCAATGCACCGTTTTCCGCCCATGGCCCGTCATCAATCCGATCATCCAGCGTAAGCGCCCACAGATACCAGCACACCAGCGTCTCGGCTCGGTGTGTGGGGGCTTGTCCGCACAACGCCATCCCCAGCTCGAGCAGCGGCGTGGTGTTTAACCGATGCGCACCGCGTCGACCGATCAAGCCATGTTGCTGTGCCCAAGCGAGGGCATGCGCCTTCAACTGATCGTTGTCGGAACGGGGCGGCGGACCGGCAAAAGGAAGCCGAATCTCTGGAATGATCAGTGATGTCGGTGGTAAATGACGGCCGTGGCGGACACAGGGGCCGCCTTCGAGGTGTACCGTTGGCATGGCGCTCTACCTTGAATCAAGTTTTTATAAGGATCGTTTGGCGGCAACACCCGAGCGGTTCCGTTTTCTGCAAAATGGAAGGCTTGGAGGGTGTTTCTGAGCAATTGGGGCGGTCAGTGCGCGTTTGGAGGGATCGTTCGCTGGCGGGGAGGTGTAAGGCGTTCGAGATTGAGCCATGGCCTGGAGTATCAGCCATAGAGCGTCCCTGTGTCGTATACGCAAAAAACTCCATTGTTCGGCCAACCCGGCTATTCAGACCGGCAGACTTTACTGGAGGACGAAATGCTCAAGATGTAGGAGTTAACTGTGGTCAGCACAGGAAACGGCTCCCATGGCGCGGGCATAAAACCCAACCCCGGAGCGTTTGGTATGTATACCGCGTGTGCCGCCTCGTTGCGGCACACGCCTTCGGGGTCTCTACTCCCCGCGGATGTACTGCTCCAACTGTTTGATCAGGTCAGCCTGGTCGGCAATGGCTTCCTTCACCAGGTCACCGATGGACAGCAGGCCCAGCAGTTTGCCGTCTTCGACCACGGGCAGGTGGCGCAGGTGACTGTCGGTCATGATGTTCATGCACTCATCGACCTTTTTATGGGTGTCGACGGTGATCACCGGAGAGCTCATCACCTCATGGACCTTGGTGGTGACCGATGACAGCCCCTTGAGCATGATTTTGCGCGCGTAGTCACGCTCACTGATGATGCCTACCACTACACCGTCCTGGACCACCGGCAAGGCCCCGACGTTTTTCTCCGACATCCGCACCAGCGCTTCAAACACGGTATGGTCGTGCTTGATGGTGTGGACGTCCTGGTTTTTCTGGTCCTTGGCTTTGAGCACTTGTGCGACGGTTTTCATGGCGGCCACTCCGATGTTGTTGTTAGTGGGTCAGGGTCCCCCTACAGAATCCTAGACGGCCCACGCCGTCGCAAGGTCCAAAGCGGCGTCAAACCCGTCGAAAAACGTCATTCCCCGGATTTTTTTGCGCTTTACCCTGCATTTTTCGGCTTTTTCGCCCGTTTCGGGCCCGTCGCTGCCTTGCGTGGGGCACTCTTGCGTTTCTTTTTCCAGGGGGTGGCACTACGGCCTGCGGGGCTGGCCGGTGCGGTGATGGTCATGCGCATTCCGTTGCAGCGCGCCACCTGCTTGCTCATCCAGGCCGCCTGTTTGGCAACGAATTCCTCCAGGCTCATTTCACCGCTTTGCACCATGTCCAGTGCCTGCTCCCAGATGGCCGTGGTGCCCGGGTCGGCGATGGCGCGGGGCACTGCGTCGATCAAGCTGAACGCCGCCGCTGTGGCCGACAGGGCCTTGCCGTTTTTCACCAGGTAACCACGATCCAACAGCCCCTGGATAATTCCGGCGCGGGTGGCCTCGGTGCCGATGCCGGTGGTGTCCTTGAGTTTTTGCTTGAGCAGCGGGTCTTCCACCAGCTTGGCGACGTTCTTCATCGCCTTGATCAGGTCCCCTTCGGTAAAGGGCTTGGGCGGCTGGGTCCACAGGTCTTTCAGGTTGACCTTTGCCACCGCGTAGTGCTGGCCCTGCACCAATGTCGGCAACGCTTGAGGCGCCGGCGCTTCACGCCCCTTGGCCGGGGCCAGCGCTTCAGGCAATGCGCGTTTCCAGCCCGGCTCGATCACCACCTTGCCCACCGCGCGCAACGCAAAGCCGGCGCAGTCGAAATCCGCCTGGGTGCGATCGTATTCATGGTTGGGCAGGAACTGCGCCAGGTAGCGCGCACGAATCAGCGTGTACACCGCCCGATGTTTGCCGGTGAGTTGGCTGGCATCCTTGCCGGCGCCAGTGGGAATGATGCCGTGGTGCGCGCTGACCTTGGCGTCGTTCCAGGCCCGTGAACGGCGCTGGGCATCGAGATGCGGCATCAGCTCATTCACGGCCGCGTCTGCGCGCCCGAGTGCTGCGAGGATCTTCGGC
The DNA here is from genome assembly GCF_054058375.1 of Pseudomonas sp. TE24901. NCBI lineage: Bacteria > Pseudomonadati > Pseudomonadota > Gammaproteobacteria > Pseudomonadales > Pseudomonadaceae > Pseudomonas > Pseudomonas sp. TE24901. The sequence goes on from NZ_JBSSAF010000012.1 coordinate 45,744, forward strand.
GCTTCGCTGTGCTGGCTCACCGGCAGGTAGCCGCAATCGCTTCGCGGGTAAGTGATGGCCTTGTGGGTTTCGTAGAGCGACTGGGCGATATCCAACGTTTCCTGGGCGCCGAGGCCCAGCTTCTTGGAGCAGATTTCCTGCAGGGTGCCCAGGTCGAAGGGCAGGGGAGCCACTTCGCGCATGCGCTCGGTGCGCAGTTTTACCAGGCGTGCACGGGCGGCGTTGCTCATCGCGTCTGCGGCTTCCCGTGCCAGTTGCGGGTTGAGGCAGCGGCCCTGGTCATCACAGGCATCCTCGGCGGCGCGCCACTGGGCGGTGAAGGTCATGCGTTCATGTTGCAGGTCGACGTCGATGGCCCAGTAGGCCACCGGCACGAAGTCGGCAATGCTGCGGTCGCGGTCCACTACCAGGCGCAAGGTCGGCGTTTGCACGCGGCCCACGGGCAGCACGCCTTGATACCCGGACTGGCGCCCGAGCAAGGTGAACAGCCGGCTCATGTTCATGCCGATCAGCCAGTCGGCGCGGGAACGGCCAAGAGCCGAGTGATACAGGCTAAAGGTTTCTGCCCCCGGTTTGAGTGCGGCGAGGGCCTTGCGGATGGAAGCGTCATCCAGTGCCGACAGCCACAGGCGCTGGATAGGCCCGCGATAACGGCAGTGCTCCACCAGCTCACGGGCAATCATCTCGCCTTCGCGGTCGGCGTCGGTAGCGATCACCAGTTCCTGGGCTTCCCCCAACAGGCGCTTGACCGCCTTGAATTGGCTGGCGGTCTTGGGCTTGACCCGCATCTTCCATTTTTCCGGGATGATCGGCAGGTCCGCCAGCACCCAGCGTTTGTACTTCTCGTCGTAGGCATCGGGCGGGGCGGTTTCCAGCAGGTGGCCGATGCACCAGGTGACGGTAACCCCGGTGCCTAGCCAGCACCCGTCGCCACGGCGGCTGGCGCCGAGCGCGGCCGCAATGTCCTTGGCCTGGGAGGGTTTTTCACAGAGGTACAGCCGCATGGTCAGCCCATTCGTTACACAGTTGAATGGGGAGCAGGATGGGCAAAAGAAGGGATTTGATCAACCATTATCTGGATGGATATACAGCAATTTGTGTGGCAGCCACACAACCCAATGTGGGAGCGGGCTTGCTCGCGAAGGCGGCGGGTCAGTCAACTCGTCTGTGACTGATGCACCGAATTCGCGAGCAAGCCCGCTCCCACAGAGGATCTCCAGTAGGTGGAAGATCAGTTGTTGTCGATATCCACGTTGCGCGTTTCCTTGAGGCAGAACAGCCCCACGATCAGGCTCACCCCGGTCACGGCCACCGGGTACCACAAACCGTAGAAGATATCGCCGGTGTACACCACCAGGGCAAACGACACGGTGGGCAGGAACCCGCCAAACCAGCCGTTACCGATGTGGTAGGGCAGCGACATCGAGGTGTAGCGGATACGCGTCGGGAACAGCTCCACCATCAACGCCGCCAGCGGGCCGTAGCACATGGCCGCGATCAGGATGAGCGCCACGATCAGCAACACCACCATGGTCTTGTTGACCTGGGCCACATCCGCCGAAGTCGGGTAGCCGGCCAGGGTCACCGCGCCGCGCAGGGCGGCCTCGTCGAAGCCGTCGATACGCACTTCGCCCACGCTCACCTGTACCGGGCTGCCGGCGGGTGCGGCGGCGCTGCTGTAGGGCAGGCCCTGCTTGACCAGAAACGTCTTGACCTTGTCGCACGGGCTGTCAAATTTCGCCTTGCCCACCGGATCGAACTGGAAGGTGCAGGTGGCCGGGTCGGCCGTCACGGTGATCGGCGCCTGGTGGCTGGCCTGGTCCATGGCGGGGTTGGTGTAGTGCGCCAGGCCCTTGAAGATCGGGAAGTACAGCGCGGTTGCCAGCAGCAGGCCGAGCATCAGCACCGGTTTGCGCCCGATCTTGTCCGACAGCCAGCCGAAGAAAATAAAGAACGGCGCGCCGATCACCACGCTGATGATCAACAGCATGTTCGCCAGGGCTGGGTCCATCTTCAGGAATTGCGTGAGGAAGAACAGCACATAAAATTGCGCTGCGTAGAAGGTCACCGCTTGCCCGCCGTTGATGCTGAACAGCGCAATCAGCACGATCTTGAGGTTTTCCCATTTGCCGAAGGAATCGCGGATTGGCGATTTGCTCGCCTTGCCTTCCTCTTTCATTTTCAGGAAGGCCGGCGACTCATGCAGGCTCATGCGGATCCAGGTGGAAATGCCCAGCAGCACGATGGAGAACAGGAACGGAATCCGCCAGCCCCACACCTCGAACTGGTCACCGGTAAAGTAACGGCAGGCCAGCACCACCAGCAGCGACAGCAGCAGGCCGAGGGTAGCGGTGGATTGAATCCAGCTGGTGTGGAAACCGCGTTTGCCGGCCGGTGCGTGCTCGGCCACGTAGGTCGCTGCACCGCCGTATTCACCGCCCAACGCCAGGCCTTGCAGCATGCGCAGCACGATCAGGATGATCGGCGCCGCAATGCCAATGCTGGCGTAGGTGGGCAACAGGCCGACGCAGAAGGTTGCCACGCCCATCAGGATGATGGTCACCAGGAAGGTGTACTTGCGCCCGATCATATCCCCCAGGCGGCCGAACACCAGCGCGCCAAAGGGGCGCACCACGAAGCCTGCAGCAAACGCCATGAGGGCAAAGATGAACGCCGTGGTGTCGTTGACCCCGGCAAAGAACTGCTTGCTGATCACCGCCGCGAGGGCGCCATAGAGGAAAAAGTCATACCACTCGAACACCGTCCCCAGGGACGAGGCGAAGATGACCTTTTTGGAGTCGTTGCCGGCGCTGGCGGTAACCGCCGAGCCCAGGGGTTGAGCATGTTCTGACATCGGGTAGCCCTCACAGTGATTATTTATTGTTGTTCCACTGTCGGCGCCAACTTCAGCGCCGGTCGTCCTTATGCAGGAGCCCGGCTTGCCGGCGATGGCGCCCTCAAGTCATACGCAAATCCAGAGGGTGCAATCGTCGGCAAGCCGGACGCCTGCAGGTCACGCGGGTGTGGCGATTGTTTTCTCGGCAGCAAGGTTCCTTGTATTCGGCGAAAGGATCAGCTGTGCGGCTTTTTCCGCAATCATCAGCGTAGGTGAACAGGTGTTGCCGGACGTGATGCGCGGCATGATCGAGGCGTCGGCGATGCGCAGGCCCGGCACGCCATGCACGCGCAGCTGTGCGTCCACCACGGCATCCGGGTCGTCGCCCATGCGGCAGGTGCCCACCGGATGGAAGATAGTCGTACCGATGCGGGCTGCTGCTTCGTGCAGTTCTTCTTCGGTTTGCAGCGAATCGCCGGGCAGGTATTCCACCGGCTTGAACTGGCTCAGGGCAGGCGCAGCGACAATGCGACGTGTCAGGCGGATCGCATCGGCGGCCACCCGCAAGTCTTCGGGATGGCTCAGGTAATTGGGGCGGATCAGCGGCGCATCCGCAGGGTTGGCAGAGCGAATATCAATGCGCCCGCGACTCTGTGGGCGCAGGTCGCACACCGATGCGGTGAACGCCGGGAACCCGTGCAGCGGTTCGCCGAAGCGCTCCAGGGACAGTGGCTGCACATGGTATTCAAGGTTGGCCGACGCCTGCTCGGGGCCCGAGCGGGCGAACGCCCCCAGCTGACTGGGCGCCATCGACAGCGGGCCACTGCGGTCATACAGGTACTGCAGGCCCATGCCCATCTTGCCCCACACGGAACCGGCGATCTGGTTCAGGGTGCGGGCGTTTTCCAGCTTGTAGATCAGCCTTAATTGCAGGTGGTCTTGCAGGTTGCCGCCCACCCCAGGCAGTTCGCGCAGCACCTCGATGCCCAAGGGTTTGAGCACGTTGGACGGGCCGATGCCCGAGCGCTGCAGAATGCCGGGCGAACCCACGGAACCGGCACACAACACGATTTCCTTGCGTGCCTTCCAGCTCACCTGCTGGCCATGCTGACGTGCGATGACCTGCGAAGCGCGGCCGTTTTCCAGCAGCACACGGTCGACGTCCACATCAGTCAGTACCGTGAGGTTGGGCCGATGGCGAACCGGCTTGAGAAACGCCTTTGCCGCGTTCCAGCGCACACCGGCTTTCTGGTTGACCTGGAAGTAGCCGCAGCCTTCGTTATCGCCGGTGTTGAAGTCGCTGATCGGCGCGATGCCGCTTTGCGCCGCGGCATCCCGAAACGCGTCGAGGATCGGCCAGTGCAGGCGCTGTTGTTCCACGCGCCATTCACCACCATCGCTGTGGAAGTCCGAGCCGCCGGCAAAGTGGTTTTCGCTGTGCTTGAACAGCGGGAGCACGTCGTTCCAGGCCCAGCCCGGGTTGCCCAGGGCCGCCCAGCCGTCGTAGTCCTGGGCCTGGCCACGCATGTAGATCATGCCGTTGATGGAGGAGCAGCCGCCCAATACTTTGCCGCGCGGATAACTCAGCGCACGGCCTTGCAGGCCTTCCTGGGCCTCGGTCTTGAAGCACCAGTCGGTGCGTGGGTTGCCGATGCAGAACAGGTAGCCGACGGGGATGTGGATCCAGGGGTAGTTGTCGCGGCCACCGGCTTCCAGTAGCAACACGCGGTGGGCGGGGTTGGCGGACAGTCGATTGGCCAGCAGGCAGCCTGCGGGGCCGGCGCCTACGACGATGTAATCGTATTCAGCAGTTGCAATGGGCATCTGAAGGTCTCGCTTGTTTTTCTTATGGGTTCCATCCTAGTTGTTAGTTTTCGTCTTAAAAATGTTAGTTTTTACCCAGCTGCTGTGCGTTTTTAAACAGCGCGGCCGTAGTTCATGCAATGGAGGCGACATGTTCGACTGGAATGACCTGCGATATTTTCTGGAGCTGCAACGCAGCGGCCGCCTGCTCACCGCCGCGCAACGCCTGAAAACCACCCACGCCACTGTGGCCCGGCATATCGAAGCCATCGAAAAAAGCCTCGGCACCGCGTTGTTCGTGCAGCACGCCCAGGGTTACGAACTCACCCCCGCGGGCGAAGCCTTGCTCAAGCACGCCGAGGCCATGGAAAACGTCGCGCTGCTGGCCGAAGACGAGCTCACCCACAGCGCCGCGCCCCTGGGCAAAATCCGCCTCGGCGTCGCCGAAGGCCTGGGCGTAATGTTCCTGGCCAGCCGCATGGGCGGGTTGTTCGAGCGCTACCCGGGGCTGGAGGTGGAGTTGGTGGCGGTGCCGCGCTTTGTCAGCATCCTCAACCGCGAAGCGGAAATCAGCATCCACCTCGAACGCCCCAGCGTCGACCAACTCGTCACCCGCAAGCTCACCGACTACCGCCTGGCGCTATACGCCAGCCGCGCCTACCTGGACCGCAACCCGCCGATCGAAAAACGCGAAGACCTCGCCGCCCACGCCTGGATCGATTACGTGGACGACCTGCTATTCAGCCAGGAACTCAAATTCCTCAGCAGCTTTTGCCGTAACCCCAAGGTGGTGTTCCACAGCACCAGTGTTATCGCCCAGCACCAGGCGGCGCGCTCGGGGCTGGGCATTGCGGTGTTGCCGTGCTTCATGGCCGCCGGCGACCCGGACCTGGTGCCGTTGCTGCCGGGGGAGGGGATACAACGCAGTTACTGGATCAGCTCGCGACGGGAGCTGCACAAGTCAGTGCGGCTGCGGGTGTTGTGGGATTACGTGGTGGAGTTGTGCGCGCGGGAGCAGGGCTTGTTGCTGGGTGAAACCCACTGAAGAAATCGGACCCTCACTGTGGGAGCTGGCTTGCCTGCGATGGCGGTGTATCAGTCGCCAGATTTATCAACTGACACACCGCAATCGCCGGCAAGCTGGCTCCTACAGGTCGGGGGGGGATTGCGTCAGGCGCGCAACTCAAACTCCGCGCTCCCCAACCTTTCCCCATTCACCAACACATGCACCACATGCCGGCCGGGGTAGTGCTTGCGGGTGGTCATGTCGCGAATGTGCTGCTCGCGCCGAACGTGCTGCTGCTCGCCGGCGCCCAGGCTGAAGGCCTTGAGCTTGAACACTTTGTTCGCACTGTGCCCGGCACTTTTCACGTAGTCGATGGCGTAGTCGACCACTAGCTTCTGTGGCGCAGCAGCGGTGGATTCCAGGCTGAAGGACAGATTGATGCGCTCGCCCAGGTTGATCACTGCCGGCGTGACCTTCAGGTGGTGAAGCTTCACCTCGGCCTTGGCCCCTGCGCCCATGATCGTCAGTGCGCGGGTGTTGCCTTGCTTGATCAGGCTGCGCAGGGCATGGCGGGCGATCCAGGCGGTGTGGGGGTTCTCCAGGTTCCAGCCTTCGATCAGGCCGAGCACCCAGTCGGGGTGGTCCTTGGTGATGTCGTTGAGGTGGTTGGCCACCGACTTGCGCACGTACAGGCTGGGGTCGGCCTTGAGGTTGTCGAGGATCGACGCGCACAGCTCGGGGTTGGCTTGCACATCGGCCAGGCGAAACGACCAGGGCAAGCGCGGGCGCGAGCCTTCGCTGGCCAGGCGGCGCACGTGTTCGTTGTCGTCCAGCGACCAGGCTTGCATCACCGCCAGGGTGCGCGGGAAGTCGTGCAGCAGAAAGTGGCGGATGGCGAATTCAGCGGAACCGAAAGTGGTGAAGTACTTCAGCGCGGCCATGGAACGCTTGAAATCATCCAGCCCGTAGCTCGCCACGTAGTGCGGCAGGAACAGGCTGACAAACGAACTGTTCAAGCGCGGTGCCAGGGCATGCAGCAGCTTGAGTGTTTGCGGGTATTCCAGAGGTATCACCGCGTGCAGGCTCTCGCTGACCCGCGCCATGCGCTGCATCACCGACAACTCGGCCAGCCCGGCCTTGGCGTGTTTGAGAAACCCCTTGGCGTCGAACGCCGGGTACACCGCTGTCATCTCGGTGGCGATGTGTTGCAGGCGTTCGACGTTGAAAATTTCCTTGAGGGCCGGGGCGCTTTGGTCGGTCATCGGTGATTCCATTGGGTGGGGTCAGAGAAACCAGCGGTATTCCCGCGCATGAATCTCTTGCTGGAAGGCCAGGTGGTCCTGGCGTTTGTTCTCGCAGTACACGTCGACAAATTCGGCGCCCAGCTTATCGCGCAATACCGGTTGGTGGTGCATGGCACGCACAGCTTCGAGCATTTCCAGGGGGAAGTCGGTGCCGCTGCTGCGGTCCTCGTTCAGCGGTGCGATGGGTTCACGTTTGGCTTCAAGGCCATGCTCCAGGCCGACCAGGATCGCCGCCAGCACCAGGTACGGGTTGGCATCGGCACTGGCCAGGCGGTGTTCGATGCGCAGGTTGCGCGGGTCGGACTCAGGGATACGCACGCACGCGTCGCGGTCTTCAAAGCCCCAACTGGCGCGAGTCGCCGCATTCACCGTGCCGCCCAGGCGGCGGAAGGCATTGCTGTTGGGCGAAAAGATCGGCATGCAGTGGGGCAGCAACTCCAGGCAACCGGCCACGGCGTGGCGCAACGGTTGCTGCTGGTGCGCGGCCAGCAGGTTATTGCCCGCGCCGTCATACAGGCTGACGTGCACATGCATGCCGCTGCCGGGGTATTGCAGGTACGGCTTGGCCATGAAGCTGGCGCGATAACCGTGCTTGAGCGCCACGCCTCGGGTGCTGCGGCAGAACAGGGCGGCCCAGTCAGCGGCGCGCAGGCCATCGTCCAAATGACCGAAGTTGATCTCGAACTGGCCGGGGCCGATTTCGGCGGTGATCACCGTGATGTCGATGCCCTGGTCCTTGGCGGTCTGCGCCATGTCATCCAGTACCTCGCTGAAGCGTGACAGCCGTTCGATGTGCAGGTTGGGTTGGTCATCGGCATCATCACTCAACGGGTCGCGGGCGAACTGCGGCAGGCCGTTATCGAGCTTTTTATCGAACAGGTAGAACTCCAGCTCGAACGCCACCACCGGGTGAATGCCCTTGTGCTGCAGGCGCTCCAGCACCTTGGCCAACACCTCGCGGGGTTCGAATTCGATCGGCGCCTCGGTGCCGTCGGAGGTGATGAGCATCTGGCCCAACGGCTGCGATTCCCAGCTCACCGGCTTGAGCGTACCGGGCACCAGCCGGCGGTTGGCGTCCGGGTCGCCGTCGTTGAAGCAGTAGTCACCAATCTTGAACAGCCCACCCTGAACCCCCAGCAGCACGGCGTTCTGCGGCAGCTTCAAGGGGCTGCCGGCGGCGACTTTTTCCAGCATCTCGATGGGGTAGCGCTTGCCGTAGAAGTGCCCGGGAATGTCCAGGGCGATCAAGTCGACATAACGCACATCGGGATGGTTCTGGCGAAAGGTCCGTACTTCGGCCAGTAACGTGGAGGCATGGCTTTTCACGGGTGCAGCTCCTAGTTGTAAACCCACAGTACGCGGGCGGGCAGGTCGGTCAGGTTGGCATAGCGGCAATGGGCGAAACTGGCCAGGTGGAAGCTGTCGCCGGGGCCGAGGGTGACCGAATCGGCTTCGCCCTCCACCCACAGTGTCAACTCGCCTTCCAGCACGAAACCGGCCTGTTCGGCGCGGTCGCTCATGGTTTGTTCACCGCTGTTGGCGCCGGGGGCGAGCAGGCTGTCGAGCATCGAGAAGGCGCCGTTCATGCTGGGCGAGACGAGGATGTCGGTGATGCCATTGGCGTAATACACCGTGCGCCGTTCGTTGGGACGAGTGATCCAGTCCACCGCCTTGGGTTTGGGCTGGCTGTAGAAATAGGTGGTGGGCACGTCGAGGGCGTGGCTGATAGCCGTGAGGTCCGCCACGGTCGGGCGCGACAGGCCGCGTTCAACCTGAGACAGGAAACCCACCGAGCGCTCGATTTTCTGCGCGAGCTGGGCGAGGGTGAGCTTCTTGTGCTTGCGCAGGTCGTGGATCAGCGCGGCGAGGGTGGCGAGTTCTTCTTGTGGGGTCATGAAATTTATTTCGATAAATTTCATGAAAAATTACAGGATTTATTTCACGCGGGCAATGCTACTGATTACCTATGTGGCGAGGGAGCTTGCTCCCGCTGGGCCGCGAAGCGGCCCCAATGGCGTCGCCGCGCTGATTCAGGCACACCTCGGTTGACTCTTCTGGGGCTGCTGCGCAGCCCAGCGGGAGCAAGCTCCCTCGCCACAGGGTTGATTGAATGATCACGCGTGGCAGTGGTCCGACCTTAGGTACGCCTCATCCCTTGAAGGAGCACCCATGAAATCAACGTCCCTGATCGCCAGCCTGCTGGTCGCCACCAGCCTGTCCACTGCCAGCTTCATCGTGCAGGCCGGTGATACTCCGCAAGAAACAGTGCAACCTTCCAGCATCAACACCCGCGATTTGAAAGAAGGCGACCGTGCCCCGGATATCCTGATGCGCAAGGAGTCCGCCGTCAGCGACTGGAAAAAGCGCGGCCTCAAACAGCCTGAAGCCGACAGCCAATGGGCGCGTGTAGGCGATAAGTTCGTGCTGCTCAAGACCACCAATGGCACCATTCTTGAGATCACGCCCGTCAAGAAATGACCTTGCATTTTGTCCCAGCTCATGCGTTAAGGTAGCCGGCTATAGACGCCGCGTTACCTTAAGAGAAAGAGAGCAGGATGCTTGCCACAATAAGAAACTACCCCCGTACCGTTAACCTGTTGCTGTCCGCCACGTTGCTGCTGACGCTGGCCAAGGCGATCACGTTTCCCTACCTCGTCATCTACCTTTCCAGCCACTTTGCCCTGGACATCACCGAGGTCGGCCTGGTGATCGGCAGTTCGTTGATCGTCGGTTCGCTGCTCAGCGTGTACGGCGGTTTCCTGGTCGACCGCATCAACAGCTATCGCTTGCTGCTGGCCTTGAGTGTGCTGTTCGTATTGGGCTTTATCGGCACGGTGCTCGCGCAGAATATCTGGGCGTTCTACAGCTGCCTGATCCTGATCAACCTGGCATATGCGGTGATCGATATCGCGGTGAAGGCCGGTTTTGCCGTCCTGCTGCCCGAGGATGCGCGCAGCGAAGTGTTTTCCATCAAGTACACCCTGACCAATATCGGTTACGCCGTGGGCCCGGCGTTCGGGGCGATAGTGGCCAAGCTGGATATCAGCGTGCCGTTTATCCTGTCGGCGCTGATGGGGGTGGGGTTCTTCCTGCTGTACTGGCGCTGGGGCGACCGCACCCTGGCGACCGTTGATGCCACGCAAAAGCCGGTGCCGTTCCTTGCCGTCGGCCGTGTTCTGTTAAGGGATCATCGCCTGGTGTGCTTCACCCTCGGCGGTGTGCTCAGCGCCGTGGTGTTCGGCCAGTTCACAGCATGGCTGTCGCAATACCTGGTGACCACCACCACGGCCGAATACACCTACACCGTGGTCAGCGCCGTGCTGACCACCAACGCAGTGCTGGTGATCGCCCTGCAATACGTGATCGGGCGGCGGATTTCCCACCGTTACCTGGGCCAGTGGCTGGTCGCCGGCCTGGGCATGTTCATGCTGGGCTTGATCGGTTTTGCGCTGTCCACCAGCGTGCTGTGGTGGGTGCTGGCGATGGCGGTGTTCACGGTGGGGGAGATCATCGTGTTTCCGGCCGAGTACATGTTCATCGACCGCATCGCCCCGGACCACCTGCGGGGCATGTATTACGGGGCGCAGAACTTGTCCAACCTGGGCGCCGCCCTTGGGCCGGTGCTGTGTGGGCTGGTGTTGGCCAACCTGCCGGCTCACACCATGTTCTACATGCTGGGGGCATTCATCGTCGGGGGCGGGGTGTTCTATTTCATTGGGGCGTCGTTGAAGGCAAATCATCCAGCGTGAGCTTGCCCATGGTGTTGCTCTGCAGTTCGTAGCGCAGCTCTTCCACCATCTTTTCCACTTCTTGCGGGGTCTGCAGCCGGTTGGTGCTGATCCCGGTGACCACCAGGTCCACCCGGCCGGTGTCCAGGTCGTAGACCTTGAGGGTCAGGGACGCGTCACGGCACAGGGTGAACTCACAGGTCAGTGGCGACAAGCCTTCTTCAATGCAGTTGCGCAGTTGGGCGAGGGTAAACATGCGGGTTCCTTCAGGGCATCATTTCGATGCCTCAAAGGGTATGACTTGGTCTGCGCTGCAATAAGGCGAATTCGCACTAGCGGCACTAGTGCATTTGCACTTTCAGTGCCTACTTTTTGAGGCGCAGTTCCCCGGCAAACAGCCCGCGTTCACGGGCCCAGACGATCGCCGCGCTGCGGCTGTGCACGCCCAGTTTCGAGTACACCGTGGCCACATGGTTGCGCACGGTATTGGGCGCCAGTTTCAGGCGTGAAGCGATCTCCTTATCGGCCAGGCCTTCGCAGATCAGGCCCAGCACATCGCGCTCGCGGGCGGTGAGGTCGGTGAAGGCCACGTTCGGCAGGTTGGGGCTGTTGACGCTCTTGGCGTTGGCCAGCTTCTCGATCAAGGTCTGGCTGAACCAGGACGCGTCCTGCATCACTTCCTCGATGGCGGCCACCAGTTCCAGTTCCGAGCGCTTGCGCTCGGTGATGTTCATCAGCACCAGCAGGTAGCAGGGCACGTCCTGGATGATCACGGTGTCGGCGGAGACCACACAGTCGATCACCTCGTTGCCTTTCTTGCGCACCTTGAGGTCCTGGCCTTCGAGGTTGCCGGCCTTTTCCAGGGTGGCGAACAACTGGTTGCCGGCCTGGGGGCTGTCGATGAAATCGATGTCTTCGATGGACTTGCCGATCAACTCCTCGCTGGTGTACCCGGTAATGCTCATGAACGCTTCGTTGATATCCACCACCTGCCGGTTGGCGGCGCCGCACACCAGCGTGGGCACCGGTGTCAGGCGGAACGACTTGGCAAAGCGCTCCTCGCTCTGGCGCAGGGCGATTTCCGCCTTGCGCCGGGGTTCCAGGTCCATGAACGAAAACAGCATGCAGTCCTCTTCGTTCATGTCCAGCGGCTGGCCGGCGACGATCACCAGCTTGCTACCGCCTTCGGGCAACCGCAGCTCGGCCTGCATTTGCGGGATGGTTGCGCCTTCCCCCAGGCGCTGGATGGCCAGGTCCTTGCGTTCGGCCTGTTCCAGCACGTCCAGTTCATACACGGATTTGCCGATGACCTGGTCGCGGTTGTAGCCGGTCATCTCCAGGAAGCCCTGGTTGACCTTGATGTAGCGCAGGTCGCTGAGGCGGCAAATCACCGCGGGGGCGGGATTGGCGTTGAAGGTCTTTTCGAAACGCTGCTCGGCGCTGGCCCATTCGGTGGCATCGCTGAGGATCAGCACCAGCAATTCCGGCTCGCCATGGGAGTCGGTGATCACCAGGCTGCGCAGGCGGTGCACCCAGGTCCGTTCTTCGTCGCGGGTGGGGGTGACTTCCACCACCACGTCGGTGAACTCCTCGCCGGTGGCCGCGCGCGCCAGGGGGTAATTTTCCAGCAACACCGGGTGGTTGTTGCGATAGCGCAGGGCAAAGCGTTCGGCGTATTCCTGGGTATTGGCGCCCAGGGCCATTACGGCTTCGACACCGTGCATGGCCAGGGCGGCCTCATTGGCCCAGAGGATGGTCTGGTCGACTTCGGCAAGGATAATCCCGTCGGACAGCCCGGAGATGATTTGCTGCAGTTGGCGGCGGTTGGTTTCTTTGGCAAGAACGGCCTGGGTCATAGGTTCTCCGGGGTTTGAGGCGCATGGAAGGTACGACACCCGGGCTTCAGGATAGTGCAGAGCAATTGCCCGCGGCGGGGTGCGAATGCACCAGGCGGCCTGGTGCATTTGAGCGGGGACGAAGGGGGCGGGCGCTGGCCAGACTGAAACGGTCAAAAACTGTCAAAGGATCGATCATGACCACTGTCTATGAAACTAATCGCTCGCTGTTTCGCGTGTCCTGGAGTTCGGTATTGGCCGGGAGTGCCATTGCGCTGGTGACCTACCTGGTGCTCAGTGTGCTGGGCACTGCCATCGGCGCGAGTGCAGTGGACCCGCTGGAAACCGGTAACCCGTTGCGCGGCTTTGGCACGGGGGCCGGGATCTGGCTGTTTGTTTCGACCTTGCTGGCGATTGCTGCCGGCGCGTTTGTCGCCGGGCGCACCGCACCTGATCGTGGCGGCTTGCACGGCGTGCTGACCTGGACCCTCACCACCTTGCTCACCACTTGGTTGCTGGCAGGGCTGGCGGCCAGCGTAGTCGGCACGGCCGGCAATGTAGTCGGCAAAGGTTTGTCGGTGGCGGGTAGCGGCATCGCGGCTGCAGCGCCGGGCATTGGCGACAGCGTCAAGCAGCAGCTCAATGAGCAGGGCATCCAGCTGGACTGGAACAGCCTGCAAGGCCAACTCGACACCTTGCTCAAGCAAAGCGGCAAGCCTGAATTGGACCCGGCCAACGTCGAGCAAAAAACCGACCAGGCTGCCGCTGACGGCAAGCAAGTCGCCACCGAGGCTGCAACCAACCCGGCACAAGCGGGCGATCAGTTGAAGCAGTGGTTCGAGCGTGTGAAAGCTTCCGGCGAGCCGGCCTTGAACGCTGCGGACAAAGATGCTCTGGTGAACATCGTGGCGGCCCGTACCGGCAAGAGTAAGGAGGAGGCAACCCAGATCGTCGACAACTATGCCCAGGCGTATCAGCAAGCCATGCAGAAGGTCGATGAGCTGAAACAGCAGGCTGAACAGAAGGCCCGTGAAGCCGCCGATGTGGCCGCCAAACAGCTCTCCCGCGCGGCCTGGAGCACCCTGGCCATGTTGTTGCTGGGCGCGGCCTTGAGTTTCTTCGTAGGGCGCACAGCGCTGACAACCCGTCGGGTACCGCTGGCTTAACAGGGTTTGCAGCAAGGATGCTGCTTTTCACTGGCACCAAACATGCTAGTGTCAGGGTTCACACCCCCACCGGCAGTCCCTGGCGATGCGTGATATCTACAGCGTCTTCAATTCCAATGGTGCCTATGAAACCGCGGCCCATGCCCATGACGAGTTCATGTTGATGGTGCCCGAGCACGGCTTGCTGCGCTTCAAGGACGAAGACAGCGGGCGTAGCACGTCGGTGGTCGACCGCCAGTTCGTGCTGGTGCCGCCGCAGTGCAGCCATTCCTCCTCGTCACTCACCGCCAGCCAGGGCCACCTGGCGTTCTACGTCGACCCCGACTACATGCACTACGCGCTGCGCGACTTGTCCGGGGACGCCAATCGCCTGTTGCGCGTGCCCACCCTGGGCATCTGGCAAACCTCCGCGCCGCTGCACCATTTGCTGCTGGCGAAAAAAGCCTTCAGCCAGCCCGACCCGTATGTGGACCGAAGCCGCCAACTGGCCCAGGCCGACCACTTGCTGCTGCTCGAATGCCTGGCGATTTCCCTCAGCCAACCGAGCCTGCAACGCTCCTCCACCGAGCGTCACGGCGCCATGCTGGTGCGCGATGTGAAGGCCTATGTGGAGGGCAACCTTGAACATGCGCCGGGGCTGGATGAAATCGCGGCGGTGTTCCATATGTCGCGCCGGCACCTGACCCGCTTGTTTGCCCAGCATACGGGCGAAACGGTGTTGGCCTATGTCCAGCGCCTGCGCCTGGAACGTGCGCAAACCCTGCTGCGACACACGCGCATGTCGGTGCTGGAGGTGGCCAACAGCGTCGGCTATGAATCGCCTTCGCACCTGGCCCATGTGTTTCGCCGGGTGGTGGGCGTTTCCCCGGATGAATGGCGCCGCGCCTGACCCTTCCTCAATAATCGCCTTAACACCACTGGACCCTGTGGGAGCTGGCTTGCCTGCGATAGCGGTATGTCATTCACCACCGCTATCGCAGGCAAGCCAGCTCCCACAGTTGATTCGGTTCATGCAGTTAGATTTCCAGCAATCGATGGCCCAATCCCGCGCGTGATCCGGCCCGATCCCGTGCGCCACAAATCTGTCATCCGTTCATCCTCTGTTCACCAACAACGAACAAGTCCGGCGTACCGGACGAGGAGGGGCGGTGAGCGCAACACCCTTTATTCAATTCTCAGGCGTGCAAAAAAGCTTCAAGGTCGAGGGCCGCCATTTTGTGGCCGTACGCAATGTGTCGCTGCAGGTGCAGCGCGGTGAAATCATCACCCTGGTCGGCCCGTCGGGCTGTGGCAAATCCACCTTGCTTAACATGACGGCCGGGCTGTTCGGGCCCACCGAAGGCCAGGTGCATTACGACGGCGCCGAGGTCAAAGGCGTGAACACGCGGGTGGGCTACATGACCCAGGCCGACCACCTGCTGCCCTGGCGCACCGTGGCCGGCAATATCGCGGTGCCGTTGCAGATTCGCCGCGTGCCCAAGGCGCAGATCGACGCGCGGGTCGAAGAGCTGATGGCCTTGGTGGGCCTCACCGGCTTTGGCGAAAGCTACCCCAACCAGCTTTCCGGTGGCATGCGCAAACGTGCGGCCATGGCGCGCTTGATGGCTAGCGACCCGGAAACCCTGCTGATGGACGAACCTTTCGGCGCCCTCGATGCGCAGATGCGTCTGACCCTGCAAACCGAACTGTTGCGTCTTTGCCGCAAGCTGAACAAGACCGTGCTGTTCGTGACCCATGATGTCGACGAAGCGATCGCCCTGGCCGACCGCTGCGTGGTGTTCGCCGGGCGCCCGGGCACCATCGACCATGTGCTCGACATCCCCCTGACGGGCGAGCGCAACCTCGTGCAACTGCGCTCCGATCCGCGCTACGTGGCGCTCTGCGCCGAACTGTGGAAACGCCTCGCGCCAGACGTCGCCGGCGCGGCCGATCCCGCTTCATTGGCTCACTCACTGGAGGTCGTATGATCCAGGTTTATCGCGTGTTGTTCCTGGTGTTCCTGCTGCTGCTGTGGGAGGGCGTGTCGCGCTGGTTCGGCGTGGAGTTCTTCATCAGCCGCCCCTCGGCCGTGGCGCAGAGCCTGTGGAAAATCCTGTTGAACGGGGTGTTTTTCTACCACGCCGGCATCACCACACTGGAAGCCGTACTGGGCTTTTTCTTCGGTTCCCTCGCGGGCTTGATCGCAGGCCTGGTGCTGGGCCGGGCGAAGGTGCTGGCGGATATCCTCGACCCGTTTCTCACCGCGTTCTACAGCCTGCCCAAGGTGGCGCTGGCGCCGCTGTTCATCCTCTGGTTTGGCATCGGCTTGCCGATGAAAGTGATCCTGACCGCCGCCGTGGTGTTCTTCCTGGTGTTTCTCAACACCTACAGCGGGGTGCGCAACGTGTCCCGTGAGCAACTGACGATCCTGCGCCTGATGGGCGCCAAGGAGCGCGACCTGCTGACCATGGTGGTGATCCCGTCGGCGTTCACCTGGGTGTTCACCGGCCTGCGCTTGTCGGTGCCCTATGCACTGATCGGAGCGCTGGTGGGCGAGATCATCGCCGCCAACCGTGGCCTGGGTTACTTGCTGTCCGACGCCGCCTCGCAGTTCGACACCGCCGGCGTGTTCGCCGCGCTGGCGGGCATCATCGCCCTGGCCCTGATCCTCAATACTGCGGTGAAGCTGGCCGAGCGCAAGCTCATGCCCTGGAAAGCCAATGAAGCGGAACGTGAAGTTGCGGTTTAACCCCCTTTAGTCGTGGAGCTTGATCATGCTTAAACGTTTCGTGTTTGCCAGCCTGTTGTGCGCCGCTTTCCTGCCGGCTGCCCAGGCCCAGGACCTCACCAAAGTCACCCTCGCATTCCCCAGCGAAGGCTTCCTGTATGTGCCGATCTACGTCGCGCAGAAGCAGGGCTACTTCGCCGAAGAAGGCCTGAATGTGGACGTGATCGTGTTTCAAAAAGGCGGCTCGGCCGCGCTGACCGCCGTGTTGGGCCGCGATGCCGATGCCTACGTCGGCTTGCCTGCGGTGGCGGTGCGCGCTCGCAGCAAGGGTCAGAATGTGCAGGCCTTCGCCGCCGTGCAGACCCAGTTCGGCAGCACCGTGGTGATCGACGGTGAGTCGGCGCACAAGGCCGGGGTGTCGGCCACCTCGCCGGTGTCGGCCCGTGCCCAGGCGCTCAAGGGCTTGAAGATCGGCGTGACCGGCCCCGGCAGCACCACCGATATGCTGGTGCGCTACCTGGCCAAGGACGCCGGTTTGAACCCGGACAAAGACTTCACCATCATGCCCATCGGCGGCGCACCGAACATGCTGGCGGCGTTTTCCCAGGGCAGCATCAACGGCTTTTCGCTGTCGCCACCGACCATCACCACTGCCGCGCAGCAAGGCGGCTTTGTGTTGATGGACCTGGCCAAGGGTGAATACAAGCCGCTGGACGGTTTCCTGTTCACCGCGATGATTGCCCGTGAAGACTGGTTGAGCGCCAACAAGCCGACCGCTGAAAAGCTGGTGCGTGCCTTGTGGAAGGCCGAACACCTGATCGCCACCGAGCCGGCCAAGGCCCGCGAATCGGTGCGCCCGTACTTCGCCCATACCGACGCGGCGATCTTTGATGCCGCCTGGACCGCCTCGTTGCCGTCCTACCCGGCGACGCCGCGCATCGAAAAAGACGGTGTCGTAAAGAACATCAGTTTCATGAACGCGGTTGAGAACGAGCCTGTGTCACTCGATGCGCAGCAGGTCTACACCAATTCCATCGTCGACGCTGTGGCGCCGACAGTTTCCACCCTCAAGGGAGAGGCGAAATGACGCCCGAGGTTCATCTGGTCAATGTATTCCCCGCCACCTCTCGTGGCGGCAACCCGGCCCCCACCGTGGCGGTGGCCGATGGCATGAGCGATGCCGATATGCAGCAGGTCGCCCGCGATTACGGGCATGAGTGCGGCTTTGTGTTTGCCGCGCCGGCCGGCAGCGATTTTGATTTTGCCCTGCGCTTCTGGGTGCCCAACCATGAGATGGAAATGTGCGGCCATGCCACCGTTGGCGCGGTGTGGTTGCTGGATCAACTGGGCATGTTGCACAAGGACCGCCTGGCACTCTGGACCCAGAGCGGGCGCGTCGACGCACGGATAACCGACGCGGGAACGCCGCAGATCCAGGTGGAGATCAGCCAGCCCAAGGGCCAGGTCGAAGCCTTGAATGACCCGCTGGTAGAGGCCGAAATCCTCTCGGTGCTGGGCATTACTTCCAACGAGCTGGCGCCGTTGCCGATCCAGAATGCTTGCACCAGCCGCGTGAAAACCCTGGTGGCCTTGAAAAGCGTGGCGGTGCTGGACAGCCTCAAGCCGGACTTTCGCCGTATGGAGCAACTGTGTGAACGCATCGGCTCCACCGGTTTGTACCCGTATGCGCCGTCGGACCTGGAAGGCCGCCAGTTCGACGCACGGCAATTCCCAAAATCCTCGGGCTACCCGGAAGACGCCGCTACCGGCATCGCCGCCGCAGCCTTGTCCTTCGGCTTGCTGGAAAACGGCCTGGTGACCGCCGATGACCGCCCGGTGCATATCCGCCAAGGGCGGGCGATGGGCCGGCCGTCGCAGATTTCCCTGCGCTTTCGCCGCGATGAGACGGGACAGGTGCAGGGCTGCTGGCTGGGTGGGCATGTGGAATTCGCCGAGGTGCCGGCATGAGCCTGCGCGAGCGAATCACCGCCTTGGGCTGGGTGCTGCCCGAGACACCCCGCCCCAAGGGCGACTACGTACCGGTGACGATCCACGCCGGCGTGGCCTATGTCAGCGGCCAGGTTTGCCGAGTGGGTGAGGGCGTGATCAGCGGCCCGGTGACCGACCAGACGCCGCCGCAAACCGTGCTGCACGCTGGGCAAACCTGCGCACTGCGCGCCCTGAGCGTGTTGGACCAGGCCGTGGGCCTGGAGAACATCGAGCGCATTTTATTCGTGCGTGGCTTTGTGTACGGCGGGGAAGGTTTCCAGAACTTCTCCAAAGTCGTCGACGGTGCTTCGCAGGTGTTGATCGACGTGTTTGGCGAGTGCGGCCGGCACGCACGCTCGGCGGTGGGCGTGGCGGGCCTGCCCAGTGGCGGCCTGCTGGAGCTGGAGGTTGTCGCTGCTGTGAAACCCAACGCATAACTGTAGGAGCCGGCTTGCCGGCGATAGCGATCAAACAGGCACCGACGTGCTGACTGAAACACCGCCATCGTCGGCAAGCCGGCTCCTACCGGTCCTGTGGCAGAATGCGGGCCTTTTACGCGTATCTCGCAAAGGTGCCCCTTGAGCGCAGGCAAAGCCGTCGGACTATTACTACTCACCTCAATGCTGGTGGCGTGCGGCACCTCGCCGCCACGTACACCCAATGACCTCTGCGGTATCTTCCGCGAAAAGGACGACTGGTACGACGCCGCCAAAGTCACGCAAAAGCGCTGGGGCGTGCCGATCCAGGTACCGTTCGCGATCATGTATCAGGAGTCAGGCTTCCGTCAGGACGCCAAGACCCCGCGCAAATACCTGCTGTGGATCATCCCCTGGGGTCGCGTGTCCACCGCGTCCGGTTACGCCCAGGCCAAGGATGAAGTGTGGAACGACTACCGCAAGAGCACCGGCCGCACCGGCGCCAGCCGCCAGGACTTCGACGATGCCATCGACTTCGTCGGCTGGTACATGGACAAGACCTACACCATCAACGGCGTCTACAAGTACGACGCCTACGGCCAATACCTGAACTACCACGAAGGCTGGGGCGGCTACCGCCAGCGCACCTACGCCAGCAAAGCCTGGTTGCCGCCGGTGGCAAGCAAGGTGCAGGCGCGCTCGCAGATGTACGCGGCGCAGTACGCAGGGTGCAAGGGTGATTTGGGGCGGGGGTTCTGGAGTCGGTTTTGGCGGTGGTTGTGAGGTGCTGAAACTGCCCCTGTGGCTTGCTGCTTTTGCTTAGCGCGGGAGTGCTGGGTGTTTAGCGTATCCAAGTGTCTGATCATAAAGGTCAATGCGCCGATCCCTTTGCAAGTCGTTAAGGCTGTTCCAGATGGGCGCACTGCGTGTGTGACTGAGGTCGATGTCGGCAAACAGAATCTCCTGTCGGTTGGCCGACGCCACTTTGCCAATGGGCCAGCCATTGGTCCCGGCAATCAGCGAACACCCCAGGTAACGTGAGTCGCGTTCTTCACCGATTCGACTGGCTGCGGCGATGAACACGTTATTGACGTGGGCTGCTGTCATGGTCAGGTAGGACGCCATGCACTTGCCGGCTTCGTCAAACAACGGGGGAGGGGTCCATACCCAGTTGTTCAGGCTGCAGATGATATCGGCGCCTTGCTGGCTGAGAATGCGCGCAACTTCGGGAAACCAGATGTCCCAGCAGATAAGCATGCCGATACGCCCAATGGGCGTATCGAAGACTGGAAAGCCGGTATCTCCGGGTGTGAACCAGAGTTTTTCCAGGTTCCAGAGATGCGCTTTGCGGTACTTGCCGATAAAACCGTTCGGTCCGATCAGGACGCTGGTGTTGAACAACTGCATGCCGTCGCGTTCGTTGAGGCCTGCTGCCAGATATACCCGGTGCAGGGAAGCAAATTCGATCCAGGCCTGCACGCTTCTCCCGCTTGGAACGGCTTCGGCATGATCAAAGGCATCTTGGCGGCTGGCAAAGAAATAACCACAGTTTGAAAGCTCGGGAAGCACAATCAGCGTGGCGCCGCCGTTTGCAGCTTCTGTTGCAAGTGCAAGGCATTGTCGAAGGTTGGCGTTGCGATGTTCCGTTCCGACCTGGGGATCAAATTGCACGACAGAAACACGGACAGGGCTGGTAGCTGGGTTCATGACAGGGGACTCTTATGGGAACTGCTCTACATAAAAGGTGATCGGGCGGCGAGACGTAAATCAGGTGCTTCCGTTTACGTTGTCAGTTGGCTCCCCACTGATCTCGCCCTTGGCCGCTCAAGCCGGTTGCGGGTCTGACTCTTCTCGCCCTTGCCAAACCCGCCCAGTTCTGGGAAAACCCCACCCTTTGTAACGTTTACGAGCACCCTATGAGCACCGAAGAACTCCAAATCACCGACATCCGCCCCGGCACCGGCAAAGCCGTGGTCAAGGGAGCACTGATCACCACTCAATACACCGGCACGCTGGAAGATGGCACGGTGTTCGATTCCTCCTGGGAGCGTGGCAAGCCGTTCCAGTGTGTGATCGGCACCGGGCGGGTGATCAAGGGCTGGGACCAGGGCTTGATAGGCATGCAGGTCGGCGGTGTGCGCACCTTGTTTGTGCCTGCGCACTTGGCCTACGGCGAGCGTTCGATGGGGGCGCACATCAAGCCCAACAGCAATCTGCGTTTCGAGATCGAGTTGCTGGAAGTACTGACACGGGACGATTGAGGGGGGTGGACATGGACGCCGCGGGAAGGCATCACGATGGGGCGGCAGGTGAACACCGTGTCCATTCAGGTCAAGGCACTGGCCGACGGGCAGGTTGATGATTACCTGGCGCGAGTCGAGCGCGACCGACCGGACTGGGCACCGCCCTTGTAGGAGCCGGCTTGCCGGCGATGGCAGCGTGTCAGGCGCTGATTTTATTTCTGGCAGGCCGCGATCGCTGGCAAACCAGCGTCCACAGCGGTTGTGTCAGATAGTTTTCCTGAACTTACCCTGAAGAACGGGCTTATACAGTGGCGGTACTTTTTCCTACGGTTTACTCACCTGGCTTCGGGGCGTAAGCTGCGGGCGTTTTTATCAATAGCGGAGACCCTCAGTGGGTACTTGTTCGAGTGACAGTCGTCGGCCGGTTTCGGTAACCGGCACCAACTTGGCAAGGTAACGCGCATTCTTCCGATGCCGTTGTCTCGCCTGAAAGAGCGAGAAGCGGCATCCCGCAGTGGCCCGTCCGGGCACCTGCTTTGAGCCCCTCTCATTTGACGCTGACCAGCACCTGATGCCAATCGGGATGCTACGGACACGCTTGCCTTTTACGGTGGGCGGGCCGAGCTGACCTTGCCTGTTTATCGGGTGCGGTGCAGCCGGTTGTACCTGGCTGGATGGATTTTCACAATTGCCAGTCAAGCTGGCAGGCAAGGGCCGTGTTCACAAGGACAGCCCGTCGTCAGGAGCACTATCCATGCAAGCAATCAACAACATCAACCTCAATTCCCTGGTCGATACCCTGGTCAGCCTCACCGCCGCGTTTATCCTCGGTGGCCTGATCGGTTTCGAACGCCAGTACCGCCAGCGCACGGCCGGCTTGCGCACCAATGTGTTGGTGGCGGTGGGCGCGGCGATCTTTGTGGACATGGCCAATCGGCTCGGTGGTGCAGAAGGCGCGGTACGCGTGGTGGCGTACGTGGTATCGGGCATCGGTTTTCTCGGTGCCGGTGTAATCATGCGCGAAGAAGGCAATGTGCGCGGGCTCAATACTGCTGCCACCCTCTGGGCCTCGGCAGCGGTGGGGGCGTGTGCGGGGGCCGACCTGATTCTCGAAGCGTTGCTGGGGACGCTGTTTGTGCTGGCGGCCAATACGCTGCTACGCCCGATCGTCAACAACATCAACCGCCAGCCATTGGACGTGGTATCGGCAGAGGTCACCAACATTCTTTATGTCATTGCCCGGCGTACCCAGCAGAAGGCGGTCCTGGCTTTGCTGGAGGCTGAGCTGGCGCGGTGCAACTATCCGGCCAGTGACGTAGACGTTCGGCCGTTTGGCACTGAAGAAGTGGAGATCGAGGCGACCCTTGCGGTCACCTCCGTGGACGGCGACGAGCTGGATGCGCTGGTGGCGCGTATCTCCACGTCGACCCTGGTGGTTCAGGCCTTCTGGAGCCCGAGTACTACCGACTAATCCCCTGGGGGCCGGCTTTGCCTTGGTAAAGCTGGCTATGCTTATGTGAGGAAAAGTCCTACATGTGTTCGGGATTATCCCTTCATCTGAAATGACATTCCGTTGTTAAGGTTGCGCGCTTGCGCCTGTTCAGGACCCAAGGTGCGGCTTTACGTGGTTGTCGTGTTTTTCAAATGGAGGGGCCCAACTGCCTGAGTTGTCACGCAGAGTAATCAGTACCGGTTGTCGGAACTGTTACTTTTCACAGGTAGATGGGACCCGCTTGATATGTAAGTGTTCCGATCCTCCTAGGGGAGTCATATGAGCAAAGCGTTAATTGTGGATGACCATCCGTTTATCCGTGCCACTGTCCGTTTTCTGCTGAAGCAAGAAGGCTTCGATACCCTATACGAAGCGGGCAATGGCGCCGATGCCATGCAGATCGCTCGCGAGGAGCGCCCGGATCTGATCATCCTCGACCTGGCAATGCCCAAGCTGGGTGGGTTGGAAGTGATCAGCCGGATCAAGGCCCTGGGCCTCCCTTGCAAAATCCTGGTATTGACCTCCTACCTGGCGGTGTTCTTTTCGACCCGTTGCATGCGCGCTGGCGCCATGGGGTTTGTCGCGAAGACCGGTGAGCTGGATGAGCTGCAAAAAGCCATCAAGGCTGTGATGTCCGGCTATAGCTGTTTTCCCAGCCTGCCGACCAGTTCGGTACGCCGAGACGATTTGCAGTCCAGCGAGCAGGAGCTGGTGGACGCGCTCTCGGACCGCGAGCTGACTGTGTTGCAAAAACTCGCCTTGGGCTTGGGCAACAAGGAGATCGCCGAGGACATGCTGCTCAGCCACAAGACCATCAGCACCTACAAGACACGCCTCAAGGAAAAGTTGCGCATGTCATCGATCGTGCATTTGTCCAAGTTCGCCCAGCGCAATCATCTGATCTGATCTGATATGACCACCCCCCGGCTGCTGAGATGGGGCCCGATCCTGCTGGTGGGGTTGTTGCCCATGATGGCGATGGCCCTGGACGACCCCCAGCATTTGCGTTTACTCGGACACTCCAGCCTTGATGGGGGCTCCGTGTCACTGGGCGAGGCTGACGGACGATGGTTGCGGGAGCGGCGCACCTTGTTGATGGGCGTGTCCGCTCCCGACTACGCGCCCTTCGACCTGAGCAACAATAACGACGAACTCGAGGGCATCACGGCCGACTATGCGGCGCTGATCGCCCAGGCCTTGAACATCACGGTCGACGTTCGTCGTTATGACACACGCGATGAAGTGATCGATGCACTCAAGCGGGGTGCCGTGGATTTTGTCGGCTCGGCCAATGGGTATGAGGCGGTCGACCCGCAGTTGGTGCTGTCGCGTTCCTATGCCAACGATCAGCCGACGTTGGTCACCCGTTCCAGCGACAGCCAGGCGCTGAGCGCCGACCTTGCCGGCAAGCGCGTAGCCATGCTGTATCACTACATGCAGCCCGATGCCGTGCAGGCCTTCTACCCCAAAGCCCATCTGCAATTGTTTGGTTCGACCTTCGAAGCCATCGGCGCCGTGGCGTTCGGCCAGGCGGACGTGTACCTCGGGGACGCCATCAGCAGCCGTTACCTGATCAACAAGAATCATCTGAACAACGTGCGCATGGCGGACTTTTCCTCCTTGGAGGTAAACCCCTTTGGCTTTGCTTTCAACCGTGACAACACACGGCTGCTGAACATTATCAACGCGGCATTGGCGGTGATTCCGGCCAACCAGCAAATGGAAATCCTGCGCCGATGGAGTGCCGGCGGCGGCTATCTGGAGGCTGACCGGCTGCGCTTGAGCACCAATGAACAGCGCTGGCTGGAGAAACACCCAAGGCTCAAGGTGGCGGTCCTCGACAAATTCGTCCCGCTGTCATTTTTCAACGAACAAGGGCAATTCGAAGGACTTAGCGCCGAGGTGTTGTCGCGGATCAGTCTGCGCACCGGCCTGAAGTTCGATGTGGTGCCAGGCAGTTCGCTGCTGCAACAAATTGACGACGTCAACACGGGCCGCGCAGACATGGTTGCGGTGATCACACCCAGTGTCGAACGGTCCGAGAAGATCCGTTTCACTCGGCCCTATCTGTCCAATCCGTACGTTTTGGTGGTGCGCGACGACGACAAGCAAACGGTTACCCTGGAAGACATGTCTGGCAAACGTCTTGCATTCATTGGAGGAAACAGCCTGGCTGCGCAGATAGCCCTGGATTATCCAGGCATTGCGTTTGTCGACGTCGAGAATCCGGAGCAGGCCATGGCGCAGGTTGCCACCGGGGGGGCCGATGCAACGGTGCTGTCGCTCATCAGCGCACGCTACATGGTCGCGCGGAACTACGGTGACCGCCTGCGGATCACCAGCACCGTCGGCACCGAACCGGCGCGTATCACCTTCGGCGTCAACCGTAGCCAGCTGGAGTTGTATTCGATTCTCGACAAGGCGCTGCTGAGTATCCCGCCTGAGGAGCTTGATGAGCTGACCAACCACTGGCGCAGTGAGGTCATCATCGAAGAAAGCTACTGGTTGCGTCATCGCGATGCGATCCTGCAAGGCTTCGGCCTGGCGGCGTTGTTGCTGCTGCTTGCCCTGGGCTGGGCGATGTATCTGCGCAACCTGATCCGCAAGCGTGTGCAGGCCGAGCGGGCGTTGAGCGACCAGATGCGTTTCATGAGCGTTTTGATCGACGGCACGCCTCATCCGATTTACGTGCGGGACCGCCAGGGGCGGCTGATGGCCTGCAACAACGCTTATCTCGATGTGTTCGGTTTCAAGCTGGAAGACGTGATCGGCAAGACCGTGGTGGAGACCGACACCGGTAACCTGCCGCAGGCCCGATCGTTCCATGAGGACTACTTGCGGTTGATGGCGTCGGGCGAGCCGCAGATCCACGACCGGATACTCAAGTTGCCCACCGGTGACGTGCTGACCATCTACCAGTGGATGCTGCCGTACCGTGATGGCGACGAGAAGGTGGTTGGTATGATCGCCGGCTGGGTGGATGTGAGTGAGCGCCAGCGGCTGTTGCGCCAGGTACAGGAAGCCAAGGAGGACGCCGACGCGGCCAACCGCGCCAAGACCACCTTCCTGGCAACCATGAGCCATGAGATACGCACGCCGATGAACGCGGTGATCGGCATGATCGAGCTGGCCCTGAAAAATGCCGAACAAGGCCGGGCAGACCGCGATGCGCTGGAAGTGGCCTCGGTCGCCTCGCGCGGTATGCTGGAGTTGATCGGCGATATTCTCGACATTGCGCGGATAGAATCCGATCACCTTTCCCTGACGCTGGAACCCACCCACCTGCACGAACAGTTGGCCTCGGTGGCGCGTGTGTTCGAGGGCCTGGCGCGGGCCAAGGGCCTGGTCTTGCAGGTGGAACTGGATCCACTGCTTGAGCGTGCGGTCATGGTCGACCCGCTGCGGTTCAAGCAGGTGGTGTCCAATCTGCTGAGCAATGCCATCAAGTTCACTGCCAAGGGCCAGGTGATGTTGGGGGCGACCGGCACGTTGGACGGCGAGCAGTTGACACTCAGGCTTTGGGTGCAGGACACGGGGATTGGCATCAGTGCACAGGACCAGCAGCGGTTGTTCAACCCGTTTATCCAGGGCAGCAACAACGAACAATCGGTACGCAGTGGCTCGGGCCTCGGGCTGGTGATCAGTCGCAGCCTGTGCAAAATGATGGGCGGGCAGTTGCACCTGAGCAGTGTGCTGGGGCAAGGCACGCGGGTTGATGTGCAGTTGGCGCTGGCCCTTACGACGGACTTGCCGGCACCGCTTGCTGTGCCGGAGTCGCACCTTCCACCGGCACGGGTATTGAACATCCTGGTGGTGGATGACTACCCGGCCAACCGTTTGTTGCTGGCGCGGCAATTGAGCTTCCTGGGGCACCGCATTACTGCTGCAGAAGAGGGGGTGCAAGGGCTTGAACGCTGGCAGGCGGGACACTTCGACTGTGTCATCACCGACTGCAACATGCCCCTGAAAAATGGTTACCAGCTCGCCCAGGACATTCGTGCCCAGGAACGTGAAAAAGGCTTGTCGCCTTGCCTGCTGCTGGGGTTTACCGCCAACGCCCAGCCCGAGGAAACCGAGCGCTGCCGTGCCGCGGGCATGGATGGCTGCCTGTTCAAACCCACAGGCCTGGATGACCTGCGCGCAGCCCTGGCCGCCTGCACGGTTGCAGAGGCCGAGCCTGCAGCCGGGTTTGATCTCGGTGCATTGATTGCATTGACGGGGGACGACCCTGCGGCCCTCAACGAGTTGCTCAAGCCACTGCTCGACAGCCTGGGCGCCGACCGCGCCCTGTTGCCAGTGCTGCAACGCAAGACTGACTTTGCCAAGCTGCATGACCTTGCCCATCGCATCAAGGGCGGCGCGCGGATGGTCAAGGCGCAGGGATTGATCACCTGTTGCGAAACCTTGGAGGCCACCTGCGAGCAGCAGGAACGCGAACGCCTGGGCGCCGTGGTCGATGAGTTGAGGGTGGCCCTCGATGAGTTGCATCACAGCCTGAGCCATTACTGCAATCAGGCGTGATCGTGGTTGAGGGGTATTGGGGAGTTTTGGGAGAACTCCTACATGAAGGGGGAACAAGCCTGATTTTGTCTGCGGGATATGTCTGGAAAATGGGCCTCGCTCACTGACGAGCACTGCCTGCCCAGGGGTTTGCCATGCCGAACAAAGCACTGACTATCCTGATTGCCGATGAACAGCATCTGCAACGCTTGTACATCGAGAAAATGCTCAACCAGTTGGGGTATCACCGGATCGTCCCGGTGCAAACGTTCGACGAAGTCCAGATTCTGACGGCCATCCCTGCCGAGCCCTTTGATGTGCTCATCATCAACGCGGGGCTCGCCGCCCATACCTGCGGGCCGCAACCCCAGGTTCGCCATGTGCTGGTCTACGATCACCTCGACCTGGCGGCACCGGCCGGTGCAACGCCGGCCGTACTTGTGCGGCTGCCCGGCGTGCCGGACAACATCAACCTCGAACATTTCATGGATATCATCGACCCGCCGCAGGCCAATACGGGCCTGCGGGTGTTGCCGTGGCTGCGGGAGTTGTCCCGCCAGCCGGTGGCCGGGGCCTAGTCCCACTTTGGCGCGATGCCCTTGGGGCTGGTCAGGCGGTGGCCACGTTCCAGGCCGGCGATCTGCGCCATGTCGGCGGCGCTCAAGGTCAGTTGCAACGCCTTGAGGTTGCTCTCCAGGTTGGCCCGTTGGGTCGACGACGGGATCACTGCATAGCCCAACTGCATCGCCCAGGCCAGGGTGACCTGCGCCGGGGTGGCTTGATGGCGTTCGGCGATCTGCTGGATCACCGGGTCTTTCAGCACTTCGCCGTAGGCCAGGGTCATGTAGGAGGTAATCTGGATGCCGTTGGCTGTGGCGAAATCCACCACTTTCCGGTTTTGCAGGTAGGGGTGCAGTTCGACCTGGTTGGTGGCGATATTCTCGGCACCCACGGCGGCGATCGCTTGTTTCATCAGGTCGATGGTGAAGTTGGAAATGCCGATTTCACGGGTCAGGCCCAGACGCTTGGCTTCCAGCAATTGCCCCATGAACTCGGCCACGGGCACTTGGTCCTCAGGCGACGGCCAGTGGATCAGGGTCAGGTCAAGGTAATCGGTCTGCAGTTTGCGCAAGCTTTCCTTGAGGCTGGGGATCAACTGGCCTTCGGCGAAGTTGGCGATCCAGATCTTGCTGGTGAGGAACAGCTCGCTGCGTGGGATGCCGCTGTTGGCAATGGCCTGGCCGACATCGGCTTCGTTTTCATAGATCTGCGCGGTGTCGATGACGCGGTAGCCCAGTTCCAGGCCGGTGATCACCGAGTCGATGACCACTTGGCCTTGCAGGCGAAAGGTACCAAGGCCAAAGGCGGGAACTGCGTGCTTAGGGGTAGACATCGGTAACTCCTGGAGGGGTGTGAACAATGGAGTCGAGTATCCGCCCGTCGTTCCTTCGGAAAAACCGCCGAACCCGAAAAGGACTCTTTACTGCAAATCACGAATGGCCAGTGTTCTCTCTGAACATCCACATGACCGTTCATCAGCTTTGTCAGGTCGGCGTTGTCGGCTTCACTTGCCAGCCACCGCTGCTGCGCGGTATTCCAGAACACTCTCCCTTCACCCTGGATATGCCATGACCCAACACCTCACCGAATACGCCGATGCCAGCCCCGAAGTGCGCGCGGTCTACGACGACATCATGCAAACGCGCAAGGTCGAGCAGGTGAACAACTTCTGGAAATGCCTGGCCGCGCACCCGCCGACCTTGCGCCGCACCTGGGAAAGCCTCAAGGAGATCATGGCGCCGGGCGCACTCGACCCGCTGACCAAGGAGTTGCTCTATGTGGCCGTGAGCGTGACCAACAACTGCCCGTACTGCATTGCGTCCCACACCGCTGCTGCGCGCAAGGCCGGCATGACCGATGAGATGTTTGGCGAGTTGCAGGCGGTGGTCGGCATGGCCAACGAAACCAACCGCCTGGCCACCGGCTACCGCGTGCCGGTGGACGAGGCGTTCAAGTTGCCGTGAGGCCACTCAGCGGTCGAACCACCCCAACAATACCGTGACGTTATCGCGCCCGGCGTACTCGCGGGTGAGATTGACCAGCCGACGGCACGCGGTGTCCAGCGTGTCGCGCCGGGCAACGGCGAGGACCTGGAGCATTTCCTGGTGCGGCACGCAGCCGTGCAGGCCGTCACTGCACAGCATCAACAGGTCGCCGGGCTGCACCGGGTGTACGCGCACCTGGGGTTCGACCCGGGGGCCGGGGCCGATGGCTTGCAGCAACAGGTTGCGCGCCGGCAGCCGGTCCACTTTGCCGGCTTCGAGGGCTTGTTGGTACCAGGTCTGGTCGCGGGTCAGCAGGCTCAGTTCGCCCTCGCGGTAGCGGTACAGGCGGCTGTCGCCCACGTGGAACACCAGTAATGGCCCGGCCAACTGCGGGCGCCACACGCCGGTGAGGGTGGTGCCCATGCCGCTGCCTTCGCTCATGTGGCGGGCCACATTTTGCTGGTAGACGCACTGGTTCACCTGGTCGATGGCGTTGTGCAATAGGCTGGCGGCTTGCATCTGCGGGTCGGACCAGGTGGCGTCAGGGTCGAGGCCATCGTGGGCCGGGTCGACGCTGTGAACCTTGAGGGCCTCGCGCAGGCTGATCAACGCTTCGGCGCTGGCCAGGGCGCCGGCCTCGTGGCCACCCATGCCGTCGGCCACGGCGAGCAGGCCCAGGGCGGGCTCCACCAGAAAGTTGTCTTCGTTACTCTGGCGCACCGAACCGACATCACTGACCCCATAGGCAACCGCCGCGGCCAGTTGATGAGGCCCGCAGGCGCTGAGTGGGGTATCGGTCATGGGAGAGACTCGAAGCTGGTGAGGAATGCCAGGCGCTGGGCCTCGCTCTCAATGTGCTCGGCCAACAGTTGCAGGAACGGTTGGCGCAAGGAAGTGGCCCGCGCGGCGCGGCTGACCACAATGCGGGCGATGGGGCCAATCAGCACGGCCAGGCGCTTTTCGGCCATCTGCGAGAAGGCCGGGTCAAGGGGCGCGGGCACTGTTTCGGTGGTGCGGGTGACCTCGGTGGGCGGCTCGATCGCCGTGGGTTCACGGGGTGGCTCCACAGGCGCGGTCGGCGGGTTCAGGCGCAGGAACAGCGACTGGCTGGCACTGGCGAACTGTTCCCGGCCACGCTCGGAAGGGATGTGGGGCAGCAGTGCCGCGCAGATGGCGTCGAAGTCATCTGCACCGTTGAGGCTCTTGCGCACCAGGAAGCGTGCCAGCGGCCCGATCTGGTGGGACAGCAGCGACTCCAGTTCCGGCATCACCGCAAGCTTCCAGGGCGTCAGGGTTTCCACCGCTTCAGTGATTGCCGCCGTGCCGGTTGGCAGTGGAGTAACACCACTGCTCAGGGGCTGGTTGGGGCGGATCAAGACGGTGCGGTCATCGTCGATTTCGGCGTTGGTCCAGGTGCCGGTCGCCGTGCCCAGCAGGGCTTCCAGGTCGTCGAGAAACGCCTGGGCCGAGGGGTAGCGCTCGGCCGGACGTTTGGCCAGGGCGCGCACGATGACGGCATCCAGCGCCGGGTCCAGCGCCAGGTTGAGGCTCGACGGTGCCACGGGCGTCTGGTTGAGGATCTGCTGCATGACCATGGTGGCGGAGCCCGAGAACGGCCGCTCGCCCGTGAGCAATTGGTACAGCACGATCCCGGCGGAAAACACATCGGAGCGGCCGTCGATCAACTCACCGCAGAACTGCTCCGGCGACATGTAGCTGGGCGTGCCGATCATCGAACCGGTTTGGGTGAGGGTAGAAGAGTCCAGGCGAGCGACGCCGAAGTCGGTGACCTTGACCTGGCCATCGGCGGTGATCAGCAGGTTGGCCGGCTTGATGTCGCGGTGCACCACGCCTTTGGAGTGGGCGTATTCCAGGGCAGACAACAGTTGGAGCATCCAGCCGAGGCTGTGGCTCAGGTCGCGGGGCGTCTGGGCGGCGAGCAAGGTGTTGAGCGGCGTGCCCTCGACAAACTCCATGGCGATGTACGCCGAGCCTTCATCCTCGCCATAGTCGTACACGCCGACAATATTGGGGTGCATCAGGCGGCCGGCCGCTTGGGCCTCATTCTTGAAACGGCTGACCAGCTCGGCGTGCTGGCTGTCGCCGAACAGTTCCTTGCGGATGGTCTTGAGCGCCACGGTACGCGCGATGTTCGGGTCGAACGCCTTGTACACCGTGCCCATGGCACCTTTGCCGAGTACGCTGTCGATGCGGTACTTGCCAAGTTGTTCAAGCATGATCGCGAACCTATTCCTCAAGCATCTTCATGGCACTGACCAGGCTGGTGCGCATGCGGCCAAATGACTGGCCCAGGCGTGCCAATTCGTCGCTGCCGCTGACGTCCATGGGTGGCACGTCGGTTTCACCCAGGCTGACCCGGTCGGCCAGCGCCGACATCTGCCGCAGGCGACGGGTGACAAACAGGTGCACCGCCACGTTCAAGGCCACGAACAGCACGGCAAAAATCCCCAGCATCGACAGCATGTAGCTGTGCAGCAGGCTCCTGGCCCGTTGCAGCGGCAGGTCCAGTGGCACGGTGACCAGTTGTGCGCCGATGGTGTCGTTGAGCTTCCAGCCAAAGCCGTTGCTCGCGCCGTAGATGTCGACCATGGTTTTCGGCGCCGCCTCGGGTGTGCTGTGGCACGCCAGGCAAGCCCCGTCCTTGATCTGGATCGGCCGCGCGATGTACAGCGCGGCGCCTTTGTCGTCGGTGCGTTCGCCCACCATCTCGTCTGTCTGCGGCTGGCTGCGCAGGCTGTTGATCAGGGTTTTTTCCCAGTCATTGGCTAGGTCGCGTGGGTTGGTGGGGTTGAGGGTGGCTTCCTTGTAGGCGTAGTCCGGGTAGGACTTGAGCAGCTCCTGCAGGTGCGAAATGGCGGCGAAGTCCGGCACCGACTGCGGCAGGAACTGGAACTTCAGGCGGTTCTCCAGCAGCGGCACGATCTGCTCGGCGGTGTAGGTGCTGGCGGCCGAGGCCGAGCGCATCAGCATGCGTGCAGTCTCCAGGGTTTCCCGGCGCGCGCTCTGCTGCAGCATGTAGTTCGTGGAGAGGCTGGTGGCGATAAAACCGACGATGAACACCGCCAGGAACACCACGTTGAATTTGACCGCGAGCGACAGTTTCATAAGGACCTTCAGGTACAGGCGTGGTGAGGATCAGTGCGCATTCTTGCGGCGCTCCAGGCGCAGCAGTTCCAGCTCCCACTCCAGCACGCCGCCGCGGTTGACCTTCACCGCCTGGCGGAACGCCGGGTCGTTCAGGCGCGGGGCAAAGCGGCTGGCGAGCATCTGCTGGCTGAGGTTCAGCGGGCTGACCACCCAGGGCGCGATGTCGTCATAGGTGACGTCGCGCTCTTTTTTCGGCTCAGCCGCCTTGGGAACCTTTTTGCCGAGGGGCACCAATGGGTCGAGGAACTGGGGCGGCAAGGCGTCGATAAACGCCTGTTCGGGGCGCGGCACACTCCTGAGCGGCCCGTCGCCGTCGCGCTGGGCAAAGTCTTCGTGGCCCAGGGTGACGCTGCGGTCGGCCTTGCCACGGTTGTCGAGCTGGTTGACCACTTGGCTGCCGTCCTCGACGAACATCTCGGTCTGGTGCTTGCCTACATGGATCACGCTGGCGCTGCCGGTGAGGTTGAACGCCAGCCCTCCGGTGGTGACTGCCAGGTTCCCGTGGCTATTGCCCGCGACGGGTTGCAGCTTCAACCAGCCATTGAGCAGGTTGATCTGCGCGGCATTGCTGTTGGTCGCAATGAGGATGCGCGTGTCGGGCCCGAGTGCCAGGGTCGCTGCGGCGAACCCTTCTATCTGTATGCCGGCGGCGCCGGTTTGCAGGATGTCGCCACCTTGCAGGCGGGTGCCGGGGCCGACGGTATACAGCGCAGTGGCGCGGATCAGCTTCAGCGGTTTTTCCGCGTAGGCGATCACGGCAATGCTGGCCGGCGCCGCGTGTGCCAGCGCAAGGGGCAGCAGGCTGGTGAGGAGTAGGGCAATCGAAAGTTTCTTCACGTTGGCGCCATCTATCGAACACTTGGGGTCAGGCACCGATGCTGTGGGTACAGCCGGTGTTCATGCGTGCGCAAGGCATCGCAGGGCCGAAGGCTACCGGCTGGAAGGGCGAAGGAAGAAGACAATTATCTGCATGGAAATCGCTGATTTCGATTAAGCGAAATCATGGAATAAAGCGTCGGGGGAGGGTGTTCTTTTGATGGTTTCCCGTGATTCGAACGCTGTTCAAGAAGCGGCGACACGCCTGCGTTTTCCAACTGCTTGGCCCTCTGCCCGGAGCCCCTATGTCCACTAAATGCATGAACGCGTTTTCATCCACCAAGACCTTTCTGCAACAGAACTTCATGACGGCCAAGCGTATTCCTTCCGGGTTGGTTGCCGGCCTGAATGTGTTTGACGTCAACGATCACAAAGCCGGTGGCTTTCGCCTGGCGACCCTGGATAAACCGGGGGAGTACGGCAAGGTCGAGCGGCCGCTGATGGGGCACTGGGTGCCCCAGGGCAGTTTCTGTGACATTCCTGCCAACCCTGGCGCGACCGGCTACGTGTTCACGCCGGATTTCAGCGGTTGTTCGATCTTGATCGACCACATCGACGACACCACCTACCGGGTGTTCCATGTGCAGGGCGGCAGCGATTACCTGAACAAGGAGTACCTGAGCCGTTTTGATGGGCATGGCCTGGGTTTCGCCACCGCAATGACGTTCGATGATTATGGCGAGGATGCCTACCCACGAAGCTTTGCCTTCATGAAGTTCGAAGAGGGCCGCTGGTGGATTTACTTCCAGCGCCAGAACGGCGTGGGGCTGAACTTTGCGTACGGCAAGTTCCAGATGAATGGGGCGCAAACCGTGCGCGGCGGGGGGCGGATACCGGTGCCGAACCTCAAGCGTGAATCGCCGCGACATGGCGTGGTGCACAGCGGCAAGCCGTTGCCGATGCCCGCCAGCCAACGTGCGGAGCTGAAGGTGGAGGTCTGGTAGGCGAGGCGTTTTCGCCGGGTCTGGAAAAAATCGGGAATAAATACTTCAGGTCGGTTGTTCATCCTGCAGACGCTGACAACCCGCCGCGATCGACTACTGATGGATCCCAAAAATGATTGACCAGACCCTTCTCGACCCTTCTTCCGGCAGACGAACAATGAGCAACACCGACCCCGACGTTGTAGCGCGCCGCAATCGCCTGGCGTTGATGGCACTGCAGGTGATTGGCCTGGTGGTGCTGGTGCTCTGTGCGATTGACGCACAGCGTGCCCAGGCCCAGGACCTCCCGGAATCGGCCGCGGGGGCAGCGAAACATGTGCTGATGACCGTGCAGGCCACGGGTGTGCAGATCTACACCTGCACCAAGGACAGCAACGGTCAGTTGAGCTGGCAGTTTCGCGAGCCGCTGGCCACGTTGATGATCAACGGCAAGACCGTCGGCCGGCATTTCGCCGGGCCGACCTGGCAGCTGGATGACCGCAGTGCGGTAGTGGGCAAGGTGCTTGCCCAGGCCCCGGGGGCCGGCCCCAAGGACATCCCGCTGTTGCGCCTGGGGGTGGTCGACCATCAGGGCGAAGGTGGGCTGGCGCAGGTGGTTGCCGTGGAGCGCTTGCATACGTTGGGCGGTGTGTTCAGTGGCAGCTGCGAGCAAGCCGGTGAACTGCACGTGGAACCCTACAGCGCCGACTACCGCTTCCTCGGCCAATAGCTTCACCCCGAACCGCTCGGTTCGGTACTGACAACCCCTTATCTGGATTCACGCTTTGCGCCGATCCCATTCGGCGTGCGGCAACGCTGTGCCTGTCAATCAACCAAAAAAACCAGGAGCTTTTACATGATCACTCGTTTACTCGCCGTTACTGCGCTCACTGTGGTGGCTTGCGCCTGCGCCCAAGCGGCCGAAGGCCCCACCGACTGGACCGGTTTCTACGGTGGCTTGAGTGCCGGCTACGGCTTTGGTGGCGACGGTGACGTCAACACCAAGGGCCAGGCGGCACCGAACATCGCCAATATCAACGGTGGCGCCCGCCCGGGGCGGGTCGACCTGGACCGCAATGGCCTGCTGGGCGGTGCGCAGATCGGCTACAACTACCAGTTTGGCCAATGGGTTGCCGGCATCGAGGCCGATATCTCCCACACCGACCTGCAAGACAGCCGCACTATCGGCACCTCGCAACTCAACACTCACTTGGCGCTGAACAATAAATTCGAATCGAAGATCAAGTACCTCGGTACCCTGCGCGGCCGCTTCGGTTATGCCTTCGACCACACCCTGATCTACGGCACGGCCGGTTTGGCCTACGGTGAAACCAGCCAGAGCGTCGACATGTTCAGCCCTACCGGCAATACCCAGTTCAGCGGTGATCAAAGCCACTTCAAGATGGGTTACACCGTGGGCGCCGGTATCGAACAGGCGATTACCCAGAACCTGTCGTTCAAGACCGAATACCTGTACTACGACCTGGGCGAAGACAAGCTGAACGTGGCGGTGATTCCCGGCAGTGGCGGGGCGGGCACCGGGTACGATTCCAAGTTCAAGAACGATGGGCAGATGCTGCGCGTGGGGCTGAACTGGAAGTTTGATTGACGTGCTGCACAGGGCCTCAGGCGCAGGCGCGTGAGGCTTTCAATGGGCGCGCCGGTCGGTGTTGGTAGAGCTGACCCTGGCGCGCCTTGCGGTGTTTGCGGGACTGGAAGGTGTTCCAGGTGGTGAAGTCGAAGCGCGTGGCCGAGACGACGTTTTCCTGGATAAGCATGATGGGGGCCGGTGTGATCACGTTTGCGTAGTGGGTATTGAGCGTGACTTCGAGCGTGTCTTTGTCGCGGTAGCCGCTGAGCAGGGGGATCAGGGTGAAGGCGTGGTCCACACCGTCCGACTCAGTCGGCCCGCCAACCACGGCAACAATGCCTACATACACTTTTCGGTCACTGAAACTGAACATGCACGGCACTTGTTGTTGAATCGACTCCTTGAGCAACGTCTTGAGCGGTGTGCCTTCAAGAATGCCGAGGGTCAACTGCCAGTCCAACTGCGTGGCATTTTCGAGACTCAGGCGGCTGCTTTTGGACAGGACATACAACCTTGCCCAGCAAAAAGGCATGAGCATCGATGTCAGCCCGACTTGCAGCAGGAACACCCAGAGCGTGCAGTTTTTTTCATTGGCAATATCGAGTTGCACCAACTGGGAACCCAGATAGTCACTGTAGTCGGTCGGGACCAACCTACCGCCCGCGTACAGGTTCTGTTTTGACACGACCAGTACTAGAGCACTCAAGAAGGTGGCTGCAAGCAGGCAAGCGACTCCCAGTCGCGCTACCTGCAGATAAAGTAACTGCCCATCGAAGCGATGCAGGCGGCAGTAGTAATAGGGGTGTTTGATGCAGACCAGATAACCGCTGACCAGCAGTGGCAGAATGATTAGCAGGCCCATGATTCGTCAGTCTCCATTTTGCGGATCTGGCGTATCGCATTCCGATAGTTTTGCGAGGACATGATCTCGACGGGGTCCAGCGAGATGTACCTGCCCGTGATCTTCCAGGTCTTGAGCGACTTGACGGCCTTCGCGGTCGCCAGTTCATCCGGGGTGGGTTTACTGCACAGCAGATGCAATCCAAACATAGCCACAACCTCGAAAAGAAGTAGCCAGTTTTATAGCAAGCGCTCCCAGGCCTTCACCACTGATGGCCGTCACGCCACTGTCGCCAGTTCCCGTAGGAAAGATCTCCATTCGCCCGTGCGGCCTAAAACGTGGGCGGGGTTATCACCCAGATCACCACGGTTTCCACCTTGCCCGGGTTGCCGTAGCGATGGGGCTCGTTGCTGGCAAAGCTGAAACTGTCACCCTCATCCAGCAAAAAGCGCCGCTCACCCACCCACAACTCAAACTGCCCACTCAGTACGTACCCGGCTTCCTCACCCTCATGGCTGTAGCTCTCTTGGCTGTAGGTGCCCGGAGGAAAGCACGAGTGCAGCATTTCGAGCTGGTGATTGGGCAACGGCGTCAGCAGTTGGTCGACAATGCCGTCTTCGTAGCGAATGCTCTGGCGGTTGCTCCTGCGCACCACATAACCTTCGTCCTCCGCTGCCGGCACGGTTTCGCTGGCGAAGAACCACTGGATGGTCACCCCCAGGCTGCGGGCGATATTAAACAGTGCCGGGATCGACGGATAAGCCAGGTTGCGCTCCAGCTGGCTCAGGTAGCCAGCGGTCAATTCGCTCATCTGTGCCAGGTCCGTCAGTGTCAGGCCGCGAGCCTTGCGCAGGCCGCGAATACGGGTGCCCAGAAACAATTGCGCTGATTCGTCGTTCAAAGCGTCCACGCTACCTTCAGTCCTTCATAGATCGCCTCTTCGGCGGTGCGCGGTGCCAGGCAATCGCCGATGCGATCGAAGGGCACCAACCCATGCAATTGTGCGCCTAGAGTGTCTACCGGCTGATGGCCTTGGCACAACACCAGGGTGTCGACCGATTCGAGCAACATCGGCTCACCGCTGGCGGTGTGTTGCAGGTACACGGTGCTGTCATCGCAGCCGTAGAGGCGGGCGTAGGGAATGATCGGGATGCCCAGGCGGTGCAGCTCGCCGGCCAGCTGATCGCGCACATACAGCGGCAAGTTTTCCCCGCAATGCGTACCGTTGACCGCCAGTTGCACGGCGTGGCCGGCGCGCACCAGACGTTCGGCAATGCCAGGGCCGATCCAGTCGCAGCGCCAGTCGACCACCACCACCGAACGACCCAGTTCAACCTCGCCGCGCAGCACTTGCCAGGCGTCGACCACTTGCAGCTCGCCCCCTTGTTCGAAGGCGGGCCAATAGGGTTCGGCGCCGGTGGCGATGATCACGTGATCGGGCTTTTCCCGCTCCACCAGGGCGCGATCAACCCGCGTATTGCGCACCACGCGTACGCCCGCCAACTCCATCTCCCGTTGCAGGTTGGTGCTGGCGCCGCCGAACTCGCTGCGCCGTGGCAGCAACTGCGCCAGAAGCACCTGGCCACCCAATTGCCCACTGGCTTCATAAAGTGTCACCGCGTGCCCGCGTTGCGCCGCTACGGCCGCCGCTTTCATCCCGGCCGGGCCACCGCCGACCACCATCACGCGCTTGCGCATCATCGCTGGGCGCAGGTCGCCGAATTGCAGCTCGCGGCCGGTCTCCGGATGCTGGATGCAGGAGATCGGCAACCCCTTGTGAAAGTGACCGATACACGCCTGGTTGCAGGCAATGCATGCCCGTACATCCTCGGCATGACCGTCGAGGGTCTTGGCTGGCATCAACGGGTCGCAGATCAGCGCGCGCGTCATGCCGCACACATCGGCCTGGCCTCGCGCCAGGATCAACTCGGCCTCCTGGGGCTGGTTGATTCGCCCGGTGACAAATAGCGGAATCGACAGGCTGGCCTTGAACGCCGCCGCCTCATCCGCCAGGTACGCGGCGGCAATCGCCATGGGCGGCACGATGTGAATCGCGCCGCCCAGTGACGCCGATGTGCCTGCAACGATATGCACGTAATCCAGCTGCATTTGCAGGCTCTGCACCGCTTCCAGGGATTCACTTTCGGTGAGGCCGTCGGCATCGCGCTCGTCGGCCGAAATACGCAGGCCGATGATGAAGTGCTCGTCGGTGGCTTGCCGCACGGCGGCGATGATTTCCCGCAGGAACCTCAACCGTTGCTCAAGCGAACCGTTGTATTCGTCGGTGCGCCGGTTGACCCGTGGGTTGAGAAACTGCGCCGGCAAGTAGCCATGGCTCGCAACCACTTCCACGCCGTCAATCCCCGCTTGATGCAACCGCGAGGCCGCCGCCGCGTAGCCCGCGACGATCTCGTCGATCATCGGCTGGTCCAGCGCCCGAGGCATCACGCGGAACCGTTCGTTGGGCACCCCTGACGCGGAGTACGCCACTGCCAGCAGGCCATCGGCCGACTCCATGATTTCGCGGCCCGGGTGAAAGATCTGCGACAACACCACCGTGCCGTGGGCATGGCAGGTCTCGGCCAATTCGCGGTAGCCGTCGATGCAGGCATCGTCCGTGGCCATCAGCACATGGGAGGTGTACCGCGCGCTGTCGTGCACCCCGGCCACCTGCAACACAATCAGCCCCACGCCGCCTGCTGCGCGGGCCCGGTGGTAGGCAATCAACTGCGGGTTGACCCGGTTGTCGGTGGGCATCGACGTGTCGTGCCCGCTGGACATGAT
The DNA here is from genome assembly GCF_054058375.1 of Pseudomonas sp. TE24901. NCBI lineage: Bacteria > Pseudomonadati > Pseudomonadota > Gammaproteobacteria > Pseudomonadales > Pseudomonadaceae > Pseudomonas > Pseudomonas sp. TE24901. The sequence goes on from NZ_JBSSAF010000012.1 coordinate 84,997, forward strand.
CCGGTTCTTCAGGCGTTTGCCCCGCAGTTGCAGGGGCTCGAACAGATGGGGAAAGGCAGTGTGCGACATGGTGCGAATACTCCAGGCGCGGTTATTGTTATTTTTCTATAGGAGGCGAGCGCCAGTAAAAAATCAACCTGTTTTTTTACTGGCGCTGGTTTTTCAGAGGTGCTTGTTTTTCTACTGAAGAGTGGATTAGCGTCGGCACCACCCACCCCGCCCGGAGCATAAAAATGACTCACTCCACCGAACAGCAACTGCGTGAAGAGCTTGCAGCGTGCTACCGCTTGATTGCGCACTACCGCATGAGCGACCTGATCTTTACCCACATTTCGGTGCGCATCCCCGGGCCGGACCATCACTTCCTGATCAACCCCTACGGGCTGATGTTCGATGAGATCACCGCCTCCAGCCTGGTGAAGATCGGCCTGGATGGGCGTGCGGTGGAACCCTCGGCCTATGCGGTCAACCCGGCTGGTTTTGTCATCCACAGTGCGATCCATGGCGCTCGTGAAGACGCCCAGTGCGTGCTGCACACTCACACCCGTGCGGGCTGCGCGGTGGCGGCGCTGGAGTGCGGGCTGTTGCCGGTCAACCAGATATCCATGGAGTTCTACGGCAAGGTTGCCTATCACGACTACGAAGGCGTCGCCCTGGACATGGACGAGCAGCGGCGACTGGTGGCCGACCTCGGTGACAAACCGGTGCTGATGCTGCGCAACCATGGCTTGCTCACGGTGGGCGAGACCGTCAGCCAGGCGTTCCTGCGCATGTACTACCTGGAGAAAGCCTGCGATATCCAGATCGCCGCCCAGGCCTGCGGCACGCTGATCCTGCCGTCTGCCGAGGTATGTGCCTACACCGAACAGCAATTTAACAACCCTGACCGGCCACGGGAGGAGGGCGAACTGGTTGACCTGGACGCCATGCAATTGGCCTGGGCGGCGTTGCTGCGGATGCTGGATCGGGTGTCGCCGGGTTACCGGGACTGATGTAGAGTCTGGCTGCCGACTCAACTGCAGGAAACCCCCGCATGACCCAGGAATCCCGTTTTTCCCGGATGGACCCGGAAGTGCGCAAGGCCAATCTGGTCCAGGCCACGCTGACGTGCCTCAAGCGCGACGGCTTCCAGGGCGCGTCGATTCGCAAGATCAGTGCCGAGGCCGGGGTGTCGGTGGGGCTGATCAGCCATCACTATTCAGGCAAGGATGAGCTGGTCGCCGAGGCCTATCGCACCATCACGGACCAGGTCATGAGCCTGTTGCGCGAGACCATGGCCAAGGCGCCGCCGAACCCGCGGGAGCGATTGTCGGCGCTGTTCCGTGGCTCGTTTTCCCCGGAGCTGCTCGACCCGCACCTGCTGGATGCCTGGCTGGTGTTTTGGGGCGCGGTCAAGACCGCGCCTGCCATCAACCTGGCCCACGAACATTCCTATGGCGAGTACCGCACCATCATGCGTTCGGCACTGACCGACATGGCGAGGGAGGAGGGCTGGGAACACTTCGATGCCGACCTTGCCGCCATCGGCTTGAGCGCCTTGCTTGACGGATTGTGGCTGGAGTCGGGGCTCAACCCCGGCACCTTTACCCCGCAGCAGGGCATCCAGATCTGCGAGGCCTGGGTCGACGGCCTGCAGGGCGCCGGTCGCCAGCGCTATCAGCTCAAACCCTGAGCCCTCCTTGCCGCCTGGGCGCACTGTCCAGGCTGGCATTTCCCCCCTGAAAATATTTGCAGTTTGCCGATTGCCACCTTACTGAACACTCGTTTAGTATCTCGCCATGTCGCACCCCTCAAGCCAATTAAAATAATTCGAGGAAGCCATGACGATCGATTCGCCCGTGCTCACCGCCGTGCAAGCAGGCGTTGCCTGGATCACCCTCAACCGTGGGCCCCAGCGCAATGCGCTCGATATCCCCACCCTCAAGCACCTGCATGCCTTGCTCGACGGTTTCAATGCCGACGCCAGCGTGCGTGTGGTGGTGTTGACCGGCAGTGGCCGCAGCTTCTGCGCCGGTGCCGACCTGGCGGAATGGGCCGATGCCGAAGCCCGTGGCGCCCTGGAAACCTACGGCTGGACCGAAACCGCCCACGCCCTGATGACCCGCCTGCACACCCTCGACAAACCCACGATTGCCGCAATCAACGGCACCGCCGTCGGCGCCGGCATGGACCTGACCCTGTGCTGCGACCTGCGCGTCGCCGCTCAATCAGCCCGCTTCAAGGCCGGCTACACCAGCATGGCCTACTCGCCGGACGCCGGTGCCAGCTGGCACTTGCCGCGCCTGATCGGCAGCGAGCAAGCCAAGCGCCTGTTGTTCCTGGATGAGCTGTGGAGCGCCGACCGTGCGCTGGCTGCCGGGCTGGTGGGCGAAGTGGTCGCCGATGACCAACTGCAGGCCCACACCCTTGAACTGGCAGGGCGCCTGGCCAACGGCCCGACCTTCGCCTTCGCCCAGACCAAGACCCTGATCCGCGAGGGCGCCGACCGCAGCCTGCCCGAGCAATTGCAGGCGGAACTGGCCGCAGGCCTGTTGTGCGGGCGAAGCGCCGACGGTGCCGAAGCCTTGCGCGCCTCCCTGGAAAGACGTCTTCCGATTTTCAGCGGCAAATAACAACAACACCTCCGAACAGGTAGCGCCATGAATTTCCAACTCAGCCAAGAACAAGACATGTTGGTGGACGCGGTACGCAGTTTTGTCGCCAAGGAACTGCTGCCCCATGAAGAGGCCGTGGACCGCGCCGACGAGGTTTCGCCGGCACTGGCCGCACAGATCCGCGACAAGGCGATTGCTGCCGGTTTCTATGCCTTCAACATGCCGGAAGAGGTGGGGGGCGGCGGCCTCGACTACTTGTCCCAGGCCTTGATCGAACGCGAGTTGTCGAAGGTGTCGTGGGCGCTGCACGTGTTTGTCGCGCGCCCCTCCAAGATCCTCATGGCCTGCACCGGCGCGCAGATCGAGGACTATTTGTTGCCGTGCATCCGGGGCGAGAAGATCGACTGCTTTGCCCTCACCGAACCCGGGGCCGGCTCTGACGCCAACGCCATCAAGACCCGCGCCGTGCGCAGTGGTGATGACTTTGTGATCAACGGCAGCAAGCACTTCATCAGCCATGCCGGGCACGCCGACTTCGCCATCGTGTTTGCGGTCACCGACACCTACGAACACAACGGCCGGCAGCGCAATGCAGTGACTTCGTTCCTGGTGGATCGCGGTACGCCGGGCATGACCATCCGCCGTGGCCCCAAGTGCGTGAGCAACCGTGGCTACCACACCTATGAAATGTTTTTCGACGACTGCCGCGTACCCGCGTCAAAGGTGCTGGGCGAAGTCGGCAAGGGCTGGGACGTGGCCAATGCCTGGCTGACGGCCGGCCGTGTGATGGTCGCCGCCAACTGCGTCGGCCAGGCCCAGCGGGCGTTGGATGTGTCGCTGCAATGGGCGGCTGACCGCAAGCAGTTCGGCCAGCCGATCGGCACCTACCAGGGCGTGAGCTTCAAGCTGGCCGACATGGCCACGCAAATCCGCGCCGCCGAGCTGTTGACCCTGCACACCGCCTGGAAGATGGACCAGGGCAGCATGACCGACGGCGAGGCCGGCATGGCCAAGCTGTTTGCCAGTGAAACCCTGGGCAAGGTCGCCGATGAAGCCGTGCAGATTTTCGGCGGCATGGGCTTGATGGACGAAGGTCCGGTGGAGCGCATCTGGCGCAACGCACGGATCGAACGGATCTGGGAGGGCACCTCGGAAATACAGCGCCATATCATCGCCCGCGAACTGTTGCGGCCACTGTTGCGCTGATCGGCGCGGAGAACGCTTATGTCCCAGGCTATTCGCGACAACCTCAAGCGCCTGCTGGCGCCCCGGCATCTGGCCTTTGTGGGCGGACGCAGCATGGCTCGCGCACTCAAGCGCTGTGCCGAGGATGGTTTTGACGGGCCGATGTGGCTGGTCAATCCGCAGCACGACAGCCTCGATGGCATCCCCTGTGTGCGCCGGGTTGCGGACTTGCCCTGCGGCCCGGATGCGGTGTTTATCGCCACCAACCGAGAACTGACGCTGACCTGCGTCGCCGAGCTGGCCGCCATCGGCACCGGCGGCGCCATCTGCTACGCCTCCGGGTTTGCCGAAACGGGGGCCAGCGGCGCGGCCCTGCAGCAACAACTGTTAACCGCTGCGGGCGACATGGCCTTGCTCGGTCCCAACTGCTACGGCCTGCTCGACTACCTGCACAGCTCGGCGCTGTGGCCGGTGGCCCATGGCGGCAAGGCGGTGGAGAAGGGGGTGGCGGTGCTGACCCAAAGCGGCAACTTCGCCTATAACCTGTCCATGAGCGACCGCTCGTTGCCCGTGGCGTACATGGCGTCGGTGGGCAACCAGGCGCAGTTGGGCGTTGCCGAATTGATGGACGTGCTGCTCGATGAGCCGCGCGTCACGGCTATCGGATTGCACCTGGAAGGCTTGAAGAACGTGCCGGGTTTTGCCCGTGCGGCGCACAAGGCGTTGGAAAAAGGCATCCCGATCATCGCGTTGAAAACCGGCGTGTCGCAGATCGGTGCCGAGTTGGCCCTGAGTCACACCAGTTCGTTGTCCGGCTCCGATGCGCTGTATGACAGCCTGTTTGCGCGGCTGGGGGTGATTCGCGTCAGCGGGCCGGTGAGTTTTGTCGAGACCCTCAAGGCCGCCGCGTGCGGCAACCTGCCTGCGGGTCATAGCCTGATCGCACTGGCCTGCTCCGGTGGCGATGCCGGGCTGATTGCCGACTACGCCGAGCGCAACCATCTCACCCTGCCAAAACTCGACGAAGACCAGCGTGGCGAACTGGCCCAGGTGCTGCCCAGCTACGCCAACCTGGTCAACCCGCTGGACTTCACCACCGCCATCTGGGGCGACCGTGAAGCCCTCAACGCCATGCTCGACACAGCGCTGCGCACCGAGGCCGACGCGGCCATGCTGGTGCTGGATTACCCGGCCGAGTTCACCGGTGAGCGCAAGGAATGCGACCTCTTGCTGGAACTGTTTTGCGACGCCCTGGGCCGCCATGGCAAGACCGGGTTTGTCACCTCGGCGTTTCCTGAACTGTTGCCGCCCCATGCCCGCCAACGTTTGCATGCCGAGGGCATTGCGGCGCTGCAAGGGGTCGAGGATGCACTCGCGGCCTGGGGGCGGATTGCGGCGTATCAAACCACCCGCCGTACCTTGCTGGAGCGTGGCGAATCGATCCTTGAACCGCTCTGCCCGCAAGCCCTGGACGGCCAGGGATTGGCGCTGGACGAATGGGCTTCCAAGCAAGCCCTGCGCGCCTTTGGCCTGGCCACGCCAGCCGGGGTGCTGAGCACGCCGGGGCGGGCCGTGGGCGATGCCGAGTTGCTGGGGTACCCGCTGGCGCTCAAGGCGGTCAGTGCAGATTTGCCGCATAAAACCGAAGCGGGCGCCGTGGCGCTCAACCTCAAGGACGGGGTCGCGCTGAGCACTGCGCTTACGCTGATGCGTGAGCACATCGCCGCGTACGCGCCGACAGTGGTGTTCGATCAGTTGTTGTTGGAGTCCATGGCCACGCCACCGTTGGCCGAGTTGATCGTGGGCATCAAGCGCGAAAACGATTTCGGCCTGGCCCTGGTCATTGGCGCGGGCGGCATCCTGGTGGAACTGCTCAAGGACAGTCGCAGCCTGTTGCTGCCCACCACCGATGATGCAATCCGCAACGCCTTGCTCAGCCTGCGCAGCGCGACCTTGCTGCAAGGCTTTCGCGGGCGAGACATGGCGGACATCGAAAGCGTGGTCGCAGCGATCCGTGCGGTGGCCGATTACGCCTGTGCCAACGCCGGGCGCTTGCTGGAGCTGGATGTGAACCCACTGCTGGTCAGCGCCCACGGCACCACGGCGGTCGATGCGTTGATCCGCCTGGGAGGTGAACATGTTTGACAAGACGATGACAGGTGGCCAGGCCCTGGTGCGGCTGCTGGCCAACTACGGCGTCGATACGGTTTTCGGCATTCCTGGGGTTCACACCCTGGAGCTGTACCGAGGCCTGCCTGGCAGTGGCATTCGCCATGTGCTGACCCGCCACGAACAGGGCGCCGGCTTCATGGCCGACGGCTATGCGCGGGTCAGCGGCAAGCCGGGGGTGTGCTTCGTGATCACCGGCCCCGGCGTGACCAATGCTGCCACGGCCATCGGCCAGGCCTATGCCGATTCAATTCCGATGCTGGTGATCTCCAGCGTCAACAGCACCGCCAGCCTTGGCAAGGGGTGGGGGATCCTGCATGAAACCCAGGACCAACGGGCGATCACGGCACCGATCACCGCATTTTCGGCGGTGGCGTTGAGCGCCGAAGATTTGCCTGAACTGATCGCCCGGGCTTACGCGGTGTTCGACGGCGAACGGCCGCGTCCGGTGCACATCTCGGTGCCGCTGGATGTGCTGGCGGCGCCGATCAAGCGTGACTGGAGCAACGAGGTGGTCCGCCGCCCGGGGCGCGGCCTGCCATCGACAGAGGCGTTGGAACAGGCGGTGGCCAAGCTCGCGGCGGCCAAACGGCCGATGATCATTGCCGGTGGCGGCGCGCTGGGTGCCGGTGAAGCTTTGCAGCGCTTGAGCACGCAATTGGCCGCGCCGTTTTTCACCAGTGTGGCGGGCAAGGGGCTGTTGCCGATCAATGACCCGCTGAATGCCGGTTCGACCCTGTGCGTGGAACCCGGTTGGCAACTGATCAGTGAGGCGGATGTGGTGCTGGCCGTCGGCACGGAAATGGCCGACACCGATTATTGGCGCGAGCGCTTGCCGCTCACCGGAGAGCTGTTGCGGGTGGATATCGACCCGCGCAAGTTCAATGATTTCTACCCCTGCGCGGTGGCGTTGCGCGGTGATGCCCAGCAGACACTGTTGGCGTTGCTGGAACGCTTGCCGTCGATATCGCGTGACCCCGCCGAGGCGGTTGAAAAAGTTGCGACACTGCTGCAGGCCGTCGAGCTTGGGCATGGTCCGTTGCAGTCGATTCACCAGGCCATTCTCGACCGCATCGCGGCCGAGCTGCCGGCCAACGCGTTCATCAGCAGCGACATGACCCAGCTGGCCTACACCGGCAATTACGCCTACCAGAGCCGAGCGCCGCGCAGTTGGCTGCACCCCACAGGCTACGGGACCCTCGGTTACGGTTTGCCGGCCGGCATCGGCGCCAAGTTCGGCGCGCCGCAGCGGCCGGGCCTGGTGCTGGTGGGCGATGGCGGTTTTCTCTACACCGCCCAGGAACTGGCCACCGCCGTCGAAGAACTGGACAGCCCGCTGGTGGTACTGCTGTGGAACAACGACGCCCTGGGCCAGATTCGCGATGACATGCTGAGCCTCGACATCGAGCCCATCGGCGTACTGCCGCGCAACCCGGATTTTGCGCTGTTCGCCCAGGCGTTCGGCTGCACCGTGAACCAGCCACACAATCTGGATGAATTGCAGACGGACTTGCGCAATGGTTTCAAACGCAATGGCGTGACCTTGATCGAGCTGAAACATGCCTATGCCTGTTGACCTTTAGAGGAACAAGACCATGAGCGAAAACAACAACAAAATGACTCAAGCGATGCACCGACGGGACTTCCTCAAGCACAGCGCTGTCGCGGGTGCGGTAGCCGCCGCGTTCTCCATGGGCTTGCCGTTTTCGGCCTTTGCCGCAGACGCCACCCCAAAGCCCGGTGGCGTGCTGCGCCTGGGCCTGGCCGGGGGCAGCACCACCGATTCTCGCGACCCCGGCTCCTGGGTCGATACCTTCACCTTCGTCGGCTTCTCGGCGGTGTACAACACGCTGACGGAAATTGCCGTCGACGGCACCGCCATCCCCGAACTGGCCGAGCGGTTCGAGTCCACTCCGGATGCGCGGGTGTGGACCTTCACCCTGCGCCAGGGCGTGACGTTCCATAACGGCAAAGGCCTGACCGCCGAAGACGTGGTGGTGTCGATCAATCACCACCTGAGCAAAGACTCCACCTCGGCGGCCAAGACCGTGCTCGGCGATGTCGCCAGCGTCAGTGCCAAGGGCAACGACACGGTGGTGTTCGAGCTGCATTCGGGCAACGCCGACTTCGCCTATGTGGTCGCCGACTACCACCTGGTGATCATGCCTGCCAAGGACGGCGTGGCCGACTGGAGAGCCGGCGTGGGCACCAGCGGTTACCGCCTGAAAAGCTTTGAGCCCGGCGTGCGCATGGACCTGGAGCGCAACCCCGATTACTGGAAACCGGACCGCGCGCACTTCGCCAGCGCCGAGCTGTTGGCCATTGCCGACGGGGCGGCACGGGTCAACGCGTTGGTCACCGGGCAAGTGGACGTGATCAACAAGGTCGACCTGAAGACCGTGGCACTGCTCAAGCGCAACCCCAATCTGGTGATCGAGGAAACCAAAGGCGCCCAGCACTACACCTTCCCGATGCTCTGCGACAGCAACGAATTCAAGAACAACGACATCCGCATGGCGATGAAGCACGCCATCAACCGCGAAAGCTTGCTGGCGTCGGTACTGTACGGCTATGGCCTGGTGGGCAACGATCACCCGATCCAGCCTGGTAGTCGCTTTATCAACGCCGCGTTGGAGCAACGCACCTACGACCCGGACAAGTCACGCTTCTACCTGCGCAAGGCCGGCGTGGAGTCGCTCAAGGTGCGCCTGCAAGCGTCCGACGCGGCCTACACCGGCGCGGTGGATGCCTCGGTGTTGTTCAAGGAGCAGGCGCGCCAGGCCGGTATCGATATTGACGTGGTGCGCGAGCCGGCGGATGGGTTCTTCTCCAATGTGTGGATGAAGCAGCCGTTCACCACCTCGTTCTGGTACAGCAGCCTGACCGCCGACCGCATGTTCAGCATCGGCTATGCCAAGGGCGCGGCCTGGAACGAAACCCACTGGGACAACCCGCGCTTCAACCAATTGCTCACCGCTGCCCGTGGTGAGATGAACGCACCGCTGCGCCAGGAGATGTACAACGAAATGCAGGCCCTGTGCCGGGACGACGGCGGCGCGATTGTGCCGTTGTTTGCAAGCTCCGTGGCGGCACGCTCAAACCGCGTGGCCCATGGCGCGCAGACCGCACCGTATGGCGAGTTGGATGGGCTGCGGCTGATCGAGCGGTGGTGGCAGGCGTAGAGATCCTCCAGCCAATGAATATCCAATGTGCGAGCTGGCTTGCCTGCGATGAGGTCCGCCCATTCGCTGCAAGCCTTAAGGCCGCCATCGCAGGCAAGCCAGCTCCCACATTAGATGGGTGCAGTCTCGACGAGCCTATTCACCTCATGAGAATCGTCCATGAATAGCCTGTTCAAATTAATCCTCCAGCGCCTCGCCCTAGGCGTGTTGTCACTGTTCGCCGTCTCGGTGATCATCTTTCTCGCCGTGGGCATGCTGCCCGGTGACATCGCCCAGGCCATGCTCGGCCAGTCCGCCACGCCGGAAACCGTGGCGGCGTTTCGGGCGCAGCTGGGCCTGGACCTGCCGCCGCTTACGCGTTTTGCGCAATGGCTGCTGCGCCTGTTGCACGGCGATCTGGGCGCTTCGCTGGCCAACCAGCGACCCATCGCCGACTTGATCGGCGCGCGCCTGGGCAACACCTTGAGCCTGGCCGCGCTGGCGGCGTTGGTCTCCGTACCCACCGCCTTGGTGCTGGGCATGCTGGCGGCGCTGTACCGCAACAGCTGGTTCGATCGCCTGCTCAATACCTCGGCGCTCAGCGCGGTGTCGTTCCCGGAGTTCTTTGTCGCCTACCTGCTGATCCTGGTGTTCTCGGTGAAACTCGGCTGGTTCCCCAGCCTGTCCAACCTGGCGCCGGACGCCACCCTGGGCACGATCCTGGAGCGCTCAGTGTTGCCGGTCGCCACCCTGAGCCTGGTGGTGATCGCGCAGATGATGCGCATGACCCGCGCCTCGCTGATCAACCTGCTGGCCAGCCCGTATATCGAGATGGCGCGCCTGAAGGGCATCAGCCAGTCGCGGATTATCTGGAAGCACGCGTTGCCCAACGCGCTGGCGCCCATCGTCAACGTGATCGCGCTGAACCTGGCGTACCTGGTGGTGGGGGTGGTGGTGGTCGAAGTGGTGTTCGTCTACCCAGGCCTGGGCCAGTTGCTGGTGGACTCGGTGTCCAAGCGCGACATCCCGGTGGTACAGGCGTGCAGTCTGATCTTTGCCGCGACCTACATCCTGCTCAATACCGGGGCGGACGTGCTGTCCATCGCCAGCAACCCACGCCTGATGCATCCGAAGGGGTAGACCATGAACCTGTTGAGCCAAGTGGCCCGGGCGCCGTTGAGCGCCAAGTTCGGCCTGCTGATCATTGTGTTGTACATCGCGGTGGCGGTGTTTGCGCCGGTGCTGGCGCCCTATGGCGAAACCCAGGTGGTGGGCGAGGGTTTCGCGCCCTGGAGCGGCCAGTTCCTGCTGGGCACCGATAACCTGGGGCGCGACATGTTCAGCCGCCTGGTGTACGGCGCGCGCAACACCTTGGGCATCGCTTTTCTGACCACCACCCTCGCGTTTTTGCTGGGGGGCTTGAGTGGTTTAGTGGCGGCGATCAAGGGCGGCTGGATCGACCAGGGCTTGTCGCGGGTGGTGGACGTGCTGATGGCGATCCCGCAGCTGATTTTCGCGCTGTTGATCCTCAGCGTGGTCGGCACCAACGCCACCTCGCTGGTGCTGGTGATTGCGTTGTTGGATTCGACCCGGGTGTTTCGCCTGTCCCGTGCCGTGGCGATGACCGTGGTGGTGCAGGACTTCGTCGAGGCCGCGCGCCTGCGCGGCGAAGGCCTGTGGTGGCTGGTCACCCGCGAAGTGTTGCCCAACGTGGCCGCGCCGTTGATTGCTGAATTCGGCCTGCGCTTCTGCTTTGTCTTTCTGTTTATCAGTGCGCTGTCGTTCCTCGGCCTGGGCATCCAACCGCCGACCGCCGACTGGGGCAGCATGGTGCGTGACAACGCGGTGCTGATCACCTTTGGTGACATCAGCCCGTTGCTGCCGGCGCTGGCCGTGGCGTTGATCACGGTGAGTGTGAATTTCGTCGTCGACTGGATGCTGCATAAATCCAGCGGCCTGAAGGAGTGTTGAGGATGGACACGCCATTGCTGGAAATCCGCAACCTGCAGATCGAAGGGCATTACGAAGACGCGTGGCACCCGCTGATCAAGGGCATCGACCTGACCTTGCAGCGCGGCGAAGTGCTGGGGTTGATCGGTGAGTCGGGGGCGGGCAAGTCCACCCTTGGCCTGGCCGCGATGGGCTATGCGCGGGACGGTTGCCGCATCACCGGTGGCTCGGTGTGTTTTGATGGGATCCAGCTGCTGCAGGCCAAGCCCGAAACCCTGCGCAAGCTGCGCGGCCTGCGTATCGCCTATGTGGCCCAGAGCGCGGCGGCGTCGTTCAACCCGGCCCACCGGCTGATCGATCAGCACGTGGAAACCGCCGTGATCAATGGCGGCATCAACCGTGCCCAAGCCGAGCGCGAGGCGGTGGAGTTGTACCGCGTGCTGCGCCTGCCCAACCCGGAAACCATTGGCCAGCGTTACCCCCATCAAGTCTCGGGCGGGCAGTTGCAGCGGGTGATGACGGCGATGGCCATGGCCTGCCACCCGGACCTGATCATCTTCGACGAACCCACCACCGCCCTCGACGTCACCACCCAGATCGAAGTGCTGGCTGCCATCCGAGATGCGGTGAAAACCTTCGGCAGCGCCGCGCTGTACATCAGCCATGACCTGGCAGTGGTGGCGCAGATGGCCGACCGCATCATGGTGTTGCGCCACGGTAAGCTGGTGGAAGAGGCCGATACCCGCAGCATGCTCAGCCAGCCGCAGCAGGACTACACCAAGTCGCTGTGGGCGGTGCGCAGTTTCCGCACTGAGCCCAAGGCCTGCCCGACGCAGCAGGTGCCGTTGCTGGAGGTGCGCCAGGCGTGCGCCAGTTATGGGCACCAGCCGGTGCTGCATGACGTGTCGATGAAGCTGTATCGCGGCCAGACCCTGGCAGTGATCGGCGAGTCCGGCAGCGGCAAAAGCTCCACGGCGCGGTTGATCACCGGTTTGCTGCCGGCCACGGCCGGGCAGGTGATGTACGACGGCGAAGCGCTGCCGGTGGATTTTCGGCGGCGTAGCAAGGAGCAGTTGCGGCGCATCCAGATGATCTACCAGATCCCGGACACCGCGCTGAACCCGCGCCAGCGCATCGTCGACATCATTGGCCGCCCGCTCACGTTTTACCTGGGGCTCAAAGGCAAGGCCCTGCGCGCCCGCGTTGCCGAGCTACTGGAGATGATCGAGCTGGACCCGGCGGTGTTCATGGAGCGCCAGCCACGGGAGTTGTCCGGTGGGCAGAAGCAACGCATCTGCATCGCCCGCGCCCTGGCGGCTGACCCGCAATTGATTATCTGCGACGAAGTCACCTCGGCCCTCGATCAACTGGTGGCCGAAGGCGTGCTGAAGCTGCTCAACCGGATCCAGCAGCAACTCGGCGTGGCTTACCTGTTTATCACCCATGACGTCGCCACTGTGCGCGCCATCGCCGACGAGGTGGTGGTGATGCAGCGGGGCAGGGTGGTGGACCAGGGCAGCCGCAGTGCGATTTTCACCCCGCCGTACCAGGACTACACCGGCCTGCTGTTCTCATCTGAGCCGGAAATGGACCCCGACTGGCTCGACCACTTGCTGGCCCAACGGGCGGCCCCCACTGTTTGAGGAACTCCCATGAAGGTTTTGATTGTTCACGCTCACCCTGAACCGCAGTCGTTCACTGCCGCCTTGCGCGACAAGGCGATTGCCACGTTGCAAGGCCAGGGGCATGAGGTGCAGGTCAGCGACTTGTATGCCATGCACTGGAACCCGGTGGCGTCGGCGGCGGACTTTTCGTCGCGGGAAAACCCTGACTATCTGGTGTACGCGCTGGAGCAGCGGCTGGGGGTGAAAAAGCAGTCGATTGCGGCGGATATCCAGGCCGAGTTGGACAAGCTGTTGTGGGCGGACCTGCTGATCCTCAACTTCCCGATCTTCTGGTTCTCGGCGCCGGCGATGCTCAAGGGCTGGATCGACCGGGTGCTGGTGTCGGGGGTGTGCTACGGCGGCAAGCGTTTTTACGACCAGGGCGGCCTGGCGGGCAAGCGGGCGATGGTCACGGTGACCTTGGGCGGGCGTGAGCATATGTTTGGGGAAGGTGCGATCCATGGGCCGCTGGAGGACATGCTGCGCCCGATACTGCGCGGGACGCTGGCGTATGTGGGCTATGACGTGCTGGCGCCGTTTGTGGCCTGGCATGTGCCGTACATCAGTGATGAGGCGCGGCGGGACTTTCTGGTGGCGTATGAACAGCGGCTGCAAGGGCTGGCGGATGAGCAGCCCTTGGTCTTTCCGAAGCTGGAACAGTTCGACGAGGCGTTGTATCCCCTCTCCTGAAACTGTAGGAGCCGGCTTGCCGGCGATTGCATTGTGTCAGGCTACACATCTGTAGCTGATGTACCGCAATCGCTGGCAAGCCAGCTCCTACAGAGGTCAGCAAGCGCGAAGACGCTCTGCGGCACTGCGCAACAACTGCTCAGTCCCCGTCCAACCCAGGCAACCATCAGTCACCGACACACCGTATTTCATCGACGCGCTCAGCGGCTGGCAGCCTTCGAACAGGTGGCTTTCAATCATCATGCCGATGAGCGAGGTGTCGCCCTGCAGGCGTTGCTCCAGCACGTCATTGAATACTGCCGGCTGACGCAACGGGTCCTTGCCGCTGTTGGCATGGCTGCAATCGACCATGATCCGCGCCGCCACTTTGGACTTTGCCAGGTCGTGTTTCACCTGAGCCACGCTTTGGGCGTCGTAGTTCGGCCCACGGTGACCGCCGCGCAGCACCAGGTGGGTGTCGGGGTTGCCCGGGGTCTGGATGATCGCCGGATGGCCCTGGCTATCGACACCAAAATGGCGGTGCGGGTGGGATGCTGAGCGCATCGCGTCACAGGCAATCGCGACGCCGCCGTCGGTGCCGTTCTTGAAGCCCACGGGCATGCCCAGGCCGCTGGCCATTTCACGGTGGATCTGGGACTCGGTAGTACGTGCACCAATCGCCACCCAGCTGAGCAGGTCATCGAAGTAGCCGGCGGCCATGGGTTGCAGCAGTTCGGTGGCAACCGGCAGACCCAGGCGCAGCATTTCACGCATCAGTTCGCGGGACAGGGTCAGGCCTGCGGCCATGTCATCGCTGCCGTCCAGGTGCGGGTCGTAGGCCAGGCCTTTCCAGCCGACAGTGGTGCGCGGTTTTTCGACGTAGGCGCGGATCACCAGCAGCATCTGGTCGCTGACGTCGAGTGCAAGTTTCTTCAGGTTGCGTGCGTATTCCATCGCCGACTCGGGGTCGTGGATCGAGCACGGGCCGACAATCACCAGCAAACGTGAGTCTTCGCCATTGAGGATGGCGCGCACGGCTTGGCGATGGGCGTGGACTTGTTCATTGAGGAACGGGCTGAGGGGCAACTGATGCTTGAGCTCAAGGGAGCTGGGCAGGCGCTGGGTCAGGGCTTCATTGGCGCTGGACAGGTTGGCAACAGGCAGAGCGGCGGTGGCAGAGTTCATATTCATGGCTTCCTGGGCAAGCGGCGGGCTGTTCCCGCACGCTCGGCCCTACTGGGGTGTTCGACAATTGGCCGTATCGGCGATGTGTGTTGGGTTGCCACCAATAGGTGACCGATCGGAGGCGGCAGGCTGTCCCGAACGGAGCTTGCTAAATCGCCATGCAGGGCTGGTGTCGTAGCGGTAATAGGTGGCGTAGTTCATGGTGTGATTCCTTTAAGTGTTCTTCAAAAAAGTTAAGGGCCTGAAAAAACAAAACCCCCGGTCGGGGAGCCGACCGGGGGTTAGATTTCTCTGGCAGGCGACCCCTTGAGTAGTGGCCGCCGATTTCAGGTATCAGGCGCGCCAGTGGCTAAACCAATACCCAAAATAAAAGCTTACAGCTGCGCTCGAACCGTTCACGCGGGTAGCCGATACCGAGCGCGGGGCGCTGGCAGCAGGGCAAACCTGAGTGTGGGTGAGTTGCAACATGTTATGTCTCCAAATGATGGGGGTGAGCTTACTAGAGGCACGCAGGAGGATTCAATCGGTAATTTCTATCGCGCAGGGGTACTGATGGCTATCGGTCGGGATATGCTGATAACACGTTGATACTTATTGCTTGGACGCGACCATGACTGCCTTGACCCTTGCTGCTGCTCAATCTGTCTCCATCGCGGGTGACGTGCCCGCCAATATTCAACGGCATGTGCGGTTGATGCACGTCGCCGCCGAGCACGGCGTGCAGGTGCTGGTGTTTCCAGAGTTGTCGCTGACCGGGTATGAGCCGTCGCTGGCAGCCAACCTGGCGATTGCGCCGGATGACGCGGTGCTGGCGCCACTTCGGGAGAGGGCGCGGGAGCTGCGCATGACGGCGGTGGTGGGGATGCCGATCCGCCTGGCGCCCGAAGCGGGCGTGTTGATCGGTGCGCTGGTGTTGGGGGCGGACGGCTCCCTCGTGGTGTATTCCAAGCAGCACCTGCACCCGGGCGAAGAAGTGGCGTTTATCCCGGGGCAGGGCGGTGAAGCGCTCGAACGGGGCAGTGACCGTATTGCGCTGGCGGTATGCGCGGACTTTTCCCACGCCAGCCATCCACGCCAAGCGGCTGAATCGGGGGCCACGGTGTATGCCGCGGGTGTCTTGATCAGCGAAGGCGGTTATGCCAATGACAGCGCGTTGCTCCGGGGATACGCCGCGGAGCATGGCTTGGTGGTGTTGATGGCCAACCATGGTGGCCCCTCGGGCGGCTACGTGTGTGCCGGTCGCAGTGCTGTCTGGGCGGCTGATGGGCGTTTGCTCGCATCCGCCCCTGGCGTTGGCGACGCCTTGGTGATCGCCCGCCGCGAGGGCTCGCGGTGGGCTGGCCAAGTGGTCGTCCTCTAGCCATGGCGTTTCACCTGCGAGCAGCGACGGATGAGGATCGTGTGTTTGCGCGAAAGCTCACCCGCGAAGCCATGAGCCGCTACTACCTTCAATATGGGTTGTTGTGGTCTGACGATGGTTTCGACGTCGCCTGGGCGGGGCGCGAGAACTGGCTGATTTGCAACGATGACACGGTGATGGGGTTTATCAGCCTGAGCCGTGACAGCCGGGCGCTGTATATCCGCGAGCTGCACATGCTGGAGAGCTGTCGCAAACACGGCGCGGGCAGTTGGGTGCTCGAACAGATGGCGCTCAAGGCCCAGGCGCAGGGGCTTTTGCGCTTGACGGTGTTCAAGACCAATCCGGCGAGAAGGTTGTATCAGCGGCTCGGCTTGAGCATCGTTGGCGAGGAGGATTGCTTCTGGCGCATGGAGCGCGAATGTCCTCGTGTTCTGGAGGCGTAGCGCACTGGCGCCAGAGTAAAGCTGACCTTTTGCTCAGTATAAGAGGCCGGCTGCGAGTCGGCGGTGGCCGATATCGCACGCAAACTCTATATATATGACGCTTGCAGCTAGGTCTGTACCTAGGTTTTTTGCTAAGGTGTTCAGCAACCTATAAGACCATATCGCGAGGTGTCTGCTTGATTAGGGTGCTAGTAGTCGATGACCATGATCTCGTTCGTACAGGCATTACACGAATGCTGGCTGACATCGATGGCCTGCAAGTAGTCGGCCAGGCCGAGTCGGGGGAGGAGTCCCTGATCAAGGCCCGGGAGTTGAAACCCGATGTGGTTTTGATGGACGTCAAGATGCCTGGGATCGGCGGTCTTGGTGCCACTACCAAATTGTTGCGCAGCCATCCGGACATCAAAGTCGTGGTGGTGACTGTGTGCGAGGAAGACCCGTTTCCTACACGCCTTCTACAGGCGGGCGCGGCGGGTTACCTGACCAAGGGCGCAGGCCTGGCGGAGATGGTGCAAGCCATTCGCCTGGTTTTTGCCGGCCAGCGCTACATCAGCCCACAGATTGCCCAGCAATTGGCCATTAAGTCGTTCCAGCCCACCAGTGACTCGCCGTTTGATGCGCTGTCGGAACGGGAAATCCAGATCGCCCTGATGATCGTCGGTTGCCAGAAGGTGCAGACAATCTCCGACAAGCTGTGCCTGTCGCCCAAGACCGTGAACACCTACCGCTATCGTATTTTCGAGAAGCTCGCCATCAGCAGTGATGTTGAATTGACCCTGCTCGCGGTACGCCACGGCATGGTGGACGCCAGCGCCTGACATGACCACACCGTTTGATCCGAGTGCCTTCCTCTCAACCTGCAGTGGCCGCCCTGGCGTGTACCGCATGTTCGACAGCGAGGCACGCCTGCTTTATGTCGGTAAAGCCAAGAACCTGAAGAACCGCCTGGCGAGCTATTTTCGCAAGACCGGTCTTGCGCCCAAGACCGCCGCCTTGGTGGCGCGTATCGCCCAGGTCGAGACCACCATCACCGCCAATGAAACCGAGGCGCTGCTGCTTGAGCAGACGCTGATCAAGGAATGGCGGCCGCCCTATAACATCCTGCTGCGCGACGACAAATCCTACCCTTACGTGTATTTGTCCGACGGCAACTTCCCGCGCTTGAGCATTCACCGGGGCGCGAAGAAGCTAAAGGGCAAGTATTTCGGCCCGTATCCCAGCGCCGGAGCGATCCGCGAAAGCCTGAGCCTGCTGCAAAAGACTTTTTTTGTGCGCCAGTGCGAAGACAGCTTTTACAAGAACCGCACCCGGCCTTGCCTGCAATACCAGATCAAACGCTGCAAGGCACCGTGCGTGGGCTTGGTTGAACCGGCGGAGTACGCCGAGGATGTGCGCCATTCGGTGATGTTCCTCGAAGGTCGCAGCAATGCGCTCACCGATGAACTGTCGGGCGCCATGGAACAGGCGGCCAGTACCCTGGATTTCGAGCGGGCAGCAGAACTGCGCGACCAGATCTCCTTGCTGCGTCGCGTCCAGGACCAGCAGAGCATGGAGGGCGGCACCGGCGACGTCGACGTGATCGCGGCCTTCGTCAACCCGGGCGGTGCCTGTGTGCACCTGATCAGCGTGCGCGGCGGGCGAGTGTTGGGCAGCAAGAATTTCTTCCCGCAGACCGGGATCGACGAAGATGTGGCCGAAGTCATGGCTGCGTTTCTCGGCCAGTACTACGTCAGCAGCCCTGAGCGCGATTTGCCGTCGGAGCTGATCGTCAACGTGGTGCATGAAGACTTCCCCACCTTGATCGAGGCGATCCACGAACTGCGGGGCCGCGAGCTGGACATCAGCCACCGCGTGCGCGGCACCCGGGCCCGCTGGCAGCAGTTGGCGGTGACCAACGCCGAGCAGGCCCTAGGCGCGAGGCTGGCCAACCGACAGCACGTCGCTGCGCGCTTCGATGCGCTGGCCGAAGTGCTCAACCTGGACGAGCCACCTCAGCGCCTGGAGTGCTACGACATCAGCCACTCCAGCGGCGAGGCCACGGTGGCCTCCTGCGTGGTGTTCGGGCCGGAAGGGCCGATCAAGGCTGATTACCGGCGCTATAACATTGAAGGTGTGACGGCGGGCGATGACTACGCCGCCATGCACCAGGCGCTGACGCGACGCTTCAGCAAGCTGAAGGACGGGGAGGGCAAGCTCCCCGACATCCTGCTGGTGGACGGCGGCAAGGGCCAGTTGTCCATGGCCCGTGATGTGCTCAACGAGCTGGCCGTGCCCGACTTGATCCTGCTCGGCGTGGCCAAGGGCGCCACGCGCAAGGCCGGTTTCGAGACGTTGTACTTGAATGATGCCGCCCATGAGTTCACTTTGAAGGGCGACTCACCGGCGCTGCACTTGATCCAGCAGATCCGTGACGAAGCCCACCGCTTCGCCATTACCGGCCACCGCGCCCGCCGTGGTAAAACCCGACGAACCTCAACCCTGGAAGGGGTGGCAGGGGTAGGGCCGACGCGGCGGCGTGACTTGCTTAAACATTTTGGTGGCTTGCAAGAGCTATCCCGTGCCAGCATTGACGAAATAGCCAAAGCACCCGGTATCAGTAAAAAGCTCGCTGAGTTGATTTATGCCAATCTGCACAGCGAATAGAATGCCTTTCCACCTCGTAGCCAGTTGTGCCGATGAATATCCCTAATCTGATCACCGTTCTACGCGTCCTGCTTATTCCGATTTTCATTTTGCTGTTCTATTTGCCTTACGAATGGAGCTATGCCGCCTCCAGTTCGGTCTTCGCATTTGCCGCCGCGACCGATTGGCTCGACGGCTACCTGGCCCGCCGCCTGGAGCAGAGCACGCCCTTCGGCGCGTTCCTGGATCCGGTGGCCGACAAGCTCATGGTCGCTGTCGCCCTGGTGTTGCTGGTGCAGGAACACGGCAACCTGTGGCTGACCCTGCCGGCTGCCGTGATCATCGGCCGCGAGATCGTCGTCTCGGCCCTGCGCGAATGGATGGCCGAAATCGGCGCCCGCGCCCACGTGGCCGTGTCCAACCTGGGCAAGTGGAAAACCGCTGCGCAAATGCTGGCCTTGGTGATCCTGCTGGCCAACCCGTCAGACTTCTCCTTCTGGGTCCTGATTGGCTACGCACTGCTGCTGATCGCTGCCGGCCTGACACTGTGGTCCATGCTCCAATATCTGCGCGCTGCCTGGCCTCACTTGCGCACCACCGTGGAAAAGAAATAAAACTTTTTTGAATCAAGCGGTTGACGAGTTCTGAGATTTCTATAGAATGCGCATCACCAAGCGGGAATAGCTCAGTTGGTAGAGCACGACCTTGCCAAGGTCGGGGTCGCGAGTTCGAGTCTCGTTTCCCGCTCCAAGCATTACGAAAAAAGCCACTCTAACGAGTGGCTTTTTTTTGCCTGCGATTTATGGAATAGACGCGTCGGCGTCTTTTTTTGTTTCTGCAAAAACCATTGAGACTCAGGGTAGTCCAGTACGAACAAGTACAGGATTAAGTACAACATTACGGGCTCGTTCGAGTTCGTATTTTGACTGGCTCCCCTCGGGTCTCCAGACGAGCATCTGGTGCTGACTCTCTCACAGGAGCTCACCATGCCACTCTCGGAATTCACCATTCGGCATGCCCGAATCACCGGTAAAAACTATACCCTCGGCGACTTTGACGGCCTATCCCTTTGGGTTACCAAGGCGGGCAGTAAGCTGTGGCTGTTTCGCTATTACTGGGAGGGGCGTCAGCAGCGCATGTCCTTTGGTGCCTACCCTGAGGTCAGCCTCAAGCAAGCACGCTCTCGGCGCGATGACGCACGGCGGTTACTGGCGGACAACATCAACCCCTGTGAACACCGCAAGCAGCAGCGGCATGCGGCTGAAGTTGCTGAAAAGCAAACCTTTGAAGCGGTGTACAACGAGTGGGTCAGCTTCTGGCGGTTGAGCCTGAAAAAAGGGCGGCAAAGCACACTCTCGCAAATCCTCAGGGTCTTTAAAAAAGACATCTTGGGCGAGCGCCCCATCAAAGGCATTACCCGTCACGACCTGATGGGTGCCCTCAGTGCCATCGAACAGCGCAACGCCCTCACAATGGCCGAGAAATGTCGCACCTGGTTCAACCAGCTGTTTCGTTATGCTTTGGTAAAAGTCGAAGGGCTCGAAGTGAACCCGGCTTCGGACCTGGATGTGGTGGCGCTACCCAAGCCACCGGTGACGAACAACCCATTTTTGCGGATGGAGCAACTGCCGGAACTGCTGTCGAGGATTCGCAATTACGGTGGTCACCTACAGACAAAATTGGGGCTGCGTTTGCTGCTGTTGACCGGCGTGCGAACAGGCGAGTTACGTTATGCCACGCCTGATCAGTTCGACCTGGAAAAGCAGCTGTGGGTGATTCCACCGGAGGTCGTCAAACAGCTCCAGGTGCAGATGCGCAAGCCGGGTAGGGCTGGTGGTCAGGTGCCGCCGTACATCGTTCCGCTTTCGGTGCAGGCGCTGGAAATCGTGCGCTATATGCTCGATCAGGTCTTACCTGCACAGCGTTTTCTTTTCTCACATCGCAGCAACCTGCAGCTACGCATCAGCGAAAACACATTGAACAATGCCCTGCATCGAATGGGTTTGGCTGATCAGTTAACGGGCCATGGTATGCGCGCCACAATTTCTACTGCGCTGCACGAGATCGGGTACCCCAAGAATTGGATTGACGCGCAGCTTTCTCATGCTGATCCGGATCAGGTGAGTGCGACCTATAACCATGCCCGATATGTGGAACAGCGGCGGACCATGATGCAGGACTGGGCCAATCGGTTAGACCTTTGGGCTCAGGGAAAGCATGACGCAGCGAGTTCGCTGCTGACGATTCGGTTGGAGGGGGCGGTGTCAGTCGCTGGAGCAGTGGCAGCAGATGCCGCCTCGTTGATATATGAGGTGGAGTCTAAGCCGAAAAGGGCTGCTCACGTGGTTGAAGGTGTCGATGCGGTTGCAGTGATGCCAGAGAGGAATGTGATGGCGGCGCCTGTTTCGGAGATACAACGGCAACGTCTTGCAATGCTGGCAGCATATGAAGCACCTACCAATTTGACAGTGCCAGAGTTTGCGCGATTGGCGGGTAAGTCTCGGGAGCAGGTGAGTCGGGATATCAAGGAAGGGCGGTTATTGGCTATTAGTTTGGGGAATCGAGGATTGCGGCTACCGGATTGGCAGCTCGACGCGCCTTGGTTAGTGCAAACGCAGAGGGTGCTGATGGCAGTGGAGGCGCCCTGGGATGCCTACTGGGTTATCTCGAAGCGACTTGCCTTTGCCTGACAGCATGTTTGGCTGTTCACCCAACTTTTTTGGGGGGAGGGCAGCGGTTTCGAGCCTTACGCATTTCTATCACAGCAACAGTAAACTGGATTAGAGAACAGTGATAACGGCACTGTCTGAATGGGCTGCTATCGGCCAATAGCAGACGACCAATTTCCTGCGCCCCAATATGTCTTGAGAAGGGACATGGATGAAGTGCTATGAGAGGGGCTCTATTTTGATATATCAAGACGGATTTTTGCGCCATCTGGCAACTCGCCGAGTTCCTTGGCCAGGTGTCCTGAAATTGCCACCTGTTCGTGAAGTGAAATCGTCGCTAGGTTGCTCTCTTCATACTGGCCACCTAACACGGCAGGAATTTTCAGGCAGTACTTGTACCCAGGACGAAGCAGGCCGAGTTTATCTCTTGCTTGTTTTACCAATGCCTCCATGTACCAGTCGTACAGAAAATCCTGGTTTTGAGAGAGGGCATCCAGTTCCATGCGATCATTTGCGACTCTATTGCAATAGAGTTCTTCAGGACACAGCCGCCAATAGCTACCTTCGGCGTCTTTGATAATGAGGTTGCCAAAATCATTGTCACCTACCACTTCTACGGGCTTGATTCCTACCCAGCTCCACGCTTTTTCAATTTCTTCAATCAAGTCCATGGGCACCTGTCCTAATGTATTCCAATACGGCTGTCATTGTTCTTTTTTGTGCATCTTCTAGGTAGATTACGTCATTTTTGGGTGACTGCTTCTGGCCGAGAGCAGGCCATTCTGCCTGCCCACTAAACTAGGGATGATTCACTCCCCCGTCTTACTCTCCACGATGATTTGATCATTTGGAACATCCAACTGGCGCTGAAGCCCGCCATCCTTGAAGGCAATAACGGTCGTATTACCAAAGCCCTTGAATTGCACGGTCACACCGGCATAAGCCTTGTAGCCTTCTGGGGCCTTGGCTTCTTTGGCTACCAGCGCATCAGGCATTAGAGCGCTATAAGGTGCTTTCACATACACAGCGGCGTGCTCAATGCGAACCTGTGCCATACGCATCGCGCCATCCATGAGTAGACCTGATACACCGCCTATCGCTAACGGCATCAGCATGACAACGGTGATGCTCACCAAATAAGCATTTTTTTGTTTTCCGGCCTTTCCAGAAATCTGTAATTCGTCTTTCTCGGGAGTGACGATCACAGAATTAAGCAACCGCTCATGCCGGCGGTACTGGGTTCCTGCTGACTTCGCTATGGAATAAAAGATGTAGAGCGCTATCGAGAGCAGCGGCAAATTCCAGTAGGCCGCTATGTCACGTTGTCCAAATACCCATATCAGCACCATAGCCACAAGAGCGAAAGGAATGGCCATCCAATGAAACAGCGCCATTTCATATGCCAGTTCTTTCTTCGTATTGGTTTTTGCCTGTATACGCTTTAATGCGAAGTTGAAAGTTGGTCGTATCACAATAGAAAAAACAATACCAAGCGAGACTAGGCAGCCGACAAACATGGCGTATACAACACCAAAACAACTCGCGGCTAGCATGAACAATAGTCCGTCCCCTAAGGTCAGACCTTGGGGGAAGTGACCAACCCGTAATGCATAAATGATAACGCAGGCACTACCTAAGGCGATACTTAACTTAAGTGCAGCACCGGTTAGCTTCAAAAGGCTTTCAGCGGTGGACTCAAGCGAGGAAATAACTGTTTTCATAAGCTCACATCTGTGCGGTGGGAATACTAGCCTTTTATAGCTGTCCCGTAGGGTGTCGACGCGATCACTCATAGCTTGAGCAAGTATCTAGTGAGCATTAAATTGCCCCTGTTCTCGCAGAAACAACTGACTGGCTGCTCTTGGCCGAGAGCTGCCGCTCGTAACCCCCCGTTAACGACCCCAGGCTGACGGTAGTATCAGGCAGAAAAAAATCAAACGCTGGAAAGGCCAACGACCATCCCCTGAGGCGTTTACCGACTGCTTCCGTCAACAGTTTGGTGCTGCCATCTCACACACCCAGGCGCCGAGCCTGCTTGGCCAAAATTGGAAAATAGAGAGCCAGCTCAGAGTTTCGCCAGCAACTTGCTCAGTTCATC
The DNA here is from genome assembly GCF_054058375.1 of Pseudomonas sp. TE24901. Lineage (NCBI taxonomy): Bacteria > Pseudomonadati > Pseudomonadota > Gammaproteobacteria > Pseudomonadales > Pseudomonadaceae > Pseudomonas > Pseudomonas sp. TE24901. Next base: position 108,766 of record NZ_JBSSAF010000012.1, read on the forward strand.
TCTCGCCGCCTCACCCGAATGCGCACGTTCAAGCAACCCACGGGTCATGGATTTGTACATGGCCACTGCTTCGGGGGAGGAAGTCACCGTGGCGATGCCGGTATGGATGTTCGGCAGTTCGCCGAGGCGATAGGGGCTGACCGCGACGTAGCTGGTGTGGGCTTGCTCGAAGATCTGGAATGTCGCGCTGGGCAGGGTTTCGTCGATCAGGTAGATGGTGAACCGCGAGCCTTCGCTGCCGATTTTGTCGATCAGGTTTTCGATTTCGCGCCGGGCCAGGAGCGACCGTTCCATTCTTACGCTCGGTGGCAAGTCGAGGCGCCCGACCAGGCCGATGTGCAGGTAGCGTTCGATCTGGCGCAGGCTGATGATCGATTGCACTTCGAATTTCTGCTTGGAAAATATCGCTTTCCGTTCGTTGAGAATCTCCAGAATCTGCGTTTGCATCGCCTCTTGGCTGGCGGTGAAGTCCTTCGGCCGGGCTTCGTCGAGCATGGTCTTGAACAACTCGGTGTAGGCGGGCGACGTCAGGAGATAGGAGAAGGGATCGAAGTACGACTGGATGCTGATTGAACGCGCTTCCAGTTGGCGCATGCGTTCGAAGTAACCCAGGGCATTGTCGAAATATTCGGTGTCGGAGCCCAGCAAGCTGGTCAATGAAACCTTGAGCAACTGCGCGAGGCGCTCCAGGGTCTCGAGCTTGACGATCTTGCCCAGCTCCAGGCGATACACCGCCGCCCGGGAGATATCGAGTTTTTCGGCCACCTGATCGGCGTTCAATTGGCGACCGATGCGGTAGGCCCGAAGGCGTTCACCGATGGCCTGGTAGTCGATTTGGTTCACTGCAACTCCGAAACACTGTGTCTGTGGGGTGAAGAGTGTTGCTCCATTCTTTCCAGAGTCGAGAACGCACACCGTTGAGGCGACTCGATCGAGGAAATGGTTGACCTCGTTGTGACTTCGCTGTATCAATATTTAGACGAAAGATATTCTGTCGTCTAAAAAATACAAAAATGGTGCGGCTATGTCCATGTATATACCACTCCGAATCCCCGTGCCGAGCTTGTCTACGGGATGACGGGCAACAATCACGTCCTCCGATATTGATCAAACGCTGTTGTATCCGGTCGCTCCCGACCAGGGCGGCGCGATCTCTTATGCCCTGAAATCTATAAAAATAAGGAACACACGATGGGACATTCACCTGTTGCAACTGCGCTGGTGGCGCTGTCACTGGCCGTCCTGGCACCTTGCGCACTGGCTGCGCCGGGGTTCAGCGACACCTTGATCGGCTATCGCTACAGCGATCACTACACCGACCCGGGCAAAACCAAGGATGTGGCCAAGAACATCCTGCAAATCACTCATGTCAGCAGCTACCGGCTGGGTCAGAACTTCATCAATTTGGACGTGTTCAAGTCCGATCGCAACGATCCGGCCAAGGGCGGCGGCACCGGCGCCACTGAGTTTTACCTGACGTATCGCAACCAACTGCAGTACGGCAAGTTCTTCGACAAGCCGCTGGCATTCGGCCCGGTCAAGGACGTCGCGCTGACTGCCGGGTTCGACTACAACACCAAGAACAACGAGTTCGCCTCGGAAAAGCGCTTGTTGGTGCTCGGCCCGACGCTCAAGTTTGCTTTGCCCGCCGGTTTCCTCGATGCCAGCGTGCTCTACGCCCGGGAGTGGAACCACTGTGGCCTGGACGTGTGCAGCAAACCGGGCAACCACACTGACCTGCTGTTCGACCCGTTCTTCCAGTTCAATCTCACCTGGGGCGTGCCATTCACGGCGGGCCCGCTGCCGCTCAAGTTCCAGGGTTACTACACCTTCAGCAGCAAGAAGGGCGACGACTACCAAAACAAGCCCACCGGCGCCGAGCAACTGATGCGCACTTCGTTGATGCTGGATGTCGGCCAGATGGTCTGGGGCGAGAAAAACGTGTTTTGGGTTGGTCCGGGTTACGAGTACTGGCGCAACAAATTCGGCAACGAGAAGGGGCCAGGCACGGACGTCGATGCGTTATCCATCAATCTGGAGTGGCATCTGTAGACCGGAGATCGTTATTTTTCGCCTGTGCTGTATCAATAATTAGACAGGCTGTCTCATTTGCTCGTAGACTCAGCCCATCGCCCAGGCGATAAGGACGGCGCTGTTTCCTTCCAGGGATGAGTCAGGTGGTGAAGCCGAATCACGGCGACCACCTCAACCCGTGATAACAATAAGAGGTAAAGAGTGTGAAGACTCACAACGACTCAAGCACCGCCAAGGCGGACGCATCACCGCGCAAGGCGTTGATCGCCAGCGTGACCGGTTATGCCATGGACGGATTCGACCTGTTGATCCTCGGTTTCATGTTGCCAGCCATCACCCTCGGCCTGGGGCTGACCACCTCCGAAGCCGGTTCGCTGGTGACCTGGACCTTGCTCGGCGCCGTGGCCGGTGGCCTGGTGTTCGGCCAGCTCAGCGACTGCTACGGCCGGGTCAAGATGCTCAGCGTGTGCATCCTGGTGTTTTCCGTGTTTACCGGTTTATGTGCGTTGGCCCAGGGGTACTGGGGTTTGCTGACCTACCGCACCCTCGCCGGGTTTGGCCTGGGTGGTGAGTTCGGCATTGGCATGGCGCTGATCGCCGAGACCTGGCCCGCCAACAAACGCAATCGCGCTTCTTCCTACGTCGGCATGGGCTGGCAGGCTGGGGTATTGGCGGCTGCACTGTTGACGCCATTGTTGTTACCGCAAATCGGTTGGCGCGGGATGTTCCTGGTCGGGCTGGTACCGGCGCTGCTGTCCTTCGTGATTCGCCACACCATGGGTGAGCCAGAAGAGTTCATCAAGGCTTCGGTCAATCCGATTTCTTTTACGCAGCGCTTCGGCCAACTGTTCAAGGATGTGCCGACTGCCAAGGCAAGCATCGGCGTGATGGTGCTGACTTCAGTGCAGAACTTCGGTTACTACGGAATCATGATCTGGATGCCCAGTTACCTGTCGCGTCAGTTCGGTTTCACGCTGACCGCGTCCGGCACGTGGACCGCGGCGACGGTGGTGGGGATGGCCTTCGGCATTTGGTTGTTCGGCCAACTGGCCGACCGCTTCGGTCGCTGGCGGATCTTTTTGCTGTACCAGGCGAGCGCCGCGGTCATGGTGCTGATCTACGCCAACCTGACGGACCCGATCAGCATGCTGTTTGCCGGCGTGGTGATGGGCATCTTCGTCAATGGCATGATTGGCGGCTACGGTGCGTTGATCTCCGATCTCTATCCGTCCCAGGTTCGGGCCACGGCCCAGAACGTCCTGTTTAACGTCGGACGCGGTGTCGGTGGTTTCGGGCCGCTGGTGGTGGGCGCCATTGCCCTGGCGTATTCGTTCTCGGCGGCGATCATGTTGTTGGCGTCGATTTACCTGCTGGCCATGGCCGCCACGCTGTTCCTGTTGCCGCGCAGCCAGGGCGACAGCGGTGAAGTACCGTTGGCGAGTCCCCTCGAAGCACAACCCAAGTAAGGCGTCAGTCGGCGTGGTAATGCCAAAAAAGTAGTGCATATGCTGTATCAATAATTAGACAAGTGTTTTTTGATGTCGTAGAGTCAAGGTCTAAATGAAGTAGAAAACCACGACGCTGCCGGATACACGGGCGGCGTCGCTTCTCTTTTGACTCGCCTGTATCAAAAATTAGACAGAAACATTGAGGGCTTTCAAAATGATCGGGATTTCCAGCTGCTGCAAGGTCATCGCTGTCACCCCGCCGAACGATACCTTGGCGGTGGTGCTGTCCAACGAATGGGTCAACGACGAATACAAACGCCTGGTCCTGCAGGCCGATGGCGCGGCGTGCCATTCGCAGCCAGGGCAATTTTTCAACCTGTTGTGCCCCAGCGAAGGCGAGCACAAACCCTTTTTTCGCCGCCCGATGAGCACCTATAAAGCCAGCCCGGTGAGTGGCCAGGTCGAGTTTCTGTACAAGGTCACGGGCAAGGGCACCTTCGGCCTGGAAACGCTGACCGAACGACAAACCCTGGAAATCCTCGGCCCGTTGGGCAAGGGCTTCGACCTCGACCCGCAGTGGCGGCACATGACCATCGTGGCCCGTGGTGTCGGCCTCGCGACCTTGGCGCCACTCGCCGAAGCGGCTCACGCATTGGGCATCAAGTTGACCGCCGTGCTCAGCGCCCGCAGTGAAAAGAGCCTGCTGTCCCGGGAGCGTTTCGCCTCACTGGGCGCTGACGTCATCGCCGTCCTGGATGAGGATGGCAGCAGCTCCCTGGAAAACATTGAATCCGTGTTGCGCGAGGTGATTGCCCGCGAAGGCAGCAACGCATTGTTCACCTGTGGCTCCAAACGCCTGACCCGTTTGCTCAAGCGCTTGTCGGGCGAATTGGGGCTGGCCGGGCAAGTCGCCCTGGAACAGCAAATGGTCTGTGGCCTGGGCATGTGCCAGTGCTGCGTCGATGTGTTTGAAGTCGATGGTTTGAAAATCGGCAAGCGTGTGTGTCTGGAAGGCCCGGTGTTCGACCTGGCGGAGGTGCTGGAATGATCGATCTAAGCGTAAACATTGGCGGTCTGCGCCTGAAGAACCCGGTGATGCCGGCCTCGGGCACCTTCGCCGAGGAGTTGACCCATCTGCTGGATTTCAACGGTCTGGGCGCCTTGGTGACTAAGACTATCACCAGCGAAAAACGCACGGGCAACCCGATGCCCCGGGTCTGTGAACTGGCGGACGGCATGATGAATGCCATCGGTATTCCGAGCAAAGGCGCGGACCTGTTCATCGATAAGGTAGTGCCGTTTTATCGGGATTTCGATTCGCCGCTGATCGTCAGTATTTCCGCGCCAACCGCCCAGGGTTTTGCCGAGCTGGCCGCGCGCCTGAGCGATGTACCGGGCATTGCCGGCATTGAAGCGAATATTTCCTGCCCCAACCTAGAAGCCCACGGTGAGTCGTTCGGCATGCACGCCGACAGCACGCGGCAAGTGGTTAAGCTGATGCGCGCCAACACCTCGCTGCCGCTGTGGGTCAAGCTAACCCCCAACAGCGGTGAGATCGTCGATATTGCGCTTGGGGCCCAGGACGAAGGCGCGGATGCGGTGGTCGTCGGCAACACCTTGCTTGGGCTGTCGATCGACATCGAAAAGGGCAGGGCACGCCTGGGCAATTTCATGGGCGGGATCTCCGGCGCGATGATCAAGCCATTGATGGTGCGTTTGACCTACCAATGCGCCAAGGCCTTGCAGATTCCGGTAATTGGTTGCGGCGGCATCGCCACCGCCGATGACGCGTTGGAATTCATTTACGCCGGCGCCACGGCGGTGCAGGTTGGCACCGCGACGTTCATCCACCCCAAGACCATGAACCTGATGGTCAATGAGCTGGAAGTGTTCTGTCGGCGCAAAGGCATCAACCGCTTGAGCTCACTGATCGGCAGCCTCGATGATTCCCCGGCTGCCGCGTTTGGAGCACTGCCATGAGCACCCTCTGGAAACACCAGGCGCAGCGGGTCTTCAGTGAAATTGCCGAAATTTCCCGTGACCCGGAAATCGGCATCACTCGCGAAAGCTATGGCGCCGGGGAAAACGCTGCGATTGCCTACCTGTCGCAATTCGCCCTCGACAATGGTTTACACGTCCACGCAGACCGCGCCGGCAACGTGATTTACCAGCGTGCCGATGACGATGGCCAACCGGCGATCTGGATCGGTTCGCACTTGGATTCGGTGCCACAGGGCGGCAACTACGATGGCCTGGCCGGGGTTGTTGCCGGACTGTTGTGCCTGTGCCGCCTCGATCAGTTGCAAGTACAAACCCCACGACCCACCCGGGTGCTGGGCCTGCGGGGTGAGGAGAGCGCCTGGTTCGGCAAATCCTATATGGGCTCGCGGGCATTGATGGGCGGGCTGACAGTCGCCGATTTGACGCTGACCAATCGCTTCAGTAAACGGACCCTCGGCGAGGCCATGCAGGCGGTGGGTGCCGATCTCGACGCGATTCGCAGCCGGCAATGGCTGATCGAGCGCGAACAGTTCGCCGGCTACCTGGAAGTGCACATCGAGCAGGCCGAGTCCCTGGAGAAAATGGGCCAGGCCATCGGCGTCGTGCCCGGTATTCGCGGCAACCTGCGGCACAACCTGGTGCGGTGTCTGGGCGAGGACGGCCACTCGGGTGCGGTGTCCCGGGAGGACCGTCACGACTCGGTGTTTGCGGTCAGCGAACTGGTCGCGCGCATTGATCGATTGTGGGGCGAATGGCTGGAGAACGGCCGCGATCTGGTGGTCACGGTCGGCACCCTGGGCACCAACGCTGCCCATCACGCGGTCTCGCGGATCCCTGGCGAAGTCAGCTTCAGCCTGGAAATCCGCAGCCTGCATCAACCTACGCTGGAAGCCTTCCACGCCTTGATCCTGGCCGAAATTCGCCAGATAGAGGGCCAACGCCAGGTGCGCTTCGAATTCGACAAACGTATCGATACGCAGCCGGCGGCCATGCATAAACCGTGGGTCGACGCCTTGGCGCGCATGACCCGCGAGCACGGATGGGAAGGGGTCCTGACACCGAGTGGTGCGGGGCATGACGCTGCGGTTTTCGCCAACGCCGGAATCCCCAGCGCCATGCTCTTCATCCGTAATCAGCACGGTTCGCACAACCCTTTTGAGGCGATGGAGCTGGACGATTTCATCGAGGCCAGCGAAGTGCTTTACCACACCCTGCAGGAGCTGACGCTATGACCCGTTCATCTCAATCCTGGCTGATTCGCCATGCCACGCTGGTCAACGAAGGCCAGCGCTTTTGCAGCGACCTGCGCATCGAGAACGGTTTGATCGCGCAGATTGCGCCGACGATCGAGCCGCGCGCAGAGGACGAAGTGATCGACGCCACCGGGCTGTGGCTGCTGCCGGGCATGATCGACGATCAGGTGCACTTTCGCGAGCCGGGCATGACCCACAAGGCCGATATCGCCAGCGAATCCCGGGCTTGCGCGGCGGGCGGCATCACCAGCTTCATGGAAATGCCGAATACCCGGCCGCCGGCGCTGGATCGCGATTCCCTGGAAGCCAAATATGCGATCGCTGCGCAATCGTCGGTGGTCAACTATGCGTTCTACATGGGCGCAAGCAACGATAACTTGGAGGCCATCCGCGCCATCGATCCCAAGAGCACACCGGGCGTCAAAGTGTTCATGGGCGCGTCCACTGGCAACATGCTGGTAGACGATCCTGAAGTGTTGAACGGCATCTTCCGCGACTCGCCTGTGATGATCATCACGCACTGCGAAGACTCGCCGATGATCGAAGACAACTTGCAAAAAGCCCTGGGCACTTACGGGGAGGGTATCCCCGCAGGTTTGCATCCGTTGATTCGCTCCCGCGAGGCGTGCATCAAGTCAAGCCGCCTGGCCATTGCTCTGGCTCGCAAACACAACGCACGCCTGCATGTGCTGCACATTTCCACCGCTGAAGAACTGGACCTGTTCGAACCCGGTCCACTGGCGAATAAGCGCATTACGGCTGAAACCTGCGTGCATTTTTTGCACTTCAACGACAGCGACTATCAGCGCTTGGGGATGCGGCTCAAATGCAACCCGGCAGTCAAGTCCGAGCGCGATCGACGGGCGATTGTCCAGGCACTGTCCGAAGGACGCATCGACGTGTTGGCCACCGACCACGCACCGCATTTACTGGAAGAGAAAAACAACCTTTACCAGAAAGCACCCTCCGGCGTGCCGCTGGTGCAGTTCGCCCTGCAAGTGGCGTTGGAGCGGGTATTCGCGGGTGAATTGACGCTGGAACGCGTAGTCGAGGCGGTCTGTCATGCCCCGGCGCAACTGTTCGACGTAGCCGCTCGCGGATTCCTGCGTGAAGGGTTTGCCGCGGACTTGGTCTTAGTCGATCCCCGCCAGCCGTATACGGTGCAGCGCGCTGAGGTGTTGTCCAAATGTGGCTGGAGTCCGTTCGAAGGCAGTACCTTCTCATCGAGTATCGTCGGCACGTTCGTCAACGGGCAGCGGGTCTGGGATGGCCGTGAAATCGCGCCGCAAAGCCATGGCCAACGCCTGTCATTCGATCGTTAGTCACGTTCAAGGAGTTTCCCAATGAATTTCTCAACCGCGGTCCAAGAGTTCCGCCAGGCACTGCCAGGCACCGACGCCTTCAAGCGCGTGCGCGTGCAGTGCGAGCAGATCATCCGTAATGTTCCCGAGCAGGCGGCGATGTGTTTTGTGATCGGCGAATTTTGTCGTGCCTACGTGCTGTTTTATGAGGATCAGGAGGTGAGTCCGGAGTTCGCCCATCAGGTGAAGTCCCAACTGCTGGGCTACATGGACAGCCTTGAAGTGGCGCTAGGCAGTGCGGATGAACGCACGCTGAGTGCTGCGTTGAATCAAGTGGTGGTCGCGTATGCGGGTAAGAGGGGGTTGGTTTAAGGTTTTGCGACGCGTGCCTGTCTGAGGGCCAGGTGATTGACCTGGCTCTCATCACTCACCTGCTAGGGCTCGAGGGCGCTTTGGCCCAGAACTCAAGGTCAAGCCTGTTGTTGCGTCATTAGTCGTCGAAAATGTAGAGGGTACCGGCCGGTGACGCGCTTGAAGGCGCTGCTGAAGGCACTTTCGGATGTATAACCGAAAGACCGTCCAATTTCCCCGATGGAGGCACGCGTCTCGCGCAACGCACGCTCTGCGAGTCGCATGCGCCAGTGGGTCAGGTAGCTCATTGGCGCGACGCCGGCGACCGTTTTGAAGTGCAATGCGAACGTCGCTCGCGACATGGCGGCTGCCTTCGCCAATGTTTCGAGTTGCCAGGGATAGCCGGGATCGCCGTGCATCAATCGAAGCGCCGGCGCAATACGCTTGTCGGTCACTGCCCTCAGCCACCCCGGGCTCAGGGGGGCTTCGGTAGCAAAATGAGCGCGCAGGGTCTGGATGAACATCAGGTGGGCAAGCTGTGCAGAGGCAACGCCAGAGCCCGGTGAATTGTCTTCGCGCTCCTGGATAAGTTCATCCATCAACCAGGAAAGTTTTAGTGCCTGACGCGACGTGCCTCGCACGTGAATGGTTGTCGGGATGGCGTCCAGAAACAGGCGATCGTAGTCAGAGCTAAGTTCCACACCTGCAACGATCACATAGCAGTCATCACCACTGCCAAGCTGGACCGTTGCGCCTACGCGATTCTTGATCACATCGCCGAGGTCCACTCGCGGTGCGCCAAGGTCGCTGGCGAGGGTGAGCGAGCGAGGCCTCGAAGAGAGAAACACATCACCTTCCTCCAGCAGGATGGGTGTCGCTTCGTCATCGAACGAGAGCCAGCAGCTGCCGCGAGCCACCCCCCAGAACTTGATCGTGTCCGGCGCTGGGATGGCTATCGCCCAGGCACCGCCTGCCACCAGTCCGCCGGACATGACGGATCGCGCGTTCACGAAATGCAGGAACTCTGAAAGGGGGTCGCTGTGCATGCTCAGACGATGACGCAAGTAATGCAGAGGATCAAGCATTAATAATCTGGTGTGACAGCGTTATCTTGCAGATGTACCGGGGGAGAGCCACCGGACAACACGCCCTTCGCGATGATTGCGATGGGCCGACTCATTGAACGACTACTCGTCTAAAAGGGCACCCATGACACAGCGCACTTGGTTTATTACTGGCGTCAACAGCGGTTTCGGCCGGGTCATGACAGAGCAATTGCTCGCCCGCGGTGATCGGGTGGCAGGTACCACGCGCAAGATGGAAGCACTGAGCGATCTCAAGGCCAAGTATGGCGATCAACTGTGGCTCACCCACTTGGATATGACGGACACCGTCGGCATCCAACAAGTGGTGAGCAACGCTTTCGGTGCGCTTGGCAAGATCGATGTCATTGTCAGCAATGCAGGCTATGGCTTGTTTGGCGCAGCGGAAGAGCTGAGTGACGAACAGGTCAACCATCAACTGGCGACAAACCTGATTGGTCCAATCATGTTGATTCGCGCGGCCTTGCCTCACTTGCGTGCGCAAGGGGGTGGCCGAATCATCGGCCTTTCGACGTTCGGCGGGCAGGCAGTGCTGCCCGGTGGCTCGCTTTATCACGCAAGCAAATGGGGGCTGGAGGGTTTTCTGGATTCTTTGTCCATCGAGCTTGCACCCTTCAACATTGGCGTCACGATTATCGAGCCCGGCAGCGCACGCACCAATTTCCGTTTCGGGGGGGCACAGCTCGGTAAGCCTCTAGCTGCTTACCAGGATACTCCGGCCGGGATGGTGCATGTGATGATCAAAGATACCTCGCGCCAGCCTGTCGGAGACCCGGCGAAGATGTCGGAAATAATCCTCGCCAGTGTCGATCACGAACCTGCACCGAAACGGATTGTTCTAGGCTCCGACTCTTGGGGCATCCTCTTCAAGGCGTTGACTGATCGGTTAGCGGCGGTTGCGGCTCAGAAGGATCTCGCTGCTTCGACGGACGTCCTGGCCAGCGCATGATTTTTCGGGAGCGTCTTTGCGGAGCCGGATGTCGATCAGGGTTGCGATCATGAAGTTCAGCATTCGCCACCGCGACCAGTGCCCGATCATCATGCTTTTTGTGGGCGATCCATCACCAGCAACGTGGAGGTAGCGCTTGCGTAGATGCGTTCGTCGGGGCCCTTCAAGGTAGCCTCGGCAAACGCCGCCCGCCGGCCGACCGAGATAACACGGCCCTCTGCGCGCAGCGGGCCTGTCTCAGTGGTAATGGGGCGCAAGTATGAAACTTTCAGTTCAAGGGTTGTGTAGGCCTGGGTGGCTGAAAGCGTTGAGTGAACGGCGCACCCGCATGCCGAGTCGAGCAGCGTTGCAGCATACCCGCCGTGGACCGTGCCGATCGGGTTGTAAGCATGCAGGCCGGGCGTGCCTGTAAAGACCGCCCACCCGTCACCTGCCTCGACAAACGTGAAGTCGAGCGAATCGCCAATCGGCGGTCGTCCCCCGGCTGAAATCAAAGCTTGGAGGGTTTCAAGTCCGGATAGGCCGGGTGCAACATCATTGACTAGATTCACTGTTATTTCTCCAGTTGGGCCGCAGCGTTCTCGCTGGCCGGACGATGCAACGTTACTGAGCGCCTGATGCGTGGCGGCTCCTGTCGTTTAAACTCAATGGGCATTCGCGGACGGCTGCTTCGGTGGCTGCACCTTGTGCATCAACGGCACCAGCAACACCGCGACAACAAAGCACGCCATGATCATCAGGAACGCGTCGGCATAGGTCAGCGTCTGCGCCTCACGCCATGTCAGCGCCCACAGTTGATGCAGTGCAAACTGGCTCGCATCCAGGCTGTTTTGCCCAAGCAACTGAGCGTTACCCGAAAGCTGGTCAAGCCAGACATTCATGGATTCGTTCTGGATGTTCAGGTGCTCGGCCAGGCGAAGGAAATGCAGGTTGGTGCGGTCGTTGAGCACCGTAGCGCAAGCGGCGATGCCGATGGCGCCGCCGAGGTTGCGCATCAGGTTGAACAGCCCTGAGGCAAGCTTCAGTCGGTCGGGGGCCAGTGCACCGAGGGTCAGGGTCACCACGGGTGGCACGGTTATTTGTTGGGCGAACCCGCGTATGGCTTGCGGCAACAGCAGCTCCTTGGCGCCCCAGTCGTGGGTGATGGGGGAGAAGTCCCACATCGACAGGGCGAACAGCGATAAGCCGAACATCAGGATCCAGCGTAAGTCGAAACGGCTGGCCAGCACTGCGTACACCGGGATGGCCAGCAACTGGAACACCCCCGTGGAAAACACTGCAAGGCCGATATCCAGCGAGCCATACCCACGCACTCGGCCAAGAAACAGCGGCGTGAGGTAGATGGTGGCGAAAATGCCGATGCCGGTTATGAACGAAAACAGGCAGCCCAGGGCGAAGTTTCGGTCCCGCAGAGCGCGCAGGTCGACAATCGGCTCCTTGATTTCTAGGCAGCGCCAGATAAACAGGCCGCCGCTGATGGCGGTGATCCAGGCAGTGGTGGCGATGGTGCTGTCACTGAACCAGTTCCAGCGCGGGCCTTCTTCGAGCGTGTATTCCAGGCAGCCGAGAAACACCGCCATCAAGCCCATACCGATGTAGTCGGCGCCCTTGAGCAATGATGGGGTGGGGCGATCGACCTTGACCAGCATCGGCACGGCAAACGTCACAAACAGGCCGGGCAGCAGGTTGATGTAGAACAGCCAGTGCCAGGAGGAAATATCGGTGATCCAGCCACCCACTGCGGGGCCCAGTGTGGGCGCCAGTGACGCGATGGCGCCGATGGTAGACGCGGCGATCACCCGTTGCTTGCCGTTGAAATACATGAACGCGGTGGTGAACACCAACGGGATCATCGAGCCCCCCAGAAACCCCTGCAAGGCGCGAAACGCGATCATGCTCTGGATGTTCCAGGCCAGCGCGCAGAGCAGGCTGGTCAGGGTAAACCCCGCCGCCGAGGCCGCGAACAGCCAGCGCGTGCTCATCACTCGTGAGAGCCAGCCCGACATGGGAATCACGATGATTTCCGCGATCAGGTAGGCGGTCTGCACCCACGCCGTATCGTCCGCTCCGGCAGACAGCCCGCCGCCGATGTCCTTGAGCGAGGCGGACACGATCTGAGTGTCGATCAGGGCGATGAACATGCCCACGCACATGGTGGCGAAGGCCGCGACCTTTTGCGCGGTGCTGAGGGTGGGTAGCGGGCTGCTCATAGCTGGGCCTTGAGTGCGCTGGCCTGGTCGTCGAACACCTCCTGGGTGTTGACCTTGGCCATCACCGACAAGCCTGGGCGCAGGGCGCCGAATTCGGCGTCGCTACTGTCGAGCCGCACACGTACCGGCACGCGTTGCACGATTTTGGTGAAGTTGCCGGTCGCATTCTCTGGCGGCAACACGCTGAACTGCGCACCGGTGGCGGGAGCCAGACTCTCGATGTGCCCGTGGAATTCACGGCCGGGGAGGATGTCGGCGCGGATACTCACGCTTTGCCCGATCTGCAGGCGCCCCAACTGGTCTTCCTTGAAGTTGGCGTCTACCCAAAGCCCTTTTGCCGGTACCACCGAGATCAGTTGGCTGCCGGCCGCGGCGTAGGCTCCGACCCGGGCGCGGCGGTTGCCCACATACCCGTCCACCGGTGCTCGCAGTTCGGTGTAGCCGATATTCAGTTGGGCTTGGTCGCGTTCGGCTTGCGCCTGTTGCAGTGCCGCACGCGCTTGGCCGCGCTGGGTTTCAATCACGTCGATTTGCCGGCGTGCGGCCATCAACCCGGCTTGCGCCCGGGAGTGGTCGGCACGGGCGGTCTTCCACACCGCGTTGACCCGTTGTGCACTTTCGACCGACACAGCCTGGCTGCGCACCAGGTTCTGGTACCGCGCTTGATCATCGCCGGCCCGTTGCGACTCGGCGTCCGTGGCGTCGATTTGTGCCTTGGCCTGGTTGATCACCGCCAGTTGCAGTTGTTCGGTGGCATCCAGGTTGGCCAGGCTGGCTTGTTGCGCGGCCACGGCGCCATCGGCCTTGGCCAGGGCGGTGCGGTAGTCGAGCACGTCGATGCGCGCCAATACGTCGCCAGCATGCACGAACTGATTGTCCAGCACCGTCACTTCGCTGATATAGCCGGGCACCTTGGCGCTGATCACGGTCACATCCGCGCCCACATAGGCATCGTCGGTGTCTTCAACAAATCGACTGACCAGCCACCAGTGGCTCGCGTACCACACGCCGCCCGCCACAGCGAGGGTCAGCAAACCCAGCCGCACTGCCTGTTTGCGCCGGGATGGTTTTGCGGGTTCGGGCACAGCGCTGACTGGAGCGTCCATGGCGAAATGACCTCATTCAAAATTAGTGGGGGAAGGGGCTGACCAATTGATCTTTGTCGGCATAGGCGCGGCCGGTTCGCGCGCGCCATAGCGTCAACGTCTCGGCATCGTCGGCAACATGCACTCGGTGGCCATCGCGGGTGATGGGTTTGCCAGTGTTGGTGTCCATTAACCCCAGTGCCACGGGGCGCCCAGTGGCTTCGTCGGCGAGAAACACCTTGTTCGAGCCCTCTGCATGCCGCGCACCCCAGGCCATCAGCGTGAGGATGACTTGCCGCAGGTCCCGGCCGGATTCGGTGAGGTGGTACTCATGGCGCGGCGGGTTGTTCTGGTACGAGTGCCGCTCCAGCAACCCGTTGGCCACCAACGTGTTCAAGCGGCGGGTCAGCGTGTTTGAAGCGATGCCGAGGCTGGCAAGAAATTCATCGAAGCGGCGCAATCCGTAGAACGCGTCCCTCAGGATCAACAGGCTCCAGCCATCACCAATGTGCTCCAGAGCACGGGCGACCGGACAAGGCATGGACTGAAAACCGGCTTTCTTCATCATGATCACCCGCACCAAATGAACAATATTACATTCATAATATTGCATGGTGGCTTTCATAATGAAAGTCACTTGAGAAATTATTTGTTACGTTGATGTAGCGTCTGCAGAAGTCCCTCTGAGCGGCGCTGTAACTGTCTGAGTTGGCGTTGGTAGCGCAACAGGTCGTGGTGAGACTGGGCCAGATTGTCGCGGCTCAGTCGCGGGAGGTGATGTTCTCCCGTCAGCACATACAGCACATCCACCCCAACAGCAGCAATCGCAGCGAGGTAGTTGGCCTTGGGCGACCGGCTGGCATCCTCGTAGTGCCGCTGGGCATTGGTGTCCACGCCGCCGGCCTCCCCCAAGGCGCGCTTGGACAGTGTCAGGCGTAGTCGTTTTTCACGTAAGCGTGCGCCGATCGTCATCGTGGTACGTCCCTGTGTGCGCCTGCGTGATCCATCCTTGGTGAGCGGCATTGGGCAGGTAAAGTGACCGGGACGTAAATGGTTTTGCCTAGGCCTCGGCGGGCGTGGCCGATTGGGGCTGGCGGGCCAGCTCTGGCCGAGGGCGTTGCAACGCTTGCAGCAGGCAGCGGGTGGCCACGCGGTCGGTGTCTGACAGGTCGCGGCCGAACGCGTCGGTACGGGTGACTACATAGCGCATTTGCCTGCAGCTGGCCTGGGCTTTTTCGCCTGGTGTTGCGTTTTCAGAACGGGCTGTCGGCGACACCGCACAAGCGTCTCAGACGTGACTGACACGCGAGGCTGGTAGGGCGTGCAGCGCCTCCATCGGGAGGGGGGTTGCCAGCTTAAAAGAGTGAGTACGTAATTGCGTACATCGAAACCGCTGATTTTTAAAAAAACTATAGATATTTCAAGGAAATAGAGCGGGAGTCTGAGCCTCGTTTCCCGCTCCAAGCATTACGAAAAAAGCCACTCTAACGAGTGGCTTTTTTTTGCCTGCGATTTATGGAAGGAGACGCTTTGGCGTCTTTTTTTGTTTTCGTAGAAACCTCTGATGCACAGCGCGCATCCGCCTCAAGCGTTCACGCCACCATCGACCAGCAGACCTGCACCGGTGATCTGCTTGGCGCCAGGGCTGGCAAGGAAGGTGACCGCCGCCGCAACGTCTTCGCTGGTGCCGTAATGGCCCAACGCGATGCCGGCCTTGCTCGCAGCCGCTTTCTCGCTGTCGGCGGGGTTCATGTCGGTGTCGGTGGGGCCGGGGTGGACGATATTGACGGTGATGCCGCGCGGCCCCAGGTCGCGGGCCAGGCCTTGGGTGAAGGCGATCAGTGCGGATTTGCTCATGGAGTAAATGCTCAGGCCGGCTGCGGGAACCTGCTCGGCCAGGCAACTGCCCAGGTTGATGATGCGACCGCCGTTCGGCAGGTGCGCCAGCGCGGCCTGGCTGGCGAGGATGACGGACTTGATGTTGACGTCGATCACCGCGTCCAGCGTGGCCAAGTCCAGGGTTTCGAGCGTGCCGTACTGAAAAATGCCGGCGTTGTTGACCAGTATGTCCAACCCGCCGAGCGCCTCTGCAGCCTGGTCTACCGAGTTCTTCACCGCTTGCGCGTCGGCGCTGTCGGCCTGCAAGGCGAAGGCGTTGCGCCCGGTCGCCTTGATCTGCGCCACAACGGCTTCAGCTTTTTCCCGCGAGCGCTCGTAAGTAATCACCACGTCGGCACCTTCTGCTGCCAGTGCCAGTGCAATCGCCTTGCCGATACCACGGCTTGCGCCCGTTACCAGGGCGCGTTTTCCGTTAAGAGTGGTCATGTGAACTGCCTTTCTGTGTTGATCGTTATATAAATATGCTGAGGTTGTTCCAGGGCTGTCAATCAATTACTGTGGTGATCGATACAGAAATAGGAGTTATCCATGTCTACCCGAGGTCGTCCACGCAATTTCGACCGTGATCAAGCGCTTGATGCCGCGATGACGCTGTTCTGGGAAAAAGGCTACAGCGCAACGTCGATTTCAGAGCTGTGCAGCGCCATGGACATCGGCTCCCCCAGCCTGTACGCCGCGTTCACCAGCAAGGAGGCGCTGTACGTCGAAGCGGTGACGCGCTATCGGGAGGTCGTCACCCCGTCGATCTGGAAGCCGGTGTATGAGGTTTCACCCGTGCGTGAGGCGGTAGAGCAGTTCCTGATGGAATCCGCCGACGTGCTCACGTTGAAAGGCCGGCCCGGTGGCTGCATGGTGACCCTGTCAAACGTCGGCAGTGAAGGGCCGCAATCCCTTGGCTGCTGGGTGCAGGATCTGCGTCAAACTGGTGTGATGAAACTTGAAGAGCGAATCGCCGAGGCTGTTGCCGAGAGAGAGTTGCCTGCCGACACCGATGTTCAGACCTTCGCCAGGTTCATCATTGGCGTACAGCAGGGCATGTCGGTGCAGGCTCGGGATGGGGCCTCCCGCGAAAGTCTGCAGCAGGTGGCGCGGATGGCGATGACGGTCTGGCCGGTGTGTAGTCAAGACTGACTCAACGGGTAGGTCTGGTGTCCTGTGATTTTCTAGAGGGATTTGGATATGAGCACTGAACTCGATAGCGCCCTGCACGAGCAAATAAAACATCATTCACGCGTGGGTGACGCGTTGGCTGAACAAGGAAAATACGAGGCTGCAATAGCCGAATATAACGCCGCGTGGCAGTTGGTGCCTGAGCCAAAAAACGACTGGCAAGCGTCAACCTGGATTCTGGCGGCAATAGCCGACGCCTGTTTTCTGTCGGGCTACAAGGGTTCTGCGCGTGATGCGTTGCAGTATGCGATGACCTGTCCTGGTGCCATTGGCAACCCCTTTCTGCACTTGCGGCTCGGGCAGGTTTATCTCGATGAAGGGCAAGAGGACCGTGCGGCAGACGAGTTGATGCGGGCCTACATGGGCGCTGGGGCAGACATTTTTGCCAATGAAAGTCCGCACTACTTAAGTTTCTTAAAAGCCCGGGCAACGTTGTGACGACTGGGTAACGCTTGTTACCCATTGGCGGCTGCCCCCTCCAACCACCCTTTCTTCGCCACGCAACGGCATTCCAAAAACGACCCGATACTTTCCTGTAAGCGACCTGCTGCTGTCGAGGCGTACCTCTGTAACTATCTGATTTAAGTGGAAAAAATATTATTTATTTTGTGTTCTGTGTGAATTCTATTTGTATACACAGAAAATACATCCTATTGACCCGCACTTTCCCCCATGCCAGTCTGGCTTCGCCCGGCAGTCTTTTTCAGCGCTGAACCCCTTGTTTTCGCGTCACTCCTTCCTCTGGCAACCAGAGGTCCGACACTACAAATAAAATGAGATCGAGGCACGCCATGAAGAAACTTTGGAAAACGGTTTGTGCGGTTGCACTGATGGGGATGGTGATTCTTCCGGTGCAGGCAGAAGAAAAAACCATCACGGTTGGAACGATGTCCTGGGAGGACTTGACCCCCATTACCGGCATTACCAAGAAGGTCCTGGAGAATGCCGGTTACACCGTCAAGGTCGTCGAGTTTTCCGAAATCGGCATCGCGTATGCCGCGTTGACCAAAGGCGATGTGCAGGTACTGGCCTCGCAGACCGACTACGCCACCCAGGACTATTGGAACAAGAACAAGAACCGCCTGGAAAAACTCTCTCCGGTTTCCTATGGCTTGTATCAGGCAATCGCGGTGCCCAAGTACGTCGACATCGATTCCCTGGACCAACTCAATGACAACGCCGAGAAGTTCAGCGGCAAGATCGTCGGCATCGAACCCGGCTCGGGCTTGATGAGCGACGCCAACAAGGCCGTCAAGGACTATGGCCTCAAGCTGCAATTGCTCGAAGGCAGCACCGCCGCCATGACCGCCGCGCTCAAGTCGGCGGTCGACCGCAAGGAATGGGTCGCGGTCACGATCTGGGAGCCGTCGTGGATGGCCCAGAAGTTCGACCTCAAGTTCCTCAAGGACCCAAAAGGCTCCTTCGCGCCGCCCCAAGCTTACTACTGGATCGGTCATAAAGGCTTTGCCGCCGAATACCCCCATGCCCGTGAAGTCATCGCCAGCGTGTACGTGCCATTGGCCGATATCACCGCCATCAACGGTGTGGTCAAGGACGGCAAGACCATGGATGAAGCGGTCGCCGGTTGGGCCGACAACCACGCAGACCTGATGAAGCGCTGGGCCAATATCAAACAATAAGCATCGACCTTTTTTTGCCACTGCCAGGTACGGATAACGCGTTCTGATCCATTAGAAAAACCAGCCCGACTGGTTCAATAGGCTCAAAGATGACAACGGTCAAAATAGACACCAACGAAGTGCTCGTGGATTGCCAGTCGGTCTGGAAAATCTTCGGTCAGAATGCCAAGGCGGCGATGGACGCGGTGGTCAGCAGGGGGCTCGGCAAGACCCAGGTGTTGCAGGATTTCAGCTGTGTAGTAGGGGTGTCGGATGTCAGCCTGCAGGTTCGCCGCGGTGAGATTTTTTGCATCATGGGCTTGTCCGGCAGTGGCAAGTCGACCCTGATCCGCTTGCTGAACAAATTGATCACCCCCAGCGCCGGCAAGGTGCTGGTCAAGGGTAAGGATCTGTCTGCCCTATCGCCCGTGCAGTTGCGGGATGTGCGGGCGAAAAACATCGGCATGGTGTTCCAGAGCGTGGCGTTGCTGCCTAACCGCACGGTGTTGGAAAACACCGCCTTCGGTCTGGAAGTGCAGGGCGTCGGCAAGGCTGAGCGCTACAAGGTGGCGGAGCGTGCGTTGGCCAAGGTCGGTTTGACCGACTGGGCCTCGCGTTACCCCAGCGAATTGTCGGGTGGCATGCAGCAGCGTGTCGGGCTGGCCCGTGCGCTGACTGCTGACCCTGAGATTATCCTGATGGATGAGCCGTTCAGCGCACTCGACCCGTTGATCCGTCGCCAGTTGCAGGACGAGTTCCGTCAACTCACCAAGGAACTGGGCAAGTCCGCGGTGTTCATCACCCACGACCTGGAGGAGGCGATCCGCATCGGTGATCGCATCGCCATCATGAAGGACGGGGTGATCATCCAGGTCGGCACCGCCGAAGAGATCGTGCTGAACCCGGCCGATGATTACGTCGCCGAATTCGTCGCGGGCATCTCGCGCTTGCACCTGGTCAAGGCCCATTCGGTGATGACGCCGATTGCGCTCTACACACGAGCGTTCCCGCTGTGCGATTTCTCTCGATTGCCCCAGACCTCCCCCGACACGGATATCGATGCGCTGATCGGGTTGACCATGAACGCCGACCTTGAACCCCTGGCTGTGGTCGAGCACGGCGTGGTGGTCGGCGTGATCACCGCCAAGGACCTGTTGCGCGGCGTGCAGGGCATCCCCAACGACGCCCAGGCGCTGGCTCCCGTGTTGGAGACTTCGTCATGAGCGTCCCGGATTTCTCGGTGCAGTTCGATGCGGCCGTCGACGCGGGCCTGATGTGGCTGCAGGACAACGGCGAGGCGTTTTTCGAGGGGGCCAATACCGCGCTGACTGGCGTGTTCAAGGCCGTGCAGTGGTGTCTCGCTGCGCCGCCGTTCTACGTGATTGCCCTGGCGGTCGGCCTGCTGGGCTGGCGCATGGTGGGTGCACGGTTTGCGCTGCTGTCGGCGATGGCGTTGCTGGTGTGCAGTTTTATCGGCCTGTGGCCGGAAACCGTCGGCACCTTGGCCCTGGTGCTCACCGCCACCTTGCTGGCACTGCTGGTGGCGATACCGCTGGGCGTGCTGGCCGGGTTGACGCCGGCGTTCGACCGCGTGGTCGACCCGTGCCTGGACCTGGTGCAAACGTTGCCACCCTATATCTACCTTCTGCCGGCCATCGCCTTGCTCGGGTACGGCCCCGCTACCGCGTTGCTGGCGACCTTTATTGTTGCGGTGCCGCCGGCCTTGCGCCTGACCTCGCTGGGTATTCGCATGACGCCCAAGGAGTTCGTCGAACTCGGCGACGCGAGCGGCGTGACCGGCCTGCAGATGTTCTTCAAGATCCGCCTGCCGTTCGCCATGCCCAGCATCATGGCCGGGGTCAACCAGAGCCTGATGATGGCGTTCGGCATGGTGGTCATCGCCGGGATCGTCGGTTCCGGGGGCTTGGGCGAAACCATCTACGGCGCGGTGCGCACCTTGGATATCGCCAAGTCGATCAACGCCGCACTGGCCATCGTTATTCTTACCATGATTCTCGACCGCCTCGCGCAGGCTGCTGCCCAGGCGCGCAAGGGAGCCAGCCAATGAACGTGACGGACTTCCGTTTTTCCCCGGGCGCATTCCTGGCACCGGCCATCGATTGGTTGAACGCAAACCTGCACGGCCTGTTCGTGATCATCAGCAAGATCATCGAAGCCACATTGGGCGCCATCGAAACGGTGTTGCTCGCGCCGCCTGCGTATGGGCTGATTGCCGTGGTGGTGCTGGCGGCATGGGGCCTGGTCAAGTGGCGCGTGGCACTGTTTGCCGGGCTGATGTTGGCGTTCTGCCTGTTCGCCGGGCTGTGGGTGGCGTCGATGCAGACCATCGCACTGGTCTCGGTGGCGGTGCTGATTTCTGTCAGCGTCGCGTTTCCCCTGGGTATTCTTGCCGCAAGGGTCAAGCGCGTGGACGCGGCGCTGTTGCCGATCCTCAACATCATGCAAACCGTGCCGCCGTGGGTGTACCTGATCCCGGCAGTGATGCTGTTCAGCCTGGGCCGTGTGCCGGCGATCATCGCCACCATCGTGTATGGCATTCCACCGATGTTGCGCTTGACCACTCTGGCCTTCAAGCAACTGCCCAAGGACCTGCTGGAGTTGGGCCAGGCCATGGGTGCGTCGCCTCGGCACATCCTGTTCAAGATCGAGTTGCCCACGGCCGCGCCCACGCTGTTGGTCGGGCTCAATCAGTGCATCCTGCTGTCGCTGGCGATGGTGGTGCTGGCCGGGTTGGTGGGGGCAGGGGGGCTGGGCGCCGAAGTGACGCGCGGCCTGACCCGCATGGAAATGGGCCTGGGCCTGCGCGCCGGCCTGGCGATCGTGGCGGTGGCGCTGTTGCTCGATCGCCTGTCACGCGGTGCGTTGCAGCGCCAGGCTCGGCGTGCCTGAGGTGGTGGAGCGACGGCAATTCTGCGGTGCGATGCAGGGCAAGAACCTGCGCTATCTCGACGCTCAGCCGAGCCAGGAGGTGCGCAGGGCGCGGGCGGGGTTTGTGCTGTTGGAACATTTTTCGCTGCCGGCCTTCACCCAGGCGCTCGATACCATCGTCACCGCCAACCTGTTGCGGCCGGCAGTGTTTGCGACAAAAACCTTTGGCCTCGGCACCGACGAAATCGTCAGCGACCTGGGCTTGGTGATCCGGCCGGACGAGCGCCTGACACCCGATGCGGTGTGCGAACTGGACCTGTTGGTGATCTGCGGCGGCTATCGCACGCCGTTGCGCTACAACGATGAACTGAGCCTGTTGCTGGAAGTGGCGGTGGAGCAAGGCGTGACGCTGGCCGGGATATGGAACGGTGCGTGGTTTCTGGGGCGGGCAGGGCAGTTGGACGGGTACCGGTGCGCGGTGCATCCGGAGCACCGTCCAGCATTGGCCGAGATAGCCCGGCTTACCCAAGTGACGAGTGAAGCCTACGTGGTGGATCGTGATCGGCTGACGGCATCGAGCCCGACGGGTGCCTTCTATATGGCCCTGGAGTGGATCCGCAGCCTGCACGGCAAAAGCCTCACCGATGGTATCGAGGACATCCTGGCGTTCGAGGCGTCACGCTTCAGGCGTATCAAGCCGATGTTGAACCTGTCGGTCAGCGGACCGTTGCGTGAGGTGATCAACCTGATGGACGTCAACCTCGAAGAACCGTTGCAGATGCTCGACCTGTGCCTGTACGCCGGCCGCTCGCGACGGCAGATCGAGCGCCTGTTCAAGGAACAGCTCGGCACTTCGCCACAGCGTTATTACATGGACCTGCGCATCACCGAGGCGCGGCGGTTGTTACAGCATACCTCGCTGAGCATCGTCGAGGTGTCGGTGGCCTGTGGTTTCGTCTCGCCGAGTCATTTCAGCAAGTGCTACAGCGCCTATTTCGGGCATCGGCCTTCGAAGGAAATCCGCCTCGTCAGATAACTGATTAAGCCCGTAGCCATTGGGCCATAGTCTCGTTTTACGTTGTGTATATTAATTGTAGACAATAAGAATATTGTTGTTTTATAGTGCGAATACAGGTAGTAGACCGTGTGCACTTACTACTAGGAAGGTTTCACCATGGCTACCAAAGAACTCGGCACCCCGGCTCCCGTCGAGCCAACCATCGACCGGAAGGCGGTCTTGGGTGATGCGCTGCGGCGCCGCATCCTCAGCATGGAACTGGCACCGGGTGCCGTGGTGGATGAGTTGGCGCTGTGTGATGAGTTCGGTTTGTCGCGCCCGCCGGTGCGTGAACTGATGCGGCAGATGGCGGCGGAGGGCTACATCGATCTGGAAGCCAACCGCGCGGCAAGGGTGTCGGCGATGAGCTACCAGTCGCTGCGCAGTTTTTTCCTGGCGGCGCCGTTGATCTACATTGCCACCACGCAGTTGGCCTGCTCCCACGCGACGCCGGCTGAAGTTGAGGAATTGAAGCGGATACAAGGTTTGTTCCGCACGGCCATCGATGAAAAAGATGTCGAGAACCGTGTGTTGTACAACGACGAGTTTCACCTGCAGATCGGCAAGATGGCCCACAACGCCTACCTGATGCCGAGCTTGCAGCGCTTGCTGATCGACCACGCCCGTCTGGGCAAGATCTTCTACCGCCATCCGACCACGGTGGATATGCAGGAAGACCTGGAAGTGGCCGCCCAGCAGCACGACGACATGATCGACGCAATTGAACGACACGACCCGGTCTTGGCCGGGGAAATCGTGCGGGCCCACCTCGAACTGTCCCGTCGGCGGATGTCCGAGTACGCGGCGCCCGAAGGCCTGGATGTAGCGCTTACCTTCTGACCGGTTGAGGCTGGGCAGTGTGACGCGATGCAGACGGGTGGCTGTTAGCTCTAACAACTATAAAAGAACCCAGGTCGCGAACATGGCACTCATCAGAAACACCCCGGCAGACGATTCAACCTGCGGCTGGTTTCATCTCAGCCCACCGCGCGTGGCCCGCCCGCCACACAGTGGCATTCGCTCGGCGCGCTGGGCCGTGGTAGGGGCGGGGTTCACCGGCCTTGCGGCGGCCCGCCAACTGGCGCTGAATTTTCCGGATGACGAGATCGTATTGATCGAGGCGCAGGAAGTCGGCTACGGCGCCTCCGGGCGCAACGCCGGCTTTGCCATCGACTTGCCCCACGACATCGGCGCCGAAGACTATATCGGCGACATTGCCACCGCCAAAATCAGCATGGAGCTCAACCTCGCCGGGCAATCGATGCTCCGTGCGCTGGTTGCGCAGCACGGCATCGACTGCCAGTGGCGCGATTGCGGCAAGTACCAGGCCGCTGTCGAAGACCGCGGCATCGCGGTACTGGACGCCTACCAGCGCGGTCTCGACAAGCTCGGCCAGGCCTACCAGGTGATCAAAGCCGACGAACTGCCCAGCCGCATCGGCACGAGTTTCTATCGCAAGGCGCTGTTCACCCCGGGCACGGCCCTGGTCCAACCGGCGGCGCTGGTCAAAGGGCTGGCAGACACTTTGCCATCCAACGTGACCCTGTACGAAAACACCCCGATCACCGACGTGGAGTACGGTGACAAAACCGTGCTCAGCCACAAGAACGGCCGCATCGTCGCCGACAAGCTGGTGCTCACCAACAACGCCTTCGCCATGAGTTTCGGCTTCCTCAAAAGTCGCATGCTGCCGATCTTCACCTACGCCAGCCTGACCCGTCCGCTGGACGAAGAAGAGCAGGCGCGCCTGGGAGGCAACCCATTCTGGGGCGTGATCCCGGCCGATCCCTTCGGTACCACCTTGCGCCGCACCGTCGACAACCGTTTGCTGGTGCGCAACAGCTTCAGCTTCAACGCCGACGGGCGCAGCAACCCCAAGTACCTGCAACGCTTCGTCAAGCGCCACAAAGCCTCCTTCGACCGCCGCTTCCCGCTGCACCGTGACGTGACGTTCGACTACACCTGGGGTGGCTCCCTGAGCCTGTCGCGCAACCACATGGCGCACTTCGGCGAGCTGGCCAAGAACGTCTATGGTGCCCTGTGCTGCAACGGCCTGGGCGTCACCCGCGGCACCGTCACCGGCACCTTGCTGGCCGAGTGGCTGGCGGGCAAAAGCAATCACCTGGTGGACTTCCTGTTGACGTCCCCGGGCCCGAGCAGAAACCCACCGGAGCCGCTGCTTTCAGCGGGTGTAAACATGAACTTGCTATGGGGACAAAGTCGCGCCGGCCAGGAAAGCTGACCCGCAACACGCTAGTTACGTAATACCGAACTTAATCTATTGATTGGAAAACAGCAGGCGTTTGCGCGACTGCGGTTTCTGATTGAGACGGCATTCATTCGCCTGGATTTCAAGTGTGCGTTGTACTCCGGCAAATGAACGAAGCGAAGTAGGAGATAATAATGACAAGTCCGAATGCCTCAATTGAGGATATACCGCTCAATAACTTTCACCGATTGCTCACGGCCCGTTCGGGCGGTGGTTCATTCGTCGATGGTTATGTATTAAGCATTATCGGCATCGCGATGATGCAGGTGACCGGCGCCCTGGCGCTGACCGAGTTCTGGCAAGGGCTGATTGCCGCGTCTGCCTTGATCGGCGTGTTCTTCGGCGGTTTTATTGGCGGCTGGTTGACCGATAAGTTGGGGCGCAAGAAAGTTTATTTCATTGGCCCTTCGTTATTTATTGTGTGTTCCCTGGCGCAATTCTGGGTTGAATCGGCCTGGGCGTTGTTCTTGTTCCGTTTCATCATCGGTTTGGCCGTGGGCATTGAATACCCGGTGGCCACTTCCTTGTTGGTGGAGTTCCTGCCCAAGAAACAACGGGGCCCACGGCTCGCGGCGTTGACCATTCTGTGGTTTGCCGGTGCGGCGTTTGCCTATGTGGTCGGCAACGCCATCATCAACACCGGCGCCAATGACGCCTGGCGCTATGCGCTGGCCAGCGCCTCGGTGATCGGGCTGGTGCTGTTCGTGCTGCGCCTGGGCACTCCGGAATCCGCGCGCTGGCTGCTCAGCAAGGGGCGTGAGGCCGAAGCCGAGCAGGTGATCAAGCGCGTCTACGGGCCACACTATTCGCTGCGCGACCTGCCCGAGCAACCTGACGAACGCAAGATGACCTTCCGCGACCTGCTGCGTTCGGGCTACGGTAAGCGGCTGTTCTTTGTCTCGGTGTTCTGGTCCTGCTCGATCATCCCGGTGTTCGCCGTGTACGCCTTTGCCCCCAAGGTGTTGCAAGCCCTGAACCTGAAAGGGGAGTGGGCTTCCTACGGCTCGATGTTCATCACCCTGCTGTTCGTGGTGGGCTGCGTCCTCGCTACACGGCTGATCAACACCATCGGCCGACGCAGCATGCTGATCCACAGTTTCCTGTGGTCGGGCCTTGCCCTGCTGTTGCTGGCGGCATTCTCCAACCGCCATGAGCTGCTGGTGCTGTGCCTGTTCGGCGCCTACGCCGTGTTCATCGGCGGCGCGCAAGTGCTGCAGCTGGTTTACCCCAACGAATTGTTCCCCACCGAAATCCGCGCCTTTGCCGTCGGCATCGGCACCTCGCTGTCGCGGGTCGGCGCCGCCGTGGGCACCTACCTGGTGCCGCTGTCGCTGGCCTCGATCGGCATTGGCAACACCATGTACGTCGCGGCCGGCGTGACCTTCGTCGGCCTCGCGGCCGCCTGGGCCATGGCCCCGGAAACACGCGCGTTGAACTTGCGCGACGCAGCGGCTTTAAGCAGTTGAGCGAAAAAACCTCATATTCACAGTTGGAGAGACACCCATGAAATTTGAAGGCATCTACACCCCGGCAATCACCCCGTTGACCGCCACTGGCCAGATCGACAGCGCAGCCTTCGCAGACGTGCTGGAATACCTGATTGAGTCCAAGGTGCACGGCATCATTATCGGTGGCTCCACCGGCGAGTACTACGCGCACACCGCCCAGGAGCGCATCGACCTGGCGGCCCACGCCAAGGAAGTCATCGGCAACCGCGTTGCGCTGATCGTCGGCACCGGCGCCATCCGCACCGAAGACTCGGTGGAATATGCCAAGGCTGCCCGCGCCATCAAGGCCGATGCGATCCTCGTCGGTTCGCCGCCGTACGCGTTGCCCACCGAACAGGAAAACGCCATCCACGCCTTGGCCGTGGACCAGGCCGCGGGCTTGCCGATCATGCTCTACAACTACCCGGGCCGCATGAGCGTGAGCATGGGCGACGAGTACTTCAAGGCCGTGTCCGCCTCGAAAAACGTCGTGGCCATCAAGGAAAGCTCGGGCGACATGGGCCAGGTCCATCGCCTGGCCACTCAATACCCGAACATCGCGCTGTCCTGCGGCTGGGATGACCAGGCCCTTGAGTTCTTCGCCTGGGGCGCCCGCAGCTGGGTGTGTGCCGGCTCCAACTTCGTGCCCCGTGAACACATCGCGCTGTACGAGGCGTGTGTGGTCGAAAAAGACTTCGACAAAGGCCGCAGGATCATGGGCGCGTTCATGCCGCTGATGGACTTCCTCGAAGGCGGCAAATTCGTCCAGGCGATCAAGGCCGGGTGTGCGTTCAACGGCCTGCGCACCGGCAGCGTGCGTGCGCCGCTGCAACCGCTGTTCGAAAACGAGAAACACGCGCTGGAGACCGTCATTACCGACCTCAAGCGTAACGTCGCACACATTGTCGGAGGTGCATGATGACCCATCTGCTCAGCGCCGCCGAATACGCGGCCATTGCCCAGGACATCCGGTTCCCGACCACGTCCTTCATCAACGGCGCGGCCCATACCTCGGGTTCGGGCAAGACGTTTACCACCACCAACCCGGCAACCGGTGACGTGCTGGCTGAAATCACCGCGTGCAACAGCGACGACGTGGACTACGCCGTGGCCTCGGCCAAGCAGGCGTTTGACGATGGGCGCTGGCACACCCTCAGCCCGGGCACGCGCAAGAAAGTTCTGCTGCGTTTTGCCGACCTGCTGGAGCAGCATTCCCACGAACTGTCCGTGCTCGAAAGCCTGGACAGCGGCAAGCCGGTGCGTGAGTGCCAGCTGACCGACGTGCCGGAAACCATCCACATGATCCGCTGGCACGCCGAGCTGATCGACAAGATCTACGACAACACCGCGCCAGTGGGCAATGACGCGCTGACCCTGGTGGTGCGCGAAGCCATCGGCGTGGTCGGCCTGGTGCTGCCGTGGAACTTCCCGCTGCTGATGCTGGCCTGGAAAATCGCGCCGTCCCTGGCCGCTGGCTGTTCCATCGTGGTCAAGCCGGCCAAGGAAACCACCCTGACGGCGCTGCGCGTGGCCGAGCTGGCGTCCCAGGCCGGCATCCCGGACGGCGTGTTCAACGTGGTGTCCGGTGGTGGCCGTGAAGTGGGCGAGCCACTAGGGCGTCACATGGACGTCACCATGGTCAGCTTCACCGGCTCCACCGACACTGGCCGTCTGTTCCTGCAATACGCGGCCGAATCCAACCTCAAGCGCATCGTGCTGGAGCTGGGGGGCAAGAACCCCGCCGTGGTCATGAACGACGTGGCCGACCTCGACCTGGTGGCGGGGCACATCGTCAACGGCTCGTTCTGGAACATGGGCGAGAACTGCTCGGCGTCGTCACGCCTGATCGTCCACGCCGATATCAAGGACGCGCTGCTCAAGCGCATTGGCGTGCAGTTGCAAGGCTGGAAGATGGGCAGCCCGCTGGACCCGGACAACCGCCTGGGCTCGATGGTCAGCCGGGCGCATTTCGACAAAGTCAGCTCGTACCTGGTGCAGGCCGGCAACGAGAACCTGCAGGTGGTCTTCGGCGGCAAGACCGAGGATGACATCTACGTGCAACCCACAGTGGTCGATGGGGTTGGCGCAGACAGCGTGCTGTTCAAGGAGGAGATCTTCGGCCCGGTGCTGACCGTCACCACCTTCACCACGCTGGAAGAGGCTATCGCCCTGGCCAACGACACCATCTACGGCCTGGCCGCGTCGGTGTACACCGACAACCTGCGCAACGCGATCAAGCTGTCCCGTGCGATCCGCGCCGGCATTGTCACCGTCAACTGCTTCGGTGAAGGCGATGCCTCGACACCGTTTGGTGGCTACAAGCAGTCCGGGTTCGGCGGGCGTGACAAGTCCATCTGGGCCCACGACCAGTACACCGAACTCAAGACCATCTGGATCGACGTGTCCGAAAGTTAAAAAAACAGGCGCCCCTTTACAAAGCTCCACGCAAGCGGCGATGGGGGCGCCTTCCTTTCAACCGGGTCAACAATAAGAAGTCCACGGCCCTGCTCGTTTTCTCGAAGCCCTTTCATGACTGCCTATCGTACTGCCCTGACTTCTGCCCATGTCACTGCCATTCTGTTTGGCCTGACCGGTATTTTTGGCGCGCTGATCCACGCCAGCGCCAGCGTCATCACCTTTGGTCGCGCGGCCTTTGCCATGCTGGCCCTGGGGCTGTTTGCGCGCTTGCAAGGCCGTGCGCTGCTGCGCGGCCTGACCCTCAGGAAACTCTTGGTCTACGGACTTTCGGGGCTGATGCTGGCCGCGCACTGGGTGACGTTCTTCATCGCGATCAAAGTGGGCGGCGTTGCCGTCGCCACCTTGGGTTTTGCCAGCTTCCCGGCGTTCATCGCCTTGCTCGACATGGCGGTATTTCGTGATCGACCGCACCTGGCCGAAGCGCTGTTGCTGCTGCTGGTGACCTTCGGCCTGGTGCTGGTGACTCCCTCGTTCGAGGTGGCCAACCAGGGCACCGTCGGGCTGTTGTGGGGCATCGCCTCCGGACTCTCGTTTGCCCTGCTGGCGATCACCAACCGGCGTGCCACTGATGGTCGCAACGGTGTCCAGGTGGTGTTCTGGCAAAACACAACCGTGGCCGTGGTCATGGCCCCGTTTGCCCTCGCCGACCTGCCGGGCATCGGCTCGCTAGACTGGCTCAACCTCGCCATCCTGGGCGTGCTGTGCACGGCGCTGTCCCAGGCGTTGTTCGTCAAGAGCCTCAAAGGCCTCAACGCACGCAGCGCCGGCATGATCATCTCGCTGGAGCCGGTCTACGCCATTGCCTGTGCCTGGTGGTTGTTCCATGAAGCGCCGTCTTCGCGGATGCTGGCCGGCGCCGCGCTGATTGTGCTGGCAATAGTGCTATCCGCCCAGGCCGAAAAGTCCCACCCAACCCCCAACTTGTAGTGAGCGGGCTAGCCCCGCGCCGCGGTGTACCTGACGCCTAAGGTTCATCTGACACACCGCGGCGCGGGGCAAGCCCGCTCACTACAAGCCCTCGGGGTTGGCATCCTGTTGCTGTAGCGCATCCGCCAGAAAATCAAGAAACACCCGTACCCGTGGCGGCAGGTGGCGGCGGCTGGGGAACACGGCGTTGAGAAACAGGTAGTCGTTGGCATAAGGCTCCAGCAGGGCAATCAGGCGACCGTCGCGCAGGTCGTCCTGAATATCCCACAACGCCTTGAGCACTATGCCGCTGCCGCCCACCGCCCAATCATGGATCACCTCGGCGTTGTTGCTGAGCAGGGTGCCCTTGATCTGCACCTCCAGCCCATGGCCGTTTTCCTGGAAGGTCCAGCGATCAAAGATACGCCGGCCACGCACCAGGCGCAGGCAGTCGTGGTGCAGCAGGTCCTGGGGCGTCTGCGGCGTGCCGTGCTGCGCCAGGTAGTCAGGTGACGCGCACACCACGCGGCTGCTGGACAGCAGGCGGCGGCTGACCATGCCGGTGTCGCTGGGGTTGTCGGTCAACAGGCCTACATCCAAGTCGTCACCCGCTACGTCGGCGGGTGAATCGGAGAGCAGCAGTTCTACGGTGATACGCGGGTAGCGTCTGGAAAACTCGGCAATCAGCGGTGCAATTCGCCGTCGGCCGATTTCCAGGGGCGCACCTACGCGGATATGCCCGTGGGGCGTCTCCAGCCGTGTGCCCACTTCGGCCACCGCCGCGTCCAGCTCGTCGAGAATGAACAGCCCGCGCTCATGCAGCAGCGCGCCTTCTTCCGTCAGGCTGAAATGCCGTGAACCCCGGTTGATCAACCGCACCCCCAGGTGGCTTTCCAGCCCCGCCAGGCGCCGGCTCACGGCAGGCAGCGAACTGTGCAGGCGCCGCGCCGCCTCCGACAGGCTGCCCGCCGCCACGATGCGCACGAACAACCGCAGGTCACTGATCTCGTCCGCCATACCTTCCTTCCTATTTTTGCAAGGATGCCTTGATTTTTTAACGGCTATTCAGCCGCTCGCGTGCTCATCAGACTGCCACCAACCCCGCTCTTAGCAAAGCCTTGAGCCCGATTCTGTTCATCTAGCGAGCCTCACCGTGAGCCATCTCAATTCTCACTCCGAAGACACTTCTGTTTCCACTGGGCGCAAACAATGGGCGCGCCTTGCGCTGTTTCTGGTCGCCTTTGTAATCATCGTCCTGGTGCTGCTTCAAGGGTTTCATTACTGGCGCAATGGGCGCTTTATCGAAAGCACCGACGACGCCTACATCAAGGCCGATTCCACCGTGATCGCGCCCAAGGTCGGCGGTTACATCAGTGCGCTGCCGGTCAACGACAACCAGCCGGTCAAGGCTGGCCAACTGCTGGCGACCATTGACGACCGCGACCTGCGCAACGCCCTCGACGACGCCCGTGCCAACGTCACTGCGGCAACGGCGGCCGTTGCGCAACTGGACGCCCAGGTGGTCCCGCAGGCGTCGATGATTCGCCAGGCCGACGCCCGCGTGGCGGCTGCCTCGGCGACGTTGAGCCTGTCGCGGCGCAACGACACGCGACGCCAGGCAATGGCCCGGGTCGGCTTTGGTTCCAACGAACAGGCCGATAACGCCGCTACCGACGCCAAGGCGCAGACCGCCAACCTGGAGGGGTTGCAGGCTGCTGCGCTGAGTGCCCGCCAGCACGTGGATGTTCTTGCCCGCCAGCGAGAGCGTGCAGTGGCGCGCCGGGACGCTGCCCAAGCCCAGCGTAACCAGGCCGAACTGAACCTGAGCTACACCCGCGTGGTGGCGCCGGTGGATGGCACCGTCGCGGCGCGTAGCGTGCGCACCGGGCAATTCGTCCAGCCGGGCACCCAGTTGATGGCGCTGGTGCCCCTGGCACAGGTGTATGTGGTCGCCAACTTCAAGGAGACCCAGTTGCTCAATGTGCACCCCGGCGAGTCGGTGCGGGTCAGTGTCGACACCTTTCCCGACCATGATCTAAGCGCCACCGTCGACACCCTGGCCCCGGCCAGCGGCGCGGAATTCAGCTTGCTGCCACCGGACAATGCCACGGGCAACTTCACCAAGATCGTGCAGCGGATCCCGGTGAAAATCCTGTTCAACGACGCGGGTGAACTGGCTGGGCGCCTGCGTCCCGGCATGTCCGTGACCGCCGCCATCGATACCCGGGCGCCACGCCATGAACCATGATCCTGTGAGCCTGCGCACCTGGGTGGCGGTGGTCGGCGCCGCGCTCGGCGCGTTCCTGGCGATCCTCAATATCCAGATAGTCAGCTCGTCCCTGAACGATATCCAGGGCGCCATCGGTGCCGGCTCGGATGAAGGCGGCTGGATCACCACCGCCTACTTGGTCGCCGAAATCATCGTGATCCCCATGAGCGGCTGGCTGGCGCGGGTGTTCTCGACGCGCACGTACTTGCTGACCAACACCGTGCTGTTCCTGATCCTCACCGTGGCCTGCGCCTTTACCAAAAACCTCGGGCAGATGATCGTGGTGCGGGCCATGCAGGGCTTCGCCGGGGGCGTGCTGATTCCCTTGGCGTTCTCCATCATCATGACGCGCCTGCCGCCGTCCAAGCATGCGATCGGCCTGTCGATCTATTCGGTCTCGGCGATCTTCGCCCCCTCCATCGGGCCGGTGATCGGCGGCTACTTCAACCAGACCTTCGGCTGGCAGTCGATCTTCTACGTCAACCTGCTGCCCGGCTCGATCATGCTCGGCCTGTTGTGGTTTGCCCTGGACGCCGAACCGCGCCAGTTGCACCTGCTGCGCACGGGTGACTGGTGGGGCATCCTCAGCATTGCGATTGGCCTGGGTTGCCTGGAAACGGTGCTGGAGGAGGGCGAGAAAGACGACTGGTTCGGCTCGCCCTTTATCGTGCGCCTGAGTGTGATCGCAGCGGTGGCCCTGAGCGTGTTTGTGTGCGTGCAACTGCGTCGGCGCAATCCGCTGCTGCAATTGCGCCTGCTGGCGCGGCGCAACTTCGGCCTGGGCACCATGGCCAACTTCTTCTTTGGCCTGTCGATGTACACCTGGGTGTACATCATTCCGCTGTACCTGGCGCGTATCCATGGCTACAACTCCGAGCAGGTTGGCTATGTGCTGATCTGGATCGGCATCCCGCAATTGCTGATGCTGCCGCTGGTGCCCGCGCTGATGCGGCGTTTCGACCCGCGCAAGCTGGTGGCGGTGGGGTACCTGATCCTGATCGGCGGCAGCTTGCTGGCCACCCACCTGTCGATGAGTTTTGCCGGCCCGCAGTTCATCGCCTCCAGCCTGATCCGCGCCCTGGGCCAGGTGCTGGTGATGACGCCACTGTCGGCCATCGCCGTGGCGGGGATCGAGCGCGAACACGCAGGCTCCGCCGCCGCGCTGTTCAATATGACCCGCAACCTCGGCGGCGCCATCGGCATTGCGGTGTTGCAGACCTTCATGAGCAACCGCGGCAAGTACCACTCCGACGTGATCACCCCGCAGGTGTCGTTGCTCAATGACGCCACCCGACAACGGCTCGATGCGTTGACCCAGTGGTTTCTTGCGCGCGGCATCAGCGACCCGGAACTGGCGCGGCACCAGGCCATCGTCGAGGTGGGCCGGTTGATCCGCCGCGAGGCGTCGATCCTCGCGTTCAGCGACACCATCATTTTGCAGAGTGCGTTGTTGGGGCTTGCTTTCCTCGCCGTGCTTTTGCTGAAAAAAACCAGAACCGGCAACACCGGCGAGGCGCACTGACATGAATACTTCCTTCACACCCTTCACCCTGTTGCTGTTAAGCCTGGCGCTGGCCGGCTGCACGGTCGGCCCGGATTACTCGGCGCCCCAGCCACCCGAAGAGCAACACTACCTCGCCGATCCTCGGCAGGAAGCGCAACTCAATGAAGGCCAAGCGCTGCGTGAAGATTGGTGGACCTTGCTGGGCTCCCCCGACCTCAACCGCACCGTCGACCGCGCCCTGGCGCAGAACGGATCGCTGGTGATCGCCCGCGCCAACCTCGCCAAAGCCCGGGAAGGCGTGGCGATGGCCGACGGTGGGCGATTACCGCAGGTCGATGCCGGCGCCAGTGCGGGTCGGACCAAGGTCGGCGCCACGGCGTTCGGGCCACAGGCCGAAGACTTCCCGTTGTTCTCGGCCTATGGCGGCGGGCTGAGCGCGACCTATGACCTGGACCTGTTCGGCGGCGAGCGGCGTCAAGTGGAAATGGCCTCGGCCAATGTGCAGGTAGAACAACAGGCACTGAAAGCAGCGCGCCTGGAAGTCGCCGGCAACAGCGTGGGCGCCGCGCTGCGCATGGCCGTGCTGAACGGGCAGGTGCAGGCCATCACTTCGGTGATCGAGGCCGATCAGCAGACCCTCGACCGCGTGAAACAGGCGGCCAAGGCTGGCGTGGCTTCAACCCTGGATGTGAGTTTGGCGCAAAGCCAGCTCGACCGAGACCGCGCACGCCTGCCGGTGCTGGCCCAGACGTTGGCGGTCAATCGCGGCGCGTTGACCACACTGGTCGGTGCCACCGAAACGCGCTGGACCGCACCGGACTTTGACTTGGCCTCCCTCCAACTGCCCGAGCATGTCCCGGTGGCCGTCCCTTCCGAGCTGGTGCGCCTGCGCCCGGATATCCGGGCTGCCGAGGCCCGTTTGCAGGCGGCCAACGCCTGGGTCGGGGTGACCACGGCAGACCTGTACCCGCACCTGACCCTGAGCGCCAGCCTGAGTGACGAAGCCTTGTTTTCCGGCCCCGCCAGCTCTGCCTGGAACCTGCTCGGCGGGCTGGCCGGCCCGGTGTTCCATGGCGGCACGTTATCGGCGCGCCAACGGGCGGCCGAAGACGCCTATCAGGGCGCATTTGCGGCGTATCAGCAGACGGTGTTGCGTGCGTTCCAGCAGGTCGCCGTCAGCCTCCACGGCCTGCAAAACGCCGCGGATGAGGCACGTGCCGAGCAACAGGCCCTCGACTCGGAGACTGCTGCGCTGCGCCTGACCCAACAGGCGTATCACGTGGGCAGCGCTGGCCTGCTGCAAGTGGTGCAGGCCCAGCGCACTCAACAACTGGCGCAACTGAGGTGGGTGCAAGCCCGTGGAAACAGGTACCAGGAGACCGTCAACCTGTTCCTGGTCCTGGGCGGTGGTCATGCCTGAGACTGTAGTGAGCGGGCTTGCCCCGCGCGGCGGTGTGTCAGGTAACCCCGATGCGACTGACACACTGTCGCGCGGGGCAAGCCCGCTCACTACAAAGCGAGGGCGTACGGGCGCAATGGTTGTTCGGCTGGCGGGCGGGGGCGTCCGGGAATCGCGTCAATCAGTTCACGGGTGTACGCATGGGTAGGGTGGCTGAAAATCTGCTCCACCGACCCCTGTTCAACCACCTGCCCATGGCGCAACACCAACACCCGGTGCGCAAAGTTGGCGACCACCGACAGGTCGTGGGACACCAGCACGTAGGCCATGCCCATCTCCCGTTGAAGTTCTTCCAGCAACTCAAGAATGCGCGCCTGCACCGACACGTCCAGCGCGCTCACTGGTTCATCGAGCAGCAGCAGGTCGGGCTTGAGCGCCAGTGCGCGGGCGATGGCGACCCGTTGGCATTGGCCTCCGGACAACTCGCGGGGCAGGCGGTCGAGAAAGTTGACAGGCAAGTGCACCCGGTCGATCAGTTCGCGCGCGGCCTGTTCCAGGGCTGCGCCCTTTAGCCGTCCAAACGACACCAGCGGTTCCACAATGCTGTCGAACACCGTGAAGCGCGGATCGAGGGCGGCGAATGGGTTCTGTTGCACCAGCTGGATGCGCTGGCGCAGCGGGCGGAAGTCACGCCAGCTCAGGTCGGTCACATCCTGCTGCTCGAACAGGACCCGGCCCCGGGTCGGTTTCTCCAGACCCAGGGCGATGCGCAGCGCGGTGCTTTTGCCCGAGCCGGATTCGCCGACGATGGCCAGGGTCTGGCCGGGGTAAACGTCCAGGCTGAGGTTTTCCAGCGCCAGGAACGTCGCGGCCTCACCTTTGACCTTCGGCAGGCTGAACGTCTTGGCCACGTTGCGCAGGCTCAGGATCGGCGCCTGGATATGAGGCACGCTGGGCAACGGCTCGCGGCGCCTGGCGAAGGCCGGTGCGGCGGCGATCAAGGCGCGGGTGTAGTCGTGGCGGGGCGCCTGCAGAATCTGGCGCGGCGGCCCTTGCTCCACCAACTCGCCTTGTTTCATCACCAGTATCCGGTCGGCGCGGTCGGTGGCCACGCCCAGGTCATGGGTGATGATCAACAAGGAAATCCCGCGTTCACGCACCAGGCGTTGCAGGTGGTCGAGGATCTTGCGTTGCACGGTGACGTCCAGCGCGCTGGTGGGTTCGTCGGCGATGATCAGGCGCGGGTTGCCGGCCAGGGCGATGGCGATCAGCACACGCTGGCGCATGCCCCCGGACAGCTCGTGAGGGTACTGGCGGGCGCGCAGTACCGGCTTGTCGATGCCCACCTGTTGCAGCAGCTCGACGACGTCGGCATCCACGCCGGGGTAGCGCCGCCCCTTGGCCAGGATCACGGCCTCGGCAATCTGCTGGCCGATGCGCAAGGTCGGGTTCAGGCTGACCATCGGGTCCTGGGGCACCAGGCCAATGGTGCGCCCGCGCAGTTGGCGTTTCTGGCGGTCGCTGGCGCGGGTCAAATCGTGGCCGTCCACCCACAGCGCTCCGTCGGTGATGCGGGCGTTGTCCGGCAACAGGCCGAGGATGGCATTGGCCAGGGTCGACTTGCCCGAACCCGACTCGCCGACAATCGCCACCGTCTCGCCCTGGGCCAGTGCAAACGACAGGTTGCGCACGGCCGGGTTGGCCTGGCCGCCTGAGTGGTAGCTCACGTCGAGCTGGCGCACATCGATCAACAGGGGAAGGGGGCTCATCGGCGATGCTCCTCAAACGTGCGGGCAATGTGGTTAAGGCTGAAGACCACCGCCACCAGGAACAGGCCGGGCAGCAGGGACACCCAGGGGGCGGTGATCAGGAAGTGCCGGCCGTTGGCGATCAAGGTGCCCCATTCTGCTGCCGGAGGCGCCGCGCCGAAGCCAAGAAAACTCAAGCCGGCCGTGGCGAGGATCGCGGCGCCGAAGTCCAGCGTCGCGAGCACCGCCACCGGTCCCCAGGCGTTGGGCAGGATGTGCCGCAGCAAGGTCCGCGCCCAACTGGCGCCGCCCAGGCGGGCCGCTTCCACGTAGGGCAGGGTCTTGACCCGCAGCACTTCGGCGCGGGTGGTGCGGGCGAACCCCGGGATGATGCCGACGCCCACCGCAATGGCCACCGGCACGGTGCCAAAACCGATGGCCGTGACAATGGCCAAGGCCAGCAGCAGGCCGGGCAGGGCCAGCAGCACGTCGATAAAGCGCATGATCACCGCGTCAATGCGGCCCCCGGCAAAACCCGAGAAGATGCCCAGCCCGAGCCCGCCCACCAGGGCGATACCCACCGCCAGGAACGCGGCCTGCACCGACAGGCTGGCGCCGTAGACCACCCGGGTGAACAGGTCGCGGCCTAGCTCATCGGTGCCGAACAGATGAGTCAGGTTCGGCGCGCGTAGCTTGTCGATTGGGGCCGTGGCGTAAGGGTCGAAGTGCGTCAGCCATTGCGGCACCACGGCGGCGACCAACGCGAATATCACGATCAGCAACGCCACGGTAAACCCCGGCCGGCGCAGCAGTGGCAGCACCACGGCGGTGACGCGTTGCAGGCGGCTGCGGCGTCTCCAGAGGGGCGCGGGAATACCGGTGTGACCCAGGTTGTGCTGGAGGATAGTCATGGTCTAGGACACCTTGGGTGTATGGGAGATGCGCGGGTCGAGCCAGGGGTAGAGCAAGTCCACCAGCAGGTTCACCAGCACAAAGGCTGCGGCGGACACCGCGACGATTGCCAGTACCACCGGAATGTCCTGGCGCAATACCGCTTCCTGGGCCAGACGGCCAATGCCAGACCGGGCGAAGATGGTTTCCACCAGCACCGCGCCGGACACGGTGTTGCCCACCTGCAGGCCGATCAGCGTGAGGATCGGCAGCGCGGCATTCTTGAACCCGTGGCGTGCCTGCACCTGAGCCCGGCTCAAACCCTTGGCGTAGGCGGTGGTGATGTAGGACTCCTGCCACACCCCCTGAAAGCTGCGCTGCAACACCTGCGCGTACACCGCCGCACTCGGAATCGCCAGGGTGATCGCCGGCAGCACCAGGCTCTCGAACCCCCGGCTGCCGGTGGCCGGGAACCAGCCCAGGCCAAAGGCGAAGACCTGGATCAGCAGCAAGCCCATCCAGAACACCGGCACCGAAAACCCCAACGACGGCAGCCGCGCCAACGCCACTTTCAACGGCCGCCAGCGCACATACGCCGCCAGGTAAGCCAGCCCGATGCCGCCGACCAGCGACAACACAATCGCCAGGCCTGCCAGGGACAGCGTCTGCGGCAGGCGTTCGGCGAGCAGTTCGGCCACCGGGCGATTCAGCGACAGCGACTGGCCGAAATCCCCGTGCAAGGCGCCCAGCAGCAGGTTGAAGTACTGCTCGAACACGCCTTTGTCCAGGCCGTAATAGGCGCGGGCCTTGGCCAGGTCTTCCACCGACAGCGCGTCGGCTTCCATGCCCGACGCGCTGAGCATGATGGACAGCGTGTCACCCGGCAGCAGATAGAGGATGAAGTAGGTGATGCTATAAGCTCCCCACAACACCAGCATGGCCTGGCCCACGCGGCCGATCAGGTAGCGGGTCATGGCTGGCCGACCTCGATATCACCCAGCAGCGCAAAGCCCTCGGCGGTCCACTGGAAGTTTTTCACGCGTGGCGACGTCGCGGCCTGCCACACGCGTTCGTACACCGGGAACGCCGCGCCTTCGTCGATCAGCAAATCCTGCAAGTCACCGTAGGCCGCAGCGCGTTGCGAGCTTTGGGTGGCCGTAATGCCGGCATCGAACAAGCCCTTGGCCTTGTCGAGCACCTGGGGCTCGTAAATGTTGGTGGCCAGAGTCGCGCTGTTGGCGGTGCGCGGGTCGAGGATGGTTTGCAGGATGATCGGGTCGGCGCGGGTCATGTAGTTGATCGACAGGTCATAGTTGCCCGATGAGTTGTTGGCGATCCACTCGGCCCGCGTGACCACGCTGAGCTTCAGGTCGATCCCGACCTTGCGCAGTTGGTCCTGGATCAGCACATCGCCGGCGGTTTCGGCGGGGCTGATGTTATAGCTCAGGCTCAGGCGCTTGCCGTTCTTCTGGCGGTAGCCGTCGGCACCCTTGGCCCAGCCGGCCGCGTCCAGCAGCTGTTCGGCACCTTGGGGGTCGTAGGCCAGTTTGGCGCCCTGGCTTTTGAAGTAGGGCGTGGTCACGTCAAAGATGCCGTCCACCACCGGGAATTCGGCGTTGTACACGGTGCTGGCGTAGCTCTTGCGGTCGATGGCTTTTTGCACGGCCAGGCGCACTTGCTTGTCGGCGAGCAGGCGTTCGCCCCGGGTGTTGGGGTACAGGTTGAGCGCCGGGCCCGGCAGCGAACGGCTCTGGATGGTCGCGCCCTTGGACTGGAACAGCTTGAGGTCGACTTCGGAAAACGGGTTGCGCGGCCACAGGATGTCAGCCTTGCCTTGCAGGAACAGGCCGTTGCGCACGCTCTCTTCGGGGATGTAGCTCACGTCCACCGCATCCAGATGGGCTTCACCCTGGTTCTTCATGTTGGCCGACGCCCAGGCGTAGCCCTTGCGTTTGGTCAGGTGCGCGCCGACTTCGGGGGTGTAGCTGGCGAGCACGAAGGGCCCTGTACCGATGATCTTGCCCAGGGAGCGCTCCTTGGCGCTGAGGGCATAGGAGGCGGGCGCCAGGATCGACAGGTTGGTGGTGGAGGTGGCTTGCAGGAACCCCGCGTTGGGCTTGGCCAGCACCAGTTTGACGGTGAAGTCATCAACCACTTCGGCGTGGTCGTAGCCCGCCAGGTAGGTCGCGCCGAACGTCGCCGGCAGCTCGGTGGCCAGGGCCTTGTCGCTGTCGAAGGCGGTTTTCACCGCCTTGGCATCGAAGCGTTCGCCATTGCTGAAGGTCACGTCCGTGCGCAGGTGGAAGGTGTAGGTCAGGGCGTCGTCGCTCACCTCCCAGCTTTTGGCCAGCCAGGGGATGATCTTGCCGCTCTGCGGGTCTTGGTCGGTCAGGGACTCGGCGACATTGCGCAGCAGCACCCGGTGTTCCAGCCAGTAGACCTGGAATGGATCGACGCTGACCAACGTGGTGTTGTCGCCAAAAAACGCGATGCTCAGGGTTTTGCTGGCCTGGGCCTGGTCACCCGAAGGTGAGCAGCCCACCAGGCTCAGTGCCAAGGCGCAGGACGCCAGCAGGCGGCTCGGTACAGTGGATCTCGTCAAAGGGATGCCCTCACGTGGCGATTGCGCTTAGAAGTCGTAGGCCAGCTTGGTGTACCAATAGCCGCCGCCCGGATAGAACGGCGGGTTGCCA
This sequence comes from Pseudomonas sp. TE24901, assembly GCF_054058375.1. Taxonomy (NCBI): domain Bacteria; kingdom Pseudomonadati; phylum Pseudomonadota; class Gammaproteobacteria; order Pseudomonadales; family Pseudomonadaceae; genus Pseudomonas; species Pseudomonas sp. TE24901. Next base: position 148,779 of record NZ_JBSSAF010000012.1, read on the forward strand.
TACGGCGCCAGGCCCAGGTTGCTGTACACGGCGTGCCGGTCGGGGCGCACGTCGAAGATATTGGTGCCGCCGACGCTCACGGTGAGGTGGTCGACGAAGGTGTAGCTGACGTCCAGGTCGGTGATCCATTTGGCGCCGAAGCTGCGGTCGCCCGTGGGGTTGACCGCCAGGGTCTTCACCGCGCCGTAGCGGCTGGTTTGCAGGTTGACCGCCAGGTCATCGACCTTCCAATTAGCACCCAGAATCCACTTGGTCTTGGGGGTGGCATCAGTCAGGTCGCCCTCGCGATCGCGGCCCACCAAAGTGACGCCGGAGTTGGCGAGCGCGCCGGGAGTGTCGCGGGTGCCTTCGATGGTGGTCTTGTTCCAGTTGAAGCCCAGGCTCCAGCGCACTGACCCCCAGGCATCCAGCGGCGTGGTGTGGTCGGCGACCACGTCCAGGCCCTTGGTGCGGGTGTCGAAGGCATTGGTGTAGTAGTTGACCCAGGTGCCGCTCGGCACGCCTTGGGCGGTGAGGATGTTGTTGATCACGCCGTTGCCACGGTCGTAGATGTTGCTGGTCAGGGCGATGCGGTCATCGATGTCGATGAGGTAGGCGTCGGCGGTGATGCTGGTGCGGGGTGCGGGCTCCCAGGTCAGGCCCAGCCCCAGGTTGCGTGACTTCTCCGGCTTGAGGTCATCACCGCCGAGGGCCTTGGCCAGGTTGCTGCCCGACGGCGTCAGGCGGGTGACAGCGGGCACCACGTTGCCGTTGGCGTCGATGGCCACCCGGTTGTCGGCGACGGTGTAGCCGATCTGCGTCAGCGATGGCGCGCGAAACCCGGTGCCGACGGTGCCGCGCACGGCCACGGTGTCGGTCAGTTCATAGCGTGAGTTCACTTTCAGGCCGAAGGTGTTGCCTGAGTCATCGTCGTAATGCTCGATGCGCCCGGCCACATCGAGGAACCAGCGCTCGGTCAGGTCGAAACCCAGGTCAAGGTAGCCCGCATAGTTGTTGCGGACCAGGTTGACCTCATCTTCCGGGCGAATCGTCACCGCCGCCTGCGCGCCCGAGGCGGCGGGGTAAGTGCCGGTGATATACGCGTCGGGCTCGCCGGCAAAGGTGCTGAAACGCTCCCAGCGATGTTCCAGGCCGGCCGACACCTGCACCGGTGGCGTCAGGTTGAACAGGCTGTCGTAGCGGCGGGTGAAATCGAGGTTGTTCACCCACTGGTCAAAACGGAAGGTGGCCAGGTTGTCGAACTGGGTCGGCGATGCCGTGCCCAGTGACGGGTTGATATTCAGGTCACTGGAATGGTGCACGGTGTTGCGCCCGTAGGTGGTGCTCAAGTCCCAGTTCCAGTCGGCGAGTTCGCCTTTGCCGCCGAACAGGAACTGGTAGTCCCGGTCCTTGATGTTGTTCAGCGGGAAGTAGCCATTGGGGAACACCTCGGGCACTGCCGCCGTGCCGGTGGGCAGGCGGAAGTAGTTGGCGGCCTCGGCGTCGCGTTCGCCGTAGGTGGAAAACGAGTACAGCGTCACGTCCTCCAGCGGCAGTTCGGCGTTGTAGGCCAGGTTGAACGCCTTGAGGTCGGGATCGCCGTTCTTGATCGCCACGCGGTCCCAGGCCGCTTCCTTGGCCGGGTCGCTGAAGGCGCGCACGGTGTTGTCGGCCTTGTCGTTCCACGAGGCGGCACCGCGTTTGCGGGCGTCGGCCGAGAAATGGAAAAAGCCCCGGTCACCCAGTTTGAAGCCCTGGTCGCCGGCCACCTTGATGGTTTCGCCCTGGCCGGAATACAACTGGCCGTAGCTGCTTTCCAGGTGCCCGCCGCTGGCCTCGGACTTGAGGATGATGTTGATCACCCCGGCCACGGCATCCGAGCCGTACTGGGCGGCGGCGCTGTCCTTGAGCACTTCGATATGGTCCACCGCGCTGACCGGGATCAAGTCGATGTCCACGGCATTCGCGCCGCTGTTATCGATGGAACCGCGCTGGCCGGTCGCGCCGTTATGGCGGCGTTTGCCGTTGACCAGCACCAAGGTGTAGGCCGGGCCCAGGCTGCGGTTGCTCAGCGGGCGGGTCACCGAGTTGTAGCCGGCAATGTTGGTGCCGAAGTTGAAGGACGGCAGCAGCTTGGCGATGGCTTCGGAGAGTTCAGCGCGGCCGGTCTTGAGCAGTTGCTCGCTGTTGATCACATCAATCGGTGCCGGGCTGTCAGCCACGGTGCGTTCCTGGCCACGCAGGCCGGTGGAGATCACGGTGACGGTGTCGAGCTTGGCGTCTTCGGTGGCCGCCTCGGCAAACGGCAGCGGGGCCGCGAGCAACAGGGAGCTGGTCAGCAGTGACAGGTGGAATTTACGGGTGGGGAGAGGGCGTGCGAGATCGGGCATGTCAGGAGTAATCCATCAGGATTGGCACTGGCCCTTGGTGCGGGTGCAGCTGGGAAACGGTGTGACATGAAAGTATTACTATAAGAAACTCGAGTGAAAGTCTTTTTTGGAATAAGCTAATTATTAATTAATGTGATTTTATGTTTTTATAAAATCACATATTTTTATTATCAATTACCTTGTAGTGAGCGGGCTTGCCCCGCGCGGCGGCGTATCAGGCACATCACATTACATGACACACCACGGCGCGGGCTGCGGTCTGCCTGGCGCCTTGTATTCGGCTGACACACCGCCGCGCGGGGCAAGCCCGCTCACTACAATCAGAGGTCGATGCGGCGCAGTCTTCCGGTTAATGGCACAACGTTGCCATCCGGGGTCGGTAATGGCCGGCCCGTCAATCCCATGCCTTCACTCACCACCACTCCACCGGGCACCAGGCACAGGTTGGACGGTGTATCCAGCCCACGTGCCAGCACCTTCACGTCACCGTTGTGCAGGTCGCAGTCGAGCAGGCGCCCCGAGAATCGGGTAAAGCCGCCATGCAGGGTTTCGCCGTTCCAGTCAGGCGGCAACGGTTGTTGCAGGTGGCTGCACAGCTCCAGCACCAGCACATGGCCGTTGGCGCACAATGCCAGGCCGGTGGGCAGTTGCAGGCCGCTGATCAGCACCTCGATCTGCCCGCTGGCCGGGTGTACCCGGATCACCTGGCCGGCGTGGTCGGCAAAGTCGATGCCCTTGCGGGCCGGATCGCCGTGCAGTTCACCGGAGAACAGGCTGATCAACACCGCGTCGGTCTGCGGCTCATACACGAGGGTGACGGGCACCGCTTCCTGGCCCTGGTCCAGGCCAGGCAGTTGCACCCGCACACACTCGTCTTCACCGTCGCCGAATTCCACCAGCTGGTTGGTATCGGGCTTGACCGCCAGCCAACTGCGTCGGGTCGGGTGGTAGCACAGCGCATTCAGGTTGCCCCGGCTGTGGTACACCGGTTCGGGCGGGCTGTATTGCAGGTCGAGCAACTTGGAACCGCCTATGTAATCGGTCTGGCTGGCCAGGCAACGCCCGCCACCGCAGGCAATGTCCGACAGGCCCATGATTTCATCGCGCAGCATGCGCGCCTGCATGTTCATCGCACGAAAGCCCTGGGCCAGGGGCTCCCCCGGAAGGTAGGCGCCGGGTCGTTCAGGGTCGGGGTGCAACAGGCTGATGCGGCCACTGAAGGTCTGGTCCGGCAAGCCCGAGCCGGCCTCGGCCAGCAACAGGCTGCCGTCGGGTTGCAGGCACAGGCCACGGGGGTTGAGCAGGCCTTCGGCGATCAGCGTGCTGGGGCGCAGGGTTTCGCTGGGCTGCGCGGGTATACGTAGCGTCATGGCGGTGTCCTCCTACTGCGGCGGTTGCCAAGGGGTTTGGGTGAGGTAGGCACTCAACAGGGCGCGCTGTGACGGCGACATCGAACGCACCACCGGCATGTACAGCGTGGTGCCTTTGTACACATCCGCGATGCGCGCGAGGATCGCGTTTTTCGCGCCCATGACCGCATCCGGCTTGTTCAATGCGACGTAGCGCGACATGGCCGGGAAGGCCAGGTAGTGAAAACGCAGGACGCGGGGGTAGACCATGTCCCAGGTGATGAGCGTACCGGCCGGGATACCGAAGTCGGTCTGGGCGTATTTGCGAAAGCTGGTGAAGTAGCCACTGCTGTCGAGCCCGTTGGCGGTGCAGTTCAACGCGACGAAACCCGCCTGGGCTTCGCTGCCCGGCTTGAGGGTCACAGGGACACTGATCGAGCGTTGGCCGGCCTCCACCGTCAGCGTGGCGGGGAAATCGAGAAACTCGTAGTCCTGCGGGGCGGTGTACAGCGCCGGTGGCGATTGTTCAATACTGATCGCTGTGGCAGCGGGCACCGGACCGCCCAGGTAGCGAACCTGCAACGTGATCGACAGGCCGTCAGGGTAGTCCTCTAGGTAGACGTTACGCAGATCGCCGTACACCCGGTACTCCGATTCGAGGGCCTGCAGGGTCGAATCATCGACGGTACCCGGGGCATTGACCGCCAGGGCCGACGTCTGCGCAGCTTGCTGCTGGGTGGCACTCAGGGGCAGGTCGACGATGCCGCCATACACGTAGTAGTCAACCAGTGGGCTGCTCGTTGGGTCGAGCGTGGTGAGCTGAGTGGTGCCAGCGGTAATGCTGACAGGGCCGTAATTCGCATTCGGCCCGATGGGGCTGGTGATGTCGGTACGGTCAGCGCGGAAGGTTTGCTTGGGGATGAGGTTGACCATGTCGATGCTCAGCAGGCCGTTGCTGGCAAGCTCCGCATAGGCGGCATTGTCCGTGTCCTGGTTGATCAATTGGCGACCGGGTTGACAGTTCAACGGCTCATTGGCAAACGCCGGTGCCAGTGTGCCGATGACCCGGCCGATACTCGGGTTGGGGTCATTTTTGTTGGCCGCATAGTCGGCGTTCAGTTCGGCCGTGGTCATCTTGGGGCACATTTCGAACATCACGAAGCGCAGCACGATCCCCGTCGCCCCGGGTGCCTCGATGATCGATTTGAGGCCCGCGCTGTTGCGGTTCCATTGGACAATGCTACTCAGCGGGAACGTCAGCTGGAACGTACCGCTGGCATGGAACGAGCCGGGTGCGTCCATGGTGTTTGGCTTCAGCACCCGGGTCTGCACGTCGAAACTGCTGCACACGGTGTTGCAGTGAATCAGTAACTGGAGGTCGTCATCGGTGCCTATTTGCAGGCCGCCGACGAAGATCTGGGTGGTGGTCGACGCTGTCGGGTCCAGGTCTACCATCATCGGACCGGTGAAAGGCCCCTGGCCGGTAACCGGGTCCACCGATCCAAGCAGGCCGATCGGCTGGCCAACGAGGTCACCGCTGGTGCTGACGCTGCCCGGGCTGCCCTGGGAGCTGACCAGGGCGTTTTCCATGAAGACCTGATGGTCTCCGAAGTGGTTCCAGCCGCCGAGGGTATAGCGCACCGCACTCGGGGTATCGATCATGGCGTTCAGTTCGTCATCGCTGTAAGCCTCGGCCTGGGGGGCCACGATAGAACGCGCCAGGTCAAACACCGGCCAACCGTTGTCCGCGTTCTGGGGCAGGCACGGGGTGTTGTTCGACACGCTGACGTCGGTGGTGATACCGCCCCAGAAATTCAGGCGGGGTCCGTTGAGGATACTCATGATCTATTCCTTGATCTGGGAAGGGGTGGCGCCCGGTGTTTGGGCGAATTTGAACAGGTAGGAGTAGTCGGACTTGATCGCGCTCTTGGGCGGCGTCGCCATCGAATGGCACGCCATGCAACTGCTGGTGGGCTGGATATAGCTTTCCATGGTCACGTTGGCTGACAGCGTGGGGGTGGGCGTGCCCATCGGGTTGCCGATCATGTTGGGGTTGAGCGGCCGCTGGGTGGTGATCAGCTTGTAGTACTTCAACGGGCTGTTTTGCAGGCCAGGGTCGGCGCGGTAGGTGGCGTTGACCGTGTCGGTGGCGCTATCAATGGCAGTGACACGGGTCAGCGGGTCGGGTGTCTGGAACGTGGTGCCGTTCACCGGCACGCACACCGGATGCGCCCCTTGGGTGTTCCAGTTGCACGGCGATTGGTTGACGGTGGTGGCGGCCGGGTCGTAGTAGCTGCCGTTGGTTGATAGGTCGGCCGGCACATTGTCGATTTGCTCGAAGGTCGACCACACCCACTGCGGGTAACCGACGGGCTTGGTGATGATGTGCAGCCCCACCAGCCCCAGGAGTTGCTGGGCGACTCCGTTGGGCTTGCCTTGGGCGTCGAACGTGGTCACCTGCGCGATCATGTTCAGGTAGCGGCTGGCATTGTCCTTGGACGTGAGGATGCGCCAGCTGGATTTGACCTCGATGACCCCGTTGGGGAACTTGATGCTGCTGGCGTTGGACACCACGTCCGCGTTGTAGAAGTTGTTGGCGACGATGTAGTTATAGGAGGTCTCGTTGGCAGCAATGTCGTAGTAGGTCGGGTTGCCCGCCTGGTCGATCAGCCAGCCGCCGATGGCCTGGTCGACGTGGTTCTGCAGGCTGGTGTTTTTCAGCGCGGCGATATTGATCAGGCCCAGGCTCCTGGCGGTCAGCACGCTGTTCCAGGGGCCGGGGTTGGCCGCATTCGGCAGGAAGATTTCCTCCACGCTCTTGTAGGTTTGCCACACGGTATAACCGCTGCCACCGGGCTGTTTGGTGCAGTCGGGGCTGCCGCGTTGGCCGTCCTTGGCCGGCCAGTTCAAGGCGACAAACAGCTGCCAGCTGTATTCATCAAACGGTGTCTGGCCGGCGCCAGCAGCCGGCGCGGCGCCGGGCAGTTGGCAACTCAGCGACGTGGCCAGGGCCGACGGCTGGGTCGCCTGCCTGGCCTGGGCCGGCAGGCCTGCCAGCCCCAGTAACAGCATGGAAAAACACACGAGGGTTTTCATGGCGGATCCTTCCTTTGATGTCGGGGTCAGGGTTGCATGAGCTGGTTCCATTGCGCCTTGTGGCCGTTGCTCACGCCTGCCGGTGGCACGAACAGCTGGCAGGGCGGCGGGTTCGCCGGGCACATGTCGGCCACCTGGTCCCAGGTGTCCTTCGGGTCGGGGGTGGCGATGCGAAAGTTGGTGTAGTTCTGGCTCACGATGGGCGCGTTGGCGACGCTGGTATCCCCCGAGAAAAAGAACGACTGCGGCTGCCGGTAGGGCGGGCTGCCGGTCGGTTGTTTGTTGAAGGCGTAGCCAAACAGGATCGGCCCTGCGGGAGACTTCAAGTCCATGGCATAGGCTTGCAGGCTGCCGCCCAGGTGTTTGCTGCGCTCGGCGCTATAGGGCAGGTGCTCGATGAAGCTCTGCCGTGGCGGATGGTTCATCGGCGAGAACATGCAGCAGGCCGGCATGTCTTTCGGGCGGTCTTCCGGATAAGTGAGGAAGTACGCCTTGTTGCCCAGGGACACGAAGGTGCAGGTGTAGTTGTTGTCCTCTATCGGGAAGATCGGCAGGCAGTACTTCTCGTAGTGCTCCATCATCGCGCCGTAACCGTCGCCGTCCGCCGGGATATAGGTGGTGTCGTAGTAGCTGGTGCCCTTGGACACGGTGTAGTCGGCCGGCGTCAGGGTGGAAGGTGGGTCACTGTAGGGCGGCGGGTTTTTCTGGTAGTTGTGGATCACCCGGTACATCGTCCAGTCGCTGATCCATTGTGCCGGGAAGAACGGGTCGGATGGGTCGCTGGCGGTGCGCTTGGCGATGCAGTTGCCATTTTTCTTGTTGCAGCCTTCGGTGTTGTGCACCCCGTTGGTGAAGTACACCGCGCCGCTGTCACTGGCAGCAAACGCTGCGGGGCTGAGCAGCAGCACCAGCAGCAAGAATCGACGCAAGAAGTTGGCGTTCATATGACACTCCTGTGCAGTGCCGGGTGACGCAGGCGTCACCCGGTGGTCCTGGCGTTACAGCGTTATTGGTAGTCGCTCATGCTGAGCGGCACGGGTGGGTAATTGCGTTTCACCAAGGCCTGCGCCCACAGCTCCAGCACGGCGCGACGGCTTTGCGGCATGTCGCGGGTGATGGGCATCGCCAGGGTGCTTTCTTCCTGGTACTCCTTGCTGATCAGCACGATCAATTGGTCGATGGCGCCTTCGATCCGAGTCAGGGAATTGAGCGGCATGAACTTGTTCATGATCGGGTAGAGGTAGTAATAGGGTTTGAGGATGAAGGGGAAGATGAACGTTTCCCAGATCACCACGCCGGCGTCCTCGCGCTGGTACACGCGGTTCCAGGTATCGACGAAGTTTTTCTGTAACTCGGGCTCCAGCGGCAACACCCGCAGCGGTGCGAGGAAGTCTGTGTAGGCCTGGGTGAGCGCGAAGCTGAACGGGATATCCGGCGCTTGCTGACCCTCTTGCACAAAGAAACGCAGGGTCGGAAACCCCGCCGCTTTCCCCGTGACCGTGAGGTAGGCGATACCTTGGTCGTCGGTCTGTATCTGGGTCACGCTGTATTGCACGACACTGTTGGACGCGTCACGCAGCGTGCCTTGCCGGTTGATCGGGTTGGCGAACTCCAGCGTCGGGCTCAGGGCGACAGATGCAGGTGTCTTCAAGTATTCCTGATACGTCACGGGCACGGATGTGGCATTGGTGTCGGCCAGCCGTATGGACACCAACTGGCGGCCGGTGCCTTCGGTCACTTGGCCAAGCAGCGGGGCAACGCCGTTGAATTGCGGCAGGTTAGCGGTGTTTTGCAGGAACGTGGGAGGGAAGCTGTCGAACAGCTTGAAGTCGGCCGAGTTGTTGAACGCCAGGTAGTAGTCGGTGGTGCACAGCATGTAGGCATTGCCGTATTCCGCGATCCACAACGTGGTTCCCTTCGGTGCCGGCTGGCCGTCGCATTGCACCATGATCTGCAGCGTCTGGGTGGCGCCTACATCGATGAAACTGCCACTCTCCACCACCTCGGCGGTCCATCGTTGCTGGGTCGCGGCGACCACATTCGGGCTACCCTGCAACTGCAGTTCCAGCGTGCCGTTTTGCAGCAGGGTCTGCGCGGCCACGGTGAAGGGCAGGTCGAGGATGCCCGAGCGCTTGTCGAACTGTGCCTGTTGGTAATCGGCATAGCCGAAGCGGGCCAATTCGTTGAACTGCGTGCCCTGGCGGATGCCAATCGCATAGTCGCCCGCCAGGTACTTGGCGGCCACAGGGATTGGGGCGCTTTTGTCGACCGGATAGAACGGAAACGTGTTGCCCAGGTCCAGCGACAAGGTGTTGCCATGGATCTGCGCCGAGGTCACGCCGAGCTGTACCTGTTTTGGGCTGTCCCCTGGGGTGATGTGAATCGGCACTTTGGCGGCCGGCACCAGGCGCATGCCGGCAGGTGCGGTGGGGAACTCATCCTCGAACCACAGGCCGAGGGTGCCGACCGTGCGGCTGTAGGCCGGGTTGAAGAAAATATCGCCGACGTTGTCCAGCCCCTGCTGGTACATGGCTTGCACCTTGGCCAGCGCTTCCGGGGTGGAGGAGTGGGTGTCGATGGGCGGGAAGTCGTTGAGGATGCCGTTCTTGTCGTAGCACGTGAGGTAGGTGGTAAAACGGAACATCAGGCCCTTGGCGTTCTGTTGCTGCATCTGCGCTTGCAGGTTTTGCAGCAGCGCCGAGTCGCCCACCGCCCATGCCAGGTTTTCTTTCGGGAAGCACGTCTGCCAGGTCGTGGTGACGTAGCTCAGGCCGCCGAGGCCCGCCCAGTTGAAGTTCAGCAATCGGTCGAGCATACGGTGCTCGCGGTTCAGGGTCAGGCCGCATTGCGGAGTGCCCAGTACCAGCTTGTCGAAGTACAGCGCGGTGAAGGTGTTCTGCCACGGGCTCACGTCGACAAAACGCGCCGCCGTAGGGCCTGCGCCGCCAAAGGGGTTGCCCACCAGTTGGTAGGGCTGGTTGATCAGCGAGTCAGTGGCAACGTAACCGCCACCAGGCAGTTCACCGCCACTGATCACCGATTGGGTCTGCTGATAGCTCACGGTGCCGCAAGCATTGTCACCGAACAGGTTCCATTCGCCGGGGATCATCGGCGTGGTCACTTGTGGGGCATTGCCCGGTACTTGCAGCACATAGTCAGGAATCTGGTTGACCGGCAGCGGCGCAATCGTCCAGGGCAGCAGTGTGCTGGCCGCATTGAGTGGCGTAATGCCAAAGGACTCCAGGAACGGCCAGTTCATCTGCATCTTCACCGCGTCATACACCGGGAACATGTCGTTGTTATTGGCCGTTGGCGGGTTCCAGAACATGTGGCCTTTGACGTAGATCCGAGGAAAATTCAATACGCTCATGTCAGGCTCCTTAACGTTGCCACTGGGCGCGTTTGAGCGACCAGACAAAGTCCAGTTTGTGGTAACCGACGAACTCGGCGGCCGGCAACTCGGCGGTGGGGTAGACGATGCCGCCCTGTTGCTTCAGGGCGAAATTGAAGTAGCCCTGCTTGGGTGAGTACGCCGCCGTGCCGTGGCAGGCAAAACACGATGATTCGCTCTGGAACGCCGACTCCAGTTGGGAGTTGGCCAGCAGGGTGGGGTTGGTTTCCGACTGCACGCCGATCAACTCGTACTGCGCCAGCGTCGGGTTGGCGGCCTGGAAACTGCTGTTCACCGGTTGCGCCGCCGCAGTCGGGCCGGTGCTGTTGGTCATGGGCGTGGCCGGCGTCGCGTTGGTCACTGTGTACTTGCTGTTGTTGACGTTTTCAAAGGTGGTCCAGACCCAGTTGGGGTTCAGCTTGTTGATCACGTGCAAACCGCTCAACGCGGCGTAGCCCACCTGGTACGTATCGCCTTGCTGGTAGTAGGCCTGGGCGATGTAGTAACCGTCGTTGGCCAGTTGCTGTTGATAGGTGGCGTCGCTGCCGATCCACAGCCAGGCGGCCTTGAGCTCCCAGGCGGTGGAGGGGAAGTTCAGGTCGCTGGTCAGCGCCGCCTGACCGTTCACGTTGTAGACGTTCTGCTGGACGATGTAATTGAACGTGTCCTGGCCCATCAACAGCTGAAAGCGCACGGCCTGGCCTTTCTCGGCTGCCGGCACCTGGCCGCCCATTTGCAGGATCAGCCCGTCCACCTGCTGCGTGGCGTTGAGGTTGTGAAACAGACGGCTGGTGTTCATGCCCAGCGCTTTGGCCTGCGTGAGCACGGCGGCGGGTACCGGCACGCGCTGGGCGTACGGCAGCGGTTGGGCACCGTTTTTCAGGTAGACCTGGTCTGACGGTTTCAGGGTTTCCCAGACCCGGTCCGGGCTTTGGGCGGCCGTGGGTTGGTTGAGGCAGGCGAACCAGTTCCAGGCCAGGGTCTCGGGGCTTTGGGTGAAGAGGGTTCGGGTGGCATTGAGGTTGCCTCCAAACTGCAGGAAGTTGCTGCAATCGAAGGTGCTGGGGGCCTGGGCCTGGGCCAATCCGGCCAGTGCACTCAGGACAGTGATTGATAAGGCTCGCCGCATGGAAGCTCCTTGGCTGTGGCCAGTTTGGTGTGTGGGCGCCCCAGGAAGTGTTCCAGGAGCAGTTGCTTGACTGCCGTCGCCGCAAGCTGCTGCGGCAACGCCAGGTCGCAATTGGTGATCAGCAACGGGCCGTCCTGCACGCTGCTCGGCAGGCGGCCATGGCTGCCACGGACCAGGCGGGTGTCCAGCGGGATCAGGTCCATGTAGTAGCGAAAGCCGAGTTTTTTCTGCAGCAGGCGGCGCGCCACTTTCAGCCGGGGGAAGCGGATGGCCGGATCGACAAACAGCTCCAGCGGGTCGTAGCCGGGCTTGCGGTGGATGTCCACGGTGCGCGCGAAGTCCGGTGCCTTGCGATCATCCAGCCAGTAGTAGTAATCGAACCAATACCCGGCGGCGGCCACCGCCACCAGCTCACCGCTGCGCGGGTGGTCCAGTTGCCAGGCGCATTGTTCGGTTTTATCCAGCACCTGCTCAATGCCCGGCTGGCGCTGCAACAGCGCTTTGACGTGGGGAATGTCCTGCGCCTGCTTCACATAGACATGCGCGATTTGATGGTCGGCCACCGCGAACGCCGCACTGGCACCGGCGTCGAGCAGCTCCCAACTGAGGGACTGGCGCACCTGCAACAGGCCTTCGCTGCGCAGCACACGGTTGATCGAAATCGACTGCTCGACCGCTTCGATGCCGTACTCGGAGAGCACCATCACCGCCGCCCCCTGATCCTCGGCAAATGCCAGCAAACGCCCGACTTCCAGGTCGATGGCGCGCACTTCATCGGCAATCGAGGGGTGGTCGGGGCCCACGCGTTGCAGGCTGTAGTCCAAGTGAGGCAGGTAGATCAATTGCAGGTGCGGCCGATTGATCTGGAATTCGGCGATGGCGCAATCGACGATCCAGCGGCTGGAGCGAATACCTGCCGCTGGCCCCCAGAAACCGGGAAACGGAAACTCGCCGATCTGCTCTTCGATCTGGGCGTGCAGCTCGGGCGGCGACGAATACAGGCCGAACTGTTTGCGCCCATCGGCGGGGTAATGGGGGCGCGGGGTGATGGCGGCGTCCACGTCGGCATACATGTTGTACCACCAGAACAGCTGGCTGCAGCGAAACCCCGGCAGCGCGCGCTTGAGGGTGTGCCAGACCTTTTCACCCTGGATCAGCGCGTTGGGTTGCAGCCAGAATTTCACCTCGGCCTGATCGCGAAAGTACCAGCCGTTACCGACGATGCCGTGGGCCGATGGCGGTGCGCCGGTGAGGATCGAGGCTTGCACCGTCGATGTGACGGCCGGGAACACCGGTTGCAGGTGAGCCATCTGCGCGGTCTTGAGCAGCGCATTGATATGCGGCGTGGCCTCGCCGAGCAACGCGGGCGTCAGCCCCACCACATTGATCAGCAACAACGGTTGATCAGAGGGCATGGGCGTAAGCCTCCTGCACCGGGGAACGCAGCAGGTTGCGTTGGCGCAGCTGCGTCTCGACCCAGGTCAGCTCGGCGGCGATGCCCGCCAACTGGGCCTGCTCGGAGGCGGGCCTAAGCTCGGCGGGCAGCACGCCCCAGCTGTAGGTTTCCACCTCCAGCACCGGGCGGAACTCGGGATGGCCCGCCAGGTAATCGAAGGTTTGCGCCAATGCCACCTGGCTGCCGCTGAGTTCGGGCAGCAACAGGTGTTCGCTGAACAGCGGCACGTGGAAGTGAATGCGCAGCTCGCGAAAACTGTCGCAACCCGCCAGGGCGGCAGGCAAGTCCGGCCAGGCGACCACCCGGCCTTGCGCGTCGAGGGCTTTGACCTGATGCAGGTAGACCGCTTCGGCAAAGGTCGCCAGGGTGTCGAGTACCGGTTGGCGTTGCGCGTCGCCTTGCGACGGCAGGCGACAGATCATGGCGTTGGACAGCTGGATCTTGCCCACCGGTACCCGGGCCTGGCGCAGGCGGTCCAGGGACTGATAACAGTCTTCGAACATCACCGCCTGATGGCACACGTCAAAACACAGCGCCAGGTAGGCGTGGTTCGGGTCGGTCACGCGCCGCTGCTGGAAGAACGCGATGGCCTGCTCGGTGGTTTCCAGCACGCAGTCCGGTTCCATCTCCAGGCAGAACACGATCTTCTTGCCGGTTTCCCGGTGCAGGTCGGCGAGGGCAGCGGTGAGCCGGTTGAGGTGCTCTTCAGCCCGCCGTTGCAAGGCAGGCGTCCAGGTGGCGGCATAGCCCAGCGGCACGCTGGAAATCACGCCCTGGCGACAGCCGGGCGGCAAGGCTTCGGCGAGGATACGCGCCAGGTCCAGGCTGTAGTCCAGCCGCTGCGGGTCGGCCCAGTCCGGCAGGTAGACCTCGGCTTTCACCGCGCCCTGATGGAACTCACCGTAGGGAAAGCCGTTCAGCGAGGTCAGGCGCACGCCACTGGTGTGCAGCAGCTTGAGGAAGTGCGCCCGTGCCGAGGCGTCGCGCAATTGCTCGGCAGCGCGGGCGCAGATCCACAGGCCGCTGTCCTGTTCCAGCAACCCGCGCAGGCTGCGCACGCCCTGGAAATGCTGCGCGATGGACGCGCTGAGCCCGGCCAGGTCACGGGTGGGATGCACATTGCTGCAATAGCCGACCTGGGCGGCCGTCCAGCCACTGGCGGCACTCATTTGACCACCGGTTCCTGGCCGCGCAGGGCCGAGTTTTCCTGCCACTGCTTGCGCTGGTCGATGGGCAATGGGGTGCTGACCAGGGCCTTGTCCAACTGGCCGCTCTGGGCAAAGAAGTCCACGGGGTTGTGGAACAGCACCTGCTCGACCTGGGCTTCGCTGAAGCCTGCTGCCAGCATGGCCTGGCCGGTCTTGGGTACTTTGAGCGGGTCGCTGATGCCCCAGTCCGCCGCGCTGTTGACCACCATTTTTTCGGTGCCGTATTCCTTGAGCAGGGCCACCATGCGTTGCTCGGACATCTTGGTGTTGGGGTAGATCGAGTGGCCGCGCCAGCAGTCGCTATCGAGTACCAGGGGCAGGGTGAGTTCGTTGAGGTGGTCGATGATCACCAGGTGTTCGGCAATCCCCACTTCGCGGACCACTGCGAGGGTGCGCTTGGTGCCGCCGATTTTGTCGCGGTGCGGGGTGTGTACCAGCACCGGCAGGTTGAATTGCTTGGCCAGCTCCAGCTGCGCGGCGAGAAAGCGGTCTTCTTCGGGGGTGATGTCGTCATAGCCGATTTCGCCCACTGCCACCACGCCATCCTTGACCAGGTAGCGCGGCAGGATCTCCAGCACTTCATTGGCAATCGACAGGTCATTGGCTTCCTTGGGGTTCAGGCCGATGGTGCAGAAATGATGGATGCCGAACATGCTCGCGCGAAAGCGCTCCCACCCCAGCAGTGTGTCGAAATAGTCGACGAAACTGCCGACGCTGGTGCGCGCCTGGCCCTGCCAGAACGCAGGTTCGATCACCCCGGTAATGCCGGCGGCGGCCATGTTCTGGTAGTCGTCGGTGGTGCGGCTGACCATGTGGATATGCGGATCGAAGTACTTGAGCATGGTGAATCCTCGTCAAGGGAAAGGGGCTGGCGGTGGGGCTCAATTCAGGTAGGCCTGCCACTCCTGCGGCAGGCGCAGGCCGCCCAGGCGCTGGCGTTGCGCGGGGCTGAGCAGGTGGAAGGCAATGACGCGGGGCAGCCCGGGGGACACGGGGCGGTGGGCGGCCAGTTGCTCGTCCAGCAGGTCGAGGGCGAGCTGATTGAGCGTGACGCCCTGGCGTTGTTCCAGGCCGACCAGGCGCGTGATGTCCAGGCCCATGCCAAGGGCCTTGAGCACCAACTGGTGAAAGGCGCGCTCGGGGTAGTGCCGCGACGGGTAGGCAGTGTCCAGCGCCAGGGCGGCAAACACCTGGGGGTTGCTGGTGCGCCCGGCCTGGAGCGCCAGTTCCAGGCACACACCCTCGCTGTCGAGCCAGTCGAGCGCCTTGAGGGTGGCGACTTTTTCGTGGTCATCGCCCCATAGGAACAGCTGGCGCAGCAGCGCCGGGCGTTCGTCGACAGGTGCCTGTTCAAGTAGCTGGCTCAGCAACAAGGCACGTGCCCGGTCAACGACGGCGGCGTTCAGGTGGCGTTTGCATTGGCCGCTCAACAGCGCCGTTGTGGTCGCGCTTGGCTGTTGGGCCAGTTGCTCTTGTGCCTGCTGCCACCAGTGCAACTCGGCGGCATTCAGTTGCTGGGCCAGGGTGTGATGCTGTTCGGTGAGGCATTCGGGGCGCATGTTCATGTGGGTTTGATCCAGCGCTGAAAGTGGGGGAGCAGGAAAAACACCAGCACACACAGCAGGCTGCCCAACGGCTGGTCAGCCACCGCCAGCACCAGGGCATCGAACAGCGGTAACGCCGCCAGGCCCGCGCCGATAAACGCCCGCACCTGGCGGTGCTGGGGGTTGGCCAGGTGCTTGACGTAATGCCAGCCCAACCAGCCCAGCCACAGCGCCAGCACCGGCCAGAACCACAGGTTGTTGGAGTAGAGCGCCAGGGCCAGCGGGCTGAGCATCAGCAGCACCGGCAGGCGGCTGATCAGTCTGTTGCGGTGTTCCTGGCGGGCCAGGTAGGTCAGGCCGCTGATGTACACGCCCAGCAACATCGCGCAGAGCCAGATCGGCTCCGGTGGCACCGCCAGGCTGGCAGCGGCGGTGAGGTACAGCGCCGAGCGGCAGGCGCCCATCAACCACACGCTGTGAGCGTATTTCTTGTGCAGCAGGTTGTAGCCGAAGATGCAGCCCACCAGCAGCACCACGCCGCCGAGCAGCCAATGGGGCTGGTCAATCAACCGGCTCAGGCCCAGCACCGCCACGGCGGCCAGGGTCAGCAACAGTGCCGTGGCGCGCCCCACCTGTTGGCGGCTGGCCAGGCCCAGGGTGATCGGGCGTGGGTTGTGGTGTTGTGCGTCCCAATCGGCATCCAGCAAGTCGTTGAGCAGCATGCCGGCCAGGTACAGCAGCGACAGCGTGCACAGCAACAGCAGCCACACCAGCGACGACGGTGGCGCCAGGGCTCCGGCGCTGCTGGCGAGCAGGGCGGCAGCCAGGGTGTTGGTCCACACCGTGGGCAGGTTGGACACGCGGCCCAGGGTCAGCCAGGTTTTTACGTCGGCCTGGCTCATCTGGCGTAGCCCTCGTGCAGGGGCAAGGGGCGCGCGCTGCTGGCCATCAGGCGTTGCAGGGCGGCTTCCATGTGCGCGTCATCGATCTCGTGCAGGTCCACCGACTGGCCGATCCGGTTGAGCATGGGGATCGACAGCTGCCCACCCAGGTGCTGGCGGAATTCTTCCAGGCCGAGCAATACCTGCGAGCGACCTTGGCTGTCCTTGAGGCCCAGTTCCGCCGGGCATAGGTTGAAGCCCAGGGTGCGCAGCAGGTTCATCACCCGTTCACTGTCGGCATCGCTCAACAGCCCCAGGGCGTTGGCGTACAGGCCATCCAGGGCCATGCCCACGGCAACCGCTTCGCCATGGCGCAAGCGGTGGTGGCTGAGGTTTTCCAGCTTGTGCGCGGCCCAGTGCCCGTAGTCCAGCGGCCGGCCATTGCCGCGTTCGAACGGGTCGCCGGCACCGGTGATGTGCCCCAGGTGCAATTCGGCGCAGCGGCGAATCGCGTAGCGGCTGGCGCTGTGTTCGAAGTGGGCGAGGGCGTCGGCGTGCTGTTCCATCCATTCGAAGAAGGCCTGGTCCTTGATCAGTGCCACCTTGACCGCCTCGGCGAGGCCGGCGATCTGGTCACGGCGTGTCAGGCTGGTGAGCAGTTGGAAGTCATTGATCACGGCGGTGGCGGGGTAGAAGGCACCCAGCAGGTTCTTCTGGCCGAAGGCGTTGATGCCATTTTTCACGCCGATACCGGCGTCATTCTGGGCCAGTACCGTGCTGGGCAGGCGGATCAGGCGGATGCCTCGGTGGAACGTGGCACAGGCGTAGCCCACGGCGTCCAGCACCGCGCCACCGCCCAGGGCCAGCACGTAGCAGTGCCGATCCAGGCCGTGGTTCAACATGTCGCGGTAGAGCTGTTCGAGCACCTGGGCGGTCTTGCTCAACTCACCGGCCGGCACTGCGACAGGGGCCGTTTGCAGGTGCAGGTCGTCATGGGCGGCGAAATACGCGTCGATCTGCTCACCCAATTGCGGAGCGCTTTGCAGCAACTGGGCGTCGGCAAACACCATCACCGTCACCGGGCCCGCGTGGTGAGCGGTGAGCTGGCCGTGCAGGCACGGGTTGAGTGGGTCGAACAGGTGATCGGTGAACACCACCGGGTAGTCGTAGCTCACCTCGAAGCGCCCGTGCAGCGGTTGATCCTTGGCGGGTTTGCGCAGGGTCTTGAGCAGGCTGTAGCCAGCGACGAACAGCAGCGGCAACACCATGCTGGCGAGCACCGTCACCAGCAGCGCGTTCTGTTCGATCAGGAAGGTGCCGATGGCCGTGTAGGCCAGCGCCAGCCCGGCGTTGGCCAGGGTGGTGATCAGCAAAAACGCCCGCAGCGGATAGCGTTGCATGCCGGCCGCGACCACCGAGGTTTCCGCCAGCACCGGCACGCCACGCAGGCAGATCAACGACAGCGTGCCCAAGCGATACCCCAACTGCCCCGGCCGGCGCTGATGCAGGCCCAGGCGGCTGGACAACAACCGGAAATACCCGGCCCCCAACGCATACCCCAAGCCGGCGCCCAGGCACAGCCCGATAAAGATCACCAAGTAACCGCCCAGGCTGCCGAACAGCGCCACCGCCAGCAGCGCCACCACGCTCGACGGCACCGGCAGCACCACGTCCAGCGCGAGCAGGGCGACCAGCAACAGGGCGAGGTTGAGTGTTTGCGCGGGCGTCGAAGGTTGGTACAGGTTCAGGTGCGCGAGGAAGTCTTGGATCTGTTGCTCGAACAACAGGAAGCTGGCGATGACCAGGCCGCAAAAGCACAGCAACGACAGCCAGAAATGATCGACTGGCCCCTTTTTCGAGAACGCACGGTACCACTGGCTGCGCTTCATCAAAGCATCCCTTCTGAGAGTTAAGACTTAAGTTCCGTGTCTTGAGTTAAAGCAGCGTCTGGTCTTTTTTCAGTGCAATAAAATCCCTCGCCCGGCAGGGTGGTTTTATCAATAGTGGCTGATGGCTTTTACGGTATTCATGAACGTAGACGGTTGTGGTTGTTTTGCAAGCGGGTGCAGTAAGGAGTTTCAAAAGGGACGTGTAGGCGAGGTTTTTTGCGCGCATTAATTCAATAATTACAATTAGTTGTATGGTCTTTCAGTGGGCGTCAAGAAGCCGTTGGCAGCGGGGTTGGAAAGTGCCGGTTTAATTGCAATGTTGTTGCCTGTGGCGCGTGATTTATTGCGGTTGGCTATAAGTAACGGGGAAGAGCTTAGTTGTCGAGAATGATTCCGCTTAAAGTAATGAGGTGGGGTTTACTTGGCCCGTTGTATGAAGCGAATACCTGTCACTAGTGACAGGTTTTTTGCTCGAACACAGAAGTGCGTGCCTAAAGTGGCGTAACAACACTGAAGCCACCCGACAGCGCGTCCCTCAGATAACTCACCAACACACTCACCGACTTCGGCACATGGGGCGAATACGGCCGGATCAAGTAGATCTCATCGGCAAACACCCCCTTGAGCGTCCAGTCCTTGAGCACCTGCACCAGCTTGCCGCTGGCCAGCGCGGCATGGGCGCTGAAATCCGGGAGCAGGGCGATGCCCAAGTGGTTGAGGGCCGAGTCGCGCAGGGCTTCGCTGTTGTTGGTGGCGAAGCTGCCGGCGATGGGCACGGTGAGGCGCTTGACCTTCTTGATGCCGCGCTCGAAGGTCCACGCCGGCTGATCGGTGCCGCGCGGGTAGAACAGGCAGTTATGCGCAGTAAGGTCGCCAGGCTCGCGGGGTTCGCCGTGGCGTTGCAGGTATTCCCGGGTCGCCACCAGCACCGAGGCGGTGTCGCACAGTTTCCAGGCCACGTGGGTTTCCGGTACCTGGAAGCCGTGCCGCACCGCCAGGTCATAGCCTTCGGCCGCCAGCGAGCTGAGCGCGTCGGACACGTCCAGCTGGATACGCACCTGCGGGTATTGCTGCAGGAACGCCGACAGGTGCGGCACCAGTTGCTGGCGGGCGAACGCCACCGGCGCCGTCAGGCGCACCAGGCCGCGAATCTCGCCTACCGAGTCACGCACCGACGAGAAACTGCGGGCGATGTGTTCGTAGGCGCTGCGCACTTCGCGGGTCAACGACAGGCCGGCATCCGTCAGCCGCACGCTGCGCGTGGTACGGGTGACCAGCCGGGTGCCGGTGGCTTTTTCCAGGTCGGAAATGCGCTGGCTGACCGCCGATTTGCTCACGCCCAGTCGCGCCGCCGCAGCGGTGTAGGTGCCTTGTTCTTCCAGCACCGACAGCCAGTGGATATGGGTCCAGAGCCCTTCGATCTCAGCTTTTTCCATGGGAGTATTGTTCGCATAGGTGGACAATAAGTTCTGGATTCTGCTCTGGTTTGGAACAAACCGAAAGCCTATCGTGGTTCCCATCGCTACCCACCTGGGAACCACTGCCATGACCACCACCATCGAGCACTACATCAACGACCAGCGCGTGTCCCGCGATGATCGTTATCAGGATGTCTTCAACCCGGCCACCGGCGAAAAGACCGGCCGCGTCGCGCTGGCCAGCCGCCAGACCGTGTCCGAAGCCGTCGCTGCCGCCCAGGCCGCGTTCGCCGGTTGGGCCGACACCCCGCCGATCCGGCGTGCCCGCGTGCTGTTCGAATACCTGCACCTGCTGCGTGAGCGCAAGGACGACCTGGCGCGCATCATCGTCGCCGAACACGGCAAGGTGTTCACCGACGCCCAGGGTGAAGTGGACCGTGGCATCGACATCCTCGAATTTGCCTGTGGCATTCCCAACCTGCTCAAGGGTGAGTTCTCCGACCAGGTTTCCCGTGGCATGGACAACTGGACCCTGCGCCAGCCGCTGGGAGTGGTGGCCGGTGTCACGCCGTTCAACTTCCCGGTGATGGTGCCGATGTGGATGTACCCGATCGCCATCGCGGCGGGCAACACCTTCATCCTCAAGCCAAGCCCGACCGATCCGAGTGCCTCGTTGTTCATGGCTGAACTGCTGCGCGAAGCCGGCCTGCCCAAAGGGGTGTTCAACGTGGTGCAGGGCGACAAGGAGTCGGTGGATGCACTGATCGAACACCCCGATGTCAAGGCGGTGAGCTTTGTCGGCTCCACGCCGATCGCCCAGTACATCTACGAGACCGGCGCCCGCCACGGCAAACGCGTGCAAGGCCTGGGCGGCGCGAAGAACCACATGGTGGTGATGCCCGACGCCGATATTGAAAAAACCGTCGACGCCTTGATGGGCGCGGCCTACGGCAGTGCCGGCGAACGTTGCATGGCCATTTCGGTGGCGGTGCTGGTGGGGGGTGTGGGTGACAAGGTCATCGCGGCTCTGACCGAGCGTGCCCAGCAACTGCGCATCACTGACGGCCGCGACCTGAAAGCCGAGATGGGACCGATCGTGTCCCGCGCCGCGCTGGAGCGCATCAGTGGCTATATCGAACAAGGCGTGCAAGCCGGTGCCAAACTGCTGCTCGACGGCCGTGACTATGTGCCTGCTGAAGCGGGCCTGGAAAATGGCTTCTGGCTCGGCGCGACGTTGTTCGACCACGTGACCAAAGACATGAGCATCTACCGCGAAGAGATCTTTGGCCCGGTGCTGGCGTGCGTGCGCGCTGCCGACTTCGCCGAAGCGGTGAAGCTGGTCAACGACCACGAGTTCGGCAACGGCGTGAGCTGCTTTACCCGCGACGGCAACATCGCCCGCGAGTTTGCACGGCGCATTGAAGTGGGCATGGTCGGCATCAACGTACCAATCCCGGTACCGATGGCCTGGCATGGTTTTGGTGGCTGGAAGAAGAGCCTGTTTGGCGACATGCATGCCTACGGCACCGAAGGCGTGCGCTTCTACACCAAGCAGAAATCGATCATGCAGCGGTGGTCAGAGAGTATCGAACAGGGTGCGGAGTTCGCGATGCCGGTATCGAAGTAACTCAATATTGTGCTGGATCCAATGTGGGAACGGACTTGTCCGTTCCCACATTTTTACTTGTGTTTCAGGAATTTGAGGATGTGGCCTAGGGTGTACTGTGAAAATAGCGTGTAACAACCGCCCTTCTTGTTTAAGGAACTCATTTACTTTCTGGGGCGACTTATACAGCGACTAATGTAAGGGTTGTTTCGTAATTTGAGTACGAAAAATTACAGCAGTCTATTCAAAAACCACTAATGCGGTGTTTGAACGGGAGCAGTGGACGCTCAATCCAAGTTTATATTCCGTGAATGAGTTGTTTAACTGTAGTCGCCTGAAGAAGGACGTCGCCCATGAATGTTTATTCTCCCTCCCTGCCGTCGGTTTCGCTACGTGGAGACAGCATCTCAAATGTCGCTCAATTGCGCCCCAGTTTCAGCCAGCTAGCTGGCGCGCCTGCGATCAGTGAACACACTGGTCCTGCGCCACTGGCGAATTATTATAATTCGGTTATTTATAATTCTGACTTCGCATTGCCACCTACCAAATATTACACGTTGTCACAACGAATGGAACTTATAAAAGCGTATTCCGAGCGAGTGGTGACGCATATAAAGAACATCGAAAGTGGCAGCGAAGGTGAACGTAATGTCAAGTTTCAGCAGATTCGTAAGTTTCTGGAGCCGGCGGGTTACTTCAGCGGCGGGCTGTTGGCGGCAGGTCGTGACCCTCATGAAAAGTTCACGGTGACCTTCCGCAGCTATACCGGACGAGGATCGCCAGATACATTGACCGGCACCGAAGAACGCACCTATTTTGCCTGGGAGATCGCAGCCGGTGCTCTTCAGCACGATAAGGTTCCGCGTGGTGGCCCGATCAATTTCCAATTTATGCATATCGAACCGAAAGATCGGAGCACGATCGACGAGCTTGAGTCGCTCGGCGACAGCCTCCAATCCCATTGGAAAGAGGACGTTGCCACGCCCATGCGCGACGCTTCGGGGGGATTGGCGAGTCGCTCAGGAAACGCGGACGCTTATGTCGTTCGTGGCACATTGCAAAGTCTGGTTAATAATAATGATGCCTCGGGACTTTTAAGTGCCGAAGGGCTGGCGGCGATCAACCGTACGCTGCAAAAAAATGGGCAAGTGATTATTCCAAATATCTATGGCTACCCTATGGCGGGGTATGCCTTTATTCCCTTTAGCGAATTTGATGGGAATTACGCGAACAGGCCCAACAAGGGCGTGATCATTGATTTGAAGAACGGTAGTGCGCGTGAAATTCACAGCGACGCTGATTTTGCCGACTGGGCGAAACACAACCGCGACAATATACTGAATAGTTTCAATGCCAGCGATAAGCAAGGCGGCAAAGATGCGCATTGGCCGAAAGCCGGCGATGTACTTGACACACTGATTGCAGGTAGCAATGCGACTTACCCTGGGTATCAAAACCTAGTCAAAGATAAAGAGGTGCCGGTAGGGGAAACCTTCAACTATACCGAATCGAGAGGGGGCGAATACCGGTTGAAATTCGGTGACCTGAATGCTGGTATTGCCGCCAAATTCCAGGAAGTGAATGCCAAAAATGCCCTCTGGTCTGACCAGACAGAAGTCTTTGGCTCCTCGCAGCAAGGTTGGAAAGCCGCGAAGGAACTGTGGAGTAATACGTTCGGTTACGTGCCTATCGTTGGCAACCTCGGCAACGTTGTATTTGGCATACACGATGCAATTGATGGCATGACCGCCGACGACCGAGTGGGTGGTGGTGCTGCGGCTGTTATCTCGGCTTTACAGTTGGCGCACGAAATTCTGCCAGTAGGCGGCGAGGTTGAACCGGGTGAACCGGTTCCGACGATCAACCGTTCCCAGACTGAGCAGTACACGTGGCGGCGCAGTTCGCGTACGAATGAAATTGAGCTACAAACCCTGCCAAAGTATAAAACTCTGGATGATGAAGCGCCGATTTCAAAACCGCACATGCCTGATGTAGTCCCGACGCCTGAGGGAACTACCTCTTTTTCGGGAATGCGCGAGGTCGAGATACGGGGTAATCATTATTTTGCCGCTGAGCACCCTGATGCAGGGGACGGTGTCCATTTTATATTGTATCTGCGAGACACTAAGAATCCGGAGAAATTGAGAAGCAGCTATATCATTGCTGGGCTTGATAAAAAGGGCGATTGGAAAGAACGCGGTATGGTCGGGGTCGACGGAATAAAAAGATACTTTTCAAAAAAACATTTGCAAGCGCGCGACTCCTTGGAGGAAGTTGCTGCTAACTATAAACAGCGATTACACCCACTCTCGGGTGAAGAGCAGCTAAAGCTTACTGAAAAATTTAAGAATCTTTTGGAGGGAAGTAATGCCGATCAGTACCCTTTGGTAGAGGGCTATGTTGAGGCAGGCTCAGATACAGTCAATGGACCTTTGCGATCGGGTAGAACCTCCCCAGAAATAGAAAATTTCTTTAAGGAATTCTACCAGATGACCGTATCTCAGGAAAAAGCCTACCGCTCAACGTTTGTCACTGCAGAAGCGGCAAAAAGGATCAAGGATAGTGTTGGCAAGGTATTGCAAGATTCCGGTGTGCAATCTGCCTCGACGACCCTGCAGGGTTTAGTTGATTTGGATGCCTGGGCGCAGACTGAACCAAACAAAGAAAAAGGTACGACCCAGAAAGTGGTTTATGTATTTGATGAGTCAGTACCCAAAATGAATTTGTCTACGAAAAAAATGCCGGATCATCTCGCAATAGGCCCTAATGAGTTTATGAAAGTTATGGCCGTCAAGGAGTCGGATGGAACCTTGTTTGTATATCTTTCGTCGCCTACCACGAAGCCAAAGATTGTTAACCATATCTTTGATGGGGAGATCGCTGATTGATTGGGTATGCGCCAAGCTCAGGCCCCTTCGAGGTTTTAGAGCGACTTCTGATAGCAAAAACTTGATATCACTTATCTGCCAGTAACTGTCCACATGCAGCATCGACATGCCCAGCGCACGTCGGTCTGCAGCGCTGGTTGGAAAGCATCGAGCAAAGCACTGAGTTCGTCATGCCGGTCTCCCAATAATCCGACGCCATCGTCCACTGTAGGAGCCGGCTTGCCGGCGATGGCACCCTTAAGATATGCACTCATATCAAGGGCCTCATCGCCGGCAAGCCGGCGCCTACAGTTGCGGTGTGACGCGCTTGATTGCTTGGGGCGATTGGCCGAATGCCCGCAAAAACGATCGACGCATCCGCTCCCGTTCGCCGAACCCGCATTCCCGGGCGATAACGTCCAGAGAGTAACGGCCTTCCTCCATCATGATCCGCGCCGCTTCAACCCGCAGGTGCTCGATGGCCTTGGCCGGCGATTGGCCGGTTTCTTCCTTGAAGATCCGGCTGAATTGGCGCGGGCTCAGGTGGGCGATCTCGGCCAGTTCTTCCACCGACAGCTCGGCATCCAGGTGTTCTTTCGCGTAGAGCAGCGTGCTCTGGATGCGGTCGGTTTTCGGGTCGAGGTCCAACAGCGTCGAAAACTGCGATTGCCCGCCCGAACGACGGTGGTGCACGACCATTTTTTTGGCAACACTGCGCGCGATCTCGGTGCCCAAATCCTTCTCTACAATCGCCAGCGCAAGGTCGATGCCGGCGGTCATGCCGGCCGAGGTCCACAGCGCGCCGTCGATCACGAAGATGCGGTCTTCTTCCATCCGCACGCCGGGGTAGGCGTCGCGAAACGCCCGGGCGTGGGCCCAGTGGGTGGTCGCACGCCGGCCTTCCAGCAAGCCCGCCTGGGCGAGCACAAAGGCGCCGGTGCACACCGCGGTGATGCGCTGTGAAGTGGCGTTGCGCAAGTAGTCGAGCAGTCCTGGCGACACATCGTCCAGGCGGTTATTGCCGATCACGACCAGTGTGTCGTAGTGCGCGCCCTTGAATGACTGCGACTCCATGCCGAAGCCCAGGGAGGAGTGCACGATGCCGCCGTGTTCCGACACCACCGTCAGCGTATAGGGCGCACCGTGCAGGTCATTCGCCGTTTCGAAGACTGCTGAAACAGCAAGCCCCAGTACCTGGAAGCCCGGGTAGATCACAAGGCCGATGGTTTTCATTACATGTACCGCTCTCTGGGAAGGCGTGTCCTAAAAAGGTGTATATACGACATTTGTGACGTACAGGGGAAGCCGTACGATCAATCACCGAAGTTTGTCGGCTCATTTTCCTGGAGACACCTCATGAGTACTGTAGCGTCCAAGGGCACGGCCCTTATCACAGGTTCTTCCACCGGTATCGGCGCGGTCTATGCCGACCGTCTGGCCAAGCGTGGCTATGACCTGATCCTGGTGGCCCGTAACGCCGAGCGCCTGGATACCCTGGCGGCCAGGCTGCGCGCCGACACCGGGCGTAGTGTCACCACGCTGGTCGCCGACCTGAACGACAAGACCGCCTTGGCGAAGGTCGAGGCCGTGCTGCGGGAAGACGCGAGCATCAGCGTGCTGGTCAACAATGCCGGGGTGGGCTCGGTGGCGTCCGTGCTCGACGGCGATGTGGAAACGATGGACGCCATGATCGGCCTGAACATCACCGCCCTCACGCGGCTGACTTACGCGGTGGCGCCGGCCTTTGTGGCGCGAGGCAGCGGTACGATCATTAATATCGCGTCGGTGGTGGGCATTGCGGTGGAGATGCTCAACGGTGTCTACAGCGCCTCGAAGTCCTACGTGTTGAGTTTCGGCCACGCCTTGCAACGCGACCTCGGCGACAAGGGCGTGCGCATCCAGAGCGTGCTGCCAGGTGCAACCGCCACCGAGTTCTGGGACGTGGCCGGCTATGCGCCGCAGAAGGAGAGCCCGATCACCATGTCGGCCAGCGACCTGGTGGACGCCGCATTGGCAGGGCTGGACCTGGGCGAGCGCGTCACCATTCCTGGGCTGCATGAAGGCCAGGCGTGGGACGAGTGGGAGGCCGGGCGCCGCGCGATCTCGGGCAAGTTCGGCAACGCCAGGCCTGCGGCACGCTACCTCAAATAACCCCATCTCCCCTGTAGGAGCCGGCAAGCCAGCTCCTACAGAGGCAATGTGGCGTACAACATTCATGGCTGGCAGGAAAAATCCTACGATTTGCAGGGATCAGTCCTACGCCACCATTCAATCCCAGTGCCCATCATTCACCTTCCTCAATGATTGAAGGACGATCGACGTTCTCTCGCGTGTTGCACCCATCGAACAGCAGGGAAAGCCGACTGCCGCTTTGTGTTGTAGAAAGGAAACCTATGTCTAGCGCATTAGTGGTGGACGACCACCCCTTTATCCGTTCCTCGGTCAAAATGCTGCTGGCCAGTGCTGGCTTTACCGTCATCGCCGAGGCCGGCGATGGGGTTGAAGCGATTCGCCGCGTTCGCGAAAACGCGCCGGATCTGATCATTCTTGAACTCACCTTGCCCAGGCTCGACGGGCTGGAGCTGATTGCAAAGGTCACAGGGGCGAATGGCCCCAGCAAGGCCCTCGTGTTGACCTCCCAGCCAGCGCTGCTCTATTGCGCGCGTTGCATGAAGGCAGGGGCGGCGGGGTTTGTCTCCAAATGCAACGAGTTGAGTGAACTGGTCAAGGCGGTCGAAGCGGTGATGAACGGCTACACGTACTTTCCCGACCTGGCCAGCAATACCGTGCGGCGCAGCGATACCCAGCGTTCAGACCATGACCTGGTGCAACGCCTGTCCGACCGTGAGCTGAGCATCTTGAAGCAACTGGCCCTGGGCATGACCAACAAGCAGATCGGCGATGCCATGCTGATCAGCAACAAGACGGTCAGCACCTACAAGACCCGCCTGATCGAAAAACTCAACGTCAAGTCGGTGGTGTACCTGGCCGACTTTGCCAAGCGCAACAACCTGGTGTGAGTGAAAACATAATCCTGAGGAAATTTCCTACAAGTTGGTGGGAAATCGGCTGCGCGTTGGGTAATGGCGGCTTCCCATAATCGCGCTTCATCGGGCCTTGGTGCCCGAACCCGATCAACCGACAGGCTGATGGCAACTCCTGCCTGCAGTCATGCTCAGCAGGATTACACCCATGCAATTCCTATCAAGGCTCTTGTGTTACCTGGGGCTGTCAGCCCTGTCGATGGTTGCGATCCCCGCGCTGGCCTGCACCTGGACCTCGGGCGGCACGACGGCCAAGGCGCTGACGTACAACGCCGGCGCTGTCTTCTCACCACGCGACGTGCCGATCGGCACCACACTGAACAACCCGTCGCCGATCCGTGCGGTGAACTTCGGTGATCGGCTGCGGTGCGGTTCGTCGTCGATCTACAACGTGGCGCTGATCGGCCCGTTGGCCGCCGATATTCCCGTGGATTACCTCAACGTGCCCGCCAACGCGCTGTTGCAGACCAACGTGCCCGGGGTCGGCCTTGCGGTCTACATAACCGGCTTTGCCGCCGGTTGGCGCGGGCCGGCCGACAATCCGAACCGGTTTGTGCCGCTCAACCTGACCTATGCCTCGGGCACCATCGCCGAGATGCCTTCGGTGATGTTCCGCTACATGCTGGTCAAGACCGGTGATATTCCGGCCGGCACCCACAGCATCAACCAGTTGGTGGCCTCTGGCACGACGAACATCGGCCCCATGTTCGACCTGACGTTCACCGCCACCATCACCGTGGCGGGCTGTTCGATGCCGGCCGCACCCGGCAACCAGATCGATGTGCCCATGGGCACCTGGGAAAAACGCGTGTTCAACGGCAAGGACTCCACCACGCCCGCCACGCCGTTTGCCATCACGCTGAGTGCATGTATCGCGGGCAGCAACTACCCCAACAACGCCAACGGTTACTTCAATGGCAACTACGCCAACATCCAGATTGATGGCAACAAGACTTCCAGCATCGTGGATGCGGCCAACGGCATCCTGAGCCTGTCGAGCGACTCCACGGCCCAAGGCGTGGCCATCCAGGTGTTGCAGGCCAACGACGCGCCCATGAACCTGGGCCAACCGGTACGCCTCAATCGCATCGTCAACGGCACCACCACGGTGCCGCTCAAGGCGCGCTATATCCAGATCGGCGACGGGCCGACACCGATGCCGGGCACCGCCGATGGGCATGCGAGTTTCACCGTGACCTATCGCTGATCGTAGGAAATTTCCTACGAGTTGGCGGGATATCGGCTACGGGTTGGCTGATGACTGTTTTCGATAATCAGGTTTCACCTGGTTCTTGTGCCTGACCCCTCTGGTGAGGCCAAAGACCGTCCATGCCTGCAGTTACTCTTACGGGGACTTCAATCATGAAAGCACGTTCAATGCTCACCAGCGGCCTTGCCGCCGTCGCACTGGCGCTGGCGGCGACACCCGCCATGGCGGCCTGTACCTGGGCCTCCAACAACGGCACGCCCAAGCAACTGACGCTGGGCGCCGGTACGGTGTTCGCACCGCGGGATGTGCCAATTGGCACCACGCTCAACAACAACGCACCGATTCGCACGGTGCCTTTCAACGACCGCCTGGTGTGTGGCCTGGTCGCCCGTTACGCTACCACGCTGGTCGGGCCCGTTGTCACCGATGTCCCGGTGGATGTGGTGCGGGTGCCCGCCAGTTCGTTGCTGCAAACCAATGTGCCCGGCATCGGCCTGGCCATCTACATGACCGGGTTTGCTTCCGAGTGGAGAGGGTCGGCGGACAACCCCAGCCGGTTCATTCCGTTTGAGCTGAACATGAATATTTCCTATGCCGTCGCCGGCATGACCGGGGCCTTGATGCGCTATGCCCTGGTCAAGACCGGCGATATCCCGCCGGGCACCCATACCATCAATCAACTGGTGGCCACGGGCACGTCTGATCGGGGGCCGATTTTCGACCTGACCTTTACCGCCACGGTGACGGTCGCCGGCTGTTCGATGCCGGCTGCGCCGGGTAATCAGATCGATGTGCCGATGGGCACCTGGGAAAAGCGTGTGTTCAACGGCAAGCACTCCACCACGCCCGCCCAGCCGTTCGCCGTCACGCTGGACTCGTGCATCGCGGGCAGCAACTACCCGAACAACGGCAGCGGCTATTTCAACGGCAACTACGCCAATATCCAGGTCGACGGTAACAAGACCTCGACCATCCTGGACGCGGCCAATGGCGTCCTGAGCCTGTCGAGTGATTCCACCGCCCAGGGCGTGGCCATCCAGGTGCTGCAGGCCAACGACACGCCGCTGAACCTGGGCCAGCCGGTGCGCCTGACGCGCATCGTCAACGGCACCACCACGGTGCCGCTCAAGGCGCGCTACATCCAGACCGCCGACGGACCCACGCCCACCCCGGGGACCGCCAATGGCCACGCGAGTTTTTCCGTGACCTATCGCTGAGGTTTTCCAGCGCCACAACGCCAACGCCACAGGTGCATCGCGCCTGTGGCGTTGGCGTTTCTACAGCCCGGTGAAGGGTGCCTGCTCGTGGGAAATTTCCTACAGCTACGAGGACGTTTCCTACATAGGTGTACCCCTCCAACTTCCAATAATGACACCAGACGAAACGCGCTGACCCGCAGTCGGGTAGCCCCGTCGCTTTGTCTGGATGCCTGATGCAGGTGCACAGATACCCCCTCTCTTAACTGTGGATGTGATCATGAAAAAGTACGCTCTCAAAGGTTTGACCCTGGCCCTGGTTCTGGGCGGTGCATCGCAAGCGGCCATGGCCGCTGATGGCGAAATCAACTTCATCGGCAGCGTCACCGACAACACGTGCCCGGTGGTGGTGGCGGACCTCAACGGTGCGGCCGGCGCAGGTGACGTGACCCTGGGCAGCGTCCCGGCCACCTCCCTGGCCACCGCCGGTGCAGTCGCCGGTGGCGGTGCGTTCACCCTGACCATCGACACCACCGCGCCCGGCTGCAGCGTCAGCGGCAAGAAAGCCGTGGTCAAGTTCCTGTCCCTGAGCGGCAACGCTGGCGCCAGCGGCCAGTGGATCGGCCTGACCCCAGATCCGGGTGTGGCCACAAACGTCGCCGTACAGATCAAGGACGCCACCGGCAAGGACGTGCAGCTGGGCCTGGAGTCCTCGCCGTACCTGGACCTGACCCAACCGTTGCGCTTCACCGCCAACTACATCGCCACCGGTGCTGCGACCTCGGGCCCGGCCAACGCCAAGGCCGCGTTCACCGTCGACTACCAGTAAGCCCTGTGACACGCCCCAGCCCAGCCGGGTTGGGGCGCCAAGAGGATGACCGATATGAAACGTTTTGCGACCCCATTCAAAGCCACAGCGATGCTGGCCGTGCTGCTCGCCACGACGCTGGTTGGCACCGCAAGCCAGGCCGGTGTGATGCTCGGCGGCACGCGTATCGTGTTCGACGGCAGCAAGCGCGATGCGTCCATCAGCGTCGGCAACACCACCACACAGCCCTATGCGGTGCAGACCTGGATCAACACCGAGGCTGACGACAACACCAGCGCTACCCCCTTCGTGGCCACGCCGCCCCTGTTTCGCCTGGACCCGCGCAAAGAGCAGATGGTGCGCATCCAGAAAGTCCCAGGCGCGCTGCCGGAAGACCGCGAGTCGGTGTTCTACTTCAACGCCCAGGAAATCCCGGTGGCCGGCAAGGCCGACGAGAACACCCTGAAGATCGCCATGCGTACCCGCATCAAGCTGTTCTATCGCCCGGCCGGCCTCAAGGGCAACCCGCTGGACGCGTTGCCGCAACTGCGCTGGAGCCTCGCGCAGGAGCAGGGCAAGACGGTGCTGGTGGTCAACAACCCGTCGGCGTTTCACGTCTCCTTCATCGGCGTGAAGGTGTTGGCGGGTGCACAAACCGTGGAAGTCGAAGAGCCGAAGATGGTCGCGCCGATGAGCAGCCAGCGTTATGCCTTGCCCGGCTTCAGTGGCCGCGGCGGCGAGGTGATGTTCTCCGCCATCAATGACTACGGCGGCTACAGCGAACCGACCAAAGTCGCGCTGACCAGCACGCCCTGATCCCACTTTTCTTGTCCTTGCGAAGGTGCTCCCACGTTGCCCGCGCGGCAACGTGATGGCGGCCCATTGAGTATTGTCATGCGAATCGATGCCCTGAACCTCGACTGGTCTTCACTGCCGTTTGCCCCGCTGCGCCTGTCCGCCGCCATCCTGGCTGCGTTGATGGCCGGTGTGGCACAGGCCGATGACGCGGTGAAGTTTGACTCAAGCTTCATGCAATCCTTTGGCGGCACCGATGCTGGGCCGAACCTGGACCTGAACGCGATTGCCAACAGCGGCAGCCTCGGCCCTGGCACCTACCCGGTGCTCATTCGCCTGAACCAGAGCTTTTTTGATCGCCGCGACATGACCTTCACCCAGGACGAAAAAACCGGTGAAGTGCGGGCGTGCCTGTCGGCAGCGTTTCTCACTGAGCTGGGGGTCAAGCTGGATGCCTTCCAGGTGCCCGGCGAAACCCTGCCCGAGTGCATCGACCTCGCGGCGCTGGTGGACGGCGCTGCGGTCAGCTTCGACGCCAACCACTTGGCCCTCGACATCAGCGTGCCGCAGATCGCCCTGCGCCGTGACGCGGCCGGCTACGTGGCGCCGCAGGAGTGGGACAACGGGATCAACGCTGCGATGCTCAACTATCAGTTCTCGGCGGCCCAGACCCAATCCGACGCGCGGGGCAGCGGCACGCAATACAACCTCTACAGCAATGGCGGTTTCAACCTGGGCGACTGGCGCTTTCGCACCAGTTCGTCGTTCCGCCAGGACGAGGAGGGCAAGCAGGATTGGCAGCGCAGTAACACCTACGCACAACGGGACGTGACGGCCATGAAAGGCACGCTGACCGTGGGCGAAAGCTTCACGCCGGGCGATGTGTTCGACAGCATTCCGTTTCGCGGTGTGCAGTTGGCCTCGGACATGGGCATGTTGCCGGACTCGATGCAGGGCTATGCGCCGATCATCCGCGGTATCGCTGAAACCCAGGCCAAGGTCGAAGTGCGCCAGAACGGCTACTCGCTGTACACCACCTATGTGGCGCCAGGCGCGTTCGAGATCGATGACCTCAACGCCGCCTCCGGCAGCGGTGACCTGGAAATCGTGATTACCGAGGCCGACGGCCGCGAACGACGTTTCACCCAGCCTTACGCGACCCTGGGCAACATGCTGCGCGAGAAGACCTGGCGCTACAGCATGACCGTCGGCGAGTACAACGCCGTCGACGGCGGCCAGCGCCCCTCGTTTGCGCAGGCCTCTCTGGCCTATGGCTTGCCGTTCGACCTGACGCTGTACGGCGGCCTGCTCGGCGCCAATTTCTACAACGCTGGCCTGGTCGGCATGGGCAAGAGCCTGGGCAGCCTGGGTGCGGTGTCGATGGACGTGACGGCAGCCAAGACCGAGGTGCCGCAGGCGTCCGGCAACCCGGCAGGCAAACAGAATGGCCAGAGTGTCAGCGTGCGCTACGGCAAGGCCTTCGAGACAGGCACTTCGGTGCGTTTCGCCGGCTATCGCTATTCCACCGAAGGCTACCGGGACTTTGACGAGGCCGTGCGCCTGCAAGAGCCCGACAGCTACTACAACCTGTCCCGACGCTCCAAGGTCGAGGCGAGCATCAACCAGGCGCTGGGCAGTGCCGGTTCGTTCTACTTGAACATGAGCCAGCAGAACTACTGGGGCTCATCGCGCCAGGACAAGCAGATGCAACTGGGTTTCAGCAGTCAGTACAAGGGCGTGACCTATGGCGCCTATGCCAGCAAGACCCTGACCGACAATTTCGGCCAGAACAATCAGGTGGTGTTGACCGTGTCGATGCCGATCGGCCAGACCCGCAGCACCGCCACCTATGCCGTCACGCGCAACACCGACGGCAGCCTGGACCAGCGCGCGGGCCTCAGTGGGCGCGATGGCGAGATGACTTACAACGTCAACGCCAACCGCTCGGACAACGCCGGCAATAACGGCTCGGCCCTGGTCGGCTACCGTGCGCCGTTTGCTCAGCTGGGCGCGGGTGTCAGCGTTGGCAGTGGTTACCGCCAGACGTCGGTGAGTGCCGCAGGTTCGGTGTTGGCCCACGGCGACGGCGTGGAGTTCGGGCAAAGCCTGGGCGAAACCGTGGCCCTGGTGGAGGTCAAGGACACGCCGAACGTGGGGGTGCTCAATGCCCCTGGCACCTTGACAAGCAAGAAGGGCTACGCGCTGGTGCCCTACGTGATGCCGTACCGCAAGAACCGTGTGGCGCTGGACACCAGCGAACTGGACAGCCAGGTGGACATCGAGGACGGCGTGACCAACGTGGTGCCGCGTCGCGGTGCCGTGGTCAAGGCGACATTCGCCGCCAGCCGTTCGGAGAAAGTCGTGGCCACGGTGCGCCTCGCCGACGGCGGCTTGCCACCGTTTGGCACTTCGGTGCTGGATGCCAAGGGCTTGAGTGTCGGCGTGGTCGGACAGGCCGGGCAGGTGTTGATGGCGGTGGGCGAAGGCACCCGGTTCAGCATGAAGTGGGGCGAAAAAGACGCGCAACGTTGCACGTTCGAATTGGATATCAGCAAGACCGAACCGGTGGATGGCTACCGTGTGATGGCGGCCACCTGTGCGGCGCCATGAGGTGCAATAGGACAAATCTGTGAGGGAAGCTGTGGGGAAAATTCCTACAGTCTGGGCGGAACGGGCTTACATTTCGGCTCAGGTATACATCGCATTATTTGCCCCGCACCAAAGATGGTTGAAGTTGTTGAATAACAATGATGTTGGCTGCACTTGACTGAATAACGAGAACACTCAAGTTGATGCTTGAGTTGTTTTAACGGATGAACGTTGTTTGGTGGGGGAACTTGTCGTGCCGCATTGTTGTGTATTCAGGATTCAGCGTCTTTGCGCAACCCACTATTAATAATCCAAGAGTTGTACTCATGAAAAAGCTTGTCGCTGTTACCGCCGCTACTGTTGTTATGGGTCTTGCTTCGTTCGCCAACGCTGCGACGCCTGCCACCGGCAACCCGGGCACTGTGCGCTTCATTGGTGAAATCGTTTCCGGCGCTTGCGGTATCGATGCCAACTCTCTGGACCAGACCGTGTCCCTGGGCCAAGTGCCGTCGAACCAGTTCAAGGCCATTGGTGATCGTTCGACGCCGACCAAGTTCGACATCGTTCTGACCGAGTGCGACACCTCCACCCAGAAGAACGCCCGCTTCACCTTCAGCGGCGTGCAAGACCCCGTGGTTCCGGGCCTGTTCGCCACCACCGGTCTGGCCCAGAACGTCGGCATCCGCCTGCAGGCCAGCGCTGGCGAAATGCTGGATAACGGCACTGAGCAAGTCGCACCGGTGGTGCTGCAAGACGGCAACAACACCGTCACCTTCGCCGCGATGTACGAAGCCACCGCGGCTTCCGTCACCACCGGTGAAGCCGACAGCGTTGCCAACTTCACCGTCGCCTACAACTGATACGTGCGCGGGTGAGTTCGTCCTTGATCTTGTAGTGAGCGGGCTCGCCCCGCGCCGCGACAGCCCGGGCCCCGAGTATCTCCAGTTGGAATGAGGTGCCTGGTCCGGCGCGGGGCAAGCCCGCTCACTACAAGTTTTGTCTATCGGTGTTCGTTGTTGGTGTTGTAACACTTTGGGGCGCAAGCCCCTTTTTTATTGTCTGATCCGGTGCTGATAAAAGGGTAATGCCCGTGTACTGCCGCACACTTATGCTGTCTTGCGTATTACTGCCTTGCGCGGGTTATACCTATGCGCTGGAATTTAATACCGAGTTTTTAAATATTGACGGTCATGACGGCGTCAGCCTCGGACAATTTACTCATGCGCATTACACCGTGCCGGGTAATTACGTATTGGATATCGTGGTTAATCAACGTTATTTCGGAACACGCTCCATAGCATTCAAAAGCGGCGATCAACCGCAACAGAGTTATGCCTGTTTGCCGCCGTCGCTGGTCGAAACCTTCGGGCTCAAGCCCGACCTGTACAAGCGCCTGCCACGCATTGCCGATGGTCAATGTGTCGACCTGAGCGTGATCGAAAACGCCAGCGTCACTTACGCCCAGAACCTGGGGCGGCTGTTGATCAGCTTGCCCCAGGCGTCATTCGAATATGACGACCCCAATTACATTCCGCCGGCCGCCTGGAGCGAAGGGCTCGACGGCGCCTTACTCGATTACCGGGTCATCGCCAACAGCCGCCAGACCACAGGCTCGGCGTCCAGCGGCGACTCCACCTCGTTGCAGAGCTACGGCACGGCAGGCCTGAACGTTGATGCCTGGCGGCTGCGTGCCGATTACCAGGCCCAGCAAGTCACCGGTAACCAGGGCGGCGGCAACAATGGCCAGGCGTTCCAGCTGAACCGGCTGTATGCCTACCGGGCGCTGCCGTCGATCCGCTCGAAACTGTCGGTGGGCGAGGATTACCTGAACTCCGACGTGTTCGACACCTTCGCCCTGCGCGGCGCGAGCCTGAGCAGTGACGACCGCATGCTGCCGCCGAACTTGCGCGGTTACGCGCCGCTGATCAGCGGCCTGGCGCGCACCAACGCCACGGTGACCGTGTCGCAGCAAGGCCGCGTGCTGTATTCCACCACGGTGACCCCGGGTGCATTCAGCCTCCAGGACATCAACAGCAGCGTGCAAGGCACGCTGGATGTGACCGTGCGCGAAGAAGACGGCACCGAGCAGAAATTTACCGTCACCACCGCCGCCGTGCCGTTCCTCGCCCGCGAAGGCGAGTTGCGCTACAAGCTCTCAGCAGGCCAGCCACGCCTGACGGGCAGGGGCGGCACCGAACCGAGCTTTGTCGCCTCCGAACTGGCCTACGGTTTGTCCCGTGACTGGACGGTGTACGGCGGCATGCTGGCGGCCACCGACTACGTGTCCAGCGCCGTGGGCGTGGGCCGCGACCTGGGAGTGTTCGGCGCGGTGTCGGCAGACGTCACCACGTCGCGCGCCAAATTGCGCTGGACCGGTGAGACGGCGGTGGGCAACTCCTACCGCATCAACTATTCCAAGCATTTCGATGCCATCGGCACCGACCTGCGCTTTCTCGGGTATCGCTTTTCCGACCGCACCTTCACCAATTTTTCGCAGTTTGTCGGCGATCCGGACTCCTACGCCTTGAACTCGGGCAAGCAACGCTATTCGGTGATGCTCGCCAAGCGCTTCGCCTGGCTGTCGACCAGCTTATCTTTCGACCATTCGACGTTTTGGGACGCCGCGCCGTCCGACCGGTTCGGCCTGACCCTGGCGCGCAGCTTCACCCTGGGCAACGTCAAGAACATCAACTTGAACTTGTCGGCGTACCAGACCAAGAACGCGCAACACAGCGACGCACAGCTCTACCTCGGCGTGAGCGTGCCGCTGGGGGGCAACGCGATCATGTCGAGCAACCTGCAGCGTTCAAGCGCTGGCGCGTCTTCGACCAACGTCGGCTACAGCTATGACGACGGTGACGGCATGAACTACCAGGTGTACGGCGGCATGGGTGACAACAAGTACGTCAACGCCTACGTCGGCCAACGTGCCTCGACCTACCGGGCCAACGCCTCGGCCACCACCGACGGCAGCACCTACCGCTCGCTCACCGGCGAGTTCGACAGCTCGCTGGTGGCGACCCGTTACGGCGTGGCGGCCCATGGCAATGGTTCCAACGGCGACACGCGTTTGCTGGTGTCCACCGACGGTGTGCCGGACGTGACCTTCACCGGCCGGGCGCGCACCAACAGCCAGGGCTATGCGGTGATGGACGGCTTGCCGTCGTTCCAAGCCTACGAAGCACGGGTCAACCTGGAGAAGCTGCCGCTGCGCACCGAAGTGAGCAACCCGATCCAGCGCCTGGCGTTGACCGAGGGCGCCATCGGCTACGTCAGCTTTGCCGCCGCCCAGGGCCATAACGCCTTTATCGAGTTGATCCGGCCGAACGGCCAGCCGGTGCCTTTCGGAGCTTCGGTCCAGGACAAACACAGCCATAAGGAAGTGGGCATCGTCGGCGAGGCAGGGGTGACTTACCTGCTGGGTGCCAAGACCGGCGCCGAGCTGGTGGCGCGCTGGGATGACAGCCACAGCTGCGCGTTGGCAACGCTGCCCGACGAAGACGTCGTCACCAACGTCGCCACCACCGTGCGGTGTTTGTGACTCACCCCTTACCCCTGATTCATGGAGACTCCTGATGCCTCGATTGACCTTTAAACGCCTGGCCACCCTGGTGGGGTTTTGCCTGCCGCTGCTGGCCCAGGCCGCGGTGATCCCCGACCGCACCCGGGTGATTTTTGAAGAGGGCGCCTCCTCGGTGAGCGTCACCGTGAGCAACAAGAACCTGCAACTGCCGTTTGTGGTGCAGTCATGGATCGAAGACGCCAGCGGCAAGAAAATCAGCTCGCCGTTCATGGTGCTGCCGCCGCTGCAACGCATCGAGCCCAATGAAAGCAGCATGCTGCGCATTGTGAAGCTGCCCGAGACCGCGCTGCCCAAGGATCGCGAGTCGGTGTTCTACCTCAACATCCGCGAGATCCCGCCCAAAAGCGAGGCGGTCAACGCGATGCAGATTGCCCTGCAATCGAAGATCAAGCTGTTCTACCGCCCGGCGTCGGTCAAGCGTGAGCGCGGTGAAGACCTGGCCCAGCGGCTGAACCTGAAAATCGACCCCATCGGCAAGCAACTGCTGATCGACAACCCGTCACCGTTCCATATCACCGTGGTGGGCCTGCTGGCCGGGCCGCAGATGACCAAGCTGCCGGTCGAGACCGTGATGATCGCGCCGTTCAGCGGTGCACGGTTGCCGTTGAGCACCACCGCCCTCAGTGAGTTGCGGGTGTCGAACATGAATGATTTCGGCGGCCAGACCGACACGCTGTTCCAGTGCGCAGCCGAGGCGTGCAAGGCAGTGAAACCGTGAACATCAAGCCACTGCTCAGGGTGGGTCTGGCGCTGCTGATGCTGGGGTTTTCCAGCGCCTCGTGGGCGCTGATTTGCAAGTCGCAGTCCGACGGCGATTTTCTCAGCGAATACATTGGCCCGGTGTCGGTGCCGGACACAGTGCCCGACGGTACGATCATCTGGCGCTCGCAAACCCACGTGGTGCCTGCCAAGTGCTGGAAACTGCGTGACCAGCACTTCAACGAAGACGATCCGATCTATTTCTACGGCAACCCTGCGGGGCTCAACGCGACGGCCTGGGGCATCGAGTTCGGCCTGGTGTACCGGCAAGTGACGGCCTGGGATGGGGATTGGAGTTCCGACCCGACCCTGGGCGTCAATACCGGGTTCGTGTCCCGTGGCTGCCCGGCGGCCACCAACAATGAAGAGATGCTGCCGTGTTCATTGGCCACGCCGAACATTGCGTTTCAGGTGGTGATCCGCAAGCGCGGGCTGCTGCCCTTGCAGCGCCCGTCCCAGGACACCTACGACGTGTTCCAGTTTGACGGCCAGTACGGTCTCAACGGTGGGGTGGGCAACCCGTTCAACAACTTCCGCTTCAAGCTCAGCGGCCTGCAGAACATTGTCGGCACGGCGTGCACGGTCGACGTCACGGTGACGCCGGAACCGGGCATTGTCGATTTCGGCGTGATCCAGAAAACCGCCACCGGGCTGTCTCCGCCCAGCCCGACCAAGCCGTTCAGCCTGGCCCTGGAGAAAAAGTGCAGCAGTGCCATCAACGTCGGTGCCACCTTTGTGACCGCCAACCAGCAAGGCCTGTACACGGTGTTGCCGACGGCCGACAGCGGGTTCGGCATTCAGGTGCGCGATGGGCGTAACGCATTGGTGCCCATCAACGAACCGTTCCCCCTGGCGACCTTTGCGGCCAATGTGAGCCACATCGATGTGCCGTTCAGCGCAACGGTGGTGGCCCAGGGGGACCCTCAGGTCGGGGCGTTCGAAGCCATCATGGTGGTGCAGATCATCTACTACTGAGGCGCCTTAGAAGCTCGCCTTGACCTGCAACCCCAGCACCAGCGCATTGTCGATGTCGCTGCCGGAAAACGCCCCGGGCTCGATGATGTATTGCACGTCCGGGCGCAGGGTCAGCCAGGGTGTGGCCTGGTAGCCGTAACTGAGTTCGATCAACTGCTCGGCGTTGTTCAGGTTGGGGTAGTCGGTGCCGGCGTTGAACGCCGCCAGTTCCTGCGCGTCACGGCTGCGCGGGTTGGGCACGGCGCGGCCATAGCCCAGGGCGAGGGTGTCGCGCGGGCGGCCTTCGAACGGCTTATACAGCACCACGCCTGCGCCATACCACTTCGTGAAGGGCGACGCGGCCAAGCTTGCTGCCGAGTATTGGCCGAAGGCATGCAGCACGCGGCCGGCGGAAGCGTGCGAAGCCCACACCGCTTGGTCGACCAGCAGGTAATGCCCGCTGCGCCCGCTGACTTCCTGTTTACTGCCGATGCGTTTCACGTCGGAGCTGTCGTAGTAATACCCCAGCTTGTATTCACCCGGCAGGGTGCCCGCGTGCTTGTAGACCAGTTCGATGGGCAGCACGGTGCCGGTGGTGCGCTTGGGGTCCAGGCGCCAGGCGCGGCTGGAGTTGCCGTTACTGTCCGGGTCCACGTTGAAGGCGGCCACGCGCAGTTGCCAGTTTGGTGAAAAGTCGTATTTCACCCGCGCGCCCAGGCGGGCATTCGGGTAGTTGGTCCAGCCGCTGCCACCGGACATGTTCAGCGGGTGGCCGCAGAAGCCGGCGTTCATGAAGTTGCACAGGATGCCGCTGTCCAGGCCGCCGAGATCGTTGCCCATGGCCATGTAGCCGAGCTTGACGTTGAGCGCCGGGGTGAACAGGGTGCGCTCGTAGCTCAGCTCGGTGAGGCGGGTGTAGAGGCCGCCGTAGTTTTCCTGGATCGGCAGGCGGTTGCCCACCAAGTCCTCTGAAGCGCTGTTGCCGCGACGGTCGTTGATCGTGACCTGGATGCGGTCGCCATTGTTGAAACCGTACAGCTTGCCCAGGTCGAACTGCACGCCGAGCTTGATGTTCTGCGAGTAGCGCGCCGAGCGATGCAGGCCGCCATCGGCGTTGTAGGCGGTCTCGCCGCTGTAGTCGCCGGTGAAGCGAATGCCTTGTTCGTCGAGTTCGCGGCGCAGGCCGCCCCAGTCGCCGGTCAAGGTGGTGTCATCGGCTTGCACGGGCAGGGCGGCGCCCAGGGCCAGGCCCAGCAACAGGCGCCCAAGGGAAATCTGAGAAGTGGGGGTCATGCGACGTTTTCCAAAAAAAAGCGCGGCGCCGGGGGAGGCGCCGCGCAAACAGAAGGGGTTATGGCAAGGCGTAGGCGATCACATAGTCGCCACGGTCCGTGGATTGGCGTGCGCCGCCCGCGGTGATGACGATGTACTGCTTGCCGGTTTTCGGCGACACGTAGGTCATCGGGCCGCCTTGGCTACCGACGGGCAGGCGGGCTTTCCAGACTTCGTCACCGTTGCCGCTGTTGAAGGCGCGCAGGTAGAAGTCTTGGGTGCCGGCGATGAAGATCAGGCCGCCCTGGGTGGACAGGGTGCCGCCGAGGGTCGGCAGGCCGATCTTGATCGGCAGGTGCATGCGGATGCCCAGGGGGCCGGTGTCTTCAACGGTGCCCACCGGCACTTGCCAGGCGATCTTCTGGGTCTTCATGTCGATGGCGGTCAGGGTGCCGAACGGCGGTGCCTGGCACGGGATGCCGGCCACCGACAGGAAGCGGTTCTTGTTCACCGCATACGGCGTGCCCTTGAGCGGCACGGCGCCCATGCCGGTGTTCAGCGCTTCGCCCCCGGAGGCGGCCTGGGCTTTGTTTTGCGACGGTACCATCTGGATCCACAGGCCCAGGCGCATGTCGTTGACGAAGATAAAGCCATGCACCGGATCGGTGGAGAGGCTGCCCCAGTTCATGCCGCCCAGGGAGCCCGGGAAACTCAGGGATTTGTCGGTGCCCGGCGCGGTGTACAGGCCGTCATAGCGCATGCCCTTGAAGTCGATGCGGCACAGCAACTGGTCGTACGGCGTGGCGCCCCACATGTCCGATTCGGTCAGGGTTTGCGCGCCGATCTGCGGCATGCCAACGGATTTTGGCTGAGTGGACGAGTAAGGCTCGTTGGGGATGTTGGCGGCCTTGACCGGCACTTCACGCACGTCGGTCAACGGCTTGCCGGTGGCACGGTCGAGCACGTAGATCTGGCCGGCCTTGGTGCCGATCACTACCGCGGGTACCGCCTTGTCGCTACCCGGTGGGGTGAAGTCGATCAGGCTGGGTTGCATCGGCAGGTCGAAGTCCCACAGGTCGTTGTGGACGGTCTGGTACACCCACTTTTCAGCGCCGGTGGAGGCGTCCAGCGCCAGCACCGAGGCGCCGTATTTGTGGTTGAGCTGGGTGCGTTCCACGCCGTAGATGTCGGTGGACGAACTGCCCATCGGCAGGAAGACCGTGTTCATCAGCGGGTCATAGGACATCGGCGCCCAGCTGTTCGGGGTGCTGCGCACGTAGGTGCTGCCGGCGGCCGGGGCTTGCTTGTCTTCGGGGTTGCCCGGGTCGAACGCCCAGCGCATCTGGCCGGTGATCACGTCAAAGCCACGAATCACGCCGCCGGGCATGTCGGTTTGCACGTTGTCCGCCACACGGCCGCCGACTACTACGGTGGTGCCGGCCATCAGCGGGGCGGAGGACAGTTGGTAGTAGCTGTCGGGGACATTGCCCAGGCCGGCTTTCAGGTCCACTTGGCCGTGGTTGCCGAAGTCTTCGCAGAACTTGCCGGTGTCAGCGTCGACCGCGATCAGGCGCGCATCGATGGTGTTGGTCAGCAAACGACGCTGGCACTGCGCACCGGCTGGCACGCTGGCGGCGATGATCGGCGAGCTGTTGGGCTGGGTGGGCGCGGCAATCGGCGCGGTGGCGTCGAAGTAAGCCATGCCCCGGCAACGCTGCCACACCGCCGACTTGGCGTTGACTTCGTTCTTCCACAGCTCTTTGCCGGTGTCGGCGTCGAGGGCGATCAGGTTGTTGTGCGGGGTGCAGATGAACACCTTGTTGCCGATCTGCAGCGGGGTGAGCTGGTCTTCGGCGCCGTTGCCGTCGCTGATGGCCACGTCACCGGTGTGGTAGGTCCACGCCACTTTGAGCTTGTTGACGGTGTCGCGGTTGATCTGGTCCAGCGCGGCGAAGCGGCTGCCACCTTCGGTATTGCCGTAGTGGGCCCAGTCTTTCTGTGCGTCGGCCGGGGCCACGGGGGTTACACCTGGGCCTGCGCCGGTGGGTGCGACGCTGGGGTGCGCGACGAACATATTGCCCGCCGCGACAGCCACGCTAACCGCCAGCACGGCGGCAACGCCATAGGCGCCGCGTGCCGGCTTGCCCGCGAGCAGCGGGTACACCAGCGCCACCACCAGGCCAATCACGCTGAACATGAACAGGCGCGAGAACAGCGGCCAGAACACCAGGCCCACATCCGCCACCGCCCAAACGGCGGTGCCCACCAGGAACGCCGCAAACAGCCACGCCCCAGCAGGCTTGCGCCGGGCAATCAGCACGCCGGAAATCGCCATGGCCAGGCCGCCGACCAGGAAGTACCAGGAGCCGCCGAGGCTGACCAGCCTGGCGCCGCCAACGGCCAGCGCCACGCCGAGCAGGGCGATAACGACGCCCAGGCCCAGCAGGATAAATCTAGAGACGCCAGCGGCGCGCGATGCTCGTTTCATATCGATAAATGCTCGAAGGTGAGAGGGCAAAGACGCGATTTTAGCAAGATAAGTAACTGGTTAGTACATTATGCTCCGCAATACACTATTACAGATGCTGTGATGATGGGCTGAGACCAAATGTCGCGCGCGCCACCGAACGCCTTTGTCGTGAGCGGGTTAGCCAGGCGCAGCGTTCGTCCGAGTAAAAACGGGGTACCTGACACACTGCGGCGCGGGGCAAGCCCGCTCACTACAAGGCCGGGTTGATCACGGGGGTGTAGTGAGCGGGCTCGCCCCGCGCCGCGTCCGTCCAGGCAACAACGGGTTATCTGACACACTGCCGCGCGGGGCAAGCCCCTATCAGCGAAACGCTGGCACCACCTGCTCGATAAACAACGCCAGCGACTTCTTCTTCTCGGCATGGGGCAGGCTGTTGTCACACCAGAAGCTGAACTCATCCACCCCCAATGCCTGGTAATACCGGATGCGCGGGATGATTTCGGCGGCGGTGCCGATCATTGCGGTCTTGTGCAGGCTCTCCAGTTCGAATTCGGGGCGCCCTGCGAACTTCTCTTCCGGGCTTGGCGCCAGGAAGCCGTTGACCGGCACGGTCTTGTTGCCGAACCAGGCATCAAAGGTGCGATAGAACTTCGAGATCGCCTCGGCCCCGACCTTCCAGCCGTGCGGGTCGTCTTCAGCGTGCACGTGGGTGTGGCGCAGCACCATCAGTTGCGGGCGGGGTACGTTCGGGTTGTTGTCGAGTGCGGCCTGGAACTTGTTTTTAAGGTCCAGGACTTCTTCGTCGCCCTTCATCAGCGGCGTGACCATCACGTTGCAGCCGTTGGCTACTGCGAAGTTGTGCGAGTCCGGGTCGCGGGCGGCAATCCACATGGGCGGGCTGGGCTGCTGGATGGGCTTGGGCACGCTGGTGGACGTGGGGAACTTCCAGAGGTCGCCGTCGTGGGCGTAGTC
Source organism: Pseudomonas sp. TE24901 (assembly GCF_054058375.1). NCBI lineage: Bacteria > Pseudomonadati > Pseudomonadota > Gammaproteobacteria > Pseudomonadales > Pseudomonadaceae > Pseudomonas > Pseudomonas sp. TE24901. The sequence continues at coordinate 192,634 of NZ_JBSSAF010000012.1, forward strand.
GCCTTTCCACAGCGCGCGTACCACCGGCACCATCTCACGCAGGGCCTGGCCGCCGCTGGAAGCGGGCATGCCTCCGGCCATGCGATCGAACTCCACCTGATAGGCACCACGTGCCAGGCCGACTTCCATGCGTCCGTTGCTGATCACGTCGAGCAGTGCGCATTCGCCCGCGACCCGCAGCGGGTGCCAGAACGGCGCGATGATGGTGCCGGCGCCCAGGTGAATCGTGGTGGTCTTGGCCGCGAGGTAAGCCAGCAGCGGCATCGGGCTTGGCGAGATGGTGTATTCCATGGCGTGGTGCTCGCCAATCCAGACAGTGCTGAAGCCACCGGCCTCGGCCATCAGGGTCAGTTCGGTCAGGTCTTCGAACAACTGACGGTGGCTGACACTTTCATCCCAACGTTCCATGTGTACGAACAGGGAAAACTTCATGGCGCTTACCTCGGATCTATTGTGATCGGCCTGTCGACTGCAGGCCCTCAAGTGCTCTCGCCAACGTAAAACCGATCAGGGGAGACGGCTGGTCGACGGATTGATTGTTGGTATACCATAATACAGAATATCTGCAAAATTTTTCTCTCCAACGGCGACACACTCACCTCACAAGGAAGGCGAGCCTGATGAACATAAAACAAAAACTGATCCTGGCCTTTGCCATCATCGCCAGCCTGCCGGTGATTCTGGTGGCGGTGCTGATCATCCTCAACGTGCGCCACCAAGCGCGGGACGGTTTTGTCGACAGCAGCGCGCGGGAGATCCGCCAGGTCGACAATGCCATGCAGCTGTTTTTTGAAGGCATCCGCCAGAACGTTGCCTACCTGGCGGCACACCCGCAGTTGCAAAGCATCAATGGCGATGTGAAGCGCTACCTGGCCAGCGACGCGGCGCAGGTCGCACCCGGCGAGCACGATCAGCGTCTGTTCAAGCTGTTCGAAGGGCTGGCCAAGACTCATTCGGCCTACACCTACTTGTCCCTGGGCACTGAAGACGGCGGCTATGTGTTTTGGCCCGGCGACCCCGCGCTCGCCAGCTACGACCCGCGCACACGCCCCTGGTACAAAACCGCCATGGCCCAACCGGGCAAGACCCTGCGCACCGAAGCCTATTACTGGGCCGCCGACGATGTGGTGCTGGTCAGTACCGTGCAGAGCTTCAATGATCGCCAAGGCAAAGTGGGCGGGGTGGTGAACATTGACGTGTCACTCAAGCAGCTCACTGACCTGGTCAAACAGATCAAGCTGGGCGAGAGCGGTTACCTGATGTTGATGGAAGCAGACAACACGGTGCTGGTGGACCCGAACGAGCCGTCCCACAACTTCAAGAAACTGGGCGAACTGGGTGAGGGCTATCGCCAATTGAGCGAAGCCGGCCAGGGCCTGGTGCAAGTGGAGTTGGCGGGGGAGCGCTACATGGCGCTGGTGTGGCCGTCCAAGGCCTTGGGCTGGCGTTTTGTCGGGCTGGTGCGCGAGAGTGAGGTAATGGCCGGTGCGGCGCGGCTCACCTGGTTGATCGCGGCTATTGCGTTGGTGTGCGGCCTAGTGTTCGCGGTGGCGGGGGCCTGGTTTGCCGGGTTGATCGTCAAGCCGATCCGCGGCGTGGCCAGTGGGTTGGAAGGCATTGCCCAGGGCGAAGGCGACCTGACTGCACGCCTGGATGTCAAAGGCGGCGACGAGACGGCGCAACTGGCCGGCTGGTTCAACCAGTTCCTGGAGGCGATCCGCACATTGATCCAGCGCATCGGCCAGGCCGCCGGGCAGATTCACAGCAGCTCCGGCAGCGCCACTGAAGTCTCGGTGGAAATGGCCGACGTTGCCGAGCGCCAGCGTGAAGCAGTGGACATGGTGTCGACGGCGTTCCATGAAATGGTGGCCACGTCCAATGAGGTGGCGCGCTCCTGCAGCCAGGCCGCCGATTCCGCCGACAACGGCCAGCGCCAGGCCCATACCGGGCAGCAGCAGATTGACGCGGCAGTCAGCAGTGTCGGGCGGCTCAGTGATGAGATTGGCCATTCGGCCCAGGCCATGGAGCAGTTGGAAAAAGACAGCAACGACATCCAGTCGATCCTCGGCACCATTCGCTCCATCGCCGAGCAAACCAACCTGCTGGCGCTCAACGCCGCCATCGAAGCAGCCCGTGCCGGCGAGCAAGGCCGGGGCTTTGCCGTGGTGGCAGATGAAGTGCGCGCATTGGCCAAGCGCACCGCAGACTCCACCGGCGAAATCGACGGGTTGTTGGGCAACCTGGCGCGGCGTACTCACCAGATGGGCAAGCAGATGCATGCGAGCCTGGAGGTGTCCCAGGAAACCGTGGTGTCGATCAATGAGGCGCGAGCCAGCTTCGGTTTGATCCGTGAATCGGTGGACGTGATCCGTGACATGAACACCCAGATCGCCACGGCGGCAGAAGAGCAGCATCAGGTGGCCGAGGACATCAACCGGCATATCAGCCAGATCCACGGGGATGCGCAGTTGGTGGCGAGCCTGGCCGACGCCACGCGCCAGGATGCGCAGCAGTTGACGGCGTTGTCGCAGACCTTGAATCAGTTGGTCAGTCGCTTCCGTACCTGACCACCGCTATCGCAGGCCAGCCAGCTCCCACAGGGGATCTTCGTCTTTGCACAAATCCCTGTGGGAGCTGTCGAGCTTTAGCGAGGCTGCGAAGGCGGTGGGTCAGGTGACATCTCTATTGGCTGTGCCGCCGCTATCGCAGGCAAGCCAGCTCCCACAGGGGATCTTCATCGTTGCACAAATCCCTGTGGGAGCTGTCGAGCTTTAGCGAGGCTGC
>NZ_JBSSAF010000013.1:0-189268 GCF_054058375.1 Pseudomonas sp. TE24901
GCGCCATGGATGGCGCGTGGCGGCGGCCCCCCAAATCACTGTCGGATTACGGGCACACCGAGCCTAGGCGAGGTGCCGAGTGTTGGGGCAAGAGCGTTTTGCTTACTTTTGCGCTCTATCAAAAGTGAGCCGCTGTAAGAGCGGAACCCTAAGTAGCCATCACCGAAATAACGGATAAGCCCCCTGTCATCCAACCGTCACCGGAACTTCATGGAGATGACACCGAGCCTACATAGCCTGAGTTTGGACAAACAAGTCGACCGGCCGAACAGTGGCTGGCACTCGGAGATTCGCCATGACTCAGATCGCCCGCATCAGCGACACCGGCAATGAACGCCGTCTGCAAGCCGAACGCCTGATTGGCGCAGCGGCATTGCAGGAAGCCCAGGCCCTGCGTTTCAACGTGTTCAGCGGCGAGTTCAACGCCAAGCTGAAAGGTGCGGAACAGGGTCTGGACATGGATGACTATGATGTTCACTGCAGCCACATCGGCGTGCGGGACTTGAACACTGGCCGCCTGGTGGCGACCACCCGCTTGCTCGACCACGCGGCCGCCAGCACCCTGGGTCGTTTCTACAGCGAAGAAGAATTCAGCCTGCACGGGCTGCTCCACCTGCAAGGCCCGATCCTGGAAATCGGCCGTACCTGCGTCGACCCGGCCTACCGCAACGGCGGCACCATCGCGGTGCTCTGGGGCGAGTTGGCCGAGGTGCTGAACCAGGGCGGCTACAGCTACCTGATGGGCTGCGCGAGCATCCCGATGCACGACGGCGGTATCCAGGCCCATGCGATCATGCAGCGCCTGCGCGAACGCTACCTGTGCAACGAACACCTGCGCGCCGAACCGAAGAAGCCCTTGCCGGCGCTGGACCTACCGTCCAACGTGATTGCCGAGATGCCGCCCTTGCTCAAGGCCTACATGCGCCTGGGCGCGAAGATCTGCGGCGAGCCGTGCTGGGATGAAGACTTCCAGGTGGCCGACGTGTTCATCCTGCTCAAGCGCGACGAGTTGTGCCCGCGTTATGCACGCCACTTCAAGGCTGCAATGTGATGAGCCGCCTGCGGGTGTACGGGCGCATTGCCCGCGTGCTGCTGGTGGTGGCGCTGGGCTTGAGCATGGCCAGTGTGTTTGGTGTGTTCGAGCGCTTAGGCATTGCCAACTCGATGGTACGGCGCCAGCGTTGGTCGCGGTTTTTCATGGCGCGGCTGACCAACGCCCTGCCCTTTCGCGTGACGGTGCACGGCGAGTTGCCGCAAACCCCGATGCTGTGGGTGAGCAATCACGTGTCCTGGACTGACATCCCGCTGTTGGGGATGGTCACGCCCATGTCGTTCCTGTCCAAGGCCGAAGTACGCACCTGGCCGGTGGCCGGCTGGTTGGCGGCCAAGGCCGGCAGCTTGTTCATCCGCCGCGGTTCGGGCGACAGCCAATTGATCCGCAAGCAGATGACCCGCCATCTGGAGCAACAGCACCCGCTGTTGATGTTCCCCGAGGGCACCACCACCGACGGGCGCAGCCTGCGCACCTTCCACGGGCGTTTGCTGGCCAGCGCGATTGATGCCGAGGTGTCGCTGCAACCGGTGGCGATCCGTTACCTGCGTGACGGCCAGGTGGACCCGCTGGCACCGTTTATTGGCGATGATGATTTGCTGTCGCACCTGATGCGGCTGTTTGCCAATGACCAGGGCGATGTGGAAATCCATGTGCTCAAGCCGATTGCCTGTGCCGGGCAGGAGCGTGCGGCGCTGGCGTTCCAGGCGCAGCAGGCGGTGCAGAAGGCGTTGTTTGGGCCGGTGCCGGAAGCAGAGCCAATCGCGGTTCGACCGGCATTCGCGGCTTAAAGCGGGCACGGTTAAACATGTGGGAGCTGGCTTGCCTGCGATGGCGGTGTTGAATTCACCGACGCCATCGCAGGCAAGCCAGCTCCCACATTTAGACCTCAGTGGTCAGTTGTTTTTGTGCAAAGGCCTGCAGCTCGGGATAGAAGATCCGGAAGTCTTCGCTCAACGGCTCATAAAGCTCGCGCAACTCCTGCATTGCAAACCCCAATTCCTCCGGCTGCGACAGCCTCCGCGAAATCCCCCGCAACACCTGCTCCATCACCGCAAACTCGCGATACGACCCCAACCAGTCATCCGCCGCCATCCACGGCGCAATCTGCGCCAGTCGCCCCGGCAATTGCGGCTCGGCCGCCAATACGCGGTACACCTGCGATGTGAAATGCTCCAGCGGCTGGTCGGCATACAGCGCCCAATCCCGCGCCAGGCAATGGTCGAAAAACACATCAAGGACGATCCCGGCATAGCGCTTGCGGGTCAGGGTGAAACGCGACAGTGCCTCCCCTACCAACGGGTGGCTGTCGGTGAAACGGTCGATGCTGCGGTGCAGCGCAATTGCCGCCTCGATTTGCGGGCTGAACTGGCCCTGCAGGCGGCCTTTGACGAAGTCGCCATACAAACTCCCCAGCAGTTGCGCAGGAAGTTGGCCGCCCAGGTGCAGATGTGCGAGATAATTCATGGTGCGCAGTCTATCACTGCCATCAACGTATCGTTATAACCCGATATACCGATTTGAGCTGGACTCAGATCAAATTCATATTGGTATATCGGGATACAACGATTTAAAGTTCGCCTCATCGCGATATAACGCTGCACGACACCGAGCACCTGCCATGTCCATCGACCTCGACGAAATAATAAAAGCCCTGGCGCACCCAGTACGGCGAGACATCCTCAACTGGCTGAAAGACCCGAAAGTGCAATTCCCCGAGCAAGTGCACAACCACGAATACGGCATCTGCGCTGGGCAGATCGACCAGCGCTGCGGCTTGTCCCAGTCGACCGTGTCGGCCCACCTGGCCACGTTGCAACGGGCGGGTTTGATCAGCAGCCAGAAGGCCGGGCAGTGGAACTTTTTCAAACGCAACGAGGACACCATTCGCGCGTTCCTCGATGCGCTCATCACTGAGCTAACCCCCGACATCAGCGAACCGCTGTAACCAAGGAAACGATAATGCCCCTCTCGCTACTCATACTGGCCCTGAGCGCCTTCGCCATCGGCACCACCGAGTTCGTCATCATGGGCCTGCTGCCCGATGTGGCGACGGACCTGGGCGTATCGATCCCCGGCGCCGGCTGGCTGGTAACCGGCTACGCCCTGGGCGTGGCCATCGGCGCGCCCTTCATGGCACTGGCCACCGCCAAGCTGCCGCGCAAGGCCGCCCTGGTAGCGTTGATGGGGATCTTCATTATTGGCAACCTGCTCTGCGCCCTGGCAGGTGACTACAACGTGCTGATGTTTGCCCGTGTGGTCACCGCGCTGTGCCACGGTGCATTCTTTGGGATTGGTTCTGTGGTAGCGGCCAACCTGGTGCCGGCCAACAAGCGGGCTTCGGCCGTGGCCTTGATGTTCACCGGTTTGACCCTGGCCAACGTGCTGGGCGTGCCACTGGGTACCGCGCTGGGCCAGGAAGCCGGCTGGCGTTCGACCTTCTGGGCTGTGACCGTGATTGGCGTTGTGGCACTGATCGGGCTGATCCGCTTCCTGCCGGCCAAACGTGACGAAGAAAAACTCGACATGCGCGCCGAACTCAAGGCCCTCAAGGGCGCCGGCATCTGGTTGTCGCTGACCATGACCGCGCTGTTCTCCGCCTCGATGTTCACCCTCTTCACCTACGTCGCACCGCTGCTGGGCGATGTGACGGGCGTGTCGCCCAAAGGCGTGACCTGGACCCTGTTGCTGATCGGCCTGGGCCTCACTGTGGGCAACATCATCGGCGGCAAGCTGGCGGACAAGCGCCTGGCGGCCACCCTGCTCGGCGTGTTCGCCAGCATGGCGGTGGTCTCCACCCTGCTGACCTGGACCAGTGCTGCGGTGATCCCGACTGAAATCACCCTGTTCCTGTGGGCTGCCGCTTCGTTTGCCGCCGTGCCGGCGCTGCAAATCAACGTGGTGACCTTCGGTAAGGCGGCACCGAACCTGGTGTCCACCCTGAACATCGGCGCATTCAACATCGGCAACGCCCTCGGTGCCTGGGTCGGCGGCACGGTGATCGCCCACGGTTTCGGCCTGACCAGCGTGCCCTTGGCCGCGGCCGCCCTGGCGATCCTCGCGCTGCTGGTGACCCTGATTACCTTCCGTCAGAGCGGCGATGCCGACCTGGCCCCTGCGACCCACTGATCAATCCACTTAAAGAGAAGGGTGTTATCCCATGACGACGATTTTCGATCCCATCAAACTGGGCGACCTGGAACTGTCGAACCGCATCATCATGGCACCGCTGACCCGCTGCCGCGCCGATGACGGTCGTGTACCCAACGCGCTGATGGCCGAGTACTACGTGCAGCGCGCCTCTGCGGGCCTGATCCTCAGCGAAGCCACTTCCGTGACGCCCCTGGGCGTCGGCTACCCGGACACCCCGGGCATCTGGTCCAACGACCAGGTGCGCGGCTGGGCCAATGTGACCAAGGCTATCCACGGCGCAGGCGGCAAGATCTTCCTGCAACTGTGGCACGTGGGCCGTATCTCCCATGAGTCGTACCTGAACGGCGAAAGCCCGGTGGCCCCGAGTGCGATCCAGCCCAAAGGCCATGTCAGCCTGGTTCGCCCGCTGGCCGACTACCCAACTCCACGCGCCCTGGAAACCGCTGAAATCGCCGACATCGTCGACGCCTACCGCACCGGTGCCGAAAACGCCAAGGCCGCCGGCTTTGACGGTGTAGAAATCCACGGTGCCAACGGCTACCTGCTTGACCAGTTCCTGCAGAGCAGCACCAACAAGCGTACCGACAACTACGGTGGCTCCCTGGAAAACCGTGCGCGCCTGCTGCTGGAAGTGACTGACGCTGCCATCGAAGTCTGGGGCGCAGGCCGTGTGGGTGTGCACCTGGCACCACGCGCCGACTCCCACGACATGGGCGACGACAACCTGGCAGAAACCTTCACCTACGTGGCCAGCGAGTTGGGCAAGCGCGGCATCGCGTTTATCTGCTCCCGTGAAAAAGAAGGCGCCGACAGCCTCGGCCCACAACTGAAAAAAGCCTTCGGCGGCCCGTACATCGCTAACGAACGCTTCACCAAGGACAGCGCCAACGCCTGGCTGGCAGCGGGCAAGGCTGACGCAGTGGCGTTCGGCGTCCCGTTCATTGCCAACCCGGACCTGCCGGCTCGCTTGAAGGCCGATGCGCCATTGAATGAAGCGCACCCGGAAACCTTCTACGGCAAAGGCCCTGTCGGCTACATCGACTACCCGACGCTGGCGATCTGATGTAACCCGCTGAAACGAAAAAGCCCCGGTTCGCAGGAACCGGGGCTTTTTCATTGGCGCTGGGAAACATTCCTTCACAGCCTTGCAACAAAATCGCTACAAAATACTTAGGCGGCTACCTATCAACCGCCCGCCAGCCCGTATATAAAGTCACCCCACCTATCAGTCGAAGGGGCGATTGACTGCCTCTGGGCTTTACTGTTGACACAACTGGATGCAATTACGCATTTTGTCTTAATTGCGCAGGCTGGGGCTCAAGCGCAGCATGTCCAACCCTGCATCCACCCAGCGTTCGGCATCCTGATGCAATTGGAAGCTGTCGGGCACCAGCAGCCACTGGCCGATCAGCCCGTGAATGTAGGCATGGATGCACACCGCGCCGCGGGTTGTGTCCAGGTTTTCCGGAAGTTGCCCGCGATGGACCGCGTTGCGCAATGTCAGCCCGATGCGCAGGTTGCACTCAAGACTGTGGGTTTGGCGTTGACGCCGCATGTCACACATTTCATCGGTGAACTCGCACTTATGAAACAGGATTTCGTTGATGCGCCGGGTTTTCGGGTCCAGTGCCACTTGATGATAAAGATGAATGAGCAACTTGCGCATGCAGCCCAGCGGGTCGACTTCATCCTCGCTTTCACTCGCCCGGGCCAACTCGTCCAGCGGCTCGTGCAGCGTGTCGAGCAGCGCCTGGAGCAAGTCGGACTTGTTGCTGAAGTGCCAGTAGATGGCCCCCCGCGTCACGCCCGCCAGCGCAGCGATGTCTGCCAGCGTGGTCCGCGCGACACCGCGTTGGTAAAAGGCTTGCTCGGCGGCATCGAGAATCTGGCTGCGCGTTTCCTGAGCTTCCTCTTTGGTGCGACGAACCATGGCAGTAAAACCTCTATCAGGACACTGTGGATGGTGCTGGACCATCATCTGAATAATTGTGGGACGACGCCGTCATGGGCGCCGAACGTACTAAAATCGAGGCTTTGGGAGCTGCTTTGTCAACATTTCGCGAAGCCTGTCAAGAGTTTACAAACAACCGTGAACGTAAGTATATTGCGTAGCAAGCTACTTATCTACTCACGGCTTGTTTTTTACCCTTCCACACTTCTTGTGCGCAGTCTGCGCGCCTGACCCGAGGATCTTCATGCAACTTAAGCCAGCTGTTACCGCTCTGGTTACTGCCGTCGCCCTGGCATCGCTGCTCAGCGGATGTAAAAAGGAAGAAGCGGCTCCGCCCGCTCAAACCCCTCAGGTCGGCGTGGTCACTATTCAACCGCAAGCCTTTACCCTGACGTCCGAACTGCCAGGCCGCACCACCGCCTACCGCATTGCGGAAGTTCGCCCACAGGTCAACGGCATCATTCTCAAGCGCCTGTTCAAGGAAGGCGGCGACGTGAAGGAAGGGCAACAGCTCTACCAGATCGACCCGTCGGTGTATGACGCCACCCTGAAAAGCGCGCAAGCCAGCCTGACCCAGACCAAGTCCATCACCGACCGCTACAAGCAGTTGGTCGATGAACAAGCCGTCAGCCGTCAGGAATACGACACCGCCGTCGCCAACCGCATGACCGCCGAAGCAAACGTTCAAACCGCCCAGATCAACGTGCGCTACACCAAAGTGTTCGCGCCGATCTCCGGGCGTATTGGCCGTTCTTCGGTGACCGAAGGCGCACTGGTCAGCAACGGCCAGACCGACGCCATGGCGGTGATCCAGCAACTGGACCCGATCTACGTCGACGTCACGCAGTCCTCGGCCGAAATGCTGAAACTGCGCCGCGACCTGGAAAGCGGCCAACTGCAGAAAGCCGGCGACAACGCGGCCAAGGTCAAGCTGACCCTGGAAGACGGCAGTTCCTACGCCCAGGACGGCAAGCTGGAATTCTCCGAAGTGTCGGTTGACCAGACCACCGGCTCCGTGACCCTGCGCGCCGTGTTCCCCAACCCTGACCACACCCTGCTGCCGGGCATGTTCGTACACGCCCAACTGCAAGCCGGCGTGAACAGCAAGGCCATCCTCGCCCCTCAGCAAGGCGTGACCCGCGACCTCAAGGGCATTCCGACTGCGCTGATCGTGAACAAGGACAACAAGGTCGAGCAACGCGTACTGGTCGCCAACCGTACAGCCGGCGCCTACTGGCTGGTGGAAAAAGGCCTGGACGCCGGTGACCGCGTGATCACCGAAGGCTTGCAATTCATCAAGCCGGGCATCGAAGTCAAGGTCAAGGACGCCGATAACGCCAAGCCTGCTGGAACCGCTGCTGCTCCTGCTGCCACTACGGGCAAAGGGGAGTAACCCATGTCTAAATTTTTTATCGACCGTCCCATTTTCGCCTGGGTAATTGCCCTGGTGATCATGCTGGTCGGGGCACTGTCGATCCTGAAGTTGCCCATCAACCAGTACCCGGCCATCGCGCCAACTGCCATTGATATCCAGGTGACCTACCCGGGTGCCTCTGCACAAACCGTGCAGGACACCGTGGTGCAGGTGATCGAGCAACAGCTCAACGGTATCGACAACCTGCGTTACGTAGCCTCGGACAGTAACTCCGACGGCAGCATGACCATCACCGCGACGTTCAACCAGGGTACCAACCCGGACATCGCCCAGGTTCAGGTGCAGAACAAGCTGAACCTGGCGACCCCACTGCTGCCGCAAGAAGTGCAGCAGCAGGGTATCCGCGTGACCAAGTCGGTGAAGAACTTCCTGATGGTGATCGGTCTGGTGTCGGAAGACGGCAGCATGACCAAGGACGACCTGTCCAACTACATCGTGTCCAACATCCAGGACCCGATCTCGCGTACCGCGGGTGTGGGTGACTTCCAGGTCTTCGGTTCGCAGTACGCCATGCGCATCTGGCTCGACCCGGCCAAGCTGAACAACTACCAGCTCACGCCGGTGGATGTCAGCAACGCCATCGCGGCCCAGAACGTCCAGGTGGCCACCGGTCAACTCGGCGGCCTGCCTGCCCTGCCCGGCACCCAACTGAACGCCACCATCATCGGCAAGACCCGCCTGCAAACCGCTGAAGCGTTCGGCAAGATCCTGATGAAGGTCAATGCCGACGGCTCGCAGGTTCGACTGGGCGATGTTGCCCGGATCGAGCTGGGCGGCCAGAACTACAGCATCAGTGCACAGTTCAACGGCAAGCCGGCTTCCGGCATGGCGATCAAGCTGGCAGCAGGCGCTAACGCCCTGGACACCGGCAAGGCTATCCGCGCCACCGTGGCCTCTCTGGAACCGTTCTTCCCGCCAGGCATGAAGGCCGTAGTGCCGTACGACACCACCCCTGTTGTGACCGAATCGATCTCCGGTGTGGTTGACACCCTGGTCGAAGCGATCGTGCTGGTGTTCCTGGTGATGTTCCTGTTCCTGCAGAACTTCCGCGCCACCATCATCACCACCATGACCGTTCCGGTGGTATTGCTGGGTACGTTCGGGATCCTCGCGGCCTTTGGCTTCACCATCAACACCCTGACCATGTTCGGCATGATCCTGGCCATCGGCTTGCTGGTGGACGACGCCATCGTTGTGGTGGAAAACGTCGAGCGGGTGATGGCCGAGGAGCATTTGTCGCCTAAAGAGGCGACGATCAAATCCATGGGCCAGATCCAGGGCGCCCTGGTGGGTATTGCCCTGGTACTGTCGGCGGTACTGCTGCCGATGGCCTTCTTCGGCGGTTCCACGGGTGTGATCTACCGGCAGTTCTCCATCACCATTGTGTCGGCGATGGCGTTGTCGGTACTGGTTGCCCTGATCTTCACCCCCGCCTTGTGCGCCACCATGCTCAAGGACATCGACCCGGAAAAGCACGGCCAACCCAAGCGCGGTTTCTTCGGCTGGTTCAACCGTACCTTCGACAGCGGCGTGCTGAAATACGAGCGTGGCGTCGGCAACATGATCAAGCACAAGATCCCGGCGTTCCTGGTGTACGCGCTGATCCTGGCCGGCATGATCTGGATGTTCACCCGTATTCCTAGCGCGTTCCTGCCCGAGGAAGACCAAGGTGTGATCTTTGCCCAGGTGCAGACGCCGGTCGGTTCGTCGGCTGAGCGCACGCAGAAGGTCATCGACGACATGCGCGCCTTCCTGCTCAACGACAAGGAAGGCGAGCCTGGCGAAGGCAAGGCCGTGAAGTCGGTGTTCACCGTGAACGGCTTCAACTTCGCCGGCCGTGGCCAGAGCTCGGGCCTTGCGTTCGTGATGCTCAAGCCGTGGGGCGAGCGTGATGCCACCCAGTCGGTATTTGAAGTGGCCAAGCGTGCCCAGGGTTACTTCTTCGGGGCTTTCAAGGACGCTATGGTCTTTGCCATCGTGCCGCCTTCGGTTCTGGAGCTGGGTAACGCCACCGGTTTCGACGTGTTCCTGCAAGACCAGGGTGGCGTCGGCCACGAGAAGCTGATGGCTGCACGTAACCAGTTCCTCGGTGCCGCAGCGCAAAGCAAGGTCCTGGCGGGCGTGCGCCCCAACGGCGTGAACGATGAGCCGCAATACGAACTCACCGTTGACGACGAAAAAGCCAGCGCCCAGGGCATCAGCCTGTCGGACATCCAGCAGACCCTGGCGATTGCCCTGGGTGGCAGCTACGTCAACGACTTCATCGACCGTGGTCGTGTGAAGAAGGTGTACGTGCAGGGTGACGCCGCCAGCCGTATGTCCCCGGAAGACCTGGACAAATGGTACGTGCGCAGCAACTCCGGGAAGATGGTGCCGTTGTCGGCCATCTCGTCGGGCAAGTGGATCTACGGCTCGCCGAAGCTCTCGCGTTACAACGGTGTAGCGGCGATGGAAATCCTCGGTACTCCGGCACCGGGCTACAGTACCGGTGACGCGATGGCGGAAGTCGAGCGTATCGCCAAAGACTTGCCAGCCGGCGTGGGTTACGCCTGGACCGGCCTGTCGTACGAAGAGCGCCTGTCCGGCTCCCAGGCTCCGGCGTTGTACGCGCTGTCGCTGCTGGTGGTGTTCCTGTGCCTTGCGGCCCTGTATGAAAGCTGGTCGATCCCGATCGCGGTGATCCTGGTGGTGCCACTGGGTGTGATCGGTGCATTGATCGCCACCAGCCTGCGCGGCCTGTCCAACGACGTGTTCTTCCAGGTGGGCTTGTTGGTGACGGTGGGCCTGGCGGCGAAAAACGCCATCCTTATCGTCGAGTTCGCCAAGGAGCTGCATGAACAAGGCAAGGGCATCGTCGAGGCGGCCATCGAGGCGTCCCGCATGCGTCTGCGTCCGATCATCATGACCTCCATGGCGTTCATGCTCGGCGTACTGCCCCTGGCGATTTCCACCGGTGCCGGTTCGGGCAGCCAGCACGCCATCGGTACCGGCGTGATTGGCGGTATGATCACCGCCACCGTGCTGGCGATCTTCTGGGTGCCACTGTTCTATGCAACCGTGTCCTCGGCTGGCGAACGTAAAAAGAAAGACACTACTGAAACTCCTAAAGAGGCTGGCCAATGAGCAAGTCGCTACTCTCCTTAGCCGTCACCGCATTCGTGCTCAGTGGCTGCTCGCTGATACCTGACTATCAGCGCCCTGAGGCGCCGGTGGCCGCCCAGTTCCCGCAGGGGCCGGCGTATTCGTCGGCCCAGGCGCCGAGCCAGGCCGCGGCGGAGCAAGGCTGGAAGCAGTTTTTCCATGACCCTGCCCTGCAACAGCTGATCCAGACCGCACTGGTGAACAACCGCGACCTGCGTGTCGCGGCCCTGAACATCGATGCCTACGCCGCGCAGTACCAGATCCAGCGCGCCGATCTGTTCCCGGCCGTCTCGGCCACGGGCAGCGGCAGCCGTTCGCGTACCCCGGCCAAGCTGTCGCAGACCGGCGAATCGACCATCAGCAGCCAATACTCGGCCGGCCTGGGTATCAGCTCCTATGAGCTGGACCTGTTCGGTCGCGTGCGCAGCCTGAGCGAAGAAGCCCTGCAGAAGTACTTCGCCACTGAAGAAGCACGGCGCAGCACCCAGATCAGCCTGGTGGCCAGCGTGGCCAACGCCTACCTGACCTGGCAGGCCGACAAAGAGCTGCTCAAGCTCACCCAGGACACCCTGGGCGCGTTCGAGCAGAGCTACAAGCTGACCTCGCGCAGCAATGAAGTCGGCGTGGCCTCGGCCCTCGACCTCAGCCAGGCGCGCACCTCGGTGGAAAACGCCCGCGTGCAACTGGCACGTTATACGCGCCAGGTGGCCCAGGACGAAAACAGCCTGACCCTGCTGCTGGGCACCGGCTTGCCGGCCAACATCACCAGCAAGCCGCTGGCGGATAACCTGCTCAGCGAAGTGCCCGCCGGGTTGCCTTCGGACCTGCTGCAACGTCGTCCCGACATCGTGCAGGCCGAGTACAACCTCAAGGCCGCCAACGCCAACATCGGTGCAGCCCGGGCAGCGTTCTTCCCGAGTATCAGCCTGACGGCCAGCGCCGGCACCGCCAGCCCGACCCTGGGCGGCCTGTTCAAGGGCGGTTCGGGTACCTGGTCGTTCGCCCCGCAGATCAACATCCCGATCTTCAACGCTGGTAGCCTGCGCGCAAGCCTGGACTACTCGAAGATCCAGAAAGAGATCAACGTGGCCAACTACGAGAAGGCCATCCAGACCGGCTTCCAGGAAGTCTCCGACGGCCTCGCCGCGCGTGAGACCTACAAGCAGCAGCTGGATGCCCAACGTGGCTTCGTCGCGGCCAACCAGGATTACTACCGCCTGGCCGAGCGTCGCTACCGCATTGGTGTCGACAGTAACCTGACGTTCCTCGACGCCCAGCGCCAACTGTTCAGTGCCCAGCAATCGCTGATCACCGACCGCCTGGCGCAGCTCACCAGCGAGGTTAACCTGTACAAGGCCCTCGGCGGTGGCTGGAACGAGCAGACGGCCAAGAACGAGCCGCTGAAAGAAGAAGCGCCGCCGTTGAAGTTGTTCTGATAGCAGCGCTGTACACCAAACCGCTTCCCTCACCGGAAGCGGTTTTTTTATGCCCGCCGCTCTCTGTAGCAGCTGGCTTGCCAGCGATGGCGGTCTTTCCCTGTGAACAACACTACCTGACACACCGCTATCGCCGGCAAGCCGGCTCCTACAGGTGATCGGCGTTGCGTTGTTGCCTTGCTTTTCGCCCAACCCTTCAGGGTAAAATTGGTAACAGATTCTTACAGACCACAGAGGGAGCTTGTCGTAATGATCGTAGGAATCGACCTGGGGACGACCAACAGCCTGGCCGCCGTCTGGCGCGGCGATGCCGCCGAAATGGTGCCCAATGCCCTTGGCCAGCTGCTGACCCCCAGTGTGGTCGGCCTGGATGATCAAGGCCGCGTCCTGGTCGGCCAAGCCGCCAAGGAACGCCTGCACACCCACCCGCACCTGACCACCTCGCTGTTCAAGCGCTACATGGGCAGCGCCACTGAAGTGCGCCTGGGCGACCGCTCGTTCCGCCCCGAAGAACTCTCGGCGCTGGTACTCAAGAGCCTCAAGGAAGACATCGAGCGCACCTACGGCCAGACCGTCACCGACGCCGTGATCAGCGTGCCCGCCTACTTCAGCGACGGCCAACGCAAGGCCACGCGCATCGCCGGTGAGTTGGCGGGGCTCAACGTTGAAAAACTGATCAACGAACCCACCGCCGCCGCCTTGGCCTACGGCCTGCACCAGCGTGACAAGGAAACCTCGTTCCTGGTGTTCGACCTGGGCGGCGGCACCTTCGACGTGTCGATCATTGAGCTGTTCGACGGCGTGATGGAAGTGCGTGCCAGCGCCGGCGACAACTTCCTTGGCGGTGAAGATTTCGACACCCTGCTGCTGGAACACTTCGTCGACAGCCAGCGCAACGCCCCAGGCTTCCCGCCCACCCGCAGCGTGCTGCAAGCCCTGCGCCGCGAAGCCGAGCGCGTACGCAAGGCCCTGGGCCAGGACGACAGCGCCGAGTTCAGCCTGCGCGTCGACGGCCAGCAATGGGTCAAGACCATCACCCAGCAGGAACTCGCCAAGCTCTATACGCCCCTGCTGGAACGCCTGCGCGCCCCGATCGAACGCGCCCTGCGTGATGCGCGGATCCGTGTCGGCGACCTCGATGAGATCCTGCTGGTCGGCGGCACCACGCGCATGCCGCTGGTGCGCAAGCTCGCCGCCGGCCTGTTCGGGCGCTTCCCGTCCATCAGCCTCGACCCGGATCAGGTCGTCGCCCACGGCGCGGCGATTCAGGCGGCGCTGAAAGCCCGCTCGGCGGCTCTTGAAGAGGTGGTGCTCACCGACGTCTGCCCCTACACCCTGGGCATCGAGACCTCGAACCAGTACGGCGGCCATATCGAAAGCGGCCACTACCTGCCGTTGATCGAACGTAACAGCAGCGTGCCGGTGAGCCGGGTCAAGACGGTCGTGACCCTGCATGACAACCAGAGCCAGGTGCTGCTCAAGATCTTCCAAGGCGAAAGCCGCCTGGTCAAAGACAACATCGAACTCGGCCAACTGGACATCGCGGTGCCCAAGCGCAAGGCCGGCGAAGTCTCGCTGGACGTGCGTTTCACCTACGACAACAACGGCTTGCTGGAAGCCCAGGTAAAGATCCCGCTGACCGGCGAGCAACACTCACTGGTCATCGAGAACAACCCTGGCGTGTTGAGCCCGGAGGAAATCCAGCAACGCCTGCAAGCCCTGGCGCAGTTGAAGGTTCACCCGCGCGACCAACAGGTCAACACCGTGCTGGTCGCCCGCCTCGAACGTCTCTACCAGGAAAGCCTCGGTGAGGTGCGCGAACAGCTCGGCCACTGGGCGGCGCAGTTCCAGCAGGTGCTCGACACGCAGGACGAACGCCGTATCCGCGAGGCCCGCAGCGAACTCACCCGCCAACTTGAACACCTCGACAACGGGTTCTGGCGCTAAGGGAAAACAACATGGATTGTTGGACAGTGTTGCAACTGGCAGACGATGCCGACGAGCGCACGATCAAGCGCACCTACGCGCGCCTGCTCAAGGGCTGCCGGCCGGACGATGATCCCGAAGGTTTCCAGCGCCTGCGCGAAGCCTACGAAGAAGCGTTGAATGAAGCACGCTGGCGCACGGACGACGAGGCCGAGGAGACCGTTCACGCGCCTATCGCCGAACCGGCCTACGCCAACCTCAACGACCTGGCCGAACTGATGGACGTGCGCCCGCTCAGCCCTGCGCCGTTCGACGCCCCAGCACCGAGCCCGGCCCAAGCCCTACTCGCCGGCCTCAACGTGCACAACCTCGATGAACGCTGGGCCCACGCCCAACTTCAAGGGTGCGCCGACGCCTTTCAAGACGGTCTGTTGCGCCACTGCTTCGACGCGCCAGGCGAGCGCAGCGCCATCGCCCGTTGGGCGGTGCAGCACCTGGAATGGCTGACGCCCTGGCAACAGGTGAGCATGACGCCCTGGCAGCACGAGGCCCTGAGTGCCGAACTGCTGCAGGACTACCGCCTAACTTTGCAGGAGCTGCTGGAGCAAAAGGCCGAACGCGAATTCATCACCCAACTCACGCAGTACAACACCCAGCCCTGGCTGCGCGTGTTCGACCTGCAGCAACAGTGGCAACGCATCGTCCTGCAACTGCTCTACGACACCCAATGGAGCGTGCCGCTGTTCGAGCGGGTGTGCCAGGCGTTCGGCTGGGACGACCAGAAAGGCGTGTTCCCGGAACCCGCGTGGATGTGGCGCCAGCTGGTCTCGCGCTGCGAGCAGGAAAGCTTCTTCGCCAACCTCCAAGAGAAGGCCCAGGACCCTCGGCGTACGTCCCCGGATGCGCTGGCGGCACGGCTGTTGCTCACACCGATGTCGGCCACCCAACACAAACGCATCATCGACCAGTTCGGCGAAAACGAGTGGAACGCGTGCCAGCACCTGGCCGAAACACTGACCTGGCGCTACCCGCAACTGGCTGAACGCGTGCCGCAAGACGACCTGTTTTTCTGGCGCAGATTTGTCCCTCGGCCGATCTACACCCAGGTGTTTATCCGACTGTGGGCCGTCTTTGCATTGGGCCTCGGCCTGAGCATCGCCCACGACAAACCCGACCGCATGGACCTGATGTCGATCGTGATCTTCATGATGATGGCGTTCGTACCGGCCGGTATTGGCTTTCGCGTCACACAGCTGTGGGCGGGCATGAGTTCGACCTTCAAGGTCCCGGACCTGTGGCTGACCGAGCGCCTGGTGCCCAAGCGGTTCAACCCCAACAGTTATTGGCTGGTGATACGTCACGGCGTGCCGCAGGCCGTCATGCTGCTAGCCTGCGGGCTGATGCTCGGCGTACTGGGCATGGTCACCTACGCCGGCATGGTGCTGATCAACCTGCTGCATAAAAAACGCATCGGCCACATCAGCCAGGCGTTCAGCCACGGCTACCCGTGGCTGAACGGTTTGCACTGGGCGTTCTGGAGCCCGCTGCAGGTGGTGTTCCTGGTGGTGATGGTGAGCGCGATTGTTGCGGCCCAGCATTACTTGCCGGCGGTTCCCTGGACTCATCTAACACTACCGCGTTAGCAGTTAAAGCTCGTCCATGATGCTTTCATCAAGTGCGAGCTTTTATTTAAGTACAAAACATTTAAGCGACCTGATTTACTTGAACTTGAAACGCCGAGCTTTTTATTGAATATTTTACTTCTTTGCTTTCAGACAAAAAATGCACAACTGAGAACTCAAACTCACCAATAAACCAAGCACCTAATCCCTCGCCATTGATTTGGCCTACTTTAAATGTTCCCTCAGGATCTGAGTGACCGCCTGCCGCAAACTCGGGCAATACAAAATTCACACCTACCTGCCCTTCTTGCACCTCACCCGAAATCCGGTATGACGTATAGGACTTGAGTGGATTCCCGCGGAATTCGAGGCTCTCGAAGGGCCCACCTTCTGGCGGTCTGCATCGGATGAAAAAGTCGGAGTTGGGATACCGAATGTAATAGACATCATCCCAATGACGCACATCGTAACCTTCGCCATCCTTCGTGATAACAAACTCACAAAAAACAGGGACTACCTTACCCTCACCAAACTCACTTCCAGCCCCCAGAGACTTATCCATATCAGCACCCTCACATTTAACATTGAGTCAGCACTGACACTATAGCTGCGGATTTCGGATCGGCAACTGTCAAATCTAACAGGTTGACGATTCAACCCCCTCATTCAAAGTTAAAAAACTGGACTTAAATTCAAGTTATAAACAAATAACTTATGACAAAGACCTATTAGATCAATTTCGTTCGATCACCGCCCAGAAACAAATTTGCCCAATTGAACCCCCTCCGCCCTCCCACGCACCATGGCCGGCACCTGCATAACCCCAATAACAACAGGTCCTACACCATGAGCATTCTCCACCCGCGCCAGTTCGTGCTGGCGACCGCTGTCGCGTGCGTTACCCTACCCGTCGTCGCCGAAGAACACGGCTTTCTCGAAGACGCCAGCGCCAACCTCAACCTGCGCAATTTCTTCTTCAACCGCAATTACACCAACCCGACCAAGGCCCAGGGCGGCGCGCAGGAGTGGACGCAGAGTTTCATCCTCGACGCCAAGTCCGGCTTCACCCAGGGCACCGTGGGTTTCGGCGTGGACGTGCTCGGCTTGTACTCGCTCAAGCTCGACGGCGGACGCGGCACGGGCGGTACGCAGTTGCTGCCGCTGGACCACGACGGTCGGCCCGCCGATGAGTTCGGGCGCCTGGGCGTGGCGTTCAAGGCGCGCATTTCCAAGACCGAAGTGAAGGTCGGCGAGTGGATGCCGGTGCTGCCGATCCTGCGCTCCGACGATGGCCGCTCCCTGCCGCAAACCCTGCGCGGCGGGCAGATCACCTCCAAGGAAATCAGCGGCCTGACGCTGTACGGCGGCCAGTTCCGCGCCAACAGCCCGCGTGACGACAGCAGCATGAGCGATATGTCGATGTTCGGTAAAACCGCCTTCACCTCCGACCGCTTCAACTTCCAGGGCCTGGAATACGCGTTCAACGACAAACGCACCCAGGTCGGCCTGTGGAATGCCCAGCTCAAGGACATCTACAGCCAGCAATACCTCAACCTGACCCACAGCCAACCCGTGGGCGACTGGACCCTGGGCGCCAACCTCGGCTTCTTCTACGGCAAGGACGACGGCAGCGCCCGCGCCGGGGAACTGGACAACAAGACCTGGTCCGGCCTGTTCTCGGCGCGCTACGGTGGCAACACCTTCTACGTCGGCCTGCAACGACTCACCGGCAACAGCGCCTGGATGCGCGTCAACGGCACCAGCGGCGGCACCCTGGCCAACGACAGCTACAACGCCAGCTACGACAATGCCCAGGAAAAATCCTGGCAAGTGCGCCACGACTTCAACTTCGTCACCCTCGGCGTGCCGGGGCTGACCCTGATGAACCGCTACATCAGCGGCAGCAACGTACACACCGGCACCGTCACCGATGGCAAGGAATGGGGCCGCGAGAGTGAACTGGGTTACACGGTGCAAAGCGGGCCACTGCGCGACCTCAACGTACGCTGGCGCAATTCGAGCATGCGCCGCGACTACAGCAACAATGAGTTCGATGAAAACCGGTTGATCGTCAGTTACCCGATCAGTTTGCTGTGAACCGGCGGGTATCGAACGATCGCACCGCATCTTTGATACCCATATACGCGCCCTTTCGGATAGGTACAACGGAGAACTCTTAAGAGATTGCTGTAGTACCTATCGTCAAGGGTAGAGGGAACTGTCACCTGCAAAATATCCACTGATAGGCATCCTGGCCGCCGCATGCGCTGGCTAGGACAAACAACAAAGGATAACAACAGGTGGCCTCCCGATGAACTCAATCACTCAACAACAACCTCAATTGACACCCCCACCGCCGTCAGCCCCATCCACGGATACTGCAGCGTCTAAACACCCCTTCGACAATCCCCACATACGCCCAAAGACACAGGTATTGCTGGATGACGGTAATCTGCGAGCCAGCCGCAAGACCCTCGAATACGCTGAAGACCCGAAAAAACCTGTAGTCATGGGAAACACGCTGATACTTGAAACGGGTGACGCTTCGGACAATATTCATGTCGGTCAACGTCCAGATGGGCAACTAAGCGTCAATGTGAATGGCCGGGTTTACACCTTCGCCCCGTCTGACGGCGCCCCTGATTCTTCGTCCCAGAATCAGCCAAAGCCTTTCTTCAATCTTCAGATCAAATCCGGAGGCGGCAACGACAATATAACGATTGACCCCAATGTCACCACTGAAGTGAAAATCGACGCAGGCGATGGCGATGACACCGTTCAAGCCGGAGGCGGAACCACTGAAGTTTATGGAGGCCGCGGCAACGACCACATTCGACTTGGCAGCGGCGCGGGTTATGCCGAAGGCAACGAGGGTGATGACACCATGATTGCCGGCACCGGGCCTTCGGTTATGTACGGCAACAAAGGCAAGGATCGTATGTATGCCGGCTCCGGCCCTTCCGATAAGACAACTCATCTGGATGGCGGTGAAGACGACGACCAATTGCACGGGGGCGATGGCACTGCAGTACTGAACGGTGGCCTCGGAAACGACGTACTGGTCCCTTATGACAACAACATTGTCTACACAGGAAAGGGGCGCGACACTGTGTGGGCCAACTTCCGAAAAGCGCGCATCTATGCCACCGACGGAGATCGCCTGATCAATGCCGGACAATCGACCGTCACAACAGTCAATCCGAACGACGCAGGTCGCAAAGCTTTCAACATCAAGGGTTCGGACGCGTTCAAGCAACGGGTTGAAGACGACTTGGAACTACTCCGTGCCTCGCCCGCCGGGAAAGAAATGCTTGAGGCTATGGATCAGGCGGCCGAGCGCAATGGAGCGCCGGTCAATATTGAGCAGGACGATAAGTACGCCACTACTTACACATTCTCAAATACCGAGCTGGATGCACTGAACGAAGAGGAACGGGCGGACATCAAACGGAGCGACCCAAGGAAGGGGGCTATCAAGGATGGTAAGCCGGGGTCCGTGGCGAACAGCGCTACGATCTACTTTAACCCGACCCATATCGAACAAAGTACCCAGAACACGTCGCCTATTATCCAGTTCTACCATGAGATGGTGCATGCCTGGAACGGTGCTAACGGAACATTCCTGCCAGGTTTAAGTGCCCGGTCAGCCGACAACCCCAGCCGCTTAGGCCCAGCCAACGCCGAACTGCAGGCCATAGGTCTACCGACTGAAACAGCGCCCTTCGACTTCGATAACGACCCCTCTACGCCGCCCACCGCAACCAATCCGGAGCCGTTCACCGAGAATACGTTGAATAAGGAAATGGGCAAGCCGCTGCGAGGCCAATACGTGGGTTGACCCTAACGGGTGCTCGTCTGTCAGCCTGTAACCTCACACAGCCGATCTTGCTGTATGGTGCGCGCCTGCCGCTGCTGATCTACCCAGCAGCGGCCTATATTCGAGCCCGTGCACACCATGAAATCCCTCGCCTTCGCGTCTGCCCTCCTGGCCATGGCACTGTGCCTCAGCGGCTGCATCGGCGCGCCCATCGCCCTGACGCCGCAGACCGAGCAACGCCTGCAAGCCCAGGCACCGATCCGTTTTCTGCTGACCTTCGATGACGGCCCCAGCGCGTCGGGCTACAACAACCCGAGCCGCTCGGTGGTGGCTGACCTGGCGAACAACCCGATACTGCCGGGCATCAAGGCGGTGTTTTTCCTGCAGACCGAAGCCTCACGCTCCGGCGGCAACCCGCGCGGTCACAAGACCATGGAGCGTGAATACGCCGCCGGGCACATCCTGGCCTTCCACACGGCGACGGCGTTTCACACCAATCACCGTTGGCTGAATGATGCCGAGCTGGAAAGCACCCTCACCCAGGGTGCGGCGGACATTGCCGCGATCACTGGCAGCCCGCCCAATCTGGTGCGCCCGCCCTTCTGGAACTACGACAAGCGCACCTTCGCCGCCTACCAACGCCACGGCATGCACGTGCTGCTGACCGACCTGAGCGCCAACGATGGCAAGATCTGGGGCTTCAATGGCAGCCCGCGTCGCCGCGCCAACCTGTACCGGCAATTGTCGGTGTTGCGTGAGCACATTGCCTTGGGTGAGCTGCCGACGGTGGACGGGGTGATCCCGGTGGTGGTGACGTTCCACGACATCAACCGCTACACCGCACGGCATATGCAGGAATACCTGCAGATCCTGCTGGACAGCGCGCGGATCAATGGCATGAAGACGGCGGCCGAGCCGTTCTATACCGACACGGCCCAGCTTCAGCGGGCGGCGCTGGCGCGCACGGTCAAGGACGTGAATGAGCCGGTGCACCTGCCCGGCGTGTGGAATTGGGTGTGGGATGCCGATACCCGCTGACCCCACGGTTAAATGAGCTTTTCTGTGGGAGCTGGCTTGCCTGCGATGCAAGCACCTCGGTCTGTCAGGCAGACCAGGGTGATCCTATCGCAGGCAAGCCAGCTCCCACAGGTTGACCGCATTTCAATTCAGGCTTCGCGGGACTCTACGCCCAGCTCATCCCACACCGACTCAGCCAGGTGAAACGTCGCGTTCGCCGCCGGAATCCCGCAGTAGATCGCGCTCTGCATCAGCACTTCCTTGATCTCAGCGCGGGTCACGCCGTTGCTCGCGGCGGCGCGCAGGTGCAGCTTGAGTTCTTCGTTACGGTTCATGCCGATCAGCATGGCGATGGTGATCAGGCTGCGGGTGTGCCGCGGCAAGCCGGGGCGGGTCCAGATGTCGCCCCAGGCGTGGCGGGTGATCATTGCCTGGAACTCGCTGTTGAACTCGGTCAGGGCATTGAGGCTGCGGTCGACATGGGCATCGCCCAGCACTTCGCGGCGCACTTGCAGGCCCTCGGCATAACGTTGTTTCTCGTCCAAAAAAAGTACTCCTCTACACCTGTAGTGAGCGGGCTTGCCCCGCGCCGCGGTGTGCCAGGCACTTCAAATCAACCTGATACACCGCCGCGTGGGGCAAGCCCGCTCACTCCATTATTGGGCTGACAGAAATGCCAGGACGCGCGTGCTGAACGCGGCGCCGGCCTGGACGTTGGACAGGTGCGCCGCAGGGAACTCGGCGTACTCGGCGCCTCGCACATGGGCCTGGATAAAGTGACTGCCGGCAGGCGGTGTGACGGCATCTTCAGTGCCGGCAATCACCAGGGTCGGCACCTGGATCGACGCCAGTTGCTCACGGAAATCCGCATCCCGCACCGCCGCACAGTTCGCGGCATAGCCCTCGGGCGAAGTGGCCGCCAGCATGTCGGTGATCTGCTTGGCCTGGTCCGGATTGGCCGCCGCAAAATCAGCGGTAAACCACCGCGCAATCGATGCATCACGCAGGGCGACCATGGCCGCCGCGCCATCGCGCAGTACCATTTCAATGCGTGGGTTCCACACTTCGGGCGTGCCGATCTTGGCGGCGGTGTTGCACACCACCAGGCGGTTCAAGCGATCGCCCGCGTTAATCCCCAGCCATTGGCCAATCAAACCGCCCATGGACAGGCCGCAAAAATGCGCACGCTGAATATCCAGCGCATCCAGCAGCGCGATCACGTCGTGCCCCAGTTGCTCGATACTGTAAGGGCCTTCGGTGACCAGGGATTTACCGTGGCCACGGGTATCAAAACGCAGCACACGGAAATGCTCGGTGAAGGCCGGAATCTGGATGTCCCACATATGCAGATCAGTGCCCAGGGAGTTGGACAGCACCAACACCGGTGCCCCCTCAGGGCCGTCCAGTTGGTAATGCAGTTCGCCCTCGGCGAGTTGTACAAAGGCCACGGTGGTCTCCTCAAGCAAAGTGTTCGGTCACGGCGCGGGTGACCCAGGTACGGGCCTGGCCCAGGTAGTGGGCCGGGTCGAGCAGGCGGTCGAGTTCGTCTACGGACAGTTCGGCGGTGATCTGTGCTTCGTCCGCCAGAACCGCACGCAAGTGGCGGCCTTCGGCGACGGCACGCTTGCAGCACTGCTCCAGCAAGTGGTGCGCGGTTTCCCGGCCCAGGCGCTGGGCGAGCACGATGCTGACGGCTTCGGCCAGCACCAGGCCCTGGGTCAGGTCGAGGTTTTTGCCCATGCGCTCAGCGTCAACTTCCAGCCCTTCGCTCACCAGCAGCGCCTGTTGCAACGCACCGGAGACCAAGAGGCAAATCTGCGGCAGGGTGTCCCATTCGGCATGCCACAGGCCCAGGCTGCGCTCGTGCTCCTGGGGCATGGCGCTGAACATCGTCGACACCAGCCCCGGCACACGGGTGGCGGCGCTGATCAGCACAGCGGCGCCCACCGGGTTACGTTTGTGCGGCATGGTCGACGAACCGCCCTTGCCCGGCGCAGAAGGCTCAAACACCTCGGCCGCTTCGGTCTGCATCAGCAGGCTGATATCGCGGCCCAGTTTGCCGAGGCTGCCGGCAATCAGCCCGAGCACGCTGGCGAATTCCACCAGGCGATCACGCTGGGTGTGCCAGGGCTGCTCGGGCAAGCTCAGTTGCAGGTGGGCGGCCAAGGCCTCGGCCACGGGCATCGCCTGTTCCCCCAGCGCCGCCAACGTGCCGGACGCGCCGCCAAATTGCAGCACCAGCAGGCGCGGTTTCAATTGGGCAAGACGCTGCCGACTGCGAGTCACCGCCCCCAGCCACCCGGCGATTTTCATCCCCAGGGTGACGGGCGTTGCGTGCTGCAACCAGGTGCGCCCCGCCAATGGCACGTCGGCATAACGCTGGGCCTGGGCCGCCAGGATGTCGCCCAGGCGCGCCAGGTCGGTTTCGATCAAAGCCACGGCCTGGCGCAGTTGCAGCACCAGGCCGGTGTCCATCACGTCCTGGCTGGTAGCGCCCAGGTGCACATAGCGCTCGGCGCCGGCATCTTCACTGGCGATCAACTTGCCCAGCGCCTTCACCAGCGGAATTGCCGAGTTGCCCGCCGTGGCAATCGCCACACCCAGGGCATCCACGTCGTACAACGAAGCCAGGCACGCCTGGGCAATCGGTGCGACGGCGGCCTGGGGAATCACCCCCACCTGGGCCTCGGCCCGGGCCAGCGCCGCTTCAAAATCCAGCATGCCCTGCAAGCGTCCCCGGTCGCAGAACACCTCGGCCATGCTGCCCGCCGTGAAGTAAGCGTCGAACAATTGATTGCTCGTGCGCACAGTCATAACGCGTCCCTTACAAATCGTGGTGCAGGTACTCCGCCTGCTTCGGCAGGCGCAGGCTGAACAGGAAGGCCACCGCCATCATGCCGGTGACGTACCAGTAGAAGGTGTTTTCCATGCCCATGGATTTGAGGCCCAAGGCCACGTATTCCGCCGAACCACCGAAGATCGCGTTGGCCACGGCATAAGCCAGGCCAACCCCCAAAGCGCGCACATGCGGCGGGAACATTTCGGCTTTCACCAGGCCGCTGATCGAGGTGTAGAAACTCACGATGGCCAGGGCCAGGGAGATCAGCACAAACGCCAGGATCGGGCTGGTGACGGTTTTCAGGGTCAGCAGGATCGGCACGGTGCACAGGGTGCCGAGGGCGCCGAACCAGAGCATGGAGTTACGACGGCCGATCTTGTCCGAGAGCATGCCGAACAGCGGCTGCATGCACATGTACACGAACAGCGCGCCGGTCATGATGTAGCTGGCGGTCTTGGCGTGCATGCCGGCGGTGTTCACCAGGTACTTCTGCATGTAGGTGGTAAAGGTGTAGAAAATCAGCGAACCGCCAGCGGTGTAGCCCAGCACGGTGATGAACGCCGCTTTGTGGTTACGGAACAGCGCCGCCATGCTGCCGGCGTCTTTGTCCTGGCGCGTTTCCTTGCTGGTGGTTTCCTTGAGGGTACGACGCAGCAGCAGGGAAATCACCGCCGCAATGGCGCCGATCACGAACGGAATCCGCCAGCCCCAGGCGCGCAGCTCTTCCTCGGTGAGGATTTGTTGCAGGATCACCACCACCAGCACCGCCAGCAGTTGCCCACCGATCAGGGTCACGTACTGGAACGAGGCGAAGAAGCCGCGCTGGCCCTTGAGCGCGACTTCACTCATATAGGTCGCGGTGGTGCCGTATTCACCCCCCACCGACAGGCCCTGGAACAGGCGCGCCACCAGCAGCAAGGCCGGGGCCCAGGCGCCAATGTCTTTGTAGGTCGGCAGGAAGGCGATGACCAGGGAACCGGCGCACATCATCAGCACCGAGATCATCATCGAGTTCTTACGCCCGTGCTTGTCGGCTACCCGGCCAAACAACCAGCCGCCGATGGGGCGCATCAGGAAGCCGGCGGCGAACACACCGGCGGTGTTGAGCAGCTGCACCGTCGGGTCATCCGAGGGGAAAAACGCCGGGGCGAAATAGATGGCGCAGAAGGCGTAGACGTAGAAGTCGAACCATTCGACAAGGTTGCCGGAGGAAGCACCGACAATCGCAAAAATCCGTTTGCTGCGTTCTTCTCCGGTGTAGTGACTCGTTGTTGTTGTCATGTTTTTTTCACTCAGTGGGAACGGTTATAGCCTAGACATACTTTGCAACAACCATGTTCCGCAAGAAGACTTTTGGATAGGAGTTGCCTGAGCGGGCCTCATCGCCGGCAAGCCAGCTCCCACAGTTGACTGCATTCCAGAGTTGGAACTCGATCAAATGTGGGAGCTGGCTTGCCCGCGATAGCGTCCTCAAGGCCATCTCAATAATCGAAGAACACCGTTTCCTTATCGGTACCCTGCAAAATCACATTCCACTGATGCACACCCTCTGCATCAGGCTTGGCAATCAAGGTGCCACGCCGCTCTGCCGGTACACAGGCCAACAGCGGGTCATCCCCATTCAACGCTTCACCGTCGAAATAGATCCGCGTGAGCAGGTGCTTCACCAACCCACGGGCGAACACCAGCACCACCAAGTGCGG
Organism: Pseudomonas sp. TE24901; assembly: GCF_054058375.1. NCBI lineage: Bacteria > Pseudomonadati > Pseudomonadota > Gammaproteobacteria > Pseudomonadales > Pseudomonadaceae > Pseudomonas > Pseudomonas sp. TE24901. Next base: position 25,092 of record NZ_JBSSAF010000013.1, read on the forward strand.
CGCTTGAGTCGTGCCCTTTAACCCCGGTACGGCGCCAGGCTTGATGGTGGTAAAGCGAAACCGCCCTTCCCCATCCACCGGCACCCGGCCGAAGCCTTCGAAGTGCGGGTCGACGGCCTTGTCTTGTTCATCTTCCGGGTGGTCGTACTTGCCGGCGGCGTTGGCCTGCCAGACTTCGAGCATGGCGTCGTTGACGACATCACCGTTGCCATCCACCACTTGCCCGCTGATTGCCACGCGTTCGCCGAGGGTGGCGGCGGTGGTCAAGTCTTCACGGTTCAGCCAGGTCAGGCCGATGTGGTAATACGGCCCGACGGTGTGGGACGTGGTCGCGTTGAGTGTCATCTCATTTCTCCATCGGCGTGGCGTCGCGGCCGCGCAGGACGATGTCCCAGCGGTAGCCGAGGGCATAGGAAGGAATGGTTTTTTCCAAGTCGAAGCGCGCGATCAGGCGCTCCTTGGCCGAAGTGTCCGGCACGCAGTTGTAGATCGGGTCGTATTCCAGCAGCGGGTCGCCGGGGAAATACATCTGCGTGACCAGGCGCGTCAGCACGCTAGGGCCGAACAGCGAAAAGTGGATATGCGCCGGGCGCCACGCGTTGTGGTGGTTGCCCCAGGGGTAGGCGCCGGGCTTGATGGTCTGGAACTGGTACCAGCCGTCGGCATCGGTGACGGTACGCCCGGTGCCGGTGAAGTTCGGGTCCAGGGGCGCATCGTGCACATCGCGCTTGTGGTTGTAGCGGCCGGCCGCGTTGGCCTGCCAGATTTCCACGAGGATGCCCGGCACCGGCAAGCCGTTTTCATCCAGCACGCGGCCGTGGATGATGATGCGCTCGCCTTGCGGCTCGCCGTCATGCTGGGCGGTGAGGTCATTGTCCTTCTCATTGACCCGTTCGGCACCGAGGGTCGGGCCGGTGATTTCCGACAACGAATGGGGCAGGAACACCAACGGCTGAGACGGCGAACGCAGGTTCGTCGACTGATAGGCCGGGTGCAGGTAATCAGGTTGAGTGCCCGCTTGCGGGCGCCGGTAACCGGGCTTGTCACTCATGGAGCAATCCTCTCTTATTAGACGCGTTCAATCGCCAGCGCCAGGCCTTGGCCGACGCCCACACACATGGTTGCCAGGCCTTTGCTGCCGCCGGTTTTTTCCAGCTGATGCAGGGCTGTCAGTACCAACCGCGCGCCGCTCATGCCCAGCGGGTGACCGAGGGCAATGGCACCGCCATTCGGGTTGACCTGCGGCGCGTCGTCGGCAATGCCCAGCTCGCGCAACACCGCCAGGCCTTGGCTGGCGAAGGCTTCGTTGAGTTCGATCACGTCAAAATCGGTGACCGCCAAACCCAGGCGCTCCACCAGCTTGCGCACCGCAGGCACCGGGCCGATGCCCATTACCCGTGGCGCCACGCCAGCGCTGGCCATGCCCAGTACCCGGGCGCGCGCGGTCAGGCCATGTTTCTTGACGGCTTCGGCGGAGGCCAGAATCAGCGCCGCCGCGCCGTCGTTCACTCCCGAGGCATTACCGGCGGTCACGGTTTTGTCCGGGCCGTTGACGGGCTTGAGTTTGGCCAGGGCTTCCAGGGTGGTGTCGGCGCGGGGGTGCTCATCGTGCTCCACCACGGTCTCGCCTTTTTTATGGGCGATGCGTACCGGTACGATTTCCTCGGCGAAGAAACCGGCAGCCTGGGCGGCAGCGGTGCGTTGCTGGCTGCGCAAGGCAAACGCGTCCTGGTCGGCACGGGACACGCTGTAGTCATCGGCAACGTTATCGGCGGTCTGCGGCATCGCATCCACACCGTATTGGGCCTTCATCAGCGGGTTGATAAAACGCCAGCCGATGGTGGTGTCTTCCAGCTTCATATTGCGCGAGAACGCCGCGTCGGCCTTGCCCATCACGAACGGGGCGCGGGACATCGACTCGACGCCACCGGCAATCGCCAGTTCCATTTCGCCGCTGGCAATGGCGCGGAAAGCGGTGCCAATGGCGTCCATCCCCGAGGCGCACAAACGGTTGAGCGTCACGCCGGGAATGCTCTCCGGCAAGCCCGCCAGCAACAGCGCCATGCGCGCCACGTTGCGGTTGTCTTCGCCGGCCTGGTTGGCGCAGCCGAGGAATACTTCATCGACCGCGCTCCAGTCCACCGACGGATTGCGCTCGATCAGTGCCTTGATCGGCAGCGCCGCCAGGTCATCGGCGCGCACGGTGGACAGGCCACCGCCAAAACGGCCGATGGGGGTACGAATGGCATCACAGATAAATACGTCGCGCATCAGGCTTCTCCCGGCGCTTGGCCATGGGCGGCGGCGGTGCGGGCTTCGAGGTCACGCAAGGCCGTCAATTCGATTTCGGTGGGTTCGTCGGTAGTGCTCACTTGCGGGGCAAACCGGATCGGCCAGCCCGTAGCGGCAACCACTTGCTCGCGGGTCACGCCAGGGTGCAAGGCGGTGACGACAAATTCATGGGTGCCGGCTTCGGGTTCCATGATGCACAGGTCGGTAATGATTCCCACGGGCCCAGCGCCCGGCAGGCCCAGGCGCTTGCGCGAATCGCCGCCCTCGCCGTGGCCCACGGAGGTGATGAAGTCCAGCTTGTCGACAAACGAACGGGCCGACTGCTTGAGGATGATCAACACGCTCTTGGCCGAACCGGCGATCTCCGGCGCGCCACCGGCACCCGGCAGGCGCACTTTGGGCTGGTGATAGTCACCGACCACAGTGGTGTTGATATTGCCGAAGCGGTCGACCTGGGCCGCGCCGAGGAAGCCCACGTCAATGCGCCCGCCTTGCAGCCAGTAGCGGAAGATCTCGCCGGTCGGCACCACGGTGTCGGCGGTTTCTGCCAGTTCGCCGTCACCGATGGACAGCGGCAGTACCGAAGGTTTGGCGCCAATCGGGCCGGACTCGTAGATCAGCACCACGTCCGGCGACGAAGTCAGGCGCGCCAGGTTGGCCGCCTTCGACGGCAGGCCAATGCCGACAAAGCAGACAGAGCCATTCTTGAGGCGGCGCGCGGCGGCGACGGTCATCATTTCATTGGTGGAGTAAGCCATTACTTGGCCTCCTGCGCGGTGGCCAGCTTGGCCTGGAATTCGGTGAAGTCGGCAGTGCCGTGGATGTATTCGTCGATCCAGGCGGTAAAGGTCCCACGGTCGCGGGCAATCGGATCCCACGCCTGGTAGAAGCGGTTATCACGCTCGTTGTAGCCATGGGCGTAGGACGGATGCGCGCCACCGGGTACATGGCACACCGCTGTCAGGGCCCAGGTCGGCAGCACGCAGCTGTTCATGGGGGCGTTGAGGTCATCGACGATTTCCTCGACGGTGACGATGCAACGCTTGGCCGCCAGGGCCGCTTCTTTCTGCACACCCAGGATGCCCCAGAGCAGCACGTTGCCCTTGCGGTCGGCCTTTTGCGCATGGATCACGGTGACATCCGGACGGACCGACGGCACCGCCGCCAGCACTTCGCCGGTGAAGGGGCAGGTCACGGTCTTGATCAGCGGGTTGACCTTGGGCAGGTCGGAACCGGCGTAGGCACGCAGCACCGCGAAGGGCAGGCCGGATGCCCCGGCGACGTAGGCGTTGGCCAGGTCGGCATGGCTGTGTTCTTCGATTTCCAGTGGCTGCGGCCATTGTTTCTCGACTGCGTCACGCAGGCGGTGCAAGGAGCCCACACCTGGGTTACCGCCCCAGGAGAAAATCAGCTTTTTTGCGCAACCGGCACCGATCAGTTGGTCGTAGATCAAGTCAGGCGTCATACGTACCAGTGTCAGGTCTTTCTTGCCCTGACGAATGATTTCATGACCCGCTGCCGTAGGGATCAGGTGGGTGAAGCCTTCCAGTGCGACGGTATCGCCGTCGTTCACGAATCGCTTCACCGCGTCGCGCAGCGCAAGAATTTCAGCCATGGGGTTCGGGCTCCCGGTGTGGATCGAAAAAGGCGCTGAGGTGGCGCCGGAGTGCTTGAAGATTAAGCCGGGGAAATGGCCCAAACAATCCGATAATCGACGCAGTGTTCGATTATCGAACGGATTGTTGTATTGCTAACCTTTTGTGCTGACTTGGTCAATGTGGGAGCGGGCTTGCTCGCGAATGCGCAATGTCAGTCGCCATATGTGTTGGCTGATACACAGCTTTCGCGAGCAAGCCCGCTCCCACTTTTTTTACCGCGTCAGGCCTCAGGTAGCGTCGGCGTGGCTGACCATACCCTTGATCACGACGGCGGTGGTGGCCAGTGCGGCGGGGATGACGAGCGCGGTGAGCACCTGCTCGAAGTTCCAGCCCAGGCCCAGCAAAGTGGCGCCCATCCAGGCACCGAGAATGGCGCCAAAGCGACCAATGCCGAGCATCCACGACACACCGGTGGCCCGCCCCTGGGTCGGGTAGAAACGTGCTGCCAGTGACGGCATCGCCGATTGCGCGCCGTTCACACACATCCCCGCGATCAACACCAGGGTCGCCAGCAGCGTGATGTTGCCCAGGCTCTGCCCTACTGCGTAGGCAAACAGCCCCGCCAGCAAGTAGAAAGTGCCAATGACCTTGTGGGGGTTGAACCGGTCCATCGCCCAGCCCACGCCCACGGCGCTGAGGACCCCGCCAAACTGGAACAGCGCGCCGATGAAGGCGGCCTGCTCCAGGCTGGCGCCGCTGTCGCGCATCAGGGTCGGCAGCCAACTGGTCAGCAGGTAAACAATCACCAGCCCCATGAAGTAGGTAAGCCACAACAACAAGGTGCCGGCGCTGTAGGTGCCGGAAAAAATCACCGCGAAGACGTTGCGTGCCTTCACGCTCTTCTGTTCGGGGACACTGAAGCGGGTGGCCTGCGCAACCACATTGGGCTCGATGGGCGACAGGGTCTTGCGCACCTTGTCAGTGCCACGGTTGCGCACCACCAGGTAGCGCGCCGACTCCGGCAGCCACAGCATCAGGACCACCACCAGGATCAACGGCAAGATGCCGCCGATCATCAACAACGCGTGCCAGCCGAACGCCGGGATCAGCTTGGCCGAGATAAACCCGCCACCGGCCATGCCCAGGTTGAAGCCGCAGAACATGCTGGTCACCAACAGCGACTTGTGGCGTTCAGGCGTGTATTCGGAGAGCAGCGTGGTGGCGTTCGGCATGCCAGCCCCCAGGCCCAGCCCGGTGAGGAAGCGCAGCACCAGCAACTGGTCAACGTTGCTGCTGTAGGCCGAGGCCAGGCTGAACGCACCGAATACCAACACCGCGCCCACCAATACTACTTTGCGCCCGAAGCGATCGGCCAACGGGCCGGAGCCCAGTGCGCCGAACACCATGCCGATCAGCGCAGCGCTCATCACCGGGCCAAGGCTGGCGCGGTCGATGCCCCAGTCCTGGGACAGGGCGGGCGCGATAAAACCCATGGCGGCGGTGTCGAGGCCGTCGAGGAAGACGATCAGGAAACACAGGATGACCACGCGCCACTGATAGCGCGACAGCGGCTGGGCGTTGATAAAGGACTGTACGTCCAGGTTGGTACCGACAGAAGGCTGATTCATTATTCTTATTTCCACACCGATGGGCGGGCTAACGACCTGGGGTCGTCATTATTATTGGGCGGCGCACAGAGCGCTGCCGCACCTTAATAAGCCTGGGGAAACACCGTCAATTCATCGAACCGGGATCTGTGCGGTCACCGCACACTTAGGCAAATAACTGCGCACTCAGCTCACGGCTGGCACTGAGCATGCTCGGCAAAAAGCGCTGTTCCAGCTCGCTGCGGCTGACCCGTGCGGCGTGGGTACTGACGTTCAGCGCGGCCAGCACCTGGCCGGATGCGTCATACACCGGCACGGCGATGGAGCGCAGACCCTGCTCCAACTCCTGGTCGACAATGCACCAGCCCTGCTGACGCACCTGTTGCAGGCATTCGAGCAAGGCGTCAGGCGTGGTGAGAGTGCGGCTGGTCTTGGTTTGCAGGTCGGCGTGGTCAAGGTAGTCACGCAGCGACGCGTCATCCAGCGCCGCCAGCAGGATGCGGCCCATGGACGTGCAATACGCCGGCAGCCGCCCGCCCACCGACAGGTCCACGGAAATCAGGCGCTGGGTCGTCGCCGAACGGGCGATGTAGAGGATGTCATCGCCTTCCAGGGTCGCCATGTTGCAGGCTTCGTGGAGCTGCTCGCTCATGCGGTCCAGGTAGGGTTGGGCCGACACCGCCAGTGGCGTGGAAGATAAATAGGCATGGCCCAGGGTCAGCACCTTGGGCAACAGTGAGTAGGTACGCCCGTCGGTGGTGGCGTAACCGAGCTTGATCAAGGTGTGCAGGCAACGGCGCACGGCGGCGCGCGGGATTTCCGTGCGATGGCTGATCTGGGCAATGGTCAGGTGGCGCTTGCGCTCCTGGAAGGCCTGCACCACCGCCAGGCCACGGGCCAGGGACGTCATGAAATCCGGATCACCGGTGAACGCCTGGATGCGCTTGGCCGGCGAGGCCACGATCGGCGGCGCCACTGACGCGAAGGAGTTGCGCAATTGATCGTTCATTTCAAGGGTCCTTTCTCTTGTTTTCAACCGCAGGGAGGGTTGGCCGCTATTACAAGCCGCGCCGCTTGGGATGCACAAGGCGGGGCCGGCAACATTGGGCGATTATCGGACGATCATTCGATTATCGCAATTTGGCCGCCCCGCGCCGGCGACGGGCAGATTGAACAAGTTCGGGCGTTACCCAATAACGCGATAAAAAGAGCGCATACCGGGGCAGTTAGAACACGTGCGGAATTTATGGCGTCAGAATTGTGCAACTACTGGCGCAGGCATGTAACAAAAAGCTCACACAACGCTGGCACCTTTTAACTGGATGGAGATAGTGTTATTCAAACACGCCGCTATAATGCAACCTGTGCGGAGGTCGGCCCGGTGTCATTATCGGGATCGGAGCTCGCCGGACGATGCAGGCTATGTGCATCACCGACCACAAGTATCGGATTAAACGAAATCACGTTCGGCAGCCCTTTCAAACTTGAACCGCTCAATCGTTCAACTTGAAACACCCCGAGGGCGACTTTCAGGCAAGACGCTGCACGGTAATTAAACTCAACTCAATTAGGTAACACTGTGACGAAAGATGAACTGCGCGCGGAACTTGAGCGCCAGGAGCAACGTTACAAGGACGTTTACGGCGGGGAAGTCACCACCTACGCCGCCCAGCCTGAACCTGAGCGCAAGCCATGGCGCAAACGAGCCAGCCTGTTGGATCAGGCATTTGCCCAGGAAATCCAAAAGATTGAACAGGAGCTCAAAGCCGAAGAGCCATAAGCCCTTCGATTCGAGCCTCCAGGGTTTGCTGTCTCTGCCGGTCCACCGCCGGCGGAGGGCACCTGGCTTACACGTGATTATTCAATTTTCTGCTGCCTGCAGCGAAATTTCATACAAATGTTTCACGCAAGGCATTTGCCTGACAAAAACCCGCCTTTTCAGCCCCGCACGTTAGAAATCAAAGACTTGCCAAAGCCCCGAAAACCCTGGGATGCGCCCCTTTTCTACGCGTTTTTGGGTCGAGAAATGTTACCGATGAGCAGCTAATGCATCGATTACTGAGGTTTTCTGGCATAATCGCGCCCCCTTACGACCGGGTCAGAAAACCTTCATGATCGATTTATTCAGCGGACTGGATGCTTGGGTTCTAGTGAGCCTGTTGCTCGCCCTGGCCTTTGTCCTCGCCTTCGAGTTCATCAATGGCTTTCATGACACCGCTAACGCGGTGGCCACAGTCATCTATACCAAAGCCATGCCGCCGCACCTGGCCGTGTTCTTCTCCGGGGTGTTCAACTTCCTCGGCGTGTTGCTCGGCGGTGTGGGCGTCGCCTACGCCATCGTGCACCTGCTGCCGGTGGAGTTGCTGATCAATGTGAACACCGGCCACGGTTTGGCCATGGTCTTCTCATTATTGGCAGCCGCGATCACCTGGAACCTGGGCACCTGGTACTTCGGGATCCCGGCATCCAGCTCCCACACCTTGATCGGCTCGATCCTCGGTGTCGGCCTGGCCAATGCCCTGATCAACGACATTCCCCTGGCGGACGGTGTGAACTGGCAGAAAGCGATCGACATCGGCGCTTCCCTGGTGTTCTCGCCGATGGCCGGTTTCCTGGTCGCAGCCCTGGTGCTGATCGGCCTGAAATGGTGGCGCCCGCTGTCGAAGATGCACAAGACCCCGGACCAGCGCCGCAAGCTTGACGACAAGAAACACCCGCCGTTCTGGAACCGCCTGGTGCTGGTGATTTCCGCCATGGCCGTGAGTTTCGTACATGGCTCCAACGATGGCCAGAAAGGCATCGGCCTGATCATGCTGGTGCTCATCGGTATCGTGCCGGCGCAGTTCGTGCTCGACCTGGGCAGCACCACCTACCAGATCGAACGCACCCGTGACGCCACCGTGCACCTGAGCCAATTCTACCAGCGCAACAACGCCACCCTCGGCGAGTTCCTGGCCCTGGGCAAAAGCGTGAAGAACGACCTGCCGGGCAAGTTCCAGTGCAACCCGCAGCAGACCGAGCCGACCATCAGCGCGCTGATGGAGACCCTCAAAGGTGTGTCCGACTACCACTCGCTGACCGCCGAGCACCGCATTGAAGTGCGTCGCTACCTGCTCTGCCTGGACGACACCGCGAAGAAAGTCGGCAAGCTGCCGGGCCTGGATGCGCGTGAGAAGTCCGATCTGGACAAGCTGCGCAAAGACCTGACCGCCACCACCGAGTACGCGCCGTTCTGGGTGATCCTGGCCGTTGCACTGGCCCTGGGCCTGGGCACCATGGTCGGCTGGAAGCGCGTGGTACTGACCATCGGTGAGAAGATCGGCAAGCAAGGCATGACCTACGCCCAAGGCATGTCGGCACAGATCACCACCGCCAGCATGATCGGCCTGGCCAACATCTTCAGCCTGCCGGTGTCGACCACCCACGTGCTGTCGTCCGGTGTGGCCGGCACCATGGTTGCCAACAAGAGCGGCCTGCAAGGCGGCACCGTCAAGACCATCCTGATGGCCTGGGTGTTGACCCTGCCCGCCACCGTTGGCCTGTCGGCCGGTTTGTTCTGGCTGGCGTCGAAGGCGCTGGGCAGCTGATAGTGTCCCGGCCATGAAAAAAGGTGCGATCCGCGAGGTTCGCACCTTTTTTATTTCACGACTTTTGACCCGTCGCGGTCCAACTGTGGGAGCCGGGCTTGCCCGGCTCCCACAGTTGATCTTCGATTGTTAAAAAGCAGCCAAAAAAAAGGGCGACCGAAGTCGCCCAAAATGCCTTGCGTGCTCATGTAACCTGGAAAGAACTAAGGTTTTTTCCGCTTATTCGCGTCTTTCCAGATAAAAATTCCAAACCCTACAAAAAACATCACCATGAGGCTTACTGTCAGCACTCCGGCGAATACCACATTATCGATAAACATGACCGGCCTCCCGTGCTTGCCCTGTTGCGATAGGGCTAAGTTAATGGAGAAGGCACATTGGAAAATTGACGGGGATCAATGTCGCCCGCAACGGGGCGTAAAGAAGGGCAATAACTGACCTGCATCAATAGATGCAGGGTGTTTCAACGCTTTTTCGGTTTATTCTTTGGCTTTTTCTTAACTTTGCCGAGCGGCATCGCCTGTTCAAACGCCTGGCGCACTTCATTCAGGCGCTTGTCGTTCAGGTCATGAACCCGTTTGGCTCGTTCGGCATTCAGGTCGATCAGCTTGTCGTCATCACTCATGGCTTGGCTTACGTCGTGGCGGGAATGGCTCAATAATGCGGCCTCCTCTTCTCGACGGCAAATCAGCGGGCGACAAAAGGCGGGCCATCGCACAAAATCGGCTCATCTCCCCGGCTCAAGAGGCGCATTCTGGTGGCACTGCACAAGGACCTTCCCCCGCTGCTGGCCCTGCGCGCCTTTGAAGCCGTGGCGCGGCACTTGAGCTTTATCAAGGCGGCGAACGAGTTGTCAGTGACCCAAAGTGCCCTGAGCCATCAGGTGCAAAAACTGGAACAGCACTTGGGCAAAGCGCTGTTTATCCGACGCACCCGTGCGATCGACCTGACCACCGACGGCCAACACTACTACGACGAAATCCGCCCTGCCCTCGATGCCATCGCCGCCGCCACCCGCGCCCAGAAAACAGCCCCCAGCAGCACCGTGCTACGCGTCGGTTTGCTGGCCTCCTTTGCCACGCTGTGGCTGGCACCGCGCCTGGCGGGTTTTCTCAATCGCTACCCGCACATCCAGGTGGAACTGCTGCCGGCGATTCAACTGGCAGACGTCGCGGCCGCCGAGGTCGACCTGGCGATCCGCTACGGCAAGGGCGACTGGCCCGACGTGCAGGCCACACGACTGATGCCCGAAGTGATCTCCCCGGTGTGCAGCCCGGCGTTCAAGGCCAGCCACCTGCAAAACGGGCCGCTGCTGATGGCCACCTCCCATCGCCCGTTTGAATGGACGGATTGGTCCGCCCATTATCAGGTCGACCTGGAGCGCCACCCCCGCGTCATGCTGCATGACTACAACATCGTGGTCGAAGCCGCCGTGGCCGGACAAGGCATCGCCATGGGCCGCCATCGCTTGATCGAGCGCAGGCTCCAGGACGGCAGCCTGGTAGAAGCCTTCGACTGGCCGCCCTACCACAGTGAAATCGGCTACTGGCTGATCGCCCCGCAAGGCCCATCCAGCGAAGCGGCGGCCTGCTTCAGCGCGTGGTTGAAAGAAGCCTGCAACGACGCGTGAGTTATTTCGATACGTCGGGTGAGATCTATCCGTTTGTCGCCCATCGATGCAGCCAACATGCTGGAACCTCTCAACCCAGGAGGATTCACCATGAGCAACTCCATCCGCGAACGCGTGCAAGCCCTCGGCCTGACCCTGCCCACGCCCGGCCAGCCGATCGCCAACTACATCAACTATGTGGTTAGCGGGAACCAACTGTTCGTTTCCGGGCAAATCCCGCTGGTGGACGGCAACCCTGCCTACGTCGGCCGCCTGGGCGAATCCCTCAGCGATGAAGAAGGCGCCCAGGCCGCAGAGTTGGCCGCATTGGGCCTGCTGGGGCAATTGAGCCACGCCTTGGGCGATGACTTGTCGCGTCTGGTGCGCACCGTGCGCTTGGGCGTCTTCATCGCCAGCAGCGGCGCCTTCCAGCGTCAGAGCGTGGTCGCCAATGGCGCTTCGAACCTGGTGGTCAACGCCCTGGGCGACAAGGGCCGCCATGTGCGGACCGCCGTGGGGGTGTCCAGCCTGCCGGCCGGGGTTGCGGTGGAGGTGGACGGGATTTTCGAGTTACTGCCGTGAGCCCGCTGGAAGTCCAGCACCTGCGCGACGACACGCCCGGCTGCCAATCCGGCATCGTGCACTTCAACCACGCCGGTGCGTCCCTGCCGAGCCAGGCGACCCTCGATGCCATCATCGACCAACTTCAACGTGAAGCCCGTGATGGCCCGATGGAAGCCGGCGAACATGGCGCCGTACTGGTGGAAAAAGCCCGTCGCGCAGCCGGGCAATTGCTCAACGCGCCGGCGTCCTCGATTGCCTTCACCAGCAGCGGCTCGACCGCCTGGAGCATGGCGTTCCAGGCCTTGGGCCCGTGGCAACCGGGTGATCGCATTCTGGTGGGCCGCCATGAATGGGGCGGCAACCTGGCGAGCATGCAGGTGGCATTGCAAGCCGGCGCACAGGTGGAAGTGATCCCCTGCGATGAGACTGGCGCGGTGTGCCCACAGGCGCTGGACGCCATGATCGACGCGCGCGTAAAGCTGATCGACCTGACCTGGCTGCCGGCCAACGGCGGCCTGATCAACCCGGCCCAGGCCATCGGTGAAGTGGCCCGGCGCCACGGCATCGCCTACTTCATCGACGCCGGCCAGGCCGTCGGCCAGTTGCCGGTGGATGTACAGGCCTTGCACTGCGATGTGCTCAAGTCGGCCGGTCGCAAACACCTGCGCGGGCCACGGGGCACGGCGCTGTTGTATGTGCGGCCGGATTTTCTCCCGCGCTTGAACCCGGCCCAGCGCGATGTGCTCTCCGCGCCTTGGACCGAGGAAGGTTTCGACCTGCGCGACGACGCCCGACGCTTTGAAACCAGCGAAGCCTCCTACGCCCTGTTGGCCGGATTGGGCAATGCGTTACAGGAAGCCAATCGACTGGGGGTGGAACGGACGTGGGAAAGGGTTCTGCACATCAGTGGGCACATTCGCGAAGCGTTGCGCGAGATGCCAGGGATTTCCCTGCATGACCTGGGCACGCGCCATTCAGGGCTGATCGCCTTCAACCTGGACGGCTGGGATGCCTTTGAACTCAAGCGACGGCTGGGGCTCAAGCGCATCAACATTGGCGCCAACGGTGTGGCCTACACCCCGCTGGACATGCAGGCGCGGGGCCTTGCCAGCATTGCGCGAATTTCCGTCAGCCCGCTCAACACCGAACACGACGTTGAATTGTTGATGGCGGCGCTGCGGGAGCTGCGCGATTAAATCTCGATGTCCACCCACAGGCCCTGGCGCGGCGCATCTTCAATCAGCGGCACCACCGGCACGGTGTTGTCGGCGTTAAGCACATCGCCGGGGATTGCCAGGTGCGCCTCGGGGTCTTCGTCGGCTTCACGCCGGCGCTTCTGCTGCTCCTGCTGGCGGCGTTGTTCTTCGCGCAGCAGAAAGGTCGACTGCTCGGCATCGCCCTTTTTCAGGTCGATCGTGCTTTCGTTGGAGCCCGCCTGGACTGGCACCACGGGCGGGATATCCGGCTTCTGGCGCACCGGATCGAGTTGTGACGTGACCGGCACAACGCTGACGGGCAGCATGGGTGGCAGCATAAGGTTTGTTCTCCTGATCAACAGGCTGTCGGCGGGTTGCAGGGCGACTTGAGCATAGGCTCGCCAAGCTGTGACTCAGTCGACACTTGCAAGTGCCCGCCACCCGTCGATTCGACTCCCGGTTGCCCATTCAAACGGAGTAGTTTTTGCCAGAGTCCTTTGGATGAGGGCCTTGTTCCGTTAAGATAGTCGGCTTTTTCACGGCGGGAGTCAGGCAGCATGGCGCAGCAGTATCAACCGGGGCAACGCTGGATTAGTGACAGCGAAGCAGAGCTGGGGTTAGGCACCGTTCTGGCACAGGACGGCCGCTTGTTGACCGTGCTCTATCCGGCCACTGGCGACACGCGCCAGTACGCGCTACGGAATGCGCCCCTCACCCGCGTGCGGTTCTCGCCGGGTGACACCATTACCCATTTCGAAGGCTGGAAAATGACCGTCCAGGAAGTCGACGACGTCGACGGCCTGCTGGTGTACCACGGCCTCAATGGGCAGAACGAGCAGGTCACCCTGCCGGAAACCCAACTCTCCAACTTCATCCAGTTCCGCTTGGCCAGCGACCGCCTGTTCGCCGGGCAGATCGACCCGCTGGCCTGGTTCTCCCTGCGCTACCACACCCTGGAACACACCAGCCGCCAATTGCAGTCCTCGCTGTGGGGCCTGGGTGGCGTGCGTGCACAACCCATTGCTCACCAACTGCACATTGCCCGTGAAGTCGCCGACCGTATCGCGCCACGGGTATTGCTGGCTGACGAAGTAGGCCTGGGCAAGACCATCGAAGCCGGTCTGGTGATCCACCGCCAACTGCTGTCGGGCCGCGCCAACCGCGTGCTGATCCTGGTGCCGGAAAACCTGCAGCACCAGTGGCTGGTGGAAATGCGCCGCCGCTTCAACCTGCAAGTGGCCCTGTTCGACGAAGAACGCTTCATCGAAAGCGATGCCACCAACCCGTTCGAAGACACCCAGCTCGCCCTCGTGGCCCTGGAGTGGCTGGTGGACGACGAGAAAGCCCAGGATGCGCTGTTCGCCGCCGGCTGGGACCTGCTGGTGGTAGACGAAGCCCACCACCTGGTGTGGCATGAAGACAAGGTCAGCCCGGAATACGCGCTGGTCGAGCAACTGGCCGAAGTGATTCCCGGCGTCCTGTTGCTCACCGCCACCCCGGAACAACTGGGCCAGGACAGCCACTTTGCGCGCCTGCGCCTGCTGGACCCGAACCGTTTCCATGACCTGGCCGCCTTCCGCGCCGAGAGCGAGAACTATCGCCCGGTGGCCGAAGCCGTGCAGGAGCTGCTGGACAAGGGCCGCCTGTCGCCGGTTGCCCACAAGACCATCCAGGGTTTCCTCGGTGACGAAGGTGAAGCCCTGCTCACCGCCGTCAACGATGGCGACACCGAAGCCAGTGCACGCCTGGTGCGCGAGCTGCTCGACCGCCACGGCACCGGCCGCGTGCTGTTCCGCAACACCCGCGCCGCGGTGCAAGGCTTCCCGGAGCGCAAGCTGCACGCCTACCCGCTGCCGAACCCGGACGAATACCTGGAACTGCCGCTGGGCGAACACGCCGAGCTGTACCCAGAAGTCAGCTTCCAGTCCCAGCCGGACATCGAAGAAGAAAACCGCTGGTGGCGCTTCGACCCGCGTGTCGAGTGGCTGATCGACCAGCTGAAGATGCTCAAGCGCACCAAGGTCCTGGTGATCTGCGCCCACGCCGAAACCGCCATGGACCTGGAAGACGCCCTGCGCGTGCGCTCTGGCATCCCGGCCACGGTGTTCCACGAGGGCATGAACATCCTTGAGCGTGACCGCGCCGCCGCCTACTTCGCAGACGAAGAATTCGGCGCCCAAGTGCTGATCTGCTCCGAGATCGGCAGTGAAGGTCGCAACTTCCAGTTCTCCCACCACCTGGTGCTGTTCGACCTGCCGTCCCACCCGGACCTGCTGGAGCAACGCATCGGCCGTCTGGACCGGATCGGCCAGAAGCATGTGATCGAACTGCACGTACCGTACCTGGAAACCAGCCCGCAAGAGCGTCTGTTCCAGTGGTACAACGAGGCACTCAACGCCTTCCTCAACACCTGCCCGACCGGCAACGCCCTGCAGCATCAGTTCGGCCCGCGCCTGCTGCCGCTGCTGGAAAATGCCGACGATGGCGAGTGGCAAGCCCTGATCGACGAAGCCCGTGCCGAGCGCGAGCGCCTGGAAGAAGAGCTGCACACCGGCCGCGACCGCCTGCTGGAGCTCAACTCCGGTGGTGCTGGTGAAGGCGATGCGCTGGTGGAAGACATCCTTGAGCAGGACGACCAGTTCGCCCTGCCGATCTACATGGAAACCCTGTTCGACGCCTTTGGCATCGACAGCGAAGACCATTCGGAAAACGCGCTGATCCTCAAGCCGAGCGAAAAAATGCTCGACGCCAGCTTCCCCCTGGGCGACGACGAAGGTGTGACCATCACCTACGACCGCAACCAGGCGCTGTCGCGCGAAGACATGCAGTTCATCACCTGGGAACACCCAATGGTGCAGGGCGGCATGGACCTGGTGCTGTCCGGCTCCATGGGCAACACCGCCGTGGCGCTGATCAAGAACAAGGCGCTCAAGCCGGGCACCGTGTTGCTGGAACTGCTCTACGTCAGCGAAGTGGTTGCCCCACGTTCGCTGCAGTTGGGCCGCTACCTGCCACCGGCTGCGCTGCGTTGCCTGCTGGATACCAATGGCAACGACCTGTCGAGCCGTGTGTCCTTCGTGACCCTCAACGACCAGCTCGAAAGCGTGCCACGGGCCAGCGCCAACAAGTTCATCCAGGCCCAGCGCGATCAGCTGACGCCACGGATCAACGCCGGTGAGGACAAGGTCACCCCGCAACACGCCGAGCGCGTGGCCGAGGCCAAACGTCGCCTGGCCGCAGACACCGACGAAGAGCTGGCGCGCCTGACCGCGTTGCAAGCGGTCAACCCGACCGTGCGTGACAGTGAGCTGGTGGCGTTGCGTAATCAGCGTGAGCAAGGTTTGGCGATGCTGGATAAGGCGGCGTTGCGATTGGAAGCGATTCGAGTGCTGGTCGCGGGTTGATCACTGCACTGCCCTGCTAAAAACAAGGCCCGCGCAATGCGGGCCTTTTTTATTGGCCTTCAGGGCCTCATCGCAGGCAAGCCAGCTCCCACATTTTGAATCGCGAACACATTCAACTGTGGGAGCTGGCTTGCCTGCGATGGCGTCATCTCGGTCTCAAGCCGGAACCCCCTCAGCCGGCACCTCCACAGCCCCCAACCCTTCCTTCATCTTCTTGGCATCGCGTACAAAACTGCGCGACGCCTGGAACAGAAACAGCATGGTCAAGAACAGCGCCACCGGAATCAGGTACATGGCGTCATGCAACCCCACCGCTTTATAGGCCTCGGTCATCTGCTCCGCCCCCGCCGCATACATCGCCGAATGGGCAAAATGATCGGACAAGCCGCCGACGACAATCGGCCCCATGCCACCGCCCAACAGGTACAAGCCAGCAAAGAACAGCGCCATCGCCGTCGCCCGCAGGCGCGGTTCCACCACGTCCTGGATCGCCGTGTACACGCAGGTGTAGAAGTTATAAGCAAACAGCCAGCCCACACTGAACAACGCCACGAACACACCGATCTCGATGCGCCCGGCGTGCAACGCCCAGGCAGTGGTGACGGTGGAGATGATCAGGCTGAATGCGGCAAACAACAGTCGGCCATTGGCGACGCGCTGGTGGATCTTGTCGGCTATCCAACCGCCCAGGGTCAGGCCCACCAGGCCGGTGATGCCGACGATGACACCGGTGGCCACCGCCGCGTCCTGCAACGGCAGCAGGAAATAACGTTGCAGCATCGGCACCAGGAACGAGTTGCACGCATAGGTGGCGAAGTTGAAGCACAACCCGGCCAGCACCAGCCAGAGGAACGTCGGCACCGCGAGCACGCGGCGGATCGGGCGGTCGACGCGCTCTTGGGAAACTTGCACGGTTTCGGCCGCGCCACGCTTGGGCTCCTTGATGTAGAACATGAACACCGCGAGGATCAGCCCTGGTACCGCCGCGATAAAGAACGGCGCTCGCCAGCTGTCGAACGCCTTGACCATCGCGCCGATGGTGAAGAATGCCAGCAGCAGGCCCAGGGGCAGGCCGAGCATGAAAATTCCCATGGCCCGGGCGCGACGATGGGCCGGGAACAGATCGCCAATCAGCGAATTGGCGGCCGGCGCGTAGCTGGCCTCGCCAATGCCGATGCCCATGCGCACCAGCAGGAACGTCCAGAAACTGCCGACCATGCCATTGACCGCCGTCAGCCCGCTCCAGGCGAACAGGCCCCAGCCCATCAGCTTGCTGCGCGAGCCAGTGTCGGCCAGGCGCCCGAGGGGCAGGCCGGCAATGGCGTAGACGATGGTGAAAGCGGTGCCGATGATGCCGAGCTGGAAGTCGCTCAGGTGCCATTCCATGCGGATGGGTTCGATGATGATCGCCGGGATGGTGCGATCGAAGAAGTTGAACAGGTTGGCGAGGAACAGCAGGAACAGAATGCGCCAGGCATTCGCCGCTTGGGTCGAGTTCTGCATGGGTCCGTCTCTTTTATTGTTATGAGAGCTGCGATGCCCGATGCATCCTGCCCGGTACCTGCAACATAGTCAGGCGGGCTCCGGTTGTCTGTAATGATTCGTAAAGCTGATAGGGCATGATTTCACCCGGCAGCGCGGGACTTCGCCTACAAAAATATAAGTTCCTGCCCCCCTTCCCAACGGCCATGGCCCGGATAGAATGGCGAGCCTTCCGTATCCCCCCAATCCTACTTTTCTTATCGATGACGCCCATGTCCGAAGCCAGTCCGTGTCTGAATTGCGGTGCCTGCTGTTCACACTTTCGTGTGTCTTTCTTCTGGGGTGAGTGCGCCTCATCGGGGGGCACGGTGCCCGATGACTTGGTGGTGCAGATCAACCCCACCCGTGTGGCAATGATCGGCACCGACCAGAAGCCCGCCCGCTGCTGCAGCCTTGAAGGAGAAGTGGGCAAAAGCACCCGTTGCTCGATATACGAGCTGCGCTCGAGCCCTTGTCGCGAATTCGATGCGTCCTGGAGCCAAGGCGAGCAGAACGTCGACTGCGATGCAGCCCGCGCCGCCTTTGGCCTGGCGCCCCTGGAAGCGCCATTCGAGATCGAGCTGCCCATCAGCGCTTAGCATCAAACGCTATGGCCAGCATGCCAAAATCGTTGAGAGCAAAGTGCCATTATCCATGGCAAACCCCGTGAGGCTTCTATACTCGAAGGCGTAGGTCATCGCCGTAGGCAATGACGTAATGACGCTATGACGGGACATGCTATGGAATGGCTTGGTCTGCATTTTTTTACCGACCTTCCAGACAACGGGCACTTATTACTCAATTGCAGTCATAACCCCTTTCTGGTGCTACTGGCCTATCTGGTCGCGTGTGCGGCCGGGTTCGGCACGCTGGACATGGCCGAACGAGTCGGCCATGTGGAAGACCCCACCGCCCGCCGCCATTGGCGCTGGCTGGGTGCGGGGTGCCTCGCCGGGGGGATCTGGTCGACTCACTTCATCAGCATGCTGGCCTTCCAGGCGCCGATCGCCATTCATTACGAATTGCTCATGACGTTCGCCTCGCTGCTGATCGCCCTGATCGCATCGCTGTTTGCCATGCAAACCCTCAGTCACGCCCAGCTCAAGTTCCATCAGTACCTGCTGGCCTCGGTGTGGATGGGGCTTGGTATCGCCTTGATGCATTACGTCGGCATGTCGGCGATGCGCTCCCAGGCCCAGGTGTATTTCGAGTCGGGACTGTTCATGGCCTCGGTCGGCATTGCGATTGGCGCAAGCCTGGCGGCGTTGCTGCTGTCCAGCTACCTGCGCAACGGCTCTGGTGTGTTTCACCAGTTGCTCAAATACGCCGCCAGCCTGGTGCTGGGCGCAGGCATCCTGAGCATGCACTTCACCGGCATGGCCGCCATGCAAATGCTGGTGCCCAATGGCGCCGACCTGTCGTTGCCGGTGGACAACAACCCCATTCAACTCGGCCTGTCGGTGGCGGTGATCACCTTGCTGGTGATCGGCAGCAGCGTCAGTGCCGCCCTGGCGGACAAGAAGCTGCAGCACAAGGAGCGCGACCTGCGCCGGGTGAACGCCCTGCTCAGTGAACTCGATCAGGCGCGGGCCTCGCTGCAGCAGGTGGCGCACTTCGATGCGCTGACCAGCCTGCTCAACCGTCGCGGTTTCAATCAGATCTTCGCGGAAAAACTCGCCGAAAAAACAGCCTCACACGGCATGATGGCGGTCATCTTCCTCGATATAGACCACTTCAAGCGCATCAACGACAGCCTTGGCCACGACGCCGGTGACCAACTGCTCACCGTGCTGGCCGGGCATATCAAGGGCTCAGTGCGCAGCCATGAAGACGTGGTCGCGCGCTTTGGCGGGGATGAGTTCTGCATTCTGATCAGCATCCACCATCGCGATGAAGCGCGGCACCTGGCCCAGCGCATCATGCAAAGGATGAAAGACCCCATCGAACTGGCGGGACGGCGCATGGTGATGACCACCAGCATCGGCATCAGCCTGTTCCCCGATGACGGCCTGACCTGCGAAGAGCTGCTGAAAACCGCAGACCTGGCGCTGTATCAATCCAAGGACACCGGGCGCAACAGCCTGAACTTCTTCAGCTCCAATCTGAAAACCCGCGCCTTTCTCGAACTGCAATTGGAAGAAGAGCTGCGCGCCGCCCTGCGTTCACGCAATGAGTTGGTGCTGTTCTACCAGCCAATCTTTGACATGAAACTGGGCAAGGTGACCCGCCTGGAAGCGCTGGTGCGCTGGCAGCATCCGCAACACGGCTTGCTCGCCCCGGACCGCTTCATCGGCATCGCCGAAAGCAACGGACTGATTGCCGAACTGGATCACTGGGTGTTGCGCCAGGCCTGCCACGACTTGAGCCTGTTGTCGGATCGCGGTTACACCGAACTGACCATGGCGGTGAACTGCTCGGCCCTGAACCTGGCCCGAGACGAATTGGCCGATGAAATCGAAGACGCCCTGCGCTTCGCCGGTGTCGCCGCCAATCGCCTGGAACTGGAGGTCACCGAAAACGCGTTGATGGGCAATATCAGCAGCACCCTGGCGTTGTTGCGGCAAATTCGCTCGCTGGGCGTGTCACTGGCCATCGACGACTTCGGCACGGGTTATTCCTCCCTGGCCTACCTCAAGCGCCTGCCCCTCAATACCTTGAAGATCGACCGCTCGTTTATCCAGGACATCCCCAAGTCCACCGCCGACATCGAAATCGTCCAGGCCATTATCGGCATGGCGCATACCCTGCACCTGCAAGTCGTCACCGAAGGCGTGGAAACCCAGGCGCAATTCGATTTGCTGCTCAAACATGGTTGCGACTACATCCAAGGCTACCTGCTGAGCCCGGCCGTAGCGGCCAGCGACATCATTGGCGTGATGCAGGGCATCCAGATGCGCAACCCGCTTTACCCCTTCAGCGTGGAAGGCAACAAGGAGGCGCCATCACCCAAGGATCCCTCCCCCACACGGGCAAGCCCCGCCTCGATCGTCAGGCCAATTCGCTGACGCCTAAACTTTGGCATTTAGCCATCATTGGGCTAAAGAACGCCGACGAACGGCCGATTCATCAGAGTCCGGCCAGGATTTCCCGTGAAAAATCAGGGTTGAACCCGACTGTCCCGGACTAAGACGCACTGTAAAAGTCGCGAACTCTCATTCAGTGATGGCTCCTCGATTCTTTTCGGCCATCCGTCCAGGTACATGGCGCCCAATGACTTCCAACAATAACTCTGCCACCGTGGTCTCCGACGTGTTGCCGACAGCTCCTGCGGAAAAACCCTCAGGTTCCAAGTCATTGAGCAGCGCCCGTCCTCTGGCGACCCAGCAATACTTGTACTTCACCGAAACCAACACTGATCGCATCCTCGACAACCTCGACGGCCTGCGCGACATGGTGTTCCCGCGCCTGCCCCAGCAGGAAGGCGACGGCGACCCGCGCAATGAACAGGAATTTCCGTCGGTGTGCCTGATCGGCCTGGGCCGTTGCGGCTCCAACATCGCGTTGGACGTGGCGGAACTGGTGTACAACGCGCGCAAGTTCTACCTGAACGAATTCAGCAACGAAGACAAATCGCAAGACAAGGGCTACAGCCCGGCCCAGTGGATCCGCAACAACCTGCGCCTGGGCAGTGGCAAGGCCAGCAAACCGGTGTTCCTGGTGGAACCCCTGGTGATGCTGGGCGACCTGGACAAGGACATCGCCGGGCGTATCCGCTTCTCGCGCAAAGGCGAAAAAAGCGGCTTTTTGCGCGACTACAGCAAGATGAAAATCATGGACCTCTCGGAAGTCCATGCCGGTGGCGCCGGTAACGCGCCGATCCTCGGCCAGTACCTGGCCAAGATCATCCTCAATAAAGATACCCAGCGTTTTTCCAGCCCCGACTGGAAGATGATCCATTCGTACCTGATCGACTCCTGCGGCATCAAGGCCAACCAGTCGCGCCTGTACTTCTCGATCTTCAGTGCCGGCGGCGGTACCGGTTCGGGCATGGCCTCGGAGTTCGGCCTAGCGCAGCAGCACTCGTACATGAACAAGACGTTCGACACCAAGCCCGCCGACGAGCATGACAGCAAGAGCGGCCACGCCTTTGTGTTCGAGCCGATCTTCACCAGCGGCATCTGCGTGCTGCCGAATATTTCCGATCACCGCAGCGAAATGTCCGAGGCGCTGCATATCAACGCCGGGCGACTGCTGTGCAAATACCTGTCGGAAGAATGGGATTTCTCGTACAACTTCGCCAATGAAGACAGCAGCGAAGCCAGCGTGAAGGGGCGTATCCGGCCATGGAACGCCATGATGCTGATCTCCAACGACATCATGCGTTACGCCGAAGAGAGCGATGACGGCAATATCCAGAACATTGACGTCAATGCCATGGAAAAACACGCCAACCAGTACATCTCGCAGCAGATCTTCAACATCCTCACGGCCCAGGCCGTGACCACCGACTACGACCAGAACTATTTCCGGCGTGCCGGCATCGACATCGGCGAAACCATCCGCCTGGATGCCAACGACCTGTTCATGAGCCTGGCCGGCCCGGTCGCCATTGCCTACGCCGAATCCGTGGTACCGGAAACCCCGCCGCCGTCCAACGATAAGTTCAAGGTGTTCGATAAAGAGCCGCAGCGCCTGAACATCGACGACCTGTTCTTCCGCTCCATCGACCTGCCGCACTTCAACAAGGTCACCCAGGCCATCGAGGGCATCAGCCTGTTGCCGATCGAGTCCAAGCGTTACAAGGCCTCCCTGGAGCAATACAAGAATTCCGGCTACGACGCCGCCGCGCTGCACGACCTGCACTTCTTCAAGAACTGCTCGTCGGTGGTGTCGATCGTCTCGCTGCCCAAGGACTACAAGCTGTCCTACATGGACCTGAATCGGCTCAAGACCCACCTCAACAGCCTGTTCCCCAACACCACGCTCAAGCGCTACGCCCTAGTGATCGGCGCGTCGGCCAACCTGTCGCTGACCACGTTGATCGCCAAAAGCCCGTGCCTGTCGGATGATTTCCTGACGCTGATCGTGGCGTTCATCAAACGCTGCTTTGCACGCACCCCGTACCGCTTCGACGACACGCTGGACAACTCGATCCTGGACTTCATCATCCACGAAAACTTTGACGAAGACCGTATCGACGAATTGCTCAACGAGTTCGAAAACCCGGCGAAGATCCTCGATACCAACTGGTACGCGATCAAGCCGATGTATGAGAAGAAGTACCGCGAGTTGATCAACGACAAGGAGAAGTTCGTGTCGATCAATGACATTCGCCTGTCACGGGATTGCGTGAAGAAGTCGATCAAGTACCTGCGCGAGATCTACCGTCACCGGATTGGCAAGACCAAGGTCATTTCCTTGAATAACCATACCGGCAAGACGGCCTAGACCGAGGCGCGCCCTTCGCGAGCAAGCCCGCTCCCCCATTCGACCGCATTCCTGCAGGATGCAGACGGTCAAATGTGGGAGCGGGCTTGCTCGCGAATGCGTTAGTCCAAGCAACAAATATCTACAACTCTGGCACGCTTGGAAACAATTCCTCGACGATTCCAGCACCGCTTCAACTGTTCCCGTGACGCGCACGTCACCCTCGGCTGTGACCTTTCTCTACGGCAAGATGCCATCACCGCTTCAGCGGTTACTCCGCTACACACTTACGGCAGCAAAAAAGACGCACCTTTTTCGTGCAGGCTTTTCTTACGCTGCTCTTTCCTGGATCAGAATCCACGGCGAAACCACCACCGCCCACAGGCTCGGATCGCGCTCCACCAGGTCCAATGCCCGCGTCGCAGACACCTCGCCAAGGCTCCCGGAAGCCAGCCACGCAGCGACTTTGTCGCGGTTGTCCTCGGCCATCCCCTCGGCGGCTTCGATCAAATCCAGGCCGGCGTCGACCCACAATAGGGCACCCTTGGCGAAGAACGGCTCAAGCTCCTTCCAGGATATTTCGGCGGTTTCACCGAGCAGCTTGGCATAGAGGGTGCTAGGTTCTTGCGTCATGGGAATTCACCTTGGGAAAAAATCGGCGCAATCATAACGTCGTGGCTCTTGCAGCAAAACCCAAGGCAGAAAAACCCAGTTGCAAATGAGTCATCGAACGAAAGTGTCAGGAAAGCCAAGGATTGCCCGAAACTCTGGCATCACCCCGCCGCAATTCTGTCTTTTTCTTTCATTAAAGCGACACCCCCGGGTTTTGCCCCCAGCAGCCAGCTTTTCAAGCGATCAACCGGCGCTCTACACTGTACCGGTACAGTTGCCAGGGCACTGCCGGGGGGATATCCGAGATATCTGATCCGGTTCTGCAGCTCACAAGGCCGCTAGAACTATAAAAAATACAACAGTAAGAGTGGAGCACTATGAATAAGGCTACTAAGCAGATTTCCAAACTGTTTGCCGCTATGGTCCTGGCTGGGGTTGCCGGCCATTCGTTCGCAGCCGACACCATCAAGATCGGCATCGCAGGCCCTAAAACCGGTCCTGTGACGCAATACGGCGACATGCAATTCATGGGTGCCAAGCAAGCCATCGCCGACATCAACGCCAAAGACGGCGTAGATGGCAAGATGCTTGAAGCCAAGGAATACGACGACGCTTGCGATCCTAAACAAGCCGTGGCCGTCGCCAACAAAGTGGTCAACGACGGCGTCAAGTTCGTGGTCGGTCACCTGTGCTCCAGCTCCACTCAGCCAGCGTCGGATATCTATGAAGACGAAGGCGTCATCATGATTACCCCGGCTGCCACCAGCCCGGAAATCACTTCCCGTGGTTACAAACTGGTGTTCCGCACCATCGGCCTGGACAGCGCCCAAGGCCCTGCAGCCGGTAACTACATCGCCGACCACGTGAAGCCAAAAGTCGTTGCGGTCATCCACGACAAACAGCAGTACGGTGAAGGCATCGCCACCGCCGTTAAACAGACCCTTGAGAAGAAAGGCGTGAAAGTTGCCCTCTTCGAAGGCATCAACGCGGGCGACAAAGACTTCGGCTCGCTCATCCAGAAGCTCAAGCAAGCCAACGTCGACTTCGTCTACTACGGCGGCTACCACCCTGAGCTGGGCCTGATCCTGCGCCAAGCCAAGGAAAAAGGCGTGAACGCCAAGTTCATGGGCCCGGAAGGCGTCGGCAACGACTCCATCTCGCAAATCGCCCAGAACGCTTCCGAAGGCCTGCTGGTCACCCTGCCGAAGTCGTTCGACACCGATCCAGCCAACAAGGCAATCGTTGAAGAATTCACCAAGAACAAGCAGGACCCAACCGGTCCGTTCGTGTTCCCGGCCTACTCGGCTGTTGAAGTCATCGCTGGCGGTATCGCTGCCGCGAAGTCCGAAGACACTGCCAAAGTGGCTGCTGCCATCCACGCAGGCACCTTCAAGACCCCAACTGGCGACCTGAGCTTCGACGCCAAGGGCGACCTGAAGGACTTCAAGTTCGTGGTCTACGAATGGCACTTCGGTAAACCAAAAACCGAAGTTTCCCCTCAGTAAGCCAGGCGTTACTGGTCCAACAAGCCCACTGTGAGAGCAGTGGGCTTTGTTTTACGAGGTTTATGGGCCTGACACCCGCGATCCGGGCGCTGGCTCACCTGAAAATCTTAAAACCGTCACCAGCGGTTCGCTGGCAAACGCTTTGTGCAAATGTGCTCATAGAACACAGCACAGGGCCGGAACATGACTCCACCAGTGAAATGCGTATCGGGTTTTTAGGAGCGTTGTAATGCCTGAGATCTATCATTTTTTCCAAACGCTGGTTAACGGGATGACCGTTGGCAGCACCTATGCCTTGATAGCCATTGGCTACACAATGGTTTACGGCATCATTGGAATGATTAACTTCGCCCATGGCGAGGTGTACATGATTGGCTCCTACGTGGCCTTCATCGCCCTTGCCGGGCTGGCCATGATGGGTATCCACTCCCTGCCGCTGTTGATGACTGCTGCGTTCCTTGCATCGATCATCGTGACCAGTGCCTATGGCTACAGTATCGAGCGCGTTGCCTACCGTCCCTTGCGTGGCAGCAACCGTTTGATCCCGCTGATTTCCGCCATCGGCATGTCGATCTTCCTGCAGAACACTGTATTGCTGTCCCAGGACTCCAAGGACAAGTCCATTCCCAACCTGATTCCGGGGAGCTTCTCCTTCGGCCCAGGTGGCGCACAAGAAGTGCTGATTTCGTACATGCAGGTCCTCGTTTTCGTCGTCACCCTGGTGGCGATGCTGGGCCTGACGCTGTTCATCTCCCGCTCCCGTCTGGGGCGCGCCTGCCGGGCCTGCGCCGAAGACATCAAGATGGCCAACCTGTTGGGCATCAACACCAATAACATCATCGCCCTGACCTTCGTGATCGGTGCTGCGCTGGCCGCCGTCGCGGCAGTGCTGCTGAGCATGCAGTACGGCGTGATCAACCCCAACGCCGGCTTCCTGGTAGGCCTCAAGGCCTTTACCGCGGCGGTATTGGGCGGCATCGGCAGTATCCCGGGCGCGATGCTCGGTGGCCTGGTGCTGGGTGTGGCCGAAGCGTTCGGCGCCGATATTTTCGGAGACCAATACAAGGACGTCGTGGCGTTCGGCCTGTTGGTTCTGGTGCTGTTGTTCCGTCCGACCGGCATCCTGGGCCGTCCGGAGGTTGAGAAAGTATGAGCAGATATCTTAAATCGGCGTTTTTCAGCGCCTTGCTGGTATGGGCCGTGGCCTTCCCGGTACTCGGCCTCAAGCTGAGCATTGTGGGCATCAACCTTGAAGTGCATGGCACAGGTCCCGTGACCCTGACCGTCATCGCCCTGTGTTCGGTGCTGATGTTCCTGCGCGTGTTGTTCAGCGATCAGTTCAATGCCTTGCTCAAGAGCAACCGTGGCCCGTTGGTATCGCCCAAGGTCAGCCAATTCCTGACCCTGCCGCGCACCCAGCGCTACATCATCATCGCGTTGATCATCGCGGCGTTGATCTGGCCGTTCTTCGGCTCGCGCGGCGCAGTCGACATTGCCACCCTGATCCTGATCTACGTGTTGCTGGGCCTGGGCCTGAACATCGTGGTGGGCCTGGCTGGCCTGCTTGACCTGGGTTATGTGGGCTTCTACGCGGTGGGTGCCTACACCTACGCGCTGCTGTCGCATTACCTGGGCTGGAGCTTCTGGATCTGCCTGCCGCTGGCCGGCATGGCGGCGGCCACGTTCGGCTTCCTGCTGGGCTTCCCGGTACTGCGCTTGCGCGGTGACTATCTGGCGATCGTGACCCTGGGCTTCGGTGAAATCATCCGACTGTTCCTGCGTAACCTCACCGATATCACTGGCGGCCCCAACGGTATCAGCAGCATCCCCAAGCCAACGTTCTTCGGGCTGTCGTTCGACCGTAGCGCTGCTGAAGGCATGCAGACCTTCCACGAGTACTTCGGGATCGACTACAACCCGGTGAGCAAAGTGGTGTTCCTGTACCTGGTGGCGCTGTTGCTGGCGCTGGCGGCCTTGTTCGTGATCAACCGCCTGCTGCGCATGCCGATCGGTCGTGCGTGGGAAGCGTTGCGCGAAGATGAAATTGCCTGCCGTGCCCTGGGCTTGAACCCGACCATCATCAAACTCTCCGCGTTCACCCTGGGCGCCGCGTTCGCCGGTTTCGCCGGCAGCTTCTTCGCCGCTCGCCAAGGCCTGGTGACACCGGAGTCATTCACCTTCATCGAATCGGCGATCATCCTCGCCATCGTGGTACTGGGTGGCATGGGCTCGCAGCTGGGCGTGATCCTGGCGGCCATCGTGATGATCCTGCTGCCAGAAATGATGCGTGAGTTCAGCGAATACCGCATGTTGATGTTCGGCGCCATGATGGTGCTGATGATGATCTGGCGTCCTCAAGGCCTGCTGCCCATGCAACGTCCACACATGGAGCTGCGCAAATGAGCCGCGAGATCCTGAAAGTCGAAAACTTGAGCATGCGCTTCGGCGGCTTGCTGGCGGTCAATGGCGTGGCCCTGACCGTGAAAGAAAAACAAGTGGTTGCCTTGATCGGCCCTAACGGCGCCGGCAAGACCACCGTGTTCAACTGCCTCACCGGTTTCTACAAGCCAAGCGGCGGCAGCATCCTGCTGGACGGCCAGCCGATCCAGGGCCTGGCCGGTCACGAGATCGCCCGCAAGGGCGTGGTGCGTACGTTCCAGAACGTGCGGTTGTTCAAGGACATGACGGCGGTCGAGAACCTGCTGATCGCCCAGCACCGTCACTTGAACACCAACTTCTTCGCCGGCCTGTTCAAGACCCCGTCGTTCCGCAAAAGCGAACGCGAGGCCATGGAATACGCAGAGTACTGGCTCGACAAGGTCAACCTGACCGAGTTCGCCAACCGCCCTGCTGGCACCTTGGCCTATGGTCAGCAACGCCGCCTGGAAATCGCCCGCTGCATGATGACCCGCCCGCGGATCCTCATGCTCGACGAACCGGCTGCCGGCCTGAACCCCAAGGAAACCGAAGACCTCAAGGCGCTGATCAGCGTGTTGCGTGAGGAAAACAACGCCACGGTGCTGTTGATCGAACACGACATGAAACTGGTCATGAGCATTTCCGACCACATCGTGGTGATCAACCAGGGCACGCCACTGGCAGACGGGACGCCGGAGCAGATCCGCGACAATCCTGACGTGATCAAAGCCTATCTGGGGGAAGCGTAAAATGCTGCAATTCGAAAACGTTTCCACTTTCTACGGCA
Source organism: Pseudomonas sp. TE24901 (assembly GCF_054058375.1). Taxonomy (NCBI): domain Bacteria; kingdom Pseudomonadati; phylum Pseudomonadota; class Gammaproteobacteria; order Pseudomonadales; family Pseudomonadaceae; genus Pseudomonas; species Pseudomonas sp. TE24901. The sequence goes on from NZ_JBSSAF010000013.1 coordinate 53,159, forward strand.
AGATCCAGGCCCTGCACAGCGTCAACGTGGAAGTGCGCCAGGGTGAGATCGTCACGCTGATCGGCGCCAACGGTGCCGGCAAGTCGACCTTGCTGATGACGCTGTGCGGTTCGCCCCAGGCTCACAGCGGCAGCATCCGCTACATGGGTGAGGAGCTGGTCGGCAAGCACTCCGCCGAAATCATGCGCAAGAGCATTGCGGTCGTGCCGGAAGGCCGCCGCGTGTTTTCGCGCCTGACGGTGGAAGAGAACCTGGCCATGGGTGGGTTCTTCACCGACAAGGGCGACTACCAGGAGCAGATGGACAAGGTGCTGCACCTGTTCCCTCGGCTCAAGGAGCGCTTCAGCCAACGTGGCGGCACCATGTCCGGCGGCGAACAGCAAATGCTCGCCATCGGCCGCGCGCTGATGAGCAAGCCCAAGCTGCTGCTGCTGGACGAACCGTCCCTGGGACTGGCCCCGATCATCATCCAGCAGATCTTCGACATCATCGAACAGCTGCGCAAGGACGGTGTAACGGTGTTTTTGGTGGAGCAGAACGCCAACCAGGCGCTGAAAATCGCTGACCGTGCCTATGTGCTGGAAAACGGCCGGGTGGTGATGCAGGGCACGGGTGAGCAGTTGCTGACCGATCCGAAAGTGCGCGAGGCGTACCTCGGCGGTTAAGACACGGTCGCTGTAGAGACCGGATCTAAAATGTGGGAGCTGGGGTGTGTGGGAGCTGGCTTGCCTGCGATGGCATCACTGCGGTGTGACTGACACACCGAGGTGGCTGCATCGCGGGCAAGCCCGGCTCCCACACACCCCAGCTCCCACATTTTTTTGTGTGCTCCAGAATTTATTAAATTATTTTCGATGAGCATGTAACGAAACCCAGCCTGCTGCCTCTAGTGGAGTAAGCAGGCAAACAGGCCTGATACCTCAACCCACTGCTGGAGATACATCATGACCACCAAACTGTCCGCCGCTACCCTCGTCCTGGCCCTCGGTTCCGCCCTGAGCCTGTCCGCCCTGACCAACACCGCCCACGCCGCCGACGACATGCAGAAATGCTTCGGTGTCGCTGAAGCCGGCAAGAACGATTGCGCTGCCGGCGCTGGCACTTCCTGCGCCGGCACATCGAAAGTCAAAGACCAGGCCAACGCCTGGAAGCTGGTCCCGGCCGGCACCTGCAAAACCACCCCAAGCAGCACCTCGCCGACCGGTTTTGGCCAGGAAGCGGCTTTCACGGCCAAGTCCTGATTCAATCCGCAACCTGAGTACTGATGATGACGCTCTCACCCCAACACTCCGTCTCACCGGCTCAGGTGCCCGGTCTCCCCTACAGGGCCGGGCTGGGGCTGAAGAACGAGCACTTCAACGAAGTGCTCGAGACCTCGCCCGACATCGGCTTTTTTGAAGTGCACGCCGAAAACTACATGGTGGCCGGCGGCCCGTTTCATCACTACCTGGGTTTGATTCGCGAGCAGTACCCGCTGTCGCTGCACGGCGTGGGCCTGTCCATCGGCGGCGAAGGCCCGTTGAACCGTGAGCACTTGGCACGGCTGGCCACATTGATCGAGCGCTATCAACCCCACTCTTTTTCCGAACACCTGGCCTGGTCCAGCCATGGCCCGGTGTTTCTCAATGACTTGCTGCCCCTGGCCTACGATACGGCCACCCTGAACCGGGTGTGCGAACACATCGACCAGGTGCAAAGCACCCTCAGGCGGCCGATGCTGCTGGAGAATCCGTCGACTTATGTGCAGTTCGAGCGCTCGACCATCGACGAGACGGACTTCATCGGCGAGGTCATCCGCCGCACCGGCTGCGGCTTGCTGCTGGACGTCAGTAACGTCTACGTGTCGTGCATCAACCATCAGCGCGATCCACTTGCCTACATCGATGCGTTGCCTTTGCGCGCTGTGGGTGAGATTCATCTGGCGGGCTTTGCCGAAGATACCGACAGCTTGGGTGATCGCTTGCTGATTGATGACCACGGCGCGCCCATCGACAACGCCGTATGGCAGTTGTATGAGCAGGTACTGGCACGTACCGGCCCGGTGGCCACGTTGATCGAGCGGGACAATCAGGTGCCCGCCTTCAGCGTGCTGCTGGCCGAAGCCCAGCACGCGCAGTCGCACCTGACGCAGGTGACCCCATGAGCCTTCATGATGCGTTTGCCGATGCCTTGATAGCGCCCGACCTGCCCTGCCCCGACGGCCTGTTCAGCAGTAACGGCGCTGACCCGGCCAGCCGCTTCGCGGTGTACCGCAACAACGTCCACAGCTCATTGATCAATGCACTGGCGTCGGCGTACCCCGTGACCTTCCAATTGGTTGGCGAAGCGTTTTTCCGCGCAATGGCCGGCCTGTTTGTGCAGGCGTGCCCCCCCGCCAGCCCGTTGATCAGCGAGTACGGCAGCGCGTTCGCAGCATTCATCCAGGACTTTGAACCCGCTGCCAGCGTGCCCTACCTGGCCGACGTCGCGCGGCTTGAGCGCCTGCGGGTGCGCGCCTATCACGCGGCAGATACACCGCCCATGAACCAGCAGGCCGTCCTTGAGGCCTTGCAAGGTCAAACCGACCTGGGGGCATTGCGCCTGCAACTGCATCCCTCCCTGGCCACGCTGAATTCCGCCTATGCGGTGGTGGCGGTATGGGCGGCCCACCAGACCGAAGGCACCCTGGCATCCCTGAACCCCTGGCATCCCCAAGGCGCGCTGGTGCTGCGCCAAGGCCTGGCGGTCAAGGTGTTCGCGATCGACGCGGGCTCGGTCGCTTTCATCAACAGCCTCAACCATCGCACGGCGCTGGAAATGGCCGTGACACACGCCCTGGAAGCCTCGGCGGAATTCGACTTGCACCAATGCCTCACGGTGCTGATCAGCCACGACGCCATCACTCATTTGCACCTGGAAGAAAAGGTATCGCCATGAACACAACCCCAACGTGCCTGATCAAACGGGTCATCGCCTTGTTTGAGAAAATTCCCTACAGCCTGATCGCCTTTCTCGCACGGTTTTCCATCGCGGCAGTGTTCTGGAAGTCGGGACAGACCAAAGTCGAAGGCTTTGCCATCGACCTGATCAGCGGCACATTCCAGCTGGGCGAGCCGCGACTGGCCGCGTCCACGCTGCCGTTGTTTCGCAGCGAATACCATGTGCCGTTGCTGTCGCCAGAAGTGGCCGCGCACATGGCAGCGTTTGCCGAGCACTTTTTCCCGGTGCTGATCCTCGTGGGCTTTGCCACCCGCTTCTCGGCCCTTGCGCTGATCGGCATGACCCTGACCATTCAGCTGTTCGTGTACCCGGACGCCTACCCGACCCATGGCACCTGGATCGCCTTGCTGTTGCTGCTGGTCGCCAAGGGCCCGGGCTGCCTGTCCATCGATCATCTGATTGCACGTCGCTACCGCTAAAGGCGGTCGAGTGCCTCGCCGCTGCGCTTGAACCAGTCCACCAGGTAATCGGCGAGGACCTGGGTACGGCGCGGCAGCCCTCCTTGGTAGGGGTGAACGAGGTACATCGGCAGGCTCCGCGTCTGATAGTCGCGCAGGAGCCAGCGCAGTCGACCGTCAGCCAGTTCCGCAGGTAATACGTAGGACGGCAGACGCGCAATACCCGCCCCCACCAGCGCAGCTTTCTTCAACAGGTTGTAGTGGTTGGACGCAAATGTGCCGCTGACCCGCACCCGCAGCAGTTCATGCTGTTGGTGGTACAGCCATTCTTCACGCCCGCTGTAATGACTGTTGAGCAAGCAGGTATGGCCAGCCAGGTCGGCCGGCGTCAGCGGCTCGCCATGCTGTTCCAGATAAGCCGGGCTGGCGCAGGTCATCTCCTGCCAGGCCAGCAGAGGCTTGGCCACCAGGCGCTCGTTTTCGATCGCCCCCGAGCGCACCCCCAGATCGAACCCATCCCGCGCTAAATCACGATAGCTGTTGTTCAGTTCCAGTTCGATCTGCACTTGGGGATAGCGCTTGGTGAACTCCAGCAGCAAACCATCGAAAAAGGTTTCGCCCAATGACACCGGAACCGTCATACGCACCGGCCCTGCCAAGTCGTCCTTGAGCCGCGCCAGTGCCTGGCGCGCGCGGTCCACCTGGACCACCAGTGCCTGGGCCTGGGGCAACAAGGCGGCGCCGGCAGCCGTCAGGCTGAGCTTGCGGGTCGTGCGGTGCAGCAACACCACGCAATACTGTGCTTCCAATTGGCTGATGCGCTTGGACAACTGGCCCTTGCTGCACCCCAGTTGCTCGGCCGCCACCGTGAAACTGCCGGCTTCGATCAGCACGGCAAAGGCGGCCAGGTCATCCATCTCGCTCATGGATTGTTTCCATTTGAAAACCAAAGGTTGCCTATTAGCGCGTTTATCCAACCAAAAAGCCACACTAGACTGAACCTTCACTTACCCCCTGGAGGAACAGCACGATGAAAATCCTATTGATTGGTGCCAGCGGCACGGTTGGTTCAGCGGTCAAGGCAGAGCTGGCGCAGCGTCACGAAGTGATCAGCATCGGCCGCAGCAGCGGCGACTTCCAGGTGGATATCAGCGACAGCAACTCGATCCGCAAACTGTTCGAACAGACCGGCAAATTCGATGCGCTGGTCTGCGCAGCGGGCAGCGTCAACTTCGTGCCGCTGGGTGACATGAGCGAGACCGATTTTGAACTGGGCCTGCGCGACAAGCTGATGGGCCAGGTCAACCTGCTGCTGATCGGCCGCGAGTACGCCAATGATGGCGCTTCTTTCACCTTCACCAGCGGTATCTTGAACCGTGACCCGATTCGTACCGGCGCCTCGGCAGCACTGGTCAATGGCGCACTGGATGCCTTCGTCAAAGCAGCGGCAATCGAATTGCCACGTGGCCTGCGTATCAACTCAGTGAGCCCGACGGTCCTGCTGGAAGCCATGGGCAGCTATGCGCCTTACTTCCGTGGCTTCAAACCGGCCACAGGTGCCGATGTGGCGCTGGCCTACGCAAAAAGCGTCGAAGGCCTGCAGACCGGTCAGACCTACATCGTGGGCTGAACGGCAATTGCCTCGCGCGAGGGCTCGGACATCCATTCACTCACCAGCGCACGCGGGGCCGGAAACCTGAACGCACCGCCCAGCGGGCTTTGAACCTTGGCCGTATTGATCAGATAACCGTCAACGTAGAGTGTGACGTACTTCTGGTAGGCAAGCAGCGTGATGGATTGTGTTCTGGCCTTCGCCTCCGGGCTCAGCGAAACACTGACCTCAACATTGGCCGGGACAGCGTGCCCGGCCCGTTTGAGCGTCAACGAGATATCCGTGAAATCCGTGGCTGACGAGTATTCGAGCCGGGCGGGTTCGTCCGAAAAGGCAACATTTGCCCAGAACAGCAGTGCGCAGATGCCCCATTTGATGTTCATGGCTGTCTCCCAGTGAAAAGAGGTCGACACTCTCACGACGCTCTAGCCTTGAGTGTAGGAAAAGTCTCCATCAGCAACGCTCCGTTTCCCATCCTTGTCGCGCAGACGGTTCAAACGGTGTCCCGCACTTGTGATGCAGCGCCAGCCTGCGTAACGTGGCGGCACTTGTTTGGAGACCGATAAATGCGTGCCGTCCGTACCCTCGCCCTGTTTGCCCTGCTGCCGCTGTTCACCGCTTGCCAGATGTTCGAGAGCGAGCCGGCTAAACCCTCTACTGTCGGGATGACCCGCATGCAGGGTGAACTGACAGCGGTCGGCGGCAAGCTGCTGTTCCAGCCGTGCGGCGACCAGCGTAACTATGTCGTCAACGACACCGGCGGCACCAGCGTGCTGCAGGAAGCCGCTTCCCTGGCCGGCCAGCAAGGTGCGCTGTTTGCCGACCTGCGCGGCAAGTTCTCTGGCGTGGCTGCCGGTACCCAGGGTTCGGTGGACCTGCAACAGCTCTACCGCGTAGAACGCTCGACCTCGGCCTGCAACGACCCGGACTTCAAGCGCATGATCCTGCGGGCCAATGGCCATAAACCGGCCTGGGCGATGAACGTCACGGCCAAGGGCATGGTGCTGGAGCGCGAAGGCCAACCGCCGCTGGCCGTGCCCTACGTGGAAGAGCAGATCGGTGACGGCCGCTTCAACCTGATGACCGAAGCCAACAACCAACACGTCGAGTTGTGGGTGGCCCCGCAGCGTTGCGTCGACCCGGTCAGCGGCAGCCTGCAGCACATGACCGCCGAGCTGCGCGTGAACGGCCAGGTGCAGCGCGGTTGTGCGGCGTTCGGCGGCTCCCGGGACGACTGATTCGGCCCTGCACTGTTTTAACCTGACCGAAATCCGCCATTGGGGCTTATAATCGCCGGTTTGCAAAACAGCCGGCATCTTTGCCCGCCGCCTACCCGGACCCTGTCATGTTACGAATCACCGAACTCAAGCTGCCCATCGACCATCCCGAAGAAGACCTGCGGCCTGCCATCGTGCAGCGCCTGGGCATCGCCAGTGATGACCTGCTCGATTTCACCCTGTTCAAACGCAGCTACGACGCTCGCAAGAAGTCGTCGGAGCTGTGCTTCATCTACACCATTGATCTGAACGTGAATGGCGAAGCAGCCCTGCTGCTCAAGTTTGCCGATGACCGTAACGTCAACCCCGCGCCGGATGTCAGCTACAAAGTGGTGGGCCAGGCACCGCAAGGCCTCACAGAGCGTCCGATCGTGGTGGGCTTTGGTCCCTGCGGGATTTTTGCTGGCCTGCTGCTGGCCCAGATGGGCTTCAAGCCGATCATCCTCGAGCGTGGCAAGGAAGTGCGCCAGCGCACCAAGGACACCTGGGGCCTGTGGCGCAAAAGCGTGCTCAACCCCGAGTCCAACGTACAGTTCGGTGAAGGCGGTGCCGGGACCTTCTCCGACGGCAAGCTCTACAGCCAGATCAAGGACCCGAAATTCCACGGCCGCAAAGTGCTGCACGAGTTCGTCAAGGCCGGCGCGCCGGAAGAAATCCTCTACGTCAGCAAGCCGCACATCGGTACCTTCCGCCTGACAGGCGTGGTGGAAAACATGCGCGAACAGATCATCGCCCTGGGCGGTGAAGTGCGGTTCGAGCAGCGCGTGACCGACGTACTGATCGAAGACGGCCAACTGAACGGCGTTGTGGTGGACGGCGGCGAGCAAATCCTTTCCAAGCACGTGATCCTGGCCCTGGGCCACAGTGCTCGCGACACCTTCCGCATGCTCCATGGTCGTGGCGTGTACATGGAGGCCAAGCCGTTCTCGGTGGGCTTCCGTATCGAACACCCGCAATCGTTGATCGACGCCGCGCGCCTGGGCAAATACGCCGGGCACCCCAAACTGGGCGCCGCCGACTACAAGCTGGTGCACCACGCCAAGAACGGTCGTTCGGTCTACAGCTTCTGCATGTGCCCGGGCGGTACGGTGGTGGCGGCCACGTCCGAGCCGAACCGCGTCGTCACCAACGGCATGAGCCAATACTCGCGCAACGAGCGCAATGCCAACTCGGGCATCGTGGTGGGCATCACCCCTGAGGTGGACTACCCGGGGGGCCCGCTGGCCGGTATCGAGTTGCAGGAGCGCCTGGAGTCCCACGCCTACATCCTCGGTGGCAGCAACTACGAGGCCCCGGCACAGCTGGTGGGCGATTTCATCGCCGGCAAGCCGTCCACAGCCCTCGGCAGCGTGGAACCCTCCTACAAGCCTGGGGTGTCCCTGGGTGACTTGGCGCTCGCGTTGCCAGACTTCGCCATCGAAGCGATTCGTGAGGCACTGCCGGCGTTCGAGAAACAGATCAAGGGCTACTCGCTGCACGACGCCGTGTTGACCGGAATCGAGACCCGCACCTCTTCGCCGCTGCGGATTACCCGTAACGAATCGATGCAGAGCCTGAACGTCAAAGGGTTGTTCCCGGCCGGTGAAGGCGCCGGTTATGCCGGTGGGATCCTGTCGGCAGGTGTGGACGGCATCCGCATTGCCGAAGCCTTGGCCCGGGATATGTTGGGCCTGGAGGCCTGACCCATCAACGTGTAGGAGCCCGGCTTGCCGGCGATGAGGCCTTGAGTTCAGTGTTGATCTCAGGAAAGCCATCGCCGACAAGCCGGGCTCCTACAGGTTTAGATATTGGCGCGCAGGATGTTGTCCGGCAACGGCTCGCCGCGCTCGACACTGGCCGCAACGGCCGCGATCAAGCCGTCCAACTCATAACCCTGCGCTTTAAGCCACGCCTGATCGTAATAGGTGGTGGCATACCGCTCGCCCCCATCACACAAGATCGCCACGATCGACCCCGACTCCCCCGCCGCCTTCATATGTTGAGCTGCCACCAAGGCCCCCATCAGGTTGGTCCCGCTGCTGCCCCCGACCCGCCGCCCCAAGCGTTCGGCCAGGTAGTGCATGGCGGCCAGCGATAAAGCATCCGGCACCTTGACCATCGCGTCGATCACCTTCGGCAGAAAAGACGCCTCAACCCGTGGCCGGCCAATGCCTTCGATGCGAGAACCGCAATCCAGGCGCAAGCTGGCGTCGCCGCTCTGGTAGAAGTCGAAGAACACTGAACGCTCGGCATCCGCGCAGAGCACCCGGGTGCAATGTTGGCGGTAGCGTACGTAGCGACCCAGGGTCGCGGTGGTGCCGCCGGTGCCCGGGCTGGAGATCAGCCAACTCGGCTCGGGGTAATGTTCGAATCGCATCTGCTGGAAGATCGACTCGGCGATGTTGTTGTTCGCCCGCCAGTCGGTGGCCCGCTCGGCGTAGGTGAACTGGTCCATGAAGTGACCGCCACTTTCCTTGGCCAAGCGTTCGGATTCGGCGTAGATCTGTGTCGGGTCCTGTACCAGATGGCTCTTGCCACCATAGAACGCAATCTGGGCGATTTTTTCCTGGGACGTGGTGGCCGGCATCACCGCGATAAACGGCAGGCCAAGCAAGCGCGCAAAATAGGCTTCCGAGATTGCCGTCGAGCCACTGGACGCCTCGATCACCGGCGCACCCGGCTTCAGCCAGCCATTGCACAACGCATACAGAAACAACGAGCGGGCCAGACGATGCTTGAGGCTGCCGGTGGGGTGGCTGGACTCATCCTTGAAATACAACTCGATACCCGGCAACCCCGGCAATGGCAAAGGGATCAGGTGCGTGTCGGCGCTACGCTGAAAGTCCGCTTCAATGATGCGAATGGCTTCGCGGGCCCAGGTACGTTGATCGCTCATAGCGTGAGTCTCTAAAGATTTCATCCACAATCTTAGGGGGTTTCCTACACTGCACACAGATACAGTGACGACTCAATTGGACACACAATTGCTAGGCTTTGGCGCAACGCCTCCCCCGGCCATCGCTTATAACAAATAAGAATATAACTTTTGTTTTAACAACTAACGGTACGGGTTAGGGTACCCACCTATTGAACCTGGATTGGAGAGCATCCCGTGCCTCTGCGTAGCACTTTCACCCGTTTCTTCCAGCTGGAAGCCGCCAGTGGTCTGTTGTTGATCGCCGCTGCCGCCTTGGCGCTGATCATCAACAACTCTCCGTTGTCGCACCTGTACAACGCCTTCCTCGATGTACCGGTGGTGGCCCAGGTGGGCGCCCTGAAAATCGCCAAGCCCGCCCTGCTGTGGATCAACGACGGCCTGATGGCCCTGTTCTTCCTGCTGATCGGCCTGGAGGTCAAGCGCGAGCTGCTCGATGGCCACCTCTCCAAGCCGTCGCAAGTGGTGCTGCCCGGTGCAGCGGCCATTGGCGGCATGGTGGTACCGGCGCTGATCTACTGGGCGCTGAACAAAGGCAACTCGGCCGCCCTGGCCGGCTGGGCGATCCCCATGGCCACGGACATCGCGTTCGCTCTGGGCGTACTGGCCCTGCTGGGCAAGCGCGTGCCGGTATCGCTGAAACTGTTTCTGATGACCCTGGCCATCATTGATGACCTGGGCGCGATCATCGTCATTGCCCTGTTCTATTCCACTGACCTGTCCGGTGCCTCCCTCGCCGGCGCGGCAGCCTGCCTGATCGCCCTGATCGCGATGAACCGCCTTGGCGTGATCAAGCTTGGCCCCTACCTGATCATCGGCTTGATCCTGTGGGTCTGCGTGCTCAAGAGTGGCGTGCACGCCACGCTGGCCGGCGTGACCCTGGCGTTCTGCATCCCGATGCGCACCAAGAATGCCGAGCCTTCGCCGTTGCTGACCCTGGAACACGCCCTGCACCCCTGGGTGGCCTATGGCATCCTGCCGCTGTTCGCCTTCGCCAACGCCGGTGTCTCGCTGACCGGCGTCAGCCTGGACAGCTTCACCCACCACGTACCGATGGGCATCGCCGCCGGCCTGCTGATCGGCAAGACCGTCGGCGTGTTCGGCCTCACCTGGCTTGCCGTGAAGACCGGCCTCTCCGCCCTGCCTTCGGGCGCCAACTGGGGCCAGGTCTTCGGGGTGGCGATCCTGTGTGGTATCGGCTTCACCATGAGCCTGTTCGTCGGCTCCCTGGCGTTTGTGCCGGGTGTCAGTGAGTTCGCCGGGGAAGACCGTATGGGCATCCTGACCGGTTCTATCCTGGCAGCGTGCATTGGGTATGCGGTCACGGCGATGGCGAGTCGCAAGAAAGCCTGAGCCTGTTCGGGAGCCGGCTTGGCTGGCTCCTGAGTGACGCCCTGCAACATCGGACGTGAATAAAATGCTCGTTGTCAGCTGCTGTGAATGACGCATGGATGACATAGCAATGTTCACCTGAGGCCCAAATACCTCATACACGAAACCTCAACCGCTCACCCGGTTGAGGTTTTTCTTTTTCCGCCGTCACCCGCAACATGAAACTTACCCACCCAGCCCCCACCGCCCCTAAAGACTTCACGCCCACCGCCGACTAGCTGGTGTGGCGCCTCGACTGTCCCGGCCCGGGACGCCCGCCCGACTTTGCTCTTCAACGCGTTTTCAGCCCGAGCGTAAACCCCATGTTCCTGAGAAATATAAGAATCGCGGCCAGAGCCTTCATCGGCTTCGCTGCTATTGCGTCACTGAGTGTGTTTCTCGGTCTGTTTGCGCTCAAGCAGATCGGCGAAGTCCAGTCCCAGGCGGCCGACATCCAGAACAACTGGATGCAGCGCGTCAGGATACTGGCCCTGGCCAACGCATCGCTCGACCGTTTTCGCCTGGGTGAAATGGCGCACATTCTGTCGTCCAGCGATGCCGATATGCAGACCTACGAAGACAAGTCCGCCGGTCGCCTCAAGGCCGTCAAGGAGCAGTTGACCCAGTACGCGGCGCTGTTGCGTACGCCGGAGGAAAAATCACGGCTCGAGGTGTTCAACCAGAGCCTCGAGGCGTACGCGAAAAACCATACCGAGATGCTCAAGCGCTCGCGCTCAGGCGACAAGGCCGGCGCGCGGGACTTTCTCAACAGCATTCGAGAAAGCTATGAGCAGATGACCAAGAATTTCGACCAACTGATCGACCTTGCCAACAAAGGCGCAGAACAGGCCGGCATGACGTCCGTCGGTGCTTACCAACATGCGGTGAGTGGCATCACGCTCGTGATCCTGTTGGTGAGTGGCGGCACGGTGCTGGTGGCCTGGTTACTGACGCGCAGCATCACTGGCCCGATCATCGAAGCGGTGCATGTGGCCGAGACCATCGCCAAGGGCGACCTGACCCAACCGATCACCCCCACGGGCAACGACGAAGCCACGCGTTTGCTCAGGGCCCAAGAGGTCATGCGCAATAACCTGGTACAGACCCTGCGGCAGATCACCGGCTCGTCCAGCCAACTGGCGGCGGCGGCCGAAGAGCTCAATGCCGTCACTGCCGAAGGTAGCCGTGACCTGCAGCAGCAACATGGCGAAATCGAACAGGCCGCGACTGCCGTCACCGAGATGACCACGGCGATTGAGGAAGTGGCGAGAAATGCGGCGTCCACCTCAGACCTGTCTCAGGAGTCGCGAAGCATTGCCTTGAAAGGCCAGCAGCGCATGGTCGAAGCGCTGAACGCAATCCAGGCGCTGACCCGTGGCGTTGAACTCAGCTCTGGCCAAGTGGGCGGTCTTGCCGAGCAGGCCAAGGGGATCGGCAAGGTCCTCGATGTGATCCGCACGATTGCCGAGCAAACCAACCTGCTGGCGCTGAACGCGGCCATCGAAGCCGCGCGCGCGGGCGATGCAGGCCGTGGGTTTGCCGTGGTTGCCGATGAAGTGCGCGCCCTGGCCCACCGCACCGCCCAGTCGACCCAGGAAATCGAACAGATGATCGGCAGCATCCAGACCAACACCGCCAGCACCGTCAACACCATGCTCGACAGCAGCACCATGACCGAGCAAACCCTGGCGCTGGCCGAACTGGCGCAGAAAGCGCTGGCGGATATCCTGGCGGCCAACGATGAGATCAATGATCGCAACCTGGTCATCACCACGGCGGCGGCTGAGCAAGCTGATGTGGCCCGGGCGGTTGACCGCAATTTGCTGAACATTCAGCAGTTGTCGGTTCAATCTGCGGAAGGCTCGACCCAAACGACGGCTGCGTCGCAGTCCCTGGCAAGCCTGGCCCATGAGTTGAACACCATGGTGAAGCACTTCCAGATCTGAGGGCAGCCTGAGAAACCAAAAAGCCGTCTCGGCTTAAACCGAGACGGCTCCACTTCTTAGACCTTAAAGGTCATCGAAGCTGTCCCGCAGGAACCCCCACACGTGGCACACACGCAAGGCGTTCACTACGAGGTTCCACGTACGTCGTGCAAACTTCGACATACTCGGCCCTCCAAATGTTGGGCCTTACCTCCAGCGTACTTACCGGAACATGCGCGCCTTCGGATACAGGTCATTGTTTCCTGTGAGGCGGCCGGGTTGATGGTCCAGCCGCGTTAATCCGGCACGGATTGCAAGCCCGTGGCCGCCGGTCCAAATTCGCCGGCGAACCCAGCTTGCTCACAACACAATGCACGCAGAACGAGGGCGATACTAACTTAGCCTTCCGGCTCGAGGTGTAACGAAGGCAGCTTGAACAGCTAACTCTACGCTCTGGATTTGTTGCCTTATTTTGCAAAACAATTCGCAAAATAAAACCCAACAATAAGATCCGCCACTTATCGTCTTATCTTGCGTCATGCAAAGGCCAACAGTAGTATTTCGCGCAGGTCATTGTTTCCTGTGAGCACGCAATGTCAGCTGCAAACTGGTATTGCAAATAAAAAACCGCCTTTTCGTGGCGGTTTTTTATTGCCTGCATTTTTAGCGGGAACGACAGCGCACTCACTTCAGATCGACGGTACAGCCAACCTCGCCCCATACAATAAAAAACCCCCAACCAGTCACCCGGTTGGGGGTTTTGTGTTTCTACAACCGACGCTTAGCGAGTCACTCGGCTGGTGCCGTTAACGGTCATGATGCGAACGCGGTCACCGATGCGGAAGATTTCGTTCTCTTCAACCGCTTGCACGTAGGCGCGCATGCTGCCGTCGTCTTCGCGCACGGTGATTTCAACGCCTTGGGTGCGGGTCAGGCCCTCTTCGGTGGCCGAGCCCAGCAGGCCGCCAGCGACGGCGCCGATCACGGCAGTGACAATGCTGCCACGGCCGCCGCCGATGGCGCTGCCGCCAACGCCGCCGATGACTGCGCCAGCAGCGCCGCCGATTGGGGTCTTGGTACCTTCGATTTTCACCGGACGCAGGGATTCAATGGTACCCATGCGAACGGTCTGTACACGACGCGCTTCGTCACGGGAGTACGAGTCGCCGGTCAGACTCGAGGCGCAGCCACCCAACAGCAACGACAGGGTGGTAAAGCAGGCAACTAGTAAAACGGACTTACGCATAGCATCAACTCCAAAGGACAGGTATTCATTAGACGCTGCGGCTTGGCGCCTGTCACGGCAAGCACGGCAGAAAATTGCTTTCATTCAGCCCTAGTACAGACTGCCCTTACCAAAAAACTCGACGAACGGTAGCACTCTCCTTGTACCAAGAAGTATCACGCATACGCTTGCCGATGGGGTTGTCCGCAATCAACAACCCGAAGCCTCTTGGTAGAGACGACAGGCCTGCGGACACTATTACAGGTGAGGTGACGAAAGGTGAAGTTCAGGGCGCCAGACGCTCACGCGTCCATTCGCCCGCTTGCAGGCGATAGTTCAGGCGGTCATGCAGGCGGCTGGCGCGGCCCTGCCAGAACTCGATGCGCTCAGGCAGCAAACGGTAGCCGCCCCAATGCTCGGGGCAATCGGGCTGGGTATCACTGAAACGCTGCTCGGTTGCCTTGAGCAAGTCCTGCAGCTCTTCACGGTCGCGGATGACCTTGCTCTGCGGCGATGCCCAGGCCCCCAGGCGGCTGCCCAAGGGACGCACCTGGTAATACGCGTCCGACTCTTCAGGCGTGACCTTGACCACCCGCCCCTCGATACGCACCTGGCGCTCCAGGGTCGGCCAGAAGAAGGTCATGGCCGCGAAGGGCCGTGCCGCGAGCTGCTCACCCTTGGCACTCTGATAATTGGTGAAGAAGGTAAAGCCCTGCGCATCCAGCCCCTTGAGCAACAGGATGCGGCAGTGCGGGCGACCCTCCTGGTCGACCGTCGCCAGGGTCATGGCATTGGCTTCCACCGGAGGCTGCTCGGTTTTCACCGCATCGACAAACCACTGGTGGAACAACGCAAACGGCTCGTCCGGGGCCTGGGCCTCGCTCAAACCGTCCCGTGTGTAGTCACGGCGCATATCAGCCAGTGCCTGGGTCATGCGACTTTATCCTTGTGCTTCAACAGATCAGTTTTTCGCCTGGTCGTTCGCAGCCGGTGCAGCGGCCTTGGCTGGAGCCGGTTTCTTCGCGGCAGGCTTGGCCGGGGCTTTTTTGGCGGCTGGCTTGGCGGCGGCTTTCTTGGCCGGAGCCTTCTTGGCCGGTACGGCTTTTTTCGCAGCCGGTGCCACCGGTGCAGGCGCGTCCTGTACGGCAACCATTTCGGCCTTCGGCGGGTTGGCCGAGTTGTACTTGCTCAGCAACGCCAACATCGTTGTACGCTGTGTGAACAGAATTTCCATGCGACGGTTCAGCGCACGACCCTGGGTGCTGTCGTTGGCGGCACGTGGCATCAGGTCGCCCATGCCGCGCAGCATCAGGCGGTCCTGCTTCAAACCGCTGAGGCTGAAGATCGAAGCGATCGACTGCGCACGCTCCTTGGTCAGCGCCTGGCTTTGCGCCTCGGCACCGTTGGTGTCGACATGGCCCAGTACCAATACAGCGGTCTTCGGATCGCCTTCAACAGCCTTGGCAACACGGGTGAACGGGCCCAGTGTGACCGGCAGCAACATGCCTGGGCGTTTAGGGTTGTAGGAACCGTCTACCGGAGCGATCACGACCAATACGTTGTCACGGCGCTCGAGTTGCAGGTTGCTGTCCTTGATCGCGGTACGCAGGCGCGGCTCGTAGTCGTCCAGCCAGGCTTGGGTGATTTTCGGATCAGGCATCGGTACGTTGGTCACGTCGACCTTGGCCAGTGGCTTTGGCTTGCTTTCGAACGGCCACCACCAGTGGGTCTCGGTGTCGGTCTTGGCGACAGCCGGTGCCGCAGCTGGCGAAGGCGCTGGCGTTGCGGCCTTGAGGTCGGCTTTCAGATCAGCCTTGGCGTCGGCCGCCTTGTCATCGGCGCTCTTGGAGGAGAACGGCCACCAGCTGGAGCCGGTATCCGCCTTGGCGACGGGAGCCGGTGCGGCTGCGGCGGGAGCCGGGGCAGTTGCAGCGACAGGTGCGGCAGGCTTGGCGCCGGCAGCCGGCTTGGCGTCGGTTTGGGTCACTGCGTCCTTGGTAGCAGCCTTGTCGGATCCAAATGACCACCAATGCCCACCTTCGGCATCATTTTGTGGAGTTTGTGCGCAGCCGGTAATAGTGAGGCACAGCGCCAGTGCCAAGGACTTGTTCGATAACATGAGATATCCACAAAATGAGAAAAAACCAGGGGGTCTGGATGACCCGTTAAACAGACGCTTACTGAACATTAAAGTTACATCATTTCGCTCAGCGTCTTCTTATAGTTGCCTTTGTAACAAAAAAACGTGAAACAGCAAGGGGTTTACAGACAACCGGCCAATATTCCGACCAACTTCTGCGCACGCGGGTCCATAAGTACATAAGGCCCCAGTGTATTAGTCACGAAACCGAACGCTACATCATGTTCAGGGTCGGCAAAACCGACCGAACCGCCCGCCCCGGGGTGGCCAAACGCACGTGGGCCAAGGCCGAAGGTGGCATTGGGCAATTGCGGTTGATCCAACATGCAGCCCAGACCGAAACGGGTTTGGGTCAATAAGGTTTTATCCGGCCCGATACTGTGTTCGCGGGTCAATTGTTCGAGCATGTCGCTTTCCAGCAAACTACCGTCCAACAAACCGCTATAAAAACCGGCCAGGCTGCGCGCATTACCGTGACCATTTGCCGCTGGCTGCTGCATGCGCCGCCATTCGGGTTTATTAGTGCTCGTCAGAATAGACGGTGGGTTGGCAAAAGCCCGCGTTGTCATGGCCGTGGGCTCGCGCATCATTACTTGAAGTAACCGTTGGGCCGCTTCATCACCCATATTGCCTTTGCTGCGCGCTATATGCGCAACACGATGAAACTCTTCATCCGCCAGCCCCACGTGGAAGTCCAGCCCCAAGGGCCGTGCCACTCGCGCCACGATGGACTCGCCCGGGCCGCGCCCGTCGGCACGGCGCAGCAGTTCGCCCACCAGCCAGCCGTAAGTGATGGCCTCGTAGCCATGGCCTTCGCCGGGCGTCCACCACGGTGCCTCGGCCGCCAGGGTGTCGACCATCAGTTGCCAGTCGTACAGGGCTTCGGTGGGCAGCATTTCGCGGATCGCGGGCAACCCGGCCTGGTGGCAGAGCAACTGACGCAGGGTGATAGTTTCTTTGCCCGCCGCCGCAAACTCCGGCCAGTAGTTGGCCACGGGCGCGTCCAGTTGCAGCTTGCCTTCGGCCACCAATTGCAGGGCCGTGACGGCGGTGAAGGTCTTGGTGCAGGAGAACAGATTGACGATGGTATCGCTGTGCCAGGCCTCGGCACCGTCCTTGTCCGCCGTGCCGGCCCACAGGTCGACGACGGTTTCGCCACCCACCTGGATGCACAGCCCGGCACCACGTTCCTGTGGGTCATCGAACAACGCGGCGAAGCCTTCGCGCACCGCTTCGAACTGGAGCTCGTAATGACCCTGAATCTGCACCTAAGCCCCCTCGGAAAACACCGTAAAAATTGGCCGCCATTGTTCCAGCCCTTGTGGGTTTTGTGAACCCGTCAACGCTCAATCAATGGCCATTTCCAGAGTGCCCGCCGGCATGCCCGGCGCCCTGCCCCGGGCCTTTGCCGTCGTGCCCGGCCTGCTTGCCCTCGGCCTCACGCGCAGCGTTGGCAGCCTTGGCCTTTTCAGCCTCTTTGCCCAACTGGTCGACGGCTGCCAGGTTGCTTTTGCGCACGCTGTCGACAAAGCCCTGGAACGGTACGTCAGTGATACCCACCAGACCGAAATGACCGTTCTCACCGTCCAGCAGACGCCCCGTGACCGGCTGGTCCAGGTACTGGAACCAATGCACGCCGACAATCGATGGCTCCGCCATGGCCTGCTTGAGGAAATTAGCGTAGGCCGCACCACGGTCCTCTTCCCTGGCCAATTGCGTCACGCCGCCCCAGAACGGTCCACGGTCCGCCGAGCCAACGTTGAATTCGGTGATCAGCACCGGCTTGTCCAGCGCACGCAGGGCGGCGAAGTCATAACCGTCCTGGGGTTTGAGGGTGTACATGTTGAAACTCAGCACATCGCAGTACTGCGCGCAGGACGCCACGGCCTCCGGCGTGCTCACCGCATAACGCCCGCCCAGCAGCAGCTGATTGGGCGCGTGCCACTTGAGCGAATCGGAGATGGTCTTGAAATAGGCATCGGCGAAGGTTTTCTGGAAATATTTGAAGTCGGCCTCGATTTCCGGGTGCTCGGGGTTCGGCATCGGTGGCTCGAAGCCCGGGTCTTCCATCAGTTCCCAGCCAGCCAGGTGAATGCCCCAGGCTTTCGACAAGCCCTCTTCGTTACGGTACTTGTCGCGCAATTGCTTGAGGAACGCGCGCTTGGCCGGCACGTCGGTGGTCATGCGCAACGTGCCGTAGGCCAAGGCGTAGCGCGATTTTGGAGCGTCACCCGG
The DNA here is from genome assembly GCF_054058375.1 of Pseudomonas sp. TE24901. Classification (NCBI taxonomy): domain Bacteria; kingdom Pseudomonadati; phylum Pseudomonadota; class Gammaproteobacteria; order Pseudomonadales; family Pseudomonadaceae; genus Pseudomonas; species Pseudomonas sp. TE24901. The sequence continues at coordinate 71,235 of NZ_JBSSAF010000013.1, forward strand.
ACCGGCCCAGGCCAGCTCGTTGTCGGCGAAATAACCGATCAACCATGGATCATCGCGGTGATCCCGGGCCGCAATGGCCACAGCGCGCTCGGTGGCCATGGCGAAGCGTGGGTCGAACGGATCGGGCATGCCGCCCCACCAATCGGTGCCGGTGCTGATGCTGGCGTAATCGCCCACGATCGACAGCGGCAAGGTGTAGGGCACGCGATCAGCAGCCGCCAGGTTCCCGTCGCTCCAGTTGCCCACGGTGTTGAAACCCCAGGCCTGCAGGCGGTCGAGGGTGTGGCTGACCCAGCGCTTCTGGTCAAAACCTTCGGTGCCGTAGGTGCGTTCCAGGTTGGCGCCGTAGAAGTCATACCAACGCCCGGCGCCAAAACTGCGCCCCTCTCCCGCGCCGTTGCCGGTGCGGTTGTCAGCGCTGCCGTAATACTTGTCGAAGGGCTCACCGGCCTTGGGCAATGCCGCAAACATCCACTCGCGCCCGGCGACGTAGGTCTGATTGTTGTCCGGGGCGACGGTGTTGACGCCCAACGAGTAGAACGGATGGCCCAGCGGGGTCACCAGGTACCAGCGGCCGTCGCGTTTCTCAGTGCGGAAAAACCCACTGGCCTCGAACGCCGGACCTTTGTTCCAGCCACCGTATTGATCCAGTGAGGCTTTATCCCGTTCCGCCAGCCACCCCTTGAGCTGTTGTTGCTCTTTGGCGGCGGCGGCCTTGAGCTGATCGTCGCTGCTGACCTTTTCCGGCCAACGCGCCCGGGTGGACTGGCCATAGGCGTCTACCAGTTCACTGTAGGCCGCCTTGATCACCGGCTCGCTGTCCTGCACGCCAAAGCGCTCCAGCAAGATGCTCTGGGCGGCGTTGGGCTTGATCATCGAGAGCGTCACCGACACCACCTGGCTGCGGTCGATTTCCCCCGCGCTGCTGGCCAGCAATACGCGCTGACCATCCACGGTGATAGGCATTGGCGGGCCGGCCTTCATGCCCTGGCTCAACGGCGAGTTGGCCTGCAGCGGAACCAACAGCGTCTGGGCCGGGCCGGCCGGCAGGTCGATGCGGCTGACCAGGGTCTTGCCATCTGCGCTCTGCACCTTGACGTAGAGGGTCAGCGCCCAGTCCATGGCACTTTGAATGCGCAGGCTCATCGCACTGGATTGGGACCAGTCCCACGCGCCGCTTTGCGGGCTGAGGACCAGGCTCGGCTCGGCAGCCGGGTTGAAGGTGATGCGGCGCAGCACTTCGCCTTCGGGGGTCTGTTCGGCGTTGTATTGCGGCAGGCTGGCGTCCTGGGTCGCCACCTTGACCACATCGGCAGGCCGGACGAAGTTGAACAGCGTTTGTTGCCCTGCGGGCGCGGCCATCAACGGCGCAGTGAACAGCAGGGCAAACAGGGCGGGCAGCGTGCGAATCATACGAACAAGGTTCTCCCAATCGGCCGGTGAATGGCCTGATGACATAAATCGATAGCAGTGAGATAGACCACGAAGTGGGCGAATTCGCCCACGGTGGCTTAAGAAATTTCGCGCCTGAAAGGCGGCAAGGCATTCAGGATAGCCTTGCCATAGCGCTGGGTGACCAATCGGCGGTCGAGCAAGGTGATGGTGCCCCGGTCCTGTTCGGTACGCAGCAAGCGGCCGCAGGCCTGCACCAGCTTCAGGGACGCATCCGGCACCGAGATCTCCATGAACGGGTTGCCGCCCCGCGCTTCGATCCACTCGGCCAGTGCGGCCTCGACCGGATCATCCGGCACCGAGAACGGGATCTTGGCGATCACCACGTGCTCGCAGTAGGCGCCAGGCAAGTCGACGCCTTCGGCGAAACTGGCCAGGCCGAACAGCACACTGGAATCGCCGCCATCGACCCGTGCCTTGTGCTTGTTCAGGGTTTCCTGCTTGGACAGGTTGCCCTGGATGAACACCTGCTTGCGCCAGTCGCGGTCGAGGCCGTCGAACACGTCCTGCATCTGTTTGCGCGAGGAAAACAGCACCAGGGTACCTTTGGAACCCTCCACCAGGTCTGGCAGGTCACGGATGATCGCAGCCGTGTGGGCCGCCGCATCCCGAGGGTCGGCCTTGAGGTCCGGCACCCGCAGCACACCCGCGTCGGCGTGGTGAAACGGGCTCGGCACCACGGCGGTTACGGCTTTTTTCGGCAGGCCGGCGCGCATGCGGAAGCGGTCGAAGGTGCCCAGGGCAGTCAGGGTGGCCGAGGTCACCAGGCAGCCGTAGGCCACGTTCCACAGGTTGCGGCGCAGCATTTCGGCGGCCAGGATCGGGCTGGCATTGACCTCGATGTCAAACAGCGCGCCGCTTTCCGAGAGGGTCAGCCAACGCGCCATCGGCGGGTTGTCTTCCGGGTCTTCGACGGTGAAGGCGGTCCACAGCTCCCAGTTGCCCTGTGAGCGAGACAACAGGCTGCCAAACAGCGGGTACCACTCCTCGGCCTGGTTGCTGGCGATGCCGATGTTGACCTCGCCATCCATGCCTTCCTTGAGCAGGTCGGTCAACCGGGTAAACAAGTCGGTCAGGCGCGAAAAGCCCTTCTTCAACTCGATGCCCATTTCACGCATGTGCTCGGGGATTAGCCCGCCGACGAAGCGGTGACGCGGCCGCTCACGGCCCTCCACATCTTCGCCGGGCTTGAAGTCGGCGACTTGCTCACAGGCGCTGAACATGAATTGCTGCTGGGTCTTGATCTCCCGCGCCAGCTCCGGCACCTGTTCGATCAGCTTGCCCAGGTCGCCGGGCAGCGGGTGCTGGGCCAGCAACTTGGTGAGGTTCTTGGCGGTGGTCTCCAGCCAATCGGCGGTGGAGCGCAGGCGGGTGTAGTGGGCGAAATGGCCGATGGCCTTATCGGGCAGGTGGTGCCCTTCGTCGAACACATAGAGGGTGTCGCGTGGGTCCGGCAATACGGCACCGCCGCCCAGGGCCAGGTCGGCCAGGACCATGTCGTGGTTGGTGACGATCACGTCGACCTTGCCCATGCCTTCGCGGGCCTTATAGAAGGCGCACTGGCCGAAGTTGGGGCAATGGCGGTTGGTGCACTGGCTGTGGTCGGTGGTCAGGCGCGCCCAGTCGGAATCTTCAAGGGCGGTGGGCCAGCTGTCGCGGTCGCCGTCCCATTTATTGCCGGCCAGTTTCTCGATCATGCTGGTAAACAGCTTCTGGCTGGCCTCATCCACCTCGATCTTGAAGCCTTCTTCTTCGAACAACTGGGCGGTGGCGGTTTGCGCGTGGCCCTCCTGCAGCAGCACATCGAGCTTGGACAGGCACATGTAGCGACCACGGCCCTTGGCCAGGGCAAAGGTGAAGTTCAGGCCGCTGTTACGCATGAGGTCAGGCAGGTCTTTGTAGACGATCTGCTCTTGCAGGGCGACGGTGGCGGTGGCGATCACCAAGCGCTTGCCGGCCGCCTTGGCAGTGGGGATAGCAGCCAGGCTATAGGCCACGGTCTTGCCGGTACCGGTACCGGCCTCGACGGCCACGACCGCGGGCTCACCCTCGCGGCGACCTTCGTCGTCGGTGTCGATATCCCCGAGGACCTTGGCCACTTCGGCGATCATCAGGCGTTGGCCGTAGCGCGGTTTCAAGCTCTTGGCTTCGAGAAAACGCGAATAGGCGCCCTGGATCGTGGTTTTGAGTTCAGTGCTGATCATGAATAGTCGGGCGCTAAAAACGCTGGATAAATTTTCAGTGGTTCGGATCGGCGGCTATCATACCCCGCTAATGAATCCCGCGCAGAACGGAGTACCGCAATGACCGTGTTTAGCCTCGCCTACACCCTGCATGTATTGGCCGCCCTCGTCTGGGTCGGCGGCATGTTTTTCGCCTGGATGATCCTGCGCCCCGCCGCTGTGGCGGCACTTGAGGGCCCTGCCCGGCTCAAGCTGTGGGCAAATGTGTTTCAACGTTTTTTCGTATGGGTGTGGATCGCCGTGGCCATTTTGCCGATCAGCGGCATTGGCCTGCTGCAATTGCGCTTCAGCGGGTTTGAGACAGCGCCACGCTATGTGCAGGTGATGATGGGCTTGTATCTGGTGATGACGGCGCTGTTTATCCGTATCCAGGCGCTGAAATTCCCGGAGTTGCGCGCGGCGCTGGCGGCTGAAGATTGGCCGGCTGGGGCGGCGGTGCTGGGGCAGATTCGCAAGCTGGTGGGGATTAACTTGATCGTGGGGTTGGTGGTGGTGGCGATTGCTTCGGCTCGGCCGATGTTCTGAGGCAGTCCTTAGACCGTTATCGCCGGCAAGCCGGCTCCTACAGGTTTTATACGATCAACTGTAGGAGCCGGCTTGCCGGCGATGATGTCTTTACAGGCGCTGAATAGTCACAGCCCCCGCAGGCCCTGCCGGCCCCGGTTGCCCTTCCAAACCAGGGCGGCCCTTTTCACCGCCATCGGCACGGTACACCAAGCAACCCTTGGACTGGCCGCCACGGCCAGGTTTACCTGCCGTGCCCGCCAAACCACCCGCACCGCCATCGACCCAGACCTTGATGCGTTCAGCCGGGAAATCCTGCGGCAACTCAACCCGCACCTGCGCGCCTGCCGCACCGGGCAAACCATCGCCGCCGTTATCGCCATTGGCGCCGCGGCCAGCCGAACCCCAGGTGCAACCCGGGTCCACGCCATTGGCGCCATCCAGGCCCGCATAACCCTGGGCACCCGCACCGCCCCGGGCATCCACCGACAGCTCTTCAGCCGTCAGCGCATTGATGCGCAGGGTCAGGTCGCGTCCCGCCTTGGCCGGGCGTTCGTGGGTGCCGGGGGCGCCACGCGAAGTGATCTGGCTGCCATGGTCCAACTGCGCGTGGCGCACCTGCAACTGCAAGCCGGTATTGCCCGGGGCGATGGCGATACGTGCTTCACGCCCCAGGTGCAGCTCATCCACCGTGACCTGGCTGATCGTCGCCGGAATCAGCAAGGTGCCGTAATCGGCGACGTCCAGGCGTTCCAGTTGCAGCACGCTGGTACTGCTGGGCAAGCGCATCAACGAATTACTTTCAACACTGACGGTCTGCGCCAGGGCGATGGGGCTGACCAGCAGGGCCAACAGAAAAACCTTACGCATGATTGGCCTCCTTGTTCGTTTCATTAACCGCCGCAGGCACCGACAGGCCCTGCACGTGGAACATACCGACCAGCAGAATCTGCACGCGGTCACGCCAGGGATGGGCACGGTGTTTGACGCTGCTGTTGAACAACATCAACTCCAGCAAATGGGTGAGGAACAACAGACTGCCGGCCAGGTTGACCAACAGGTGGAACGGGCTGGCGAGCGGCCGGAACAGATTGACCACCACCACGACCCAGAACAGTAACGTCAGAAACTTCCCCAGCCCCCAAAACACCTTCATCCCGCATGCCCCCTTGCCTATTATTCTTTGGGCGCACAGTACCGACTTCTACAGGCGATTTGCCAGTGAAGGATGAAAAAACTTGATAAAGGGCAGGTATGCCGGCTGTTTCGGCGAGGATCGCCAGCAATGCCCCTGTGACTGGCACAGGGGCAAGGGCTATCAGCGGTTGATCTGGATTTCCACGCGGCGGTTCAGTGCGCGCCCTTCAGCGGTTTTATTGTCGGCCACCGGATGGCTTTCGCCGGCACCGGTGACCGAGACAAAGTTGCTGCGAGGCACGCCGGCACCAATCAAGTAGTCCGTGACCGAGTGGGCGCGTTTTTCCGAGAGTTTCTGGTTGTAGGCGTCCTTGCCGACGCTGTCGGTGTGCCCGCTGACCCGCAGTTGCGCGCTGGGGGCTTCTTTTTTCAGGCGAGTGGCAATGGTGTCGAGCTTGGTTTTGTCCGCGGCCGTCAACTTGGCCGAATCGAACTGGAAGTGCACATCGCGGATCACGATGGTTTCTTCTTTAACCACCACCACTTCCTCGACCACCGCTGGCGGCGCCACAGGAGGGCAACCATTGGCATCGACCTGCACGCCTTTTGGCGTACCCGGGCACTTGTCGCGGCTGTCCGGCACACCATCGCCGTCTTCATCGCCATCGCCGTGCACCCAGCAATAGGCGCCAGCCATGCCACCGATCAGCAGCGCGCCCGCGCCTGCATAGGCTGAACTTTCAGTGGCGCCGATCGCCGCGCCCGTCACACCGCCCACGGCGGCGCAGGTGGGCCAGTCGGTTTTCTGCAAGCCTGCGCAACCTGTCAATACTCCGGTTAGCAGAACCAAGGGTAGAGCTGTCCGCATGATGCTCATCTGTTTTCTCCTGAGGGGATCGGCGGGGGCCGATGGGTGGAGTAAAGACGGCTCTTTTCATCTGCGCCACTACGCCGCGCCCCTGTATTCATTGAGGATCGCTGCACTCGTAGGACTTTTCGCAGCCACCCGCTCTAGGCCCGCACGCTCAGCCGCGCTAGTCTCTACGGTCCTGATGTGAGGATCTGTGATGACCGCCGGTATTTCTTCCCGAACACCCCAGCAAGCCTTGGCTGCCTTGCTCGATCTGCACCAGCCCAAACGCCTGTTGCTGTTGGGTGCCAGCCAGTTCCCGGCGCTGGACGCCTTCCAGGCCGAGCACCCCGACACCGTCGTCGCCATCGCGCCGCCCGGGCCCTTGCCCGCAGCGCTGGCGGCGCAACGTTTTGACTTGGCGCTGGTGGTCGACTGCCTGGAGCACCTGTCAAAACCGCAAGGCCTGACCCTGCTCGGTGGCGTGCGCAACCTCAATGCCAGCCGTATTGCTGCGCTCGTCGACCTCAACGCCTGCGGCTGGAAGGAAACCGACTTCTTCTCCCTTGCCCTGCAGGCCGGCGAGCGTTTCCAGCGCGATGAGCAGGTTCTGACGCTGTTTACCTATGATCTGCTTGACTATAAACAGGTGCCGGACTGGCTCAACGCCCGTTTCTGGGCCAACCCGGAAAACTTCGGAAAGTATTGGTGGTAACCCCGATGAGTACATCCATTTGCCCCTGCGGCAGTGGCAACCTGCTGGATGCCTGCTGCGGCCACTATCACGCCGGCCACCCCGCACCCTGCGCCACCGCGCTGATGCGTTCGCGCTACAGCGCCTATGTGCTCGGCCTGGTGGATTACCTGGTGGCAACTACCTTGCCCGCGCAACAGGCCGGCCTGGACCGCAACGCCATCGGCGCCTGGAGTGCCCAAAGCACCTGGCTGGGCCTTGAGGTGGAAAGCTCCGAGGTGTTCGGCGGCCAGCCGGAACATGCGTTCGTGACCTTTACCGCCCGCTGGCACGACAGCACCGGTGAACATAGCCACCGCGAGCAGTCCTCTTTCGTACAGAATGATGGGCGCTGGTACTTCATCGACCCCACCGTCGAGGTCAAGGCAGGACGCAACGATGCGTGCCTGTGCGGCAGTGGTCAGAAATTCAAGAAGTGTTGCTCCAGCTACCTCTAAGCCCTCTGACAGGAAAAACGCCATGCTTCGGATCTACAGCTTGATGCTGGCGTTGACACTGGGCTTGACCGGCTGCGCCTCGTGGTTCGAAGACGATACGCCGGCACCTCACGTGGCCCTGGTCAAAGTCGAAGTGGTGCGGGCCAAGTTGCTGGAGCAGAAGTTCAAGCTGTACTTTCGCGTGGACAACCGCGACGACGCCGACCTGACGGTGCGCGGCCTGATCTACAAGGTCACCCTGGACGATTTTGTGCTGACTGAAGGCGAGTCCAACGAATGGCTCACCGTGCCGCCGCGCAGCCATGCGTTCTTCCGGGTGACGGTGCGCACTAACCTGTGGCCGCAGATACGTGATGTGGTGCAGATGCTGAAAAATCCCACCCAGCCCGTGCCCTATCGCCTGGACGGTGAACTGAAAACCGGATTATTCATCGGTAATGACGTGCAGGTGTCCCACAATGGCGAGATAATCCCCGGCGATTTTATTCCGGAGCGACATCGATGACTCAGCAACCCCATGTCCATGGTCCTGACTGCAACCACGATCACGATCACCATGATCACGACCACGGCCATGTCCACGGCCCGAACTGCGGCCACGCTCACCAGGAGCCGGTGCGCAACGCCTTGAAGGACGTTGGCCGCAACGACCCTTGCCCTTGCGGCAGCGCGAAGAAATTCAAGAAGTGCCACGGGGCGTGATGCCCTGACCCAGGCTGTGTGGGAGCTGGCTTGCCTGCGATGGCATCAACCGGGTGTGCCTGATGTACCGAGGTGTCTGCATCGCAGGCAAGCCAGCTCCCACATGAATGGTGTTGCAGGTTCAGGGTTTGCGTTGGAACTGCAATTCCACTTCCAATCCCCCACCTTCCCGATTGCTCAAGCTCAACTGCCCGTCATGCGCCCGCGCAATGGTGTGGGCGATGCTCAGCCCCAACCCATACCCGCCCGTCTCGGCGTTGCGTGAGCCTTCCACCCGATAAAACGGCTCCATCACCTGTTCCAGCTGTTCCTGGGGAATCCCCGGGCCACGGTCACTGATGACGATCTTCAGGCTGTCTGCCTGGTCCTCGACCTGCACCACCACTTCACAGCCATAACGCACCGCGTTTTCCAGCAGGTTCTGCACACAACGCTTGAGGCTGCGGGCATACCCCGGCAAGGGTTGCCGGGCCCGTCCCACTATCGTCACGCTTTGCCCCACATCCTCAAGATCGGCCTGCAGGCTTTGCAGCAAGGCGTTGATGTCGATGTTCTGCCGCGTCTCATTGATTTCGCCGCTGCTGACAAAATCCAGGGTGCTGGAGACCATGTGCTCCATTTCTTCCAGGTCGCTGCGAAACCGCTCCTTGGTGCGGGTGTCTTCCAGCATCTCGGTGCGCAGGCGCAGGCGTGTGATCGGTGAACGCAGATCGTGGGAAATCGCCGCGAGAAAACGCGTGCGTTCGGCGATGTTGGCGATCAAGCGTTGCTGCATCGCATTGAAGGCCTGCGCCGCACGGCGGACTTCAGTGGGGCCGTCCACCGACAGCGGCGGGCGCTGGATATCACGCCCCAACGCCTCAGCCGCCTTGGCCAGGGCATTGAGCGGGCGGATCGCCAGGCGCACCGCCACCAGGGCGATCACCACCAGCACCAACACCCGCAGCAAGTAGATACGCATCACATAGTCGAACAGCAGGTCCAGCGGCGAAGTGCTGGTCCAGCCCTGTTCTTCACTGGCATCCACCTGCAACCAGCGCCCGTCGGGCAGGCGCAGGTCAATCAGGAACTGCCCCACCACCGGCTTGGAGCTCAGCAGGGTCGACAACCCTGCAGTTTGCCCTTCGCCATCCACCAGGGACAGGCGCAGCAGGATCAGGGTCTGGGCGTAGCCGGTTTTCTCCGACAACACCTTTTTGATCAGGCGCTCGGTGGGCCGGTCGCTGTCAGTCAGGGTGCTGGGCGTGCTGCTGGCCTGGTCGCTCACCGTCAGGCGAAAGTGCGGCGTGTTGAGCAGCTTGATCAACTGGTCGGCCTGCTGCGGGTCGCTGTGCACCAGCCGCACCACGTCGGCCAGGCGCGTCGCGATCAGCCGCGCGGGAATTTCCAGTACCTGGCCATGGCGGCGGTCGTACCAGATGCTGCTGGTCAGGGCCTGGGCCGCGAGCATGCCGCTGACCAGGATCAGCACCAGCCGCCCGAACAGCGAGCGCGGCAGCAGTCTCACGAGCCCAGCACCACATCATCGGCGGTGAGCATGTAACCCTCGTTGCGCACGGTCTTGATCAGCCCGGCCGGCAGTTGGGAACGCAGGCGGCTGACGCATACGTCGATGGAGCGGTCGAACGGCGTGCTGTCCTTGTCGAACACGTGATTGAGCAGAAAGTCGCGACTCAACGGGCGGTTGGGGTGCTGCAACAACAGGCGCAGCACGCGGTAGTCCGAATTGCCCAGGCTGACCACCACACCTTCCGGGGTGAGCAGTTGCCGCGCCCGTGTGTCGAGCTGCCAGCCGGCGAAACGGATGCTCGGCGCTTCATCCAGCCGCGCCCGGTCCGGAAAACTCTGCACCCGACGCAGCACCACCTTGATGCGTACCAGCAACTCACGCGGGTCGAAGGGTTTGGGCAGGTAGTCGTCGGCACCGATTTCCAGGCCGACGATGCGGTCGATCAACGAGCCCTTGGCCGTGAGCATCACCACCGGCGTGTTGGAACTCACCCGCAGTTCGCGGCACAGGCTCAGGCCGTCTTCGCCGGGCAGCATCAGGTCGAGCACAATCAGGTCGATCACATTGAGCGCCAGGCGGCGGCGCATTTCCTTGCCGTCGGCGGCGGTGGACACCTGGAAGCCGGCGTCGCTCAGGTAGTCGCAGAGCAGTTGGCGGATTTGCGGGTCGTCATCGACGATCAACAGGTGGTCTTGCTTGGCCATGGGCAGTCGGTCCGAAAACTCAAAACGCAGGAGATAGCCGAAAGTTCAGCCAGCAGTACGCGCAAATGTAATGGAATGTTGTGGGAAACGATAATCACGCATCAGCGATACAAACCCAGGGTATGGCAGGCGGAATCGCTCTTTAGACTACCGAACCTAAATGAGAGTAATTGTAATTTAGACTCGGAACTCGCCTATGTCACTGCCCACACCTCGCAGCCACACGCTGCACACCACTCTGGCGCCGATGTTCGGCTTGCTGGCTGCCGGTAGCGTTGCCCCGACGGCCTGGGCCGATGCGCCCGCCGCCGCGAACAACGACGCGGTGCTGAGCCTGCCGGAAATCAAGGTCGATGGCCAAGCTGCCCCCACCTCCGCCTTCAAGGTCGACCGGGTGACCTCCGCCAAGATCAGCCAGCCGCTGCTGGATGCGCCGCAAAGCGTGACCATCGTGCCGCAACAGGTGCTCAAGGAGCAGAACGCGCAGACCTTGCAGGAAGTGCTGCGCAACGTGCCAGGCATTACCTTCATGTCGGGCGAAGGCAACCTGGGATGGGGCGACCTGTTTTCGATTCGCGGCTTCTCGTCCGAGCAAAGCCTGACGGTCGACGGCGTGCGCGATGCCGGCATGTCCACGCGCACCGACACCTTCAACCTGCAACAGGCTGAAGTGTTCAAGGGCACCGGGTCGATTGAGTCCGGGGTGTCCGCCGTAGGCGGCAGCGTCAACCTGGTGAGCAAAGAAGCACACCTGGGCGATGCCAATAAAGTCTCGGCCGGCATCGGCACCGACAGCTACCGCCGGCTCACGGCCGACCTGAACAAACAGATCAACGACACCACCGCCGTGCGCATCAACCTGATGAAGCACTACAACGGGGTGGCCGAGCGCGACGATGTGGACTATGACCGCTGGGGCATCGCGACGTCCTTCGGCTTCGGCCTGGGCACCGACACGCGGTTCTTCGTCGACACCTTCTATCAGAAAGACACCAACACCCCGGACGGCGGCGTGCCGATCCAGCGTGGGACCAATGGCGACCGCATGCCGGGCGTAAAGCGCTCGAACTGGTACGGCGATTCCAGCCTTTACACCCAACAGAACGAAACCACCTCGCTGACCGCCCGTTTCGAACACGACTTCGACTGGAACGACGCCAACCTGCGCAACCAGACCCGCTGGGAACGCAGCGACAACTTTGCGGTGCTCTCCCCGGCGCGATTCTTTGCCGCCAATGCCAACGGCCAGAAAACCTGCTCCGGCACGCGCTGTGCGACCTTGGGCTACACCGGTGTAGGCCCGATCAGCCAAGTCCCGGGCAGCACGGTCAATGCCTACACCGACTACGTGAACAACAGCAACACCGCCTACGGCATCCTGCGCGGCAGCGATTTCGGTTTGTCCAAGCGCTACACCATCCTGGATAACCAGACCGACTTCAGCTTCAAGTTCAACACCGGCAGCCTGCAGCACGCGGTGGTGTCGGGCCTCGAGTTCTACCACGAGACCTACGGCGGCCTGAAACGCAACGCCGAAGTGCCGGCCGGCGACATGTTCTTCGACATGAGCGACCCCAGCCACAGCTTCGCCAGCACCTATGTGACCAAGGGCGAAGGCGACCCACGCTCGGTGATCGACAACGCCGGCATTTATGCAGGCGACACGGTTACGCTCAACGACCAGTGGCAAGTGCTCGGCTCGCTGCGCTATGACAACTGGCGCGCCCAGACCACCCAACGTGGCCAGGCAGATATCAGCAGCACCGATGGCGCCGTCAGCGGTCGCGTCGGCGCGGTGTACAAGCCGTTGCCCAACGGCAGCATCTATGTGTCCTACAGCGAGGCGGCGCAACCGTCGGCACTCGGCGCGTCCACCAACAACCAGATCTACGGTTCGGCCACCACCAGCAACTACAGCCCGGCCAAGTCCAAGACCTATGAAATGGGCACCAAGTGGGACATTGCCCACGACATGCTCAACGTGACGGCGGCGATCTTCCGCACCGAACTGGACAACGCCTGGGAATACCAGGACGGCGAGTCCGCCCCGGTCCGCGCCCTGCCCGCCAAACGCGTAGACGGCGTGGAACTGGGCCTGCAAGGCAACATCACGCCGCGCTGGACCGCCTACACCGGGTTCTCGGCGCTCAAGAGCACCCAGACCAAAGGCATCAACAAAGGCGCCGAAGCCAAGAACGTGCCCGACCTGACCGCCAACCTGTGGACCACCTACGCCGTCACCGACGCCCTGAGCCTCAGCTACGGCGAGCAATACGTGGGCCGTCGTCGCTACAGCGACAACAAATACGTCGGCGGTTTGAACAACAACAGCAGCTACGCCAACGGCCCGTCCGGGGTGAACGCCATCTATGTGCGCGACAACGAAAAGGCCCCCGGCTACTGGCTGAGCAACGTGGCGGCGCAATACAAGGTGAACAAGGACACCACGGTCAACCTCAACCTCAACAACGTGTTCAATAAGTTCTATTACAGCCAGGTCGGCGCGTCCCTCGACGGCTTCCAGCTGTACGGCATCCCCGGTGCCGGGCGCACCCTCACCGCCAGCGTCGACTATGAGTTCTGACCGGTGCTGATCGAAATCCCGGGGCTGCTCAGCCCCCGTGAAGTCGAGACCAGCGTGGCGGCCTTGCTCGATCAACCCTGGGTGGACGGCAAGGTGACCGCCGGGCAGCGCTCGGCCCTGGCGAAAAACAACCGGCAGTTGCCGGAAGATTCGCCGACGGCCATCCGCGTGGGTGAGCAGATTCTGGCGCGGCTGTCGGACAACGCGCTGTTCATGTCCGCCACCCTGCCCAAGCGCATCTACCCGCCGCTGTTCAACCGCTACAGCGGCGGCGAGGCCTTTGACTGGCATATCGACAATGCCATTCGCGGCCTCAAGGGCGTGCGCGAACGGGTGCGCACCGACATCTCCGCCACGTTGTTCCTGGCCGACCCGGCCAGCTACGACGGCGGCGAACTGGTGATCCGCGACACCTTCGGCGAACACGCCGTGAAGCTGCCCGCCGGCCACCTGCTGATCTACCCCGGCAGCAGCTTGCACAAGATCAACCCCGTCACCCGCGGTGAGCGCCTGGCCAGTTTCTTCTGGATCGAAAGCCTGGTGCGCGAAGACAGCCAGCGCCAACTGCTGCTGGACATGGACGTGGCGATCCAGACCCTCACCGCGCAACACGCCGACCACCACGCGCTGCTGCAACTGAGCGGCGCTTATCACAACCTGCTGCGGCGCTGGAGCGATGTCTGATGCGCCGCCTTCACCTGGAGTCCGTGCCATGTTGAAACCCCGAAACGCGCTCAAACTCGGCGCGCTGTTTGCCGCGCTGGTCCTGGGCCATGCCGAAACCGCCGCCGCCCATGAAGTCACCGACGTGCTGGGCCGCAAGGTCGAAGTGGCCGACAACGTCAAGCGTGTGGTCCTTGGCGAAGGCCGGCTGATTTCCGCCTTTGCCTTGCTCGACAAGAACGCGCCGTTCCAGCGCATCGTCGGCTGGCAGAACGACCTGAAGCTGCTGGACCAGCACACCTACAACGCCTACGTGGCGAAATTTCCGACAGTGAAAGACATCCCGCTGATCGGCCAGGCGTCGGAGCAAAGCGTCAGCGCCGAGGAAATCCTTTCGCTCAAACCCGACCTGGCGGTGTTCAGCATTTCCGGCCACGGCCCCACTGAACACAGCCCGGTCGCCGATGTGCTGGCCAAGGCGGGCATCCCGGTGTTGTTCGTCGACTTCCGCATCAACCCGGTGCAAGGCACCCACACCAGCATGACAGCGCTGGGTGACGCGCTGGGCCGTGAAGCCCAGGCCAAGGCGTTCCTCGACTTCTATGACCAGCACATCAAGGTCATCACCGACGCCGTCGCCACCCTGCCTGCGGGCCCGCGCCCGAGCGTGTTCCTCGAACTGCTGGCCGGTGCCTGGCAAGCGCCGGGTCACACCACCGGCAAGAGCGGCATGGGTGAAGTGATCAAGCTGGTGGGCGGGCGCAACATCGCCGCCGATGTGGTGCCGGGTGCACTGGGGGATATCAGTGTCGAGTACGCGTTGAAGGCTGACCCGGATGTCTACGTCGCCACGGGTAACCACAAGCCGGGGCTGATCCTGGGCGCAGGCGTGAGTACCGACGAAGCACGCGAGGCATTTGATCGGGTGCTGGCACGTCCGGAATTCGCCAACCTGCGTGCGATCCGCACAGGTAATTCCCACGGCCTGTGGCATGACTTCTACAACTCGCCGTACAACCTGCTGGCCATCGAGTCGTTGGCCAAGTGGGTACACCCCGAGTTGTTCGCCAAGCTGGACCCGCAGGCGACCATGGAGCAGATCAACCAGCAGTTCCTGGGGATGCCGCTACAGGGCGCCTATTGGATCGACGCTAAGCCCGCCGTAGAAACACGGTAAAACCTGTGGGAGCGGGCTTGCCCGCTCCCACAGTTTGATCTTCTTCGTTTTCGAAACGGTGTGAGCCACATGACCACTCAAACCCTCGACCTCGCCAGCGCCACCCAGGGCTACCGCCGCCTGCTGGCGCGGCGTGCCTGGCTGCTGGCGTTACTGGGCACCGCGCTGGTCTGCGCCATCCTCGTGGACCTGGCCAGCGGCCCATCGGGCATGGGCCTGCTGGCGCTGCTCAACGGCATTTTGCACCCTTCCCACCTGAGCGCCACCGACCAGGTGATCATCTGGAACGTGCGCCTGCCCTACGCCTTGATGGCGGTGTTGGTCGGTTGCGCGTTGTCGCTGGCCGGAGCCGAGATGCAGGCCATCTTGAATAACCCACTGGCCAGCCCCTTCACCCTGGGCGTGTCCTCGGCGGCGGCGTTGGGCGCATCCCTGGTGATTGTGTTCCCGGTGACCACGCTGTGGGTCTCGGCCAATACCGCGATCTCCATCTCGGCGTTTATCTTCGCCGCCGCCTCGGTGTTTTTGCTGCAAGCCATGTCACGCCTGCGCGGTGCCGGGGTGGAAAGCCTGGTGCTGTTCGGGATCGCCCTGGTGTTCAGTTGCAACGCGGTGGTGGCCTTGCTGCAACTGGTCGCCACCGAAGATGTGCTGCAACAGCTGGTGTTCTGGACCCTGGGCAGCGTGACCCGGGCCAACTGGGACAAGCTCGGCATCCTCGCGTTGGTGGTTGCCGTGGTCATGCCATTTTCCTTCACCGCCGCACCGCGCCTCACACTGTTGCGCATGGGCGAAGACCGCGCACAAAGCTTCGGCGTGGACGTAAAGCGCCTGCGGTTTTTCTCGCTGCTGCGTATCAGCCTGTTGTCGGCGACCGCCGTGGCGTTTGTAGGCACCATCGGTTTTATCGGCCTGGTGGGTCCGCATATCGCGCGGATCCTGGTGGGCGAGGACCAACGCTTCCTGCTGCCGGCCAGTGCCTTGACCGGCGCGTTGCTGCTGTCGCTGTCGTCCATCGCCAGCAAGCTGATCATGCCCGGGGTGATCGTGCCGGTGGGCATTGTCACGGCCTTGGTGGGCGTGCCGATTTTCGTGGTGCTGGTGTTCAAGCGTGGGAGGCAGTTATGAGTGCAGGGTTATCGGTACACAGCGCCAATGTGAGTTATGGGCGCCGGCAGATCGTGCACGACCTGAACCTGCCCACCCTGCCCCACGGCAGCCTGACCGCCTTGATCGGGCCCAACGGCGCCGGAAAATCCACCTTGCTGCGCGCCGTGGCCGGGCTGGAAAAGATGCAGGGCGTCGTGCGATTGGGCGACCTGGACCTGTCAGCCATGTCGGTGGCCGAGCGCGCACGGCGCGTCACCTACATGCCGCAGAACCTGCCGCCGGGCCTGAGCCTCAGCGTGATGGAAAGCGTGATCGCCGCCTTGCGCGTGGCCAATGCCGACGGCGTTCCCCTGTCCAATACCGCCTGCCTGCGCGAAGCCTTCGAGGCCTTGCAGCGCATTGGCATCGCGCATTTGGCCGATCAACTGTTAAGCACGTTGTCCGGTGGCCAGCGCCAATTGGTCAGCCTTGCCCAACTGATCGCGCGTCGCCCCCAGGTGATGTTGCTCGACGAACCCACCAGCGCCCTGGACCTCAACTACCAATTGAAGGTGATGGAGTGCGTGCGCTCTCTGGTGCGTGAGCACAACCTGATCGCCGTGGTGGTGTTGCATGACATCAACCTCGCCGCGCGTTTTGCCGACCGTATTGCGGTGCTGCGCCAAGGCCGCTTGTACGCCAGCGGCACGGCGGATGCGGTGCTCGACCCGCTGATGTTTGCCGAGGTGTACCGCGTGCAGGTGCGCATCGAGCGCTGTTCGCAGCAGTCGTTGCAGGTGTTGGTGGACGGTGCTGTGTGATTCGCTTCTAAGGGTATGCACAAATGTTTCATTGAATTTTCGTCAGTGGAACATTACCTATACCTACAGGCATTCGCTCAAGCATCACCACCTTTGGAGAGCTTCATGATCGACCTGTATTACTGGACTACCCCCAACGGTCACAAAGTATCGCTGTTCCTGGAAGAAGCCGGCCTGCCCTATAAGGTGCACCCGATCAATATCGGCCAGGGCGACCAGTTCAAGCCCGAT
Organism: Pseudomonas sp. TE24901; assembly: GCF_054058375.1. Lineage (NCBI taxonomy): Bacteria > Pseudomonadati > Pseudomonadota > Gammaproteobacteria > Pseudomonadales > Pseudomonadaceae > Pseudomonas > Pseudomonas sp. TE24901. Next base: position 88,093 of record NZ_JBSSAF010000013.1, read on the forward strand.
TTCCTGAAGATCGCTCCCAACAACCGCATCCCGGCCATCGTCGATCACCAGCCGATCGACGGAGGCGCGCCAATTTCGCTGTTCGAGTCCGGCGCCATCCTGCTGTACCTCGCGGAAAAAACCGGCCAGTTCATTCCCAAAGACCTGCGCGGTCGCCAGGAAGCCCTGCAATGGCTGTTCTGGCAAATGGGCGGGTTGGGGCCGATGGCCGGGCAGAACCACCATTTCAGCCAGTTCGCGCCTGAGAAGATTCCCTACGCGATCAAACGCTATGTAGACGAAACTGCCCGCTTGTACGGCGTGCTCGACCGCCGTCTGGCGGACCGCGCCTTCGTGGCGGGCGAGGACTACAGCATTGCCGACATGGCGATCTACCCGTGGATCGTTTCCCACAAATGGCAGAGCCAGCGCTTGGAAGACTTCCCCCATCTGCACCGCTGGTTCAACAGCATCAAGGAGCGGCCAGCGACGGTTCGGGCTTATGAACTGGTGCAGAAAGTGAACCCACCCAAAGCCTGACCTTGCGCTGTACGCGGTCAAACTGTGGGAGCAAGCCCGCTCCCACATTGTTCTGTGCCAGTCTCAAGATCTGACGTTTACCCCAAACTCCCGCTTGCGTCGTTTCGCCGCGCTCACTAACGTAGCGCCTTTACTGACGCTACCCCCGCAGGAGCTTTGCCATGGCCTCGCCAGCCCTCTCACATTTTCTTCCCCGGTTCGGCGTTGCCGCGGCAGTGGCCAGTGCATTAAGCCTGGCCGGTTGCCAGCTCCAGAGCACCCAGGACACCCTGCTCCCTGCCGCCGGCGTACAGCCGATCAAGGGCCTCGCGCAGAACGTATCGGTACGCCGCAATGCCCAAGGCATGCCGCTGATCGAAAGCAACACCTTCCACGACGCGCTGTTCAGCCTCGGTTATGTGCACGCCAGCGACCGCATCACCCAGATGGTCACCTTGCGCCTGCTGGCCCAGGGCCGTCTGGCGGAAATGTCCGGGCCGGAGGTGCTGGGCGTCGACCGTTTCATGCGCGCCGTCAACCTGAAGAAAAGCGCCGGCGAGCTGTACAACGCCTCCAGCCCGCGCCTCAAGCGCTTCTTCGAAGTGTATGCACGTGGCGTCAATGCCTATCTGTTCCGCTACCGCGACAAGCTGCCGCCCGACCTGGCCCAGACCGGCTACAAGCCCGAGTACTGGAAGCCGGAAGATTCAGCGCTGCTGTTCTGCCTGCTGAACTTCAGCGAGTCGAGCAACTTGCAGGAAGAACTGTCCTCCCTGGTGCTGGCGCAGAAAGTCGGCGTGGACAAGCTCGCCTGGCTCACCCCGAGCGCGCCGGATGAACCTATCCCGCAGGCTGAAGCCGACAAGCTCAAGGGCGTGAACCTCGGCCAGATCACCGGCCTTGCCGGGCTGGAAGCGGTTGGCCAGCAGCTCAACAGCTTGAATGCACTGGCGGTGACGACTTCGAACAACTGGGCCGTCGGCCCGCAGCGCAGCCGCAGCGGCAAGAGCCTGTTGGCCGGCGACCTGGCCGCCCAGCCGCAAGCACCGTCACCGTGGAACTACGTGCAGATCCGTGCGCCGAAGTACCAGGCGGTCGGCGCCTCGATTGCCGGCCTGCCCACCCTGTTGTCCGGCTTCAACGGCAAAGTGGCGTGGAGCATGAGCGCGGTCAAGGGCGATACCCAGGACCTGTTCCTCGAAAAGGTCAAACGCCAGGGCAACGGGCTGTACTACGAGAACAATGGCAAATGGCTGCCGGCCGGTGTGCGTAACGAGACCTTCTTCATCAAGGGCCAACGCTCGATTCGCGAAGTGGTGTACGAAACCCGCCATGGCGCCCTGCTCAACAGCAGCCAGGCGCTGACCACCGGTTTCGGCCTGGCCCTGCAAACCGCCGATTTCAAGGACGACAAGAGCCTGGATGCGTTCTTCGACCTGTCCCGCGCGCAAAACGCGGGCAAGGCCTCGGACGCGACCCGGGAGATCCGCGCCATCGCCCTGAACATGATTTTCGCCGACGCCAGCAACATCGGCTGGCAAGTCACCGGCCGTTTCCCCAACCGCCGCGAAGGCGAAGGCCTGTTGCCCTCGCCGGGCTGGGATGCGCGCTTTGATTGGGACGGTTACGCCGACGCGATGCTGCACCCGTATGACCAGGACCCGCCCCAGGGCTGGATCGGCACCGCCAACCAGCGCACGGCGCCGCGCGGCTACGGCATGCAGTTGTCCAACTCGTGGGACGCGCCGGAGCGCAGCGAGCGCCTCGCGCAACTGGCCAATGCTGGCAAGCATGACAGCCGCAGCCTGATCGCCATGCAGTACGACCAGACCACCACGTTCGCGGCCAAGCTCAAGACCATGTTCCAGGCGCCGGGCATGGCGCAACCGCTGAAACAGGCGATCGACGCCTTGCCAGCGGCCGAACAAGCCAAGGCCCGCGAAGCCCTGGGCCGCCTGATGGCCTTCGACGGCCGCCTGGTGTCCACCTCCGCAGATGCAGCCATTTACGAGCTGTTCCTGCAGGAAAGCGCCAAGCAGATCTTCCTCGACAAGCTCGGCCCGGAAAACAGCGCGACCTGGAAGGCGTTTGTCAGCAACGCAGGCCTGTCTTACTCCGCCACCGCCGACCATTTGCTCGGCCGCGAGGACAGCCCGTTCTGGGACGACACGCGCACGCCGCAAAAAGAAGACAAACCGGCGATTCTGGCGCGCAGCCTGGCCGCAGCGATCACCGCAGGCGACAGCCAACTGGGCGGCGATCACAAGGCCTGGCAGTGGGGCAAACTGCACAGCACCACCTGGAAAAACCTCAACGGCCAGGTGATCCGTGGCCCGCTGGCCAGTGGTGGCGACCACAACACCTTGAACCCTGCGCCGTACAGCTGGGGCCAAAACTTCAACACCACCCAGGTGCCGGCGCTGCGCATGATCGTCGACTTCGGCCAAGCCGAACCGATGATGGGCCAGGGCGGCATCGGCCAGTCCGGCAACCCGGCCAGCCCGAACTATGCCAATGGCATCGACCCGTCGCTGAAGGCGCAATACCTGAGCTTCCCGATGCAGCCGCAGAACTTCGACAAGGCCTACGGCAAAACCCGGTTGACCCTGACACCCGGTAAGTAACCCGGTTCTCGCTGAAGGAACCGGAAAAAATGTGGGAGCTGGCTTGCCTGCGATGGCGGTGCATCAGCCACTTGATCAGTGACTGACACGGCCTCATCGCAGGCAAGCCAGCTCCCACATTGGATCGCATGCAGTTAGATAGAACTTCTCAAGTCTCACTCCCCTCATACCTGATAAGCCCATTGCCCCCGGCACCGCCCATGGACCTTGTCATCGCCCGGCCCGAAGGCCTCTATTGCCCAGCCGGTGATTTCTACATCGACCCCTGGCGCCCGGTTGAACGCTCGGTCATCACCCACGCCCACGGCGATCACGCCCGCACCGGCAATCAACACTACCTGGCCGCTGCGCCGGGCGAAGGCATCCTGCGTTCACGTCTGGGGCAGGACATCAACCTGCAAACCTTGGCCTATGGCGAACCCTTGGTGCACCACGGCGTGACCTTGAGCTTTCACCCCGCAGGCCACGTGCTCGGTTCAGCCCAGGTGCGCCTGGAATACAGGGGCGAAGTCTGGGTCGCCTCCGGGGACTACAAGGTCGAACCCGATGGCACCTGCGCGCCTTTCGAACCGGTGCATTGCCACACCTTCATTACCGAGTCGACCTTCGGCCTGCCGATCTACCGCTGGCAGCCTCAAGCGCAAATCTTCGCCGGGATCAACGACTGGTGGCAGGCGAATATCGCTGCCGGCAAGGCCAGCGTGTTGTTCTGTTATTCCTTCGGCAAAGCCCAGCGCATCCTGCATGGCATCGACGCCAGCATCGGCCCGATCCTCAGCCATGGCGCGGTAGAACCGCTGAACCGGGTGTACCGCGAGGCCGGGGTGTATATCCCCGAAACCCTCTACGCCGGGGACTTCAAGAAGACCGACCCACTGCTGCGCCAGGCCCTGATCATCGCCCCGCCCTCTGCCGGTGGCAGCAGCTGGATCAAGCGCTTCGGCGATTACAGCGACGCGTTTGCCAGCGGCTGGATGCGCTTGCGTGGCACACGGCGGCGGCGCGGTGTAGACCGAGGTTTTGTGCTTTCAGACCACGCCGATTGGCCGGGCCTGCTGTGGGCCATCGAACAGACCGGCGCCGAGCGCGTGATGGTCACCCACGGTTCCGTCGGCGTACTGGTACGCCACCTGCGGGAAAAAGGCCTGGATGCCCAGGGTTTCACCACCGAATACGGCGATGACGAAGAAGAGGCCACGGCATGAAGGCCTTCGCCGAGTTGTACGCCAACCTCGACGCAACCACCTCCAGCAACGCCAAGCTGGCGGCTTTGCAAACCTACTTTCGGCACGCGCCGCCCGCAGATGCGGCATGGGCGGTGTACTTCCTGTCTGGCGGGCGGCCCCGGCAACTGGTGCCCACGCGCCTGCTGCGGGACATGGCCACCGAGGCGTCAGGCATCGAGCCTTGGTTGTTTGAGGAAAGCTACCAGTCGGTGGGTGACCTGGCCGAAACCATTTCGTTGCTGTTGCCAGAATCGCCCTACACCTCTGAAGACGGCTTGGCGGTGTGGCTGGAAGAAAAGCTCCTACCCTTGAGAGGCCTGCCACCTGCGGAGCTGGCTGAACGCCTGCCCGCGTTATGGGCGCAGCTGGATCAACCCAGCCTGATGGTGTGCATCAAGTTGATCACCGGCAGTTTCCGAGTGGGCGTGTCCAAGTTGCTCGTCACCCGGGCTCTCGCTGCCATGGCCGACCTGGACAGCAAACGCGTGGCCCAGCGGCTGGTGGGCTACACCGATTTGTCCAACCGCCCGACAGCGAAGGGTTACCTCAAGCTGATCGCTGCTGAATCTTCGGACGAGCACGCGCAAAGAGGCGGGCAGCCCTATCCGTTTTTTCTCGCCCATGGCTTGTCGCAACCGCTGGAACAATTCGACGCCCTGCTCGGTTCGCCCGCCGGCTGGCAGGTGGAATGGAAGTGGGATGGCATTCGCGCGCAACTGGTCAAGCGTGAGGGGCGCTTGTGGATCTGGTCACGGGGCGAAGAACTGGTTACCGAGCGTTTTCCTGAACTGCACAGCCTGGTGAGCGGTTTGCCGGACGGCACGGTGATCGACGGTGAAATCGTGGTGTGGAAGGACGCGGTGCAACCCTTCGCCCTGCTGCAACAACGCATTGGCCGCAAGACCTTGAGTAAAAAGGTGCTCGACGAGGCGCCTGTCGTGATCCTCGCCTACGACCTGTTGGAGTATCAGGGCGACGACTGGCGCAACCACGCCCAGGCCAAGCGCCGCGCCCAACTCGAACAGGTGATCAGCCTGTGTAACCAGCCTGTGCTGATTCCATCACCGTTGCTGACGGGCACCACCTGGCAGGAACTTGCGCAGCAGCGCGAGGCCTCTCGCCGGCTAGGGGTGGAAGGCATGATGCTCAAGGCGCGCGACGGCCTCTACGGCGTGGGCCGCACCAAGGACATGGGCGTCTGGTGGAAATGGAAGGTCGACCCGTTCAGCGTCGACGCCGTATTGATCTACGCCCAGCGCGGCCACGGCCGCCGCGCCAGCCTGTACAGCGACTACACCTTTGCCGTGTGGGACGGCCCGCCCGGCAGCGAGCGTACGCTGGTGCCGTTCGCCAAGGCGTATTCAGGGCTGACCGACGAAGAGATGCGCAAGGTCGACGCGATTGTGCGCAAGACCACAGTCGAGAAATTCGGCCCGGTCAGTAGTGTGACGCCGAGCATGGTGTTTGAGCTGGGGTTTGAGGGGATTGCCTTGTCGAAGCGGCACAAAAGCGGGATTGCGGTGCGGTTTCCACGGATGTTGCGGTGGCGGCAGGATAAGACAGTGGAAGACGCGGATAACCTTGGAACGCTACAGGACCTCCTGACCTGACACATATCCCCTGTGGGAGCGGGCTTGCTCGCGAATGCGGTGGATCAGTCGATGGATCTGTTGACTGACACTCCGTATTCGCGAGCAAGCCCGCTCCCACATTTTGATCCTCGCCAACCCCAAAATGGTGCGCTGATTTTTTGATGCCCATTTTCGGGCATCTCCTACACTCAAAACGCCCTCGTCTCACCTTTTAAAACGCTCATTCGGAACTATGGTGCAGAAATTGCTACTTGTGATCCGTCTGACACCGTTCAGTAACAGTCCTAAACGCGCCACAAGCGCTTATCTTGGTTTCCAGGGATTACATAATGAAAAAAGCATTGCTGACCCTTTCTGCACTGGCTCTGTGCATGGCTGCAGGTGTTGCGACAGCCAAGGAATACAAGGAATTGCGTTTTGGTGTCGATCCGTCCTACGCGCCGTTCGAGTCCAAGGCCGCTGATGGCAGCCTGGTGGGCTTCGATATCGACCTGGGCAATGCGATCTGCGCCGAGCTGAAGGTCAAGTGCAAGTGGGTTGAAAGTGACTTCGACGGCATGATTCCGGGCCTCAACGCCAACAAGTTCGACGGCGTGATCTCCTCGATGACCGTGACTGAAGCCCGTGAAAAGGCGATCGACTTCTCCAGCGAGCTGTTCTCCGGCCCGACGTCCCTGGTGTTCAAAAAAGGCGCGAACTACTCCACGCCTGAGTCCCTCAAGGGCAAATCCGTGGGCTACGAGCAAGGCACCATCCAGGAAGCCTACGCCAAGGCCGTGCTGGACAAAGCCGGTGTGACCACCAAGGCCTACGCCAACCAGGACCAGGTGTACGCCGACCTGACTTCGGGCCGACTGGACGCTTCCGTGCAGGACATGTTGCAAGCCGAGCTGGGTTTCCTGAAGTCGCCAGCCGGTGCTGACTACGAAGTCAGCAAGGCCATCGACGACCCACTGCTGCCGTCCAAAACTGCGGTCGGTATCAAAAAAGGTAACAAAGAGCTCAAGGCCTTGCTCGATAAAGGTATCAAAGCGTTACACGATGATGGCACCTACGCCACCATCCAGAAGAAACACTTCGGCGACCTGAACCTGTACAGCGGTAAATAACACCCCGGCGCCCACCTGTTTCAGGTGGGCGCTTTTTTATCGCCATAGGTCCTGAATTCATGTTTGAAGATCTTTTACAAACCCTGGGGCTGAGTGCCTTCAGCTTGAAAGGGTTCGGCCCACTGTTGCTGCAAGGTACGTGGATGACCGTGAAGTTGTCGGTCGCCTCCCTGGCTGTCAGCGTCTTGCTGGGCCTGCTCGGCGCCAGCGCCAAACTCTCCAGCGTCGCCCTGTTGCGCGTTCCGGCGCAGATCTACACCACCCTGATTCGCGGCATACCCGACCTGGTGCTGATGCTGCTGATTTTCTACAGCCTGCAGATCTGGCTGACCGGCCTCACCGACTTCATGGAATGGGAGTACATCGAGATCGACCCATTCAGCGCCGGGGTCATTACCCTGGGCTTTATCTACGGTGCCTATTTCACCGAGACCTTTCGCGGCGCGATCCTCGCAGTGCCCCGTGGCCAGCTCGAAGCGGCGACCGCCTACGGGCTCAGCCGTGGCCAGCGGTTTCGCTTCGTGACCTTCCCGCAGATGATGCGCTTTGCCCTGCCCGGCATTAACAACAACTGGTGCGTGATGCTCAAGGCCACGGCGCTGGTGTCGATCATCGGCCTGGCAGACCTGGTAAAGGCCGCCCAGGATGCGGGCAAAAGTACCTATCAACTGTTCTATTTCCTGGTGCTCGCCGCCTTGATCTACCTGCTGATCACCAGCGCGTCCAACGTCGTGCTGCGCTGGCTTGAACGCCGTTACTCCGCTGGGGCCCGGGAGGCCGTGCGATGATCGAACTTATCCAGCAATACTGGCGGCCTTTCCTTTATAGCGACGGCCAGCACATCACCGGGCTGGCCATGACCCTGTGGCTGCTCAGCGCGGCATTGGTCATCGGTTTCGTGGTGTCGATCCCGCTCTCCATCGCCCGGGTTTCGCGCAAGCGCTACATCCGCTGGCCGGTGCAGTTCTATACCTACTTGTTTCGCGGCACGCCGCTCTATATCCAGTTGCTGATCTGCTACACCGGCATCTACAGCATCGCGGCGGTGCGTGCGCAACCGGTGCTGGACGCCTTCTTTCGCGACGCGATGAACTGCACCATCCTGGCCTTTGCCCTCAACACTTGCGCCTACACCACGGAGATCTTCGCGGGTGCGATTCGCAGCATGGCCCACGGCGAAGTCGAGGCGGCCAAGGCCTATGGCCTGACCGGCTGGAAGCTGTATGCCTACGTGATCATGCCCTCGGCATTGCGCCGCTCGTTGCCCTACTACAGCAACGAAGTGATCCTGATGCTTCACTCAACCACCGTGGCCTTCACCGCGACCGTGCCCGACATTCTCAAGGTGGCCCGGGACGCCAATTCGGCCACGTACATGACCTTTCAATCATTCGGCATCGCCGCGCTGATCTACCTGACCGTGACCTTTGCTCTGGTCGGTCTGTTTCGCCTGGCGGAGCGCCGTTGGCTGGCCTTCCTCGGGCCGAGCCACTAAGGAGTCTTCATGCGTCATCAGGTACATGATCTGATCGCGCCGGTGCCAGGCACGGCGCGGCAGATTCACAGTTTCCACTTCGGCCCGCAAGACGCCGCTGGCAAGGTCTACATCCAATCGTCGCTGCACGCCGATGAGCTGCCGGGCATGCTGGTGGCCTGGCACTTGAAAGTACGCCTGGCCGAGTTGGCCGCCGCCGGGCGCCTGCGCAGTGAAATCGTGCTGGTGCCCGTCGCCAACCCGGTGGGCCTGGAACAGGTGCTGATGGATATTCCCCTGGGCCGCTACGAGCTGGAAAGCGGGCAGAACTTCAACCGCTGGTTCGTGGACCTCAGCGACGAAGTCGGCAACAGGGTCGAGGACCTGCTGGGGGACGATCCACAGCACAACGTCGAACTGATCCGCGCCGCGCTGTCCACTGCCCTGGCAGCACACACCGCCGACACCCAGCTGCATTCCCAACGCCTGGTGCTGCAACGCCTGGCCTGCGATGCCGACATGGTGCTGGACTTGCATTGCGACTTCGAAGCCGTGGCGCACCTGTACACCACGCCTGAAGCCTGGCCGCAGGTGGAACCGCTGGCGCGCTATATCGGTTCGGAAGCCAACCTGCTCGCGACCGATTCGGGTGGGCAGTCCTTCGATGAGTGTTTCACCCTGGTGTGGTGGCAACTGCAGCAACGCTTCGGCGAGCGCTTCCCGATCCCCATGGGCAGCTTCTCGGTGACCGTCGAACTGCGCGGCCAAGGCGACGTCAACCACGGCCTGGCCGCCCTCGACTGCCAGGCGATCATCGACTACCTGATCCACTTCGGCGCGATTGCCGGTGACGTGACGCCACTGCCCGACCTGCCCTACCCGGCGACGCCGCTGGCGGGGGTGGAACCGGTGGCCACGCCTGTCGGCGGCTTGCTGGTATTCAGCGCCCTGCCCGGCGAATACCTGGAAGCCGGGCAACTGATCGCCGAAATCATCGACCCCATTACTGACCGCGTAACGCCTGTGCACTGCCAGAAGGCCGGCCTGCTTTACGCCCGTTCGCTACGCCGCATGGCCACTGCCGGGATGGTCATCAGCCATGTCGCAGGCAGTGAGGCCTACCGCAGCGGCTACCTACTTTCGCCTTGAGGATGCACGCCCCATGTACAAATTGACCGTTGAAGGCCTGCATAAAAGCTATGGCGACAATGAAGTGCTCAAAGGTGTCTCGCTCAAAGCCAAGACCGGTGACGTGATCAGCCTGATCGGCGCCAGCGGCTCGGGCAAAAGCACCTTTTTGCGCTGCATCAACTTCCTGGAAACCCCCAATGACGGCGCGATGACCCTCGACGGCCAGCCGATCCGCATGGTCAGCGACCGCCACGGCATGCGCGTGGCCGACGACGCCGAACTGCAACGCCTGCGCACGCGCCTGGCGATGGTGTTTCAACACTTCAACCTGTGGAGCCACATGAGCGTGCTGGAAAACATCACCATGGCCCCGCGCCGGGTGCTGGGCTGCAGCAAGAAGGACGCCGAAGACCGCGCCCGTCGCTACCTCGACAAGGTGGGCCTGCCAGCACGCGTGGCCGACCAGTACCCGGCATTCCTGTCCGGCGGTCAGCAGCAACGGGTAGCCATTGCCCGCGCACTGGCCATGGAGCCGGAGGTGATGCTGTTCGACGAACCCACCTCGGCCCTTGACCCGGAGCTGGTGGGTGAAGTGTTGAAGGTCATCCAGGGCCTGGCCGAGGAAGGCCGCACCATGATCATGGTGACCCACGAGATGAGCTTTGCGCGCAAGGTGTCGAGCCAGGTGCTGTTCCTGCACAAGGGCCTGGTGGAAGAACAAGGCGCGCCTGAAGACGTGTTGGGCAACCCGAAGAGCGAACGCCTCCAGCAATTTCTCAGCGGCAACCTCAAGTAAAGGTGATGCACGCCCGGAACGTGTGGCGCGTACAGGCGGTTTCGAGCTGCCAACCGGTATGCGCACAGGCGCGGGCGACGATCTCCAGACCGAACCCGTAGCCCTGTGACTGCACCTGCTCGTCACGGTTGTTGAGGATCACCAGGCGCTGCTCAGTGAGGATCACCCGGACTTTCCCGGCGCCATGCTGGGCCGCGTTGCCGAGCAGGTTCTGCACCACGCTGCGGACAATCGCCTCGCTGGCGGCCAGCGTGAACGACGCGGTGCCAGTAAACACCAGGGCGCCTGCCGCGAACGGATAGAGCAGTCGGTACTTTTCGATCTGCTCGACGACGATCGCCCCCACGTCTACCGCTTCATGCCTGGATTGATGCGGCGCCCGGGCCAGGCTCAGAAACAGCTCAATCGTCATTTTCATCCCGGCCAGCGCCCCTTCCATACGCTGCAGGCAGCGCGTCGTTTTATCCGCCCCGCACCCCGGCAGGCGCAGGATGGCCAGGCTGTTGTTGAGGATACTCAGGGGCGTACGCAACTCGTGGCTGACGTGCCGGGTAAAAGCCTGCTCGCGCAGCAACGCCGTGTTTTGCTGGGCCACCAATGACGACAGCGTGCGGCTCAAGGTGCCGATTTCATCTTTGCGCTCTACACCGCTGAAACAGGGTGGGCCAGAGGGCGACCCAGCCACCTGCGCCGCCAATTGGCTGATTGGCCGGGCGATGGCCCGGGCAATCGCGATGGCAAGAATCGCACCCAGGATAAGGATCAGGCCGGCCACTGCACACAGGAGCCCGAAGACCTGCCCACGGTAGCCTTCGGTTTGACTGAGACTGGACTCATCCATGACCAGCACCAGCAACGCCGCAACGCCTGCCACCTCACTGACCAGCACATGAATGTCCTCTTTTTCGATTTCATGATGGCCGACGGGCAAGTGCCGAACCTTGGCCGGCAGGTTGGCGTCCGTTGACCAGTAACCCTTGAGGTAGATCGCATTGGGCATCACCGCAGCGCGGCCCAATTGAGCGTATTTGGCCTGGAACTCCTGCGCCTCCAGGTTCAGGTAGCTGGAGACGATGTAGTCTTCGGTAAGGATCACGGCGGCCCAGATCAGCAGGCTGTAGAACAGGGTTATCAGCGCCATGAACGGCAACAGCGCGTAGAGGATGCGCGCAAAGAACGAGTCAGTAGGGGATAGCAAGGCGATACCCTTTACCGTGGACGGTTCGGATCAAGTCATTACCGTGAGGTTTGCCCAAGGCTTGCCTGAGTCGGTAGATGTAAGTGCGCAATGCGTCACTGTCGGGCAGGTCGCCTCCGGGCCACAGCGCCGCCTCGAGCCTGCGTCGGCTGACAGGCTGCGGGGCCACATCGGCGAGCAGGCTCAGCAGGCTGAACTGAAGCGCCGGCAATGCAATGACGGCACCGTTGTGCCGCAAGGACTGCATCGCAGGATCAAGCACAAGGTCACCCAGCTGCCTTGGGGCCCGCGACGGGCGCGGGGCACTGCGACGCATCAGCGCACGAATGCGCCACAGCAACTCCTGGGGTTCGAAAGGCTTGACCAGGTAGTCGTCGCCACCGGCCGCATAGCCCTCTTCCTTGTCGAGCAACGCATCGCGTGCAGTCAAAAAGATCACCGGGATCTGGACCTCTTCGCTGCGCAATTGGCGGCAGGTATCAAACCCGTTCAGCCGGGGCATAGCGACGTCCATCACAATCAGGTCGTACTCATGCTGCCGCACACGCTCCAGGCAACTTTTCCCATTGCGAGCAAAGTCCACGTCATAACCAAATTCCGTCAGGTAATCCCCCAGTGAACCCGCCAACGCGTGATCATCTTCTACCAGTAATATTTCCATTAGAGCAAACTCCAAATTCATACATACAGCAAGGATTATTCCTTCAACAGAAAACTAAATTCCTACAAAAACACCGCACTATATTTACGCGAAGTGACATTTGATTCACATGCAACCTTATACATTCCCAGCATGCCAAAGACACTTGAATTATTAACTCGCTATTTGGGCGCCGGTTGCATCGCCACGCTCATTCATCTGATGGTATTTGCGCTCCTGCTGCCCGGGTGCGGCCCGATAGTGTCAACCCTCTGCGCCGGCGCAGGCGGGGCAGGAGCGGCCTATTACCTCAATCGGCATTGGGTATTCGTCGCACGCCAGTGCAGTGGCCTGCGCTTCACCGTCACGGCAGCCAGCCAAGTAGCATCGAATACGCTCATTGTCGGGTTATTGACTCACGGAGGCGCATCGCCCTATCTCGCACAACTAACCGCCATGGCAGTCGTTACCGCACAGGGTTTTACGATCAATCTCTTTTGGGTATTCAAACATGACATGCAGCGCACACCCCCCCAGTGATGCCTTATTACCGATAGAACTTACACTGCTGATCCCCTGCTTTAACGAACAGTGCGTACTGGCGCAATTTCACACGCGCATTCTAGCCACCCTCGAACATCTGAAAGTTACTGTCGAAGTAATTTATATAAATGACGGAAGTCAAGACGCAACAGCTGCAATCATCGACGGGTTTGCTCAAGATCCACGCATCAAAACCCTGCACCTGAACCGCAACTTCGGCAAGGAGGCGGCCATGCGCGTAGGTATCAACGAAGCACGGGGCCGTGCGGTGATCATCCTGGACTGCGACCTGCAAGACCCTCCGGAGTTGATCCCATTGATGGTGCAGGAATGGCACCGCGGATTTGAAATCGTCAACATGCAGCGCCGCTCACGGCGTTGCGATTCCTGGCTCAAACGCACGGCGGCCAGGCTCTATTACGCCGCCATGGATCAGTTGATCGATGGCTTCGATGTGCCGAGGGAAGTCAGCGACTTCCGACTGATCGGACCGAATGCGCTGGCCGACATTCGTGCCATGGACGACAACGCCGGCGTGTTGAAGATTTTGGTCAGTTGGCTCGGCTACCCCACCATCGAAGTGGATTACGACCGCAAACCGCGCCAGGCGGGCCAGACCAAATGGTCGTCGCTGTCGTTGCTGAACCTGGCGGCGGACTCGATTCTCGCGTTCTCCACCCGCCCCTTGCGGATGTACAGCTACATCAGCGGCATCAGCTTCCTGGTCGGCTCACTGTGGGTCGCGGGCGTGGCGGCATCGGGCGAACTGACCCTTGAGCATCTCCAAGTGCAGGCAATCCTGCTGCTGTGCCTGGGTACCGCCGTGGTCGGTGAGTACGTCGGTCGGGTGCTGACCGTGGTCAGCCCCAGGCCCTCCTCCCTGTGCAAACGCGATCAACCTTGAACCTCTTCATCCACTCAGGAGGCTACCGGCATGAACCCTTCCGTTTCCCTTCGTCTGCTCTGGGCAATCTTGCTTGGCGTACTGCTCCTGCGCCTGGGGACGCTGGGGCTTTATCCGCTCATGGATACATCAGAGGCGCGCTACGCGGAAATTGCCCGCAAGATGCTCGTGTCCAACGACTGGATCACGCCCATGTTCGATCACGACGTACCGTTCTGGGGCAAACCGCCACTGTCGTTCTGGGTACAGGCACTGAGCATGAAAGTGCTCGGAATCCAGGAATTCGCCAGTCGCTTTTCAAGTTGGCTGCTGCACGTCGCAAGCTGTCTGTTGATTGTGCACTTCGCCCGTCAGGAGCGAAGCCTGCAGGTCGGGTTGATCGCCGCGATCATTTATTCGACGTGCACGCTCGGGTTCCTCTCCAGCGGCGCCGTATTGACCGACGTGGCCTTGGCGTTCGCCCTGACGCTCGCGCATCTGGGCATGTGGCGCGGGTTGATGCACGGTGATCGGGGATGGGCCTTGGCCGGCTTTTTCGGCCTGGGCCTGGGCCTGCTTGCCAAAGGCCCGTTGGCGCTGGTGCTGATCGCGCTGCCCGCCGCCATATGGTTGGCGATCACCGCCCACTGGCGCCGACTGTTGGGCCTGCCCTGGCTGCGTGGCGGTGCATTGACGCTCGCCGTGGCCTTACCCTGGTATTGGCTGGCGGAGCAAAAAACACCGGGGTTCCTGGAGTACTTCATCGTCGGTGAGCATTTGAGTCGCTATGTCATCAGCCAATGGCAGGGCGATCTTTATGGCAGCGCCCATGCCGAACCCATCGGGATGATCTGGTTACACCTGCTGGGCGGGCTCATGCCCTGGGCGCTTTTCCTGCCACTGCTGGTAAAGCTGCGCGGGCAGCTTGGGGCTCAACCCGAGTACTTCATATTCGTGATGGCGTGGGCTATTTCGGCACCGTTGTTTTTCACCATGTCCACCAACATTCTCTGGACTTATATACTGCCCACCTTGCCGGCCTGGTCGGTACTACTGGCCGACGTGATCTACCGACACATGCGCCCGGCCGTTATCGTCGCCTTGGCGTTGGCCCTGCCGCTGGCCGGCTGTGGCCTGATCATCAGCGGCAAGGTCGCCGACCGCCCTCAGAACCAGAAAGCCATCGTGGCGCTCTGGAAGGCGCAACAGGCGGCTACCCCCGGAGACCTGATCTACCTGGGTTCACGCTCCTACTCGGCCGAATTCTACAGCGCCGGCTGGGCACGTCACAGCAAGAGCCTGCAACAACTACCGAAGACCGAGGGCTTCTATCTGGTGCAACGCCTGGACAAGCTGCAACCCTTGCCGCCGACCTGTCACACCGTGGGCCAGGCCAATGGCTCGCAACTGCACTACTGTCGCGCCGTCGAGCTTTAGTTAAACCTTTGGTGCAGCAGAGGGGTCTGTGAAATAAGCCCTCCAGAGCGTCAGCTGCCGCATGGCCCCTCATCACGACTACGCCAAGCAATGGTTTGCCGCCAAAGGCTGGAAGCCATTCCCGTTTCAGAAAGAAGTGTGGCGGGCGGTCATGGACGGCCGCTCAGGTTTGCTGCACGCCAACACAGGGGCCGGTAAAACCTATGCGCTGTGGTTTGCCGCACTTAACCGCTTCGCCATCACCCGCCCACCCGTCGTCGGTAAACGCAAGCCGCCGGCCGAACCCCTGACCGTCCTGTGGATCACGCCGATGCGCGCCTTGGCTGCCGACACCGCGCGTGCCCTGGAGGCGCCGTTGGCCAGCCTACAGATTCCCTGGAGTGTCGGCCTGCGCACCGGCGATACCAGCAGCAGCGAACGCGCACGCCAGACGCGACGTCAACCCAGCACACTGGTCACCACACCAGAAAGCCTGACCCTCATGCTGGCGCGGGCCGACAGCGAAGCAAGCCTGGGGCATCTGCGCATGGTCATCGTGGATGAATGGCATGAACTGATCGGCAATAAGCGCGGTGTGCAGTTGCAACTGGCGTTGGCGAGGTTGCGGCGCTGGCACCCTGAGTTAGTGGTGTGGGGGATATCCGCGACGCTGGGTAATCAGGCTCACGCGTTAGAGGTATTGGTCCCACAAGGTGGCGGGATTAATGTGCAGGGACGAACCGCCAAGCAATTGCACGTGGACACACTGCTACCGCCTGTCACCGAACGTTTCCCGTGGGCAGGGCATATCGGTTTGAAGATGCTGCCGCAAGTGGTCGCCGAGGTAGACGCTTGTGCCAGTTGCCTGGTGTTTACCAACACACGGGCGCAATCGGAGATCTGGTATCAAGCATTGCTGGAGGCTCGCCCTGATTGGGCTGGGGTGATTGCCCTGCACCACGGATCGCTGTCCAGGGAAACCCGCGACTGGGTCGAACGAGCATTGAAAGACGGCCAGCTCAAGGCGGTGGTGTGCACCTCCAGCCTGGACTTGGGGGTGGATTTCCTGCCGGTGGAACGGGTGCTGCAAATCGGATCGGCCAAAGGCGTCGCACGCCTGATGCAACGCGCCGGGCGTTCGGGGCATGCGCCAGGGCGGCCCTCACGGGTGACACTGGTGCCGACCCATAGCCTGGAACTGGTGGAAGCGGCCGCTGCGCAGGATGCGATTGCCCTGCGGCATATCGAAGCCCGCGAATCGCCCCACAAACCGTTGGATGTACTCGTACAACACTTGGTAAGCATGGCCTTGGGCGGTGGGTTTACACCGCCAGCGCTATTGGCTGAAGTTCGCAGCGCGTGGGCGTATCGCGATCTCACGGACGCCGATTGGGCCTGGGCCCTGGGGTTTGTACGGCATGGCGGCCTGTCGCTGACGGCCTACCCGGATTACCGTCGCGTCGAGCCGGATGAGCACGGCACTTGGCGCGTCCCCGATGCACGCCTGGCGCGTCGTCATCGCATGAGCGTGGGCACTATCGTGAGCGATGCCAGTATCCACCTGAAATTCTGGAGCAAGGGCGGCGGCGGCAAGAACCTGGGCAGTGTCGAGGAAGGTTTCATCGCCAGGCTCAAGCCGGGAGATGGCTTTCTGTTTGCCGGGCGGCTGCTGGAACTGGTACGGGTGGAAAACATGACCGCCTATGTACGGCGCAGCACCGCGAAAAAGGCCGCTGTACCACGCTGGAATGGCGGACGAATGCCGCTTTCCAATGAGTTGGCCCAGGCGGTGGTGGAACGTTTTGACGCTGCTGCACACGGGCATTTCGACGGCCCGGAGATGCAGGCAGTGCAACCCTTGTTGCAGACACAATTGCGCTGGTCCGGGCTGCCGACGCGCAAGCATTTACTGGCCGAGGCCTTCAAGTCGCGCGAGGGGTGGCACCTTTTTCTCTATCCCTTTGCCGGGCGGCAGGTACACCTGGGGTTGGCGAGCCTGTTGGCGTGGCGGGTCAGCCGGCATCAGGCGGTTACCTTTTCGATCGCGGTCAACGATTACGGGCTGGAGTTGTTAAGCGCCACAGAAGTGCAATGGCCGGCATTGCTGGACGAGGCGTTGTTGAGCCCCGACGATCTGTTGGAAGACGTTGTTGCCAGCCTGAACGCAGGAGAACTGGCCCTGCGGCGCTTTCGCGAGATCGCACGCATCGCCGGCCTGGTATTCGCCGGCTACCCCGGCTCGCCGAAAAGCACGCGTCAGGTGCAGGCTTCCAGCGGGTTGTTCTTTGAGGTGTTCAAGCAATATGACCCACAGAACCTGCTGCTGGCCCAGGCGGGGGAAGAAGTCCTGCGCAATGAGTTGGATATTCACCGGTTGGAACAGACGTTACATCACCTGTCGACACTGAAACTGGACATGCACCTGATCGAACGGCCTACCCCCCTGGCCTTCCCCCTGCTGGTGGAGCGCATGCGCGAAAGCATGAGCTCGGAAAAACTGTCGGAGCGCATCGCGCGGATGGTCAAGGACCTGGAAAACGTCGCGGACAACGGGAAACGTTGATGACCTGTTCAGTGATGCTTGAGGGTGAAGAGCTGTGGCTGCTGGCGGACAAGGCCGTGTACTGGCCCGCCCGCCGCTGCCTGCTGATTGCCGATGCGCACTTGGGCAAGGCGTCGGCTTATCGAAGCCTGGGGCAGCCGGTGCCGCAAGGCACCACCACCGAGAACCTGGCAACGCTGGATCGGCTTCTGGCCGCTGTTACGTGCGAGCAGGTGATCTTTCTCGGTGACTTCCTGCACGGTCCAGGCTCCCACGCTTCGGGCACCCTTGGGGCCTTGAGGGCGTGGCGAGCGCACCACCGCTCGCTGACCCTGGTGCTGGTGCGCGGCAATCACGACAAACGTGCGGGCGACCCGCCTGCGGATTTGGGCATTGAGGTGGTTGGAGAGCCTTTATTGATGGGGCCATTTGCCCTGCAGCATGAACCGCAGGTCCATCCCAGCCACCACGTGCTGGCGGGGCATGTGCACCCGGTGTATCGCTTGCGCGGCAAAGGCCGGCAAAGCTTGCGCCTGCCGTGCTTTCAGATCGGCCAGCGGGTGAGCGTGCTGCCAGCGTTTGGCGCTTTTACGGGCGGCTATCCAGTGCAGGTGGGCAAGGATCAGCAGGTGTTTGTGATCGGCGGCAACGAGGTATGGCCGGTACGCTGAAGAGCCGGCCATGCCTGCTGCCCAATCAAATCAGGCGACGGGCGCGGGTGGCGGTTCATCTGGAAGGGTGGGTTCACCCGGTTCGGTGGGCTGCTGTGGCCAGTCCTCGTCGGGTTGGCCGGGAATGCCGCCCGCAAACGCTGGGTCAGCCATCAGGGACCAGGCCAGAACACCAATCTGGTTGGGTTCAAGCCGAGCGAGTTCGGCGCTTATTCGCGGGTCGAGCTTCATAAGGTACTCCTCAAGCGTGGCTCGGCGCGTTTTGCACGCGCCGAGGCAGTACACTTAATAGAGTCACTTCCCGCAGACAAATTCCCTTTACGTGTAAGACCTTTCGATCAAGCGCGTGGGAGAGTAACGCCGCGCTGACCTTGGTACTTGCCGCCACGGTCTTTATAGGACACTTCACAGGCCTCATCGGACTGCAGGAACAGCATCTGCGCCACACCTTCGTTGGCGTAGATCTTGGCCGGCAACGTGGTGGTGTTGGAGAACTCCAGGGTCACATGACCTTCCCACTCAGGCTCAAGCGGCGTCACGTTGACGATGATGCCGCAACGCGCGTAGGTGCTTTTACCCAGGCAGACGGTCAGCACGTCGCGGGGAATACGGAAGAACTCCACGGTGCGCGCCAGGGCAAAGGAGTTTGGCGGGATGATGCACACGTCGCTCTTGATGTCGACGAAGCTTTTTTCGTCGAAGTTTTTCGGATCGACGGTCGCCGAGTTGATGTTGGTGAACACCTTGAACTCATCGGCGCAACGCACATCGTAGCCGTAGCTGGAAACCCCGTACGAAATCAGGCGTTCGGCGCCTTCGCCGCGCATCTGGCGCTCTACGAAGGGCTCGATCATGCCGTGCTCTTGCGCCATGCGGCGAATCCACTTGTCCGATTTGATGCTCATGGCGGGTGTCCTGAATAGCGAGGTGGAAAAATTCTGTTGGGCATCTTACCGGGGCTGGCCCCGGGGTTCAAAGGCCGCCGGGCTTTTCTTGATGAATGCGTGCATGGCTATAAGCCGCAGCCAGCGGGGCCGGGACCCAGGTTGTACGCGACCGGTGACCGTAAATACCACCGCCAGTCACGAAAATGGAGAAACCTTCGGAAATATCATTGGCACGTTCCGGAAAAAGGGTTAAGGTGGCGCCACTGTGCTGCTTGTGTCACTGAGAATCTCTACACGATATGTTGAATTTCGATCCAACCATCTCCAAGAATTTTTCCTGCTCTTTGCACTCAGTCTCGGCCAGGGCTTTTCCTGAGTCGCAGTTAACTTTGTCCAAGGAGATACACCATGTCTAATCGCCAAACTGGTACCGTTAAGTGGTTCAACGATGAAAAAGGCTTCGGCTTCATCACTCCACAATCCGGTGACGACCTGTTCGTTCACTTCAAAGCTATCCAATCCGACGGCTTCAAAAGCCTGAAAGAAGGCCAACAGGTTTCTTTCATCGCTACCCGCGGTCAGAAAGGCATGCAAGCTGAAGAAGTTCAAGTTATCTAACTTGTACTGACTTAGTCGAAAAGACCCCGCCCTTAAAAGCGGGGTTTTTTTATGCCTGTAATTTGGTGTTGGTATCCCTTGTAGGAGCCCGGCTTGCCGGCGATGGCGATCTCAGAGCTGCCATCGCCGGCAAGCCGGGCTCCTACAGGGGACGTGTTGGTTATGAATGATCAGCACACAGCAAAACGCCCGGTGCACTCCCATGCACCGGGCGTTTTGTTATAGCCGTCTTAATCGTTACTGGAACAACGACTCACTCGACAAGCCATTCTTCTCGAGGATCTCACGCAAGCGCTTGAGGCCCTCCACCTGGATCTGGCGCACCCGCTCGCGGGTCAGGCCGATCTCCAGGCCTACATCCTCCAGAGTGCTGCTCTCATGGCCGCGCAGGCCGAAGCGGCGAATCACCACCTCACGCTGCTTGTCCGTGAGCTCCGACAGCCACTGGTCAATGCTTTGGGAAAGATCATCGTCCTGCAACAGCTCGCAAGGATCTGTAGGACGATCATCCGTCAGGGTGTCCAGCAGGGTTTTATCCGAATCCGGACCCAGCGAGACGTCGACCGAAGACACACGCTCGTTCAGACCAAGCATGCGCTTGACCTCCCCTACCGGTTTTTCCAGCAGGTTGGCGATTTCTTCGGGCGAAGGTTCATGATCGAGTTTCTGGGTAAGCTCACGCGCCGCCCGCAGGTAGACGTTGAGCTCCTTGACCACATGGATCGGCAACCGGATCGTGCGGGTCTGATTCATGATCGCCCGTTCGATGGTCTGGCGAATCCACCAGGTAGCATAGGTTGAAAAGCGGAAACCCCGCTCAGGGTCGAACTTCTCCACCGCCCGGATCAGGCCCAGGTTGCCCTCCTCGATCAGGTCCAACAGGGAGAGCCCACGATTGACATAGCGTCGGGCGATTTTCACCACCAGCCGCAGGTTGCTTTCAATCATGCGCTTGCGCCCAGCCGGATCACCCTTTTGCGACAATCGCGCAAAATGGACTTCTTCTTCGGGAGTCAGCAGAGGGGAAAAGCCGATTTCATTGAGGTACAGCTGGGTCGCGTCGAGCGCCCGTGTGTAGTCAATGTACTTGTGTTGCTTTAACGCGGTGGAGTTCTTGGATTTGGTGCGAACTGAAGGTGCAGCTGACCCCTCATTATTCGACATCGATTCCGTATCGATGGGTTCTCCCATAAGGAGAAGCTCATCGTCGATGTCAAACTCCGGCGCTTCTTTACTGAGAGCCATTGTTATAGTCCTTTGGTGAGTTCGACCTCAAGCTCAAGCGACGCCTTTATCCTTGGCAACGCTGGAGCCTGTTCCTTCTACGTGAGGGAACAGGCTGTGCAACACATCAACGACGGGGCAGGAATTGCAGCGGATCTACAGGCTTCCCTTGGCGGCGAATCTCAAAGTGCAGTTTCACCCGGTCTGTACCAGTTGACCCCATTTCGGCAATTGTCTGTCCGACTTTGACCTGCTGCCCCTCCCGAACCAACAGCCTACGGTTGTGACCGTAAGCACTGACGTAGGTATCGCTGTGTTTGATGATGACCAGCTCGCCGTAGCCCCGTAAACCACTCCCGGCGTACACCACTGTCCCATCAGACGCAGCTAAAACAGGCTGTCCCAAATCTCCGGCGATATCAATGCCTTTATTCAAACTACCGTTTGAAGAGAATCTTCCAATCAACACGCCGTTCGAAGGCCATCCCCAACCCGTCGGCGCAGGGCCTGGAGGTGGCAACGGCGCAGGTGTCGGCTTGCTCGCAACCGTAGGCGCAGCGGTGCCTGCAGGGCGGGTGATGATGGTGGTCTTGCTCGAAGACGAGGGCGAAGATCCGGTGTTTGTCACAACTCTCGTAGGCGTTGAACCCGTACGCCCGTCAAAGCGAATGACCTGACCTATTTGTATCGTATAGGGGACAGGAATATTGTTACGAGCTGCGAGCGCCTTGTAATCCCAGCCGTAGCGAAAGGCGATGGAGAACAGCGTGTCCCCCTTTCGTACTACATATTGCCCGGTGGTGACCGTCGGCTTCTGGGGTACGGCACTGGCGTTGTTGCGGTCGACAACCCGCGCACCACTGGAGGGAGAGCTGGAGCAGCCCGCCAACAAGGAACTCAAGACAAGGCCAAGCACCAGTCGCTGAAAACTTGTTTTACTCATACGCTGCGCAAGACCTGTGAGACTCACCCGCCGCTCCCTTTGTGGTGGCTGAACATGAATGCCTGTATCAGGCTTGAAATATGACGCAAGTATAACTGGGCATTGGTTTTTTACCGGCACACGGCTGAAACGAAAAATTCATCGTGTTTAAAATCGAAAGCCAAGCATGTTGACTCTATAGACCCCGCCGTAAGACACATCGCCACCGACAGAATTCACTGCCCGCGAACAAATGATCAGGCCAGCGGGCCATTGAGCAACGGCACAAAGCGCACAGCACCCAGCACATGCCGTGAAAAACCTTCGTCCTCACGGATAATGAGCATCAATTGTTGCACTTCGCCGGAGCCCACCGGGATCACCAACCGCCCGCCAGGCGCCAGTTGATCGAGCAGTGCCTGTGGAACATCGGTAGCCACGGCGGTGACAATGATGCCGTTGTACGGCGCGAGTGCCGGCCAGCCTTCCCAGCCATCTCCCCAGCGGAACACCACGTTGCGCAGGTTCAACTCCACCAGGCGTTCCTTGGCGCGGTCCTGCAGGACCTTGATGCGCTCCACCGAGAACACACGCTCCACCAGTTGCGACAGCACGGCGGTCTGGTAGCCCGAGCCGGTGCCGATCTCCAGCACCTTGTCCAACGGCCCCGCCGCCAGCAGCAACTCGCTCATGCGCGCAACCATATAAGGCTGGGAGATGGTCTGGTTGTGGCCGATCGGCAACGCGGTGTCTTCGTAGGCGCGGTGCGCCAGGGCTTCATCGACAAACAAGTGCCGTGGCGTACGCCGGATCACTTCCAGCACCTGCGCATTGGACAAGCCTTCTTCATACAGGCGCTGGATCAAACGCTCACGGGTGCGCTGGGAGGTCATCCCGATGCCACGGCGCAACAGGTCATCCTGTTCACGAGCCATCAGCGCAGCCCCTCCAGCCAGCCATCGAGACTACTGAAGGCATCACTGAAGGTGCGATCAAGTTGCAGCGGGGTAATCGAGACATAACCTTGCATCACCGCATGAAAGTCCGTGCCGGGGCCACCGTCTTCGGCATCGCCCGCTGCGGCAATCCAATAGCCTTCCTTACCACGCGGGTCGACCACCTTCAACGGCGCTGCGGCACGGGCACGATGGCCCAGGCGCGTGAGCTGGATACCGCGGATGTGGTCGAGCGGCAGGTTGGGAATATTGACGTTGAGCACAGTACGCGGCGGCAGGTCCAGTGAACCGTGGGCCTCCACCAGCTTGCGCGCGAAATAGGCGGCTGTGGGCAGGTTATCCAGTTGCCGCGAAGCGAACGAAAAGGCAAACGAGGTCCGGCCGAGAAAGCGCCCTTCAAGGGCCGCCGCCACCGTGCCGGAATACAGCACGTCATCGCCCAGGTTGGCGCCGAGGTTGATCCCCGACACTACCAGGTCCGGCTCAAGGTCCAGCAGGCTGTTGATTGCCAGATGCACACAGTCGGTGGGCGTGCCGTTCACGCTGATAAAGCCATTGGCCAGGACTTGCGGGTGCAGCGGACGGTCGAGCGTCAGCGAACTGCTGGCGCCGCTCTTGTCCTGGTCCGGGGCGACCACCACGCATTCGGCATAATCCTGCAGCGCAGCATAGAGCGCGGCAAGGCCAGGTGCGGTGGCACCGTCATCGTTTGATATCAGAATACGCATGGGTTGTCCGTCTGCCCCACCGGCACCAGATCAACAAGCTCGCGCACCAAGACAGTGGCGAAGCATCCGGCCGGCAGGACGAATTCCAATTGCAGAATGTCCAGCGACGGATAATGCCACGTCAACCCGCCAATGGGCAGTCGCAGAATGCGACGTTCCTGGCTCATGCCCGCCTTCGCCAGCCAATCGCGCAAGTCCGCTTCACCGGCGGCGACCGACTGCTCCAGTTCAAAGGTTGCGCCCGTGGCCGGTGAATCACCCTCGCCCCACTGTGGCCCGGTGGGATGCAGGTCGAGAATCGCCAGGCGCGGGTCGCTGCATTCAGCCTCCCCGGCCGGGAAGAAACTGCGGCTGTCGGTGAACGCCAGCAGATCACCGACTTGCGCACGCTGCCAGGAGCCATCGGCCACCCGCGCCGCCAGCACTTTGTTGAACAGGTAACTGCGTGCCGTGGACAGCAGGCGCGAGCGCACATTGCGCTGCTCCGGCAAGGCTTTGCGCACCGCCCACTCACGGGCGTCCACCACATTGCCACCGTTGTGGCCAAAGCGCTGGGCGCCGAAATAGTTGGGAATGCCGTGTTGCGCAATCAGTTGCAACCGCGCATCGATGGCAGCGGTGTCACCGGCCAGCTGGGTCAGGCGCAGGGTGAAACCATTGGCCGAATGCGCGCCGCGTTGCAGCTTGCGTTTGTGACGCACGATTTTCAGGATCTTGAGCGTGTCGTTTTCCGCACCACTCATGTCCGGGTCGGCCTTCCCCGGCAGTTGCACGCTGAACCACTGGCGGGTCAGCGCCTGGCGATCCTTGAGCCCGGCATAGCTGACCGTGCGCAACGGCACGCCCGCCGCCTTGGCGATACGCCGTGCGGCCTCTTCGGTATTGAGCCCGCGCTTCTCCACCCACAGCCAGAGGTGCTCGCCGTCGCCGGTCAGCGGGATGTCCAGCACTTCGTCGACCTGGAAGTCTTCAGCCGTAGCTTTGAGTACCGCGCTGCCCAAGGCCTCGCCATAGGCCCGCGGGCCCAGCAGTTGCAGGTCATTCATGCGCGCAGCAACAAGGCAACGGCGTGCACCGCGATGCCCTCTTCACGACCGGTAAACCCGAGCTTTTCGGTGGTGGTGGCTTTCACGTTCACTTGATCCAGTTCAATTTGCAGGTCTGCGGCGATCAGCGCCCGCATCGACTCGATATGCGGCGCCATTTTCGGCGCCTGGGCCACGATGGTGTTGTCGACGTTGCCGACCTTCCAGCCCTTGGCATGGATCAGGCCGACCACGTGACGCAATAGCACACGGCTGTCCGCGCCCTTGAAGGTCGGGTCGGTGTCCGGAAAATGCTTGCCGATGTCGCCCAGCGCCGCAGCGCCGAGCAAGGCATCGCTCAAGGCATGCAACACGACATCGCCGTCGGAATGAGCCAGCAACCCATGGTGATGTGCAATGCGCACGCCACCCAGGGTGATGAAATCGCCGTCGGCGAAACGGTGCACATCATAGCCGTGACCAATACGCATAAAAAAACGCCCCGATTTAATTCAGGGCGTGATTCTACCTACTTTTGCCTCACATTAACCGAGCAAAGCACGTCCGTGATGACGCAAATGATCGTCAATGAAGCTGGCGATAAAGAAGTAGCTGTGGTCATAGCCGGGTTGCAGGCGCAGTTCCAGCGGATGGTTGGCCGCCTTGGCAGCTTGCTGCAGGGCTTCGGGCTTGAGCTGGACCGCGAGGAAATCGTCGCGGTCGCCCTGGTCCACCAGCAGTGGCAGTTTTTCCGAGGCTTCGCTGATCAGCACACAGGCGTCCCATTCGCGCCACTTAGAGCGCTCTTCGCCCAAATAACGCGAGAAGGCCTTCTGGCCCCACGGGCAATCCATCGGGTTGTTGATCGGCGAGAACGCCGACACCGATTGGTAACGCCCGGGGTTGCGCAGCGCACACACCAGCGCGCCGTGGCCACCCATGGAGTGACCACTGATGCCACGCTTGTCCGAAGCCGGGAAATGCGCTTCAACCAGTGCCGGCAATTCCTGCACTACGTAGTCATGCATCCGATAGTGCTTGGCCCAAGGCTCCTGCGTGGCATTCAGATAGAAGCCCGCACCGAGGCCGAAATCCCAGGCGTTGTCCGGGTCGCCCGGCACACCGGGGCCACGGGGGCTGGTGTCCGGTGCCACGATGATCAACCCCAGTTCGGCCGCCATGCGCTGGGCGCCGGCCTTTTGCATGAAGTTTTCATCCGTGCAGGTCAGGCCGGACAGCCAGTACAACACCGGCAGCTTGCCGCCCTGCTCCGCTTGCGGCGGCAGGTAGACGGCGAAGGTCATGTCGCAACCGAGCACATCGGAATGATGCTTGTAGCGTTTATGCCAGCCGCCGAAGCTCTTCTGGCACGACAGGTTTTCCAGACTCATGGCCGACCTCAGAAGTGGATGACGGTACGAATGCTCTTGCCTTCATGCATCAGGTCAAACGCTTTGTTGATGTCTTCCAAGCCCATGGTGTGGGTGATGAAGGTGTCCAGCGGGATCTCGCCGGTCTGGGCCATCTCCACGTAGCTTGGCAACTCGCTGCGACCGCGCACGCCGCCGAACGCCGAACCGCGCCAGACGCGCCCGGTGACCAATTGGAATGGGCGGGTAGCAATTTCCTGGCCGGCACCGGCCACGCCGATGATCACCGACTCGCCCCAGCCCTTGTGGCAGCACTCGAGGGCGGCGCGCATCAGTTGCACGTTGCCGATGCACTCGAAGGAGAAGTCCACGCCGCCGTCGGTGAGGTCGACAATCACGTCCTGGATCGGGCGGTCGTAATCTTTCGGGTTGATGCAATCGGTAGCGCCCAGCTGCTTGGCGATTTCGAACTTGGCCGGGTTGATGTCGATGGCAATGATGCGACCCGCCTTAGCCTTCACCGCGCCGATCACCGCTGACAAACCGATACCGCCCAGGCCGAAGATGGCCACGGTGTCGCCCGGCTTGACCTTGGCGGTGTTGATCACTGCACCGATGCCGGTGGTGACGCCGCACCCCAGCAGGCAGACTTTTTCCAGCGGCGCTTCTTTAGGAATCTTGGCCACGGAAATTTCCGGCAGCACGGTGTACTCGGAGAAGGTCGAAGTCCCCATGTAGTGGAAAATCGGCTGGCCCTTGTAGGAGAAGCGCGTGGTGCCATCCGGCATCAGGCCCTTGCCCTGGGTGGAGCGAATGGCCTGGCACAGGTTGGTCTTGCCCGACAGGCAGAATTTGCACTTGCCGCATTCCGGGGTGTACAGCGGGATCACGTGGTCACCCACGGCCACCGACGTCACGCCCTCGCCGATCGCTTCAACCACCGCGCCGCCTTCGTGGCCGAGGATCGACGGGAAGATACCTTCCGGGTCTGCGCCCGACAGGGTGTAGGCGTCGGTATGGCAGACACCGGACGCAACCACGCGCAACAGCACTTCGCCCGCCTTGGGCATGGCCACATCCACTTCAACGATCTCGAGGGGCTTCTTGGCTTCGAAGGCTACGGCGGCGCGGGACTTGATCATCCGGGTTTCTCCAGGGGGTTAAAAACTGAGACGGCGAGTGTAAAACATGGCCTGTTGATTAATAATCCAACCAAAAGCAAAACTTTATTGCTGTACGGGGATAATCACCATGCTGGAAAACCGCTGGGAAGGCATCGATGAGTTTGTCGCCGTAGCCGAATGCAGCCAATTCACCGCCGCGGCCGAGCGACTCGGGGTGTCTTCGTCCCACATCAGCCGGCAGGTGGCACGCTTGGAAGAACGCCTGCAAACCCGCCTGCTCTATCGCAGTACGCGCAAGGTCACCCTGACCGAGGCCGGCCAGACCTTTCTGCAGCATTGCCAGCGCCTGCAGGATGGCCGCGAAGAAGCCCTGCGCGCAGTCGGCGACCTCACCAGTGAGCCCAAGGGCATGTTGCGCATGACCTGCGCCGTGGCGTACGGCGAGCGCTTTATCGTGCCGCTGGTCACGCGGTTCATGGCGCTCTACCCGCAATTGCGCGTGGACATTGAGCTGACCAACCGCCAATTGGACCTGGTGCACGAAGGCCTCGACCTGGCGATCCGCCTGGGCCGCCTGCAGGATTCACGCATGGTTGCCAGCCGCCTGGCGCCCCGGCGCATGTACTTGTGCGCTTCGCCGTCCTACTTGGAACGGTATGGTCGGCCACATAGCTTGTCGGAATTGAGTCGGCACAATTGCCTGATCGGCAGCTCGGATATCTGGCAACTGGCTCAGGACGGGCGGGAATTCTCCCAGCGCGTGCAGGGAAACTGGCGCTGCAACAGTGGGCAGGCGGTGCTGGATGCCGCACTTCAGGGCGTGGGGTTGTGCCAGTTGCCGGATTATTACGTGCTGGAGCATTTGCACAGCGGTGCGCTGGTGTCGCTGTTGGAAGCGCATCAACCGCCGAATACGGCGGTGTGGGCGTTGTATCCGCAGCAGCGGCATCTGTCGCCGAAAGTGCGCAAGTTGGTGGATTTTTTGAAGGTGGGGTTGGCACAGCGGCCTGAGTACAGCGTGTAAGTATGGGTTGTTTGTGCTGGCCTCTTCGCGAGCAAGCCCGCTCCCACATTCGACCGTATTTCTCCAGAATGTACGCGGTCAAAAGTGGGAGCGGGCTTGCTCGCGAAAGAGTCGACGCGGTGCAATTGACTAGTGCCGGTTAGCCCACCGCAACCGCAACCACTCCAGATCCTCGGGCCGGGTTACTTTGATATTGTCCGAGCGCCCTTCAATCAGGCGCGGTGCCTGGCCGGACCATTCCATAGCCGAGGCCTCGTCGGTGATCACCGCATCGGCCACCAGGCTGTCAGCCAGCGCACGGTGCAAGGCCCCCAGGCGGAACATCTGCGGCGTGTAGGCCTGCCAGATCAAACTGCGGTCGACGGTTTCCACCACCCGACCGTGCTTGTCGACGCGCTTGAGCGTGTCGCGGGCCGGCACCGCCAGCAGGCCGCCCACCGGGTCGTCCGCCAGCTCGGCAAGCAAGTGGTCCAGGTCATCGCGACTCAGGTTCGGCCGCGCCGCATCATGCACCAACACCCAGTCGTCATCGCTGGCACCCAGGGCATTGAGGTGCAGCAAGGCATTGAGCACCGAGCCCGATCGTTCCGAGCCGCCGTCCGCACGCTGAATGCGCGGGTCGGCCGCACACGTCAGGGCAGGCCAATAAGGATCATCAGAAGCAAGACTGACCACCAGGCCCTTGAGGCAAGGATGGTCGAGGAAACAGCCGAGGCTGTGTTCAAGAATAGTGCGCCCGCCCAGTTGCAAGTACTGTTTGGGACGGTCCGCAGCCATACGGGCACCCACACCCGCGGCAGGAATCACGGCCCAGAAGGCCGGTAGGGAGTTGCTCATTGGGCTAACTGGTAGAGGGTTTCGCCCTCCTTGACCATGCCCAATTCATGACGAGCCCGTTCCTCAACGGTCTCCGTGCCTTTTTTCAACTCAAGCACTTCAGCATCGAGGACGCGGTTGCGCTCCAGCAGACGTTCGTTTTCGGCATGCTGGTCGGCAATTTGCTGGGTCAGTTCTTTCACCTGCGCAAAGCTGCCATTACCCACCCAAAGGCGGTATTGCAGGCCAGCCAGCAACAAGAGCAAGACGAGGAACAACCAATTGGGACTGCGCATCGAAATCCGGGTATCCAGTAAAAAAAGACAGCCATGCAAAACTTTTGAAGCAACTGATAGCACGAAGCCTGGAAAAACCAGGCTTGTGCTTGATAGCCATCAGATTAGCGCCGAAATCCACTCCATCGAGTTTTTTCCGACGCAACCCGTCGACTTTTTACCATGCTTTACATCAAGTAGCGATCAGCCGCGGAACTCGCCACGACCGTTGTACTTGGCCTTGCCAGCCAGTTGCTCTTCGATGCGCAGCAATTGGTTGTACTTGGAAACACGGTCGGAACGGCACAGGGAACCGGTCTTGATCTGACCCGCCGAAGTACCCACGGCCAGGTCGGCAATGGTGGAGTCTTCGGTTTCGCCGGAGCGGTGGGAGATCACGGCGGTATAACCCGCAGCCTTCGCCATCTGGATGGCTTCCAGGGTTTCGGTCAGGGTGCCGATCTGGTTGAACTTGATCAGGATCGAGTTGGCGATCGACTTGTCGATGCCCTCTTTCAGGATCTTGGTGTTGGTCACGAACAGGTCGTCGCCCACCAGTTGGATTTTCTCGCCGATCTTGTCGGTGAGGATTTTCCAGCCGTCCCAGTCGGACTCGTCCAGGCCGTCTTCGATCGAGATGATCGGGTAGCGCTCGGTCAGGCCTTTCAGGTAGTCAGCAAAACCTTCGGAGTTGAACACCTGACCTTCGCCGGACAGGTTGTACTTGCCGTCTTCATAGAACTCGCTGGCCGCGCAGTCCAGGGCCAGGGTCACGTCGGTGCCCAGCTTGTAGCCAGCGTTGGCCACGGCTTCGGAGATCACTTTCAGTGCATCTTCGTTGGACGCCAGGTTTGGTGCGAAACCACCTTCGTCACCCACTGCAGTGCTCAGGCCACGGGCCTTCAGCACAGCTTTGAGGTGATGGAAAATCTCGGTGCCCATGCGCAGGCCTTCGGAGAAGGACTTGGCGCCAACCGGCTGCACCATGAATTCCTGGATGTCGACGTTGTTATCGGCGTGCTCGCCACCGTTGATGATGTTCATCATCGGTACCGGCATGGAGTAAACACCCGGCGTGCCGTTCAGGTTGGCGATGTGTGCGTACAGCGGCAGGTCCTGGTCCTGGGCAGCGGCCTTGGCAGCGGCCAGGGACACGGCGAGGATGGCGTTGGCGCCCAGGCTGCCTTTGTTTTCGGTGCCATCGAGCTTGATCATCGCGTGGTCCAGGGCTTTCTGGTCCAGCGGATCCTTGCCCAGCAACAGGTCACGGATCGGGCCGTTGATGTTGGCTACAGCCTTGAGTACACCCTTGCCCAGGTAACGGCTCTTGTCGCCATCACGCAGTTCCAGCGCTTCGCGCGAACCGGTAGAAGCACCGGACGGCGCGCAGGCGCTGCCGATGATGCCGTTATCGAGAAGCACGTCGGCTTCGACGGTGGGGTTGCCACGGGAGTCGAGAACTTCACGACCTTTGATGTCGACGATTTTTGCCATTGTTGTAAACACTCCAAAGTTGACGAAAACGACGCAGCTGAAGGAAATCTTTTGACCGACCGCAAGGGTGGAACAACGAGGCAGGCTTGCAGACGACAAGGCTCAGGCCCGTAGGCCTGAGCGTAAAGCGTGGGAAATTCTACCGGAGAAACGCGGCTTACGCGGTCTCTACCGTCGGAAAACTCTTGACCAGTTCGTCCAACTGCTTGAGCTGGGCCAGGAACGGCTCCAGCTTGTCCAGGCGCAGGGCGCAAGGGCCATCGCACTTGGCGTTGTCCGGGTCCGGGTGAGCCTCCAGGAACAGGCCCGCCAGCGACTGGCTGATGCCCGCCTTGGCCAGGTCCAGCACCTGGGCACGACGCCCGCCCGCGGAGTCGGCACGACCACCGGGCATTTGCAGCGCGTGGGTCACGTCGAAGAACACCGGGTATTCGAACTGTTTCATGATGCCGAAACCGAGCATGTCCACTACGAGGTTGTTGTAGCCGAAGCTCGAACCCCGCTCGCAGAGGATCAACTGGTCGTTACCCGCTTCCACGCACTTGTTCAGGATGTGTTTCATCTCCTGGGGCGCGAGGAACTGGGCTTTCTTGATATTGATCACAGCGCCGGTCTTGGCCATCGCGACGACCAGGTCGGTCTGGCGCGACAGGAAGGCCGGCAACTGGATGATGTCGCACACCTCAGCGACCACGGCAGCCTGCTCAGGCTCGTGGACGTCGGTGATGATCGGCACGCCGAAGGCTTGCTTGATGTCCTGGAAGATCCGCATGCCTTCTTCAAGGCCCGGGCCGCGATAGGAGGTCACGGACGAACGGTTGGCCTTGTCGAAGCTGGCCTTGAATACGTAAGGGATACCGAGTTTCTCGGTGACCTTGACGTACTCTTCACAGACCTGCATCGCCATGTCGCGGCTTTCCAGCACGTTCATGCCGCCAAACAGCACCATGGGCTTGTCGTTAGCAATCTCGATGTCGCCGACGCGAATGATCTTCTGGGCCATCAGGGTTACGCCTTCTTCTGGTGTTGCGTCAGTGCAGCCTTGACGAAACCGCTGAACAGCGGGTGACCGTCACGCGGCGTCGAAGTGAACTCAGGGTGGAACTGGCACGCCACGAACCATGGATGATCCGGTGCTTCAACCACTTCAACCAGCGCGCCATCACCGGAGCGGCCGGAGATTTTCAGGCCAGCTTCTTTGATCTGCGGCAGCAGGTTGTTGTTCACTTCGTAGCGGTGACGGTGACGCTCGACGATCACGTCCTTGCCGTAGCAGTCGTGAACCAGCGAGCCCGGCTCCAGCAGGCAATCTTGCGCGCCGAGGCGCATGGTGCCGCCCAGGTCGGACGCTTCGGTACGGACTTCAACAGCGCCGGTGGCATCTTCCCACTCGGTGATCAGGCCCACGACCGGGTGGCCGCTCTTGCTGTCGAACTCGGTGGAGTTGGCGTCTTTCCAGCCCAGCACGTTACGAGCGAACTCGATGACGGCCACTTGCATGCCCAGGCAGATACCCAGGTACGGCACCTTGTTCTCACGAGCGTACTGCACGGCAGTGATCTTGCCTTCCACGCCACGCAGGCCGAAACCGCCCGGGACGAGGATCGCGTCGACACCTTCGAGCAGCGCAGTGCCCTGGTTCTCGATGTCTTCAGAGTCGATGTAGCGCAGGTTGACCTTGGTACGGTTGCTGATACCGGCGTGGCTCATCGCTTCGATCAGCGACTTGTACGCGTCCAGCAGCTCCATGTACTTGCCGACCATGGCGATGGTGACTTCGTGCTCAGGGTTGAGCTTGGCGTCGACCACGGCGTCCCACTCGGACAGGTCCGCACCACCGCATTGCAGGCCGAAACGCTCGACCACAAAATCATCCAGGCCCTGCGAGTGCAGGATGCCCGGGATCTTGTAGATGGTGTCGGCGTCTTCCAGCGCGATCACCGCACGTTCTTCAACGTTGGTGAACTGCGCGATCTTGCGACGCGAGGAAATGTCGATCGGGTGATCGGAGCGGCACACCAGCACGTCCGGCTGCAGGCCGATGGAACGCAGTTCCTTGACCGAGTGCTGGGTTGGCTTGGTTTTGGTCTCGCCGGCAGTGGCGATGTACGGCACCAGGGTGAGGTGCATGAGCATCGCGCGCTTGGCGCCGACTTCGAAACGCAACTGGCGGATGGCTTCGAGGAACGGTTGGGATTCGATGTCACCCACGGTGCCACCGATCTCGACCATCGCCACGTCGGCATCGCCTGCACCCTTGATGATGCGGCGCTTGATCTCGTCGGTGATGTGCGGGATCACCTGGATGGTTGCACCCAGGTAGTCACCACGGCGCTCTTTGCGCAGCACGTGCTCGTAGACACGGCCAGTGGTGAAGTTGTTGTTCTGGGTCATGGTCGTGCGGATGAACCGCTCGTAGTGGCCCAGGTCCAGGTCGGTCTCGGCGCCGTCGTGGGTGACGAACACTTCACCGTGCTGGAACGGGCTCATGGTGCCCGGGTCAACGTTGATGTACGGGTCCAGCTTGAGCATGGTGACCTTAAGTCCCCGCGCCTCCAGGATGGCCGCCAATGAAGCGGAGGCAATGCCTTTCCCCAATGAAGAAACAACACCGCCCGTGACGAATATGTAGCGCGTCATGAAAAACCCTAGAAGTCTGCGTTAAAGCGGTCCGAGCCGCCGGGGAAAGCGAAGGAAGGCCGAAGCCCCCGATCACCTGCATTAATCACAGTGCACCTTTCAAAAAAACCGCCGCGTTGTGACAGACCAGCAGTGAAACACCGGTACGTTGATCGCTACACATTTTTTGGAATCGCCCAGCAAAGACTGCTTGGTAATCGGCAACTGCTGCGATTCAGGAGAATCCACAGAAGTTGTATCAAGAAGGGAGCGTAGTCTACCGGAAAGGCTCTATCAGCTCAAACCTCTATCGCAGCTCTGTGGCACCCAATGCAATTGCCAGTCACTTGCCGGGCCGCGCCACAGCCCGGCAAGGGTTGGGGCAGCCAGCAATTGCTCGCCCTGATACAGCAGCGGCAATCTGCCACGCACGAACCCCGGCAACCCACACTCATTCAGCAGGCGCTTCAAGTCTCGCCGGCCGCGACCTGGCACTTCCACGATTTCGCCTCCCTGGCGATAGCGAACCTCGAACGGCCCTTCGGGCACCTTGCCGACAATTTCCAGCTCGC
This sequence comes from Pseudomonas sp. TE24901, assembly GCF_054058375.1. Taxonomy (NCBI): domain Bacteria; kingdom Pseudomonadati; phylum Pseudomonadota; class Gammaproteobacteria; order Pseudomonadales; family Pseudomonadaceae; genus Pseudomonas; species Pseudomonas sp. TE24901. The sequence goes on from NZ_JBSSAF010000013.1 coordinate 122,090, forward strand.
CATTACCGGGCAACGCCAATGTTTTTTCTGGACAAGTCCAACTCACTGCGTCGCCCGAAAAATCCGACCAAGTGACAGGCAACCACCAGATACGCTCGCCACAACGGTGCAATTCACCGTCGGCCAGGCGCCATAGGGGCTGCGCGTCACCCTTGGCATCGCGCAAGGCATCCCAGCCAGCCCAGTGGTCACTGTCGGGCAAACGGGTCAGTGGGTTCAGCCAATGACGCAAGGCATTGCGCTGGCGGGCGCCGGAAAGCTCGCACAAAGGCGCAAGAGCCAAGGACGGCAAGGGCAGCCAGGGAAAGGGTGAGGGTTGATCGGCAGCGTGCAGATCCATCCGAGCCAGCTCATCCAGCAGGCCTTGGGCTTCACTCAGATGCTCCGCAGTACGCGCCAGGCTTGAGACGGCCTGGGGCCAGCGCTCGGTGAGCACGGGAAACACGCGATGACGCAGGTAGTTGCGGGAAAAACGCGGGTCGGCATTCGAGGGGTCTTCGATCCATTTGAGCTGATGCGCGTGGGCGTAGGCTTCCAGCGCTTCACGGGAGACATCCAGCAGTGGCCGCACCAGGTAACCATCCGCCAATGGGCGCTGCACCGGCATTGCCGCCAACCCGCGCACGCCTGCCCCGCGCAGCAAGCGGAAGAGCAGGGTTTCAGCCTGGTCATCGCGATGCTGGCCCGTCAGCAGCACCTGCCCTGCCCCGATCACTTCGGCGAAGGCCTGGTAGCGTGCGTCGCGGGCGGCACGCTCAAGACTGGCACCGGGCCGGACCTGCACGCGCATGATCCGCAGCGGCACGCCCAACGTGTCGCATACCGACTGGCAATGCTCCGGCCACAGGTCAGCAGTTGCTTGCAGGCCATGGTGAACATGCACAGCACTGAGGGGTGGCAGGGTTTCGGTGTTTGCCAAAGAGGCCAGGAGGTGCAGCAGGACGGTGGAATCAAGGCCACCCGAGAATGCGATGTGCCAGGCCGGGGCATTGCGCCAGGGGGCCAGGGTTTGCAGGAGTTTGCCGGACAGAGCTGGTTTCATCACAGGTTACCGCTGCAAATCTGGAGTACGTCAGCCCAGCATACACAAAGCAAATGTGGAAGCTGGCTTGTGTGGGAGCTGGCTTGCCTGCGATAGCATCACCTCGGTACAACTGCATAACCGAGGCGCCTGCATCGCGGGCAAGCCACGCTCCCACACAAGCTGGCCCCCACATTGGGTATTGCGTGGGTCTTAGAGACCGTAGCTCATCAGGCGCTCGTAGCGACGGGCCAGCAGCGCTTCGTTATCCAGCTTCTTGAGCATCGCCAGTTGCGATGCCAGTTCAGCACGGATGGTGGCAGACGCGGCAGCCGGGTCGCGGTGGGCACCGCCCAATGGCTCGGCGATGACCTTGTCCACGATGCCCAAGCCCTTGAGGCGATCTGCGGTGATGCCCATGGCTTCGGCAGCGTCCGGCGCCTTTTCTGCGGTTTTCCACAGGATCGAGGCGCAACCTTCCGGCGAGATCACCGCGTAGGTCGAGTATTGCAGCATGTTCAGTTGGTCGCACACGCCAATGGCCAGTGCACCACCGGAACCCCCTTCACCAATCACGGTGGCGATGATCGGGGTTTTCAGGCGGGCCATGACGCGCAGGTTCCAGGCGATGGCTTCGCTCTGGTTGCGTTCTTCGGCGTCGATACCTGGGTAAGCACCCGGGGTGTCGATGAAGGTCAGGATCGGCATCTTGAAACGTTCAGCCATTTCCATCAGGCGGCACGCCTTGCGGTAGCCTTCCGGACGCGGCATGCCGAAATTGCGGCGCACCTTCTCGCGCACTTCACGGCCTTTCTGGTGGCCGATCACCATCACCGGCTGGTCGTCCAGGCGAGCGATACCGCCCACGATGGCCGCGTCGTCGGAGAAGTGACGGTCACCGTGCAGCTCGTCGAACTCGGTGAAGATGTGCTGGATGTAGTCCAGGGTGTACGGACGGCGCGGGTGGCGGGCCAGGCGCGCGATCTGCCAGCTGGTCAGCTTGCCGAAGATGTCTTCGGTGAGCGTCTTGCTCTTGTCTTGCAGGCGGGAGATTTCATCGCCGATATTCAGCGAATTGTCATTGCCGACCAGGCGCAGCTCTTCGATCTTGGCTTGCAGGTCAGCGATCGGCTGTTCGAAATCAAGAAAATTCGGGTTCATAAGCGTCCGTCTTGGGTCGACGGCCAGGGAGTGCCTGGCCAGCCGGTTGTCTATTCGCGCCCTACCTTAAGGGAGAGGCGCGTTTAGGTCGAGATTAAATGTTTAGTCGAGATCAGGTGCCCTGACCGTCAACGGTATTGGAGGAAGACGTTGTCTCGCCCGAACTGGTCACGCAAAGCTTGAATCAAGCCATCGGCGGGATCAATTCGCCAGGTCTCGCCAAACTGCAACATGGCCTTGGCGTCGCTGCCGGTGTACTCCATGGTCACCGGGCACGCGCCACGGTGGCGTTTGAGCAGGTCACCCAACCAGCGTAGCTGATCGCCCTTGAGCGCCTCGGTTTTCACCTTCAAACGCAGGCTTTCGGCCAGGTTGGTACGGGCATCTTCCATGCTCATCACCCGTTTGATCCGCAGGCGCAGGCCACCGGAGAAGTCGTCGTTGCTGACCTCCCCTTCCACCACCACCATGGCGTCGGTCTGCAGCAGCGACTGGGCGGAGTGGAATGCGTCGGCAAACAGTGACGCTTCGATACGGCCCGAGCGGTCGTCGAGGGTGATGAAGCCCATCTTGTCGCCCTTTTTGTTCTTCATTACCCGCAGGGCGATGATCATGCCGGCAACGGTCTGGGTATCCCGCGCAGGCTTGAGGTCGATGATGCGCTGACGGGCAAAGCGGCGGATCTCGCCTTCGTACTCGTCAATCGGGTGACCGGTGAGGTACAGGCCCAAGGTGTCTTTTTCACCCTTGAGGCGCTCCTTGAGGGTCAGCTCCTTGGCCTTGCGGTGGTTAGCGTACACATCGGCATCTTCCTCGACGAACAGCCCGCCAAACAGGTCGGCGTGACCACTGTCGTGGGTGCGCGCGGTTTGCTCGGCGGCCTTGATCGCTTCTTCCATGGCGGTCAGCAGCACCGCGCGATTGCGATCGATGTTCGCCTGGTAGGCCTTGGGCTCATCATGAAAATACGGGCCAAGACGGTCGAGCGCGCCGCTGCGGATCAGGCCATCGAGGGTACGTTTGTTGATGCGCTTGAGGTCGACCCGCGCGCAGAAGTCGAACAGATCCTTGAACGGCCCGTCCTGGCGCGCTTCGGTGATGGCTTCCACCGGGCCTTCGCCCACGCCCTTGATCGCGCCCAGACCATAGATGATGCGGCCTTCGTCGTTCACCGTGAACTTGAACTCCGAGGCGTTCACGTCCGGCGCGTCGAGGCGCAGCTTCATGGTGCGCACTTCCTCGATCAAGGTCACGACCTTGTCGGTGTTGTGCATATCCGCCGAGAGCACCGCGGCCATGAACGGCGCCGGGTAGTGGGCTTTCAGCCAGGCGGTCTGGTACGACACCAGGCCGTAGGCGGCGGAGTGGGATTTGTTGAAGCCGTAACCCGCGAATTTCTCTACCAGGTCGAAAATGTTACCGGCCAGGTCCGCGTCAATATTGTTGGTGGCGCAACCTTCAATGAAACCGCCGCGCTGCTTGGCCATTTCCTCGGGTTTTTTCTTACCCATGGCTCGACGCAGCATGTCTGCGCCGCCGAGGGTGTAGCCGGCCATCACCTGGGCAATCTGCATCACCTGTTCCTGGTACAGGATGATGCCGTAGGTCGGTGCCAGTACGGGCTTGAGGCCTTCGTACTGGTAGTCGGAGTGCGGATACGCCAGCTCGGCGCGGCCGTGCTTACGGTTGATGAAGTCATCCACCATGCCCGATTGCAGCGGGCCCGGACGGAACAGGGCCACCAGTGCGATCAAGTCTTCCAGGCAGTCGGGCTTGAGCTTCTTGATCAGCTCCTTCATACCGCGGGATTCAAGCTGGAACACCGCCGTGGTTTCGGCTTTTTGCAGCAGGGTGTAGGTCGGCTTGTCGTCCAGCGGGATGAACGCGATGTCCAGCGGCTCTTCGCCCACCTTGGCGCGGTCACGGTTGATGGTCTTGAGCGCCCAGTCGATGATCGTCAGGGTTCGCAGGCCGAGGAAGTCGAACTTCACCAGGCCGGCCGCCTCCACGTCATCCTTGTCGAACTGGGTTACCAGGCCGTCGCCTTCTTCGTCGCAATAGATCGGCGAAAAGTCGGTGAGTTTGGTGGGCGCAATAACCACACCACCGGCGTGCTTGCCGACGTTACGCACCACGCCTTCGAGTTTGCGGGCCATGTCCCAGATTTCGGCGGCTTCTTCATCGACCTTGATGAAGTCACGCAGGATCTCTTCCTGCTCAAAGGCCTTTTCAAGGGTCATGCCGACTTCAAACGGAATCATCTTCGACAGGCGGTCCGCCAGGCCGTAGGACTTACCCTGCACCCGCGCCACGTCGCGGATTACAGCCTTGGCGGCCATCGAACCGAAGGTGATGATCTGGCTGACCGCGTTGCGGCCGTATTTTTCGGCCACATATTCGATCACGCGGTCACGACCGTCCATGCAGAAGTCGACGTCGAAGTCGGGCATGGAAACCCGTTCCGGGTTCAGGAACCGTTCGAACAGCAGGTCATATTCCAGCGGGTCGAGGTCGGTGATCTTCTGCACATAGGCCACCAGCGAGCCAGCACCTGACCCCCGGCCAGGACCCACCGGCACGCCGTTGTTCTTGGCCCACTGGATAAAGTCCATCACGATCAGGAAGTAACCGGGGAACCCCATCTGGATGATGATATCCAGCTCGAAATTCAGCCGGTCGACGTAGACCTGGCGTTTGGCGTCGTAATCTTCGGTAGTGTCCTTGGGCAGCAGGACCGTGAGCCGCTCTTCCAGGCCATCGAACGATACCTTGCGGAAGTACTCATCGATGGTCATGCCATCGGGAATCGGGAAGTTGGGCAGGAAGTGCTTGCCCAGCTTCACTTCGATATTGCAGCGCTTGGCGATTTCGACGGAGTTTTCCAGGGCCTCGGGCAGGTCGCTGAACAGCTCGGCCATTTCCTCGGCGCTTTTGAGGTACTGCTCTTCGCTGTAGTTCTTGGAGCGGCGCGGGTCATCCAGCGCTCGGCCTTCACCGATGCACACGCGGGTTTCGTGGGCCTCGAAGTCTTCCTTCTTGATAAAGCGCACATCGTTGGTGGCCACCAGCGGTGCGCCCAGTTTGTCGGCCAGGGCGACGGCGGCGTGCAGGTGCTCTTCATCGTTGGGGCGGTTGGTGCGCTGGACTTCCAGGTAGAAACGCTCGGGAAAGACCTGCATCCACTCACTGGCCAGCACTTCGGCCTCCTGGGGGTTACCGCCCAGCAGCGCGATACCGATCTCGCCCTCTTTAGCGGCTGAGAGCATGATCAGGCCTTCGTTGGCCTCGGCGACCCATTCGCGCTCGATGATGATCGAGCCATTGCGCTGGCCGTCGATAAAACCACGGGAAATCAATTCGGTGAGGTTGCGGTAACCGACGCCATTCATCGCCAGCAGGCTGATGCGGCTCAGTGGGTTATCCGGGTCTTTATTGGAGAGCCACAGGTCGGCGCCGCAGATCGGCTTGATGCCGGCGCCCATGGCGTTCTTGTAGAACTTGACCAGCGAACACATGTTGTTCTGATCGGTCACCGCGACCGCAGGCATGTTCATGCCCACCAGAGTCTTGACCAGCGGTTTGATCCGTACCAGGCCGTCGACCAGGGAGTATTCAGTGTGCAGGCGTAGGTGAACGAATGAAGCCGGCATAGTGATCTCTTATACGTGGAAAACAACAAGGCCCGGATTGTACCGGGCCTTGGCAAAAACATCAGCCTCGCGACTAAACCTCGCTCAGGCTCTCCCGCGCCTCGTAAGCCTGGCGCACCGGGGCGAACGAGCGGCGGTGGATCGGCGTGGGCCCCAGGCGAGCCAGGGCTTCCAGATGAACGGGCGTCGGGTAGCCTTTATGCCCACCAATGCCGTAGCCGGGGTAGATCAATTCGAAAGCCGCCATTTCACGGTCACGGCTGACCTTTGCCAGGATCGAGGCGGCGGCAATGGCTGGCACCTTGCTATCCCCCTTCACCACCGCTTCCGCCGGCATGGCCAGCTTGGGGCAACGGTTGCCGTCGATCATCGCCAGTTTTGGCGTGACGTGCAGGCCTTCCACCGCGCGCTGCATGGCCAGCATGGTGGCGTGGAGGATGTTCAATTCGTCGATTTCTTCGACCTCGGCTCGGGCAATATGCCAGCTCAGGGCTTTCTCGCAGATCTCGTCAAAAAGCTTTTCGCGACGAGCTTCGGTGAGTTTTTTCGAGTCGTTAAGGCCCAGGATCGGGCGGTTCGGGTCGAGAATCACCGCGGCCGTGACGACCGCACCGCACAGCGGGCCGCGTCCGACTTCATCAACGCCAGCCACCAGTTCGTGGGCTTCGGCCACCAAGCTGAAATCCAGGCCCATTTGCGTCGTCATAGGGTTTCCTGTTTGTGGCCGATCAAGGTCAGCACGGCATCTGCCGCCTGGTTCGACGCATCACGACGCAGGGTGCGGTGAATCTCGTCGAAGCCACGGGTCTGCTCTTCGCCACCCTCGATCAGCGGGAAGAGGGTTTGCGCCAGGGCGTCCGGCGTCGCATCGTCCTGCAACAACTCCGGCACCAGCAGGCGCTGGGCCAGCAGGTTGGGCAAGGAGATGTAAGGGCTTTTGACCATGCGCTTGAGAATCCAGAAGGTCAGCGGCGCCAGACGATAGGCCACGACCATCGGGCGCTTGTACAGCAAGGCTTCCAGGGTAGCCGTGCCGGAGGCGATCAGCACTGCATCGCAGGCCGCCAGCGCCAGGTGCGACTGGCCATCAAGCAAGGTCAACGGCAGGTTGCGGCCTTCCAGCAGTGTTTCGATCTGTACTCGGCGTTGCGGGCTGGCACAGGGCAGCACAAAACGCACCCCAGGCTTCAAGGCCATCAGACGCTCGGCCGCGTCGAAAAACAGGGCACCCAGGCGGCCGACTTCCCCGCCTCGACTGCCAGGCATCAACGCAACCAGCGGGCCATCGGCCAAGCCCAGTTCGGCCCGGGCCGCCGCGCGATCGGCCTGCAACGGAATGGTATCGGCCAGGGTATGCCCGACAAACCGCACCGGCACGCCCTTCTCTTCATAGAACCTGGCCTCGAACGGCAGCAGGGTCAGCATCAGGTCGCAGCCTTCACGGATCTTCAACACGCGCTTCTGCCGCCACGCCCACACGGACGGGCTGACGTAGTGCACGGTCTTGATGCCGGCCTGACGCAACTTGAGTTCGATATTGAGGGTGAAGTCGGGCGCGTCGATTCCGATGAAAACGTCAGGCTTTTCTTCAATGAGTGTCTGGATCAACAACTTGCGGCGGGCCAGCAACTCACGCAGCCGGCCCAACACTTCCACCAGCCCCATGACCGACAAGCGTTCCATGGGGAAGTAAGAGGTGAGGCCTTCAGCCTGCATCAAGGGGCCACCAACGCCGATGAACTCCACCGCAGGATGCTGGGCCTTGAGGGCCCGCATCAAACCTGCGCCCAGAATATCGCCGGAAGCTTCCCCGGCCACCAGCGCGATACGCAGATTGGCCATAATCAGCGAGTGATGCCGCGAGTCGACGCCTGGATCGAGTCGCGGAACACAGCGACTTCCGGGAACTGTGCTGCAGGCTCGGCCAGTTCGGCCAACGCCTGATCAACGGTCAGCCCCTGGCGGTAGACCACTTTGTAGGCGCGACGCAGGGCGTGAATCGCATCTTCACTGAAACCACGACGGCGCATGCCTTCGAAGTTCATGCTGCGCGCTTCAGCCGGGTTGCCGAATACCGTGACAAACGCCGGTACATCCTTGCCGATGGCGGTGCCCATGCCGGAAAAGCTGTGGGCGCCGATATGGCAGTACTGATGCACCAGGGTGAAACCGGACAGGATCGCCCAATCATCAACGTGCACATGGCCCGCCAGGGCGGTGTTGTTGACCAGGATGCAGTGGTTGCCGATCACGCTGTCGTGGCCGATGTGCGCATAGGCCATGACCAGGTTGTGGTCACCCAGCGTGGTCTCGGCACGATCCTGCACGGTGCCACGGTGAATGGTCACGCCTTCACGAATGATGTTGTGATCACCGATTACCAGGCGCGTTTCCTCACCCTTGTACTTCATGTCCGGGGTGTCTTCGCCTACCGAGGAGAACTGGTAGATGCGATTGTGTTTGCCAATGCGGGTCGGACCTTTGAGGATCACGTGCGGCCCGATGACTGTCCCCTCGCCGATTTCCACACCTGCGCCGATGATCGACCACGGGCCGACCTCAACGTCGGCGGCCAGTACGGCCGACGGATCGATGATTGCGCGAGGGTCAATCAAACTCATAGTTTGCGTTCCGCACAGATGATCTCGGCGGAGCACACTGGCTTGCCGTCGACCGACGCCTGGCATTCGAACTTCCAGATCTGACGCTTGCAACTGATGAACTTGGCTTCCAGGATCAACTGGTCACCGGGCGTGACCGGGTTGCGGAAACGCAACTTGTCGGAGCCCACGAAATAGTAAAGCGTGCCGTCGGCAGGCTTGAGGTCAAGCATTTTGAAACCAAGGATACCGGCAGCCTGGGCCATCGCTTCGATGATCAGCACGCCCGGCATGATTGGATGCGCAGGAAAGTGACCGTTGAAGAACGGTTCGTTGATGCTGACATTCTTGTAGGCACGAATGCGCTTTTCCTCGACATTGAGGTCCACTACGCGGTCCACCAGCAGGAACGGGTAACGGTGAGGCAGGTATTCGCGAATCTCGTTGATGTCCATCATTTCGGGGGGAAGCCTGTAATAAAGATTGGGGGCGGGCGGACTAAAAGCACGCCCCGCTAGCAAATCAAGGAGGCAGTCTAGCGGCTGTGCACACTTGATATGGAAATGGTATCAGCCTTCTGATGAAGCATTACCGCCAGGGGTCACGTCCCCAACACGCTTTTCCAGCTGTTTGAGACGTCGAGCCATGTCGTCGAGCTGCCTCAAGCGCGCTGCGCTCTTGCGCCATTCAGCTGCGGGCTGCATGGCGGTACCGGATGAATAGGCCCCGGGCTCGGTAATCGAGTGGGTCACCATGGTCATGCCGGTAATGAAGACGTTGTCGCACACTTCGATATGCCCCACCAGCCCAACGCCACCGGCGAGCATGCAATGCTTGCCGATCTTGGTGCTGCCGGAAATACCTACGCACGCGGCCATGGCGGTGTGATCGCCGACCTGTACGTTGTGGGCGATCTGAATCTGGTTGTCGAGCTTCACGCCATTGCCAAGCACGGTATCGGCCAGTGCCCCGCGATCAACAGCGGTATTGACGCCGATTTCCACGTCATCGCCGATCAATACACCGCCCACCTGGGCGATCTTGTTCCAGACGCCTTTCGAATTGGCGAAGCCGAAGCCCTCGCCCCCGATCACGGCACCCGATTGAATCACCACACGCTCACCGATACGCACATCGTGGTACAGGGTCACACGGGGCGCCAACCAGCCATCGGCACCAATGGTGCTGCGTGCGCCGATAAAGCAATGCGCACCCACCGTTACCCCAGCCGCAATACGCGCGCCACTTTCGATCACCGCAAAGGCGCCAATACTTGCCGCCGGATCAACCTGGGCATCATCGGCGATCACCGCAGACGGGTGAATCCCGGCTACGGCCTTGGGCTTGGGATCGAACAGGTGCGATGCCCGTGCATAGGCCAGGTAGGGGTCAGCTACCACCAAGGCATCCCCGGCAAACCCTTCGGCGTCGGCGGCCTTCAGCAACACGGCTGCGGCTTGACTGTCGACCAGGTATTTACGGTATTGGGGATTTGCGAGGAAGCTCAACTGAGCTGGGCCAGCCTCCTGCAAGGTGGCTAGCCCAGTGATTTCTTTCTCCTTGGAGCCACGCAAGGTGGCCCCCAGGAACTCGGCCAACTCGCCGAGCTTGATAGTCGCGGTCATGGCTTACTTCAGCTGGTTCATGCGCTCGATCACCTGACGGGTGATGTCGTATTGAGGCTTGACGTCAATCACAGCGCCACGCTCGAACACCAGGTCAAAGGCACCTTTCTTGATGACTTCTTCCACAGCGCTGTCGAGTTTCGGCTTCAGCTGTTTCAGCATTTCACGGTCGGCAACAGCCTTGGCTTCGTTCAGCTCCTTGGACTGGAACTGGTAGTCGCGGGCCTTTTGCTTGAATTCAAGCTCCAGACGCTCGCGCTCGCCTTGCTGCATCTTGTCACCACCGGCAACCAGACGATCCTGTATACCCTTGGCGCTGCTTTCCAGGGTTTTGAGCTTGGTCAGTTGCGGACCGAACTTCTTCTCGGCATCCACGGCGTATTTCTTGGCCGCGTCCGATTCCAGCAGGGCCATCTGATAGTTCAGGACGGCGATTTTCATTTCGGCGAAGGCCGGGGTGGTTACCAGCACAGTGGCCAGCAGAACCAATTGAGTCAACTTACGCACGATGTACTCCTACAGAATCCGTTGTCGTTATCTTGGGTCAGACGCTTAGAACGTCTGGCCGAGGGAGAATTGGAAAATCTGGGTTTCAGCGTTATCCGGTTTCTTGATCGGCATGGCCAGAGCAAAGCTCAACGGGCCGAGCGCAGTCACCCACGTCACACCCACACCCACAGAACTGGCGAGGTTGCTCAGACTGATGTCGTTGCACTGGGTCTGAGACTTCACGCCACTCGGGTTGGTGATCTGGTCGCACTTGGAGTCGAACACGTTACCCACGTCCCAGAATACCGAGGTCCGCAGCGAACGCTGATCCTTGACGAATGGCAGCGGGAACAGAATTTCCGCACCACCCTGGATCAACACGTTGCCACCGAACGGCAGCGGGTCGTTGTCCGAGTCAGCCACTGTGCCATTGTTGCCGGTTACGCCAACACCACGGCTCGGAGTACCACGCGGGCCGAGGGTGCTGTCCTTGAAACCACGTACAGAGTTGAAGCCACCTGCGTAGTAGTTCTCGTAGAACGGTAGACCATGAGTCGAACCATAACCATCGCCATAACCCAATTCGGTGTGCAGGCGCATGGTGTAGTTGTCACTCAATGGCTGGAACAACTGGCCACGGTAGTCGAGCTTGAAGAACGACAGGTCGCTGCCCGGCGTGGTTGCTTCCAAAGTCAGGCTCTGGGAATGGCCACGGGTTGCCAGTACGCCTTTGTTCAAGGTCGACTCAGACCAGCCGGCCGATGCCTTGAAGTTCAGGAACTTGTCACCTTCGGTACGCACGAAGTTGAAGATCTCGTCCACGGTGTACACACCGGTCTTGATCTCATCCTGTTGCGCGGTCAGGCCGAACGTCAGACGCGAAGTTTCGCTGATCGGGTAACCGATGTTGACACCGGCACCCAGGCTGTCGATCGCATAGCTTGCAACGTCAACGTCGAGGTCTTTGTAGTCGGTGGTGCGGTAGAAGGCGTTGTAGCCCAGGCTCACACCGTCAGCAGTCCAGTAGGGGTCGACATAACCGAAGTTGTAGCGGCTCTGGTATTCGCTTCGGGTCAGGCCGATGGACACCTTGTTACCGGTACCAAGGAAGTTGTTCTGGGTAATCGAACCACCGAGGATCAGACCCGCACTCTGTGCAAAGCCGACGCTTGCGGTGATCGAACCCGACGCTTGTTCTTCCACGGCGTAGTTCACGTCAACCTGGTCATCCACACCCGGTACAGCCGGTGTCTCGACGTTGACTTCCTTGAAGAAGCCCAGGCGCTCAAGACGGGTCTTGGACTGGTCGATCAGGTAAGTCGACGCCCAGCCACCTTCCATCTGGCGCATTTCACGGCGCAGCACTTCGTCCGCAGACTTGGTGTTGCCACGGAAGTTGATACGGTTCACGTAGGCACGCTTGCCTGGGTCGACAACGAAGGTGATGTCCACGGTATGGTCATCATCATGCGGGGTCGGCACGCCGTTGACGTTGGCGAAGGTATAGCCTTCGTTACCCAGGCGGCGGGTGATCAGTTCGGAAGTGGTGGTCATCAGCTTGCGCGAGAACACCTGGTTCTTCTGCACCAGCAGCAGGGCCTTGACCTGGTCTTCAGGGACTTTCAGGTCGCCGCTGAGCTTCACGTCACGAACGGTGTACTTCTCGCCTTCGTTGACGTTGACAGTGATATAGACGTGTTTCTTGTCCGGCGTGATGGACACCTGGGTCGAAGCGATATCCATGTTGATATAGCCACGGTCCAGGTAGTAGGAACGCAGGCGCTCCAGGTCACCGGAGAGTTTTTCACGGGCGTACTTGTCATCGTTCTTGAAGAACGACAACCAGTTGGTGGTCTTGAGTTCGAACAGATCGATCAGGTCGTCATCAGAGAACTTGGTGTTGCCCACCACGTTGATGTGCTGAATGGCAGCCACGGTGCCTTCGTTGATGTTGACCTTCAGGCCGACACGGTTGCGAGGCTGCGGGATCACTTCTGTTTCCACGGTCGCGGAGTAGCGGCCCTGGGCAACGTACTGGCGTTGCAGTTCGTTACGCACACCCTCAAGGGTGGCGCGCTGGAAGATCTCGCCTTCGGCCAGGCCGGATTGCTTGAGGCCCTTCATCAGGTCTTCAGTGGAGATCGCCTTGTTGCCCTCGATCTCGATACTGGCGACGGAAGGTCGCTCGACGACGGTGATGACCAGGACGTTGCCTTCGCGACCCAGTTGGATATCTTGAAAGAACCCGGTTTTGAACAGCGCACGAGTGGATTCCACCAGGCGACGGTCATCAGCCTGTTCCCCGACGTTCAACGGCAAGGCACCAAAGACGCTACCCGCGGAAACCCGCTGGAGGCCGTTGACGCGAATATCGGAGATAGTGAAGGACTCGGCGTGAACTTCGGCGATCATCAATACGGTGAGAACCGCAGTTAGCAGCAGACGTTTCATGAAGTCCTTTCTTATTCCAACTGGCAATAAACAAACTGCCGCAAAATGCGGCAGATTCGCAATTCAGCGAAGCGTTACAGTCGTCCCAGATCGTTGACCAGGGCTAACAACATCACCCCGACCACCAAACTGATACCGATCTGTATCCCCCAACCCTGCACCCGATCCGACAAGGGGCGACCACGCACCCACTCGACCAGATAAAACAACAGATGCCCCCCATCCAATACTGGAATGGGCAGCAAATTCAGAACCCCCAGGCTAATACTCAGATAAGCCAGGAAATTCAGGAAATCTGCGACACCCGACTGGGCAGAAGCGCCCGCCACTTTAGCAATGGTTATCGGTCCACTCAAGTTTTTTACCGAGAGCTCGCCGAACAACATTTTCTTGAGGGATTCGAGGGTCAGCACGCTCATGGTCCAAGTGCGTTTTGCACCTTCGCCAATCGCTGCCAAAGGCCCGAAACTGACCTCCCGAACCATCGACGGCGGCCACTCTACGCCCTTGACTCCAGCACCCAGGTACCCCCCGGCCGCCTTGGCTTCCCCGCGTACCGACAAGGTCACAGGGACGTCGATTTGAGCACCATCGCGCTCAACTTTCAGCACAATTTTGGTATCAGGGCGTACACGCACCAGATCGACCACTTGCTGCCAGTCACCCAGCGACTGACCATCAAGCGCCAACAGGCGATCGCCGGTTTTCAGGCCTGCAGCCTGGGCCGGACCTTTCGGGTCCAGCTCGGCAAGTACCGGCGGCAGCGCAGGACGCCATGGGCGAATACCCAGGGATTTGATCGGATCAGGCTCATCAGCGCCCTTAAGCCAATGATCCAGGACCAGCTCACGCGGGGTTTCAGTGGTGGAGTCTTGCTCACGCACTACCACATTGACGGTGCCGCTTTCGCCCAGGCGACGAACCAACTGCAGGTTGACCGCGCCCCAGCCAGTGGTAGGTTCGCCATCAATGGAAACAATTTCCTGCCCGGCAACCAGGCCAGCCTTGGCCGCCAGGCTGTCCGCCTCGACCGCACCGATGACCGGGCGCACCTGCTGGCTGCCCAGCATGGCCAAGACCCAGAAGAACACCATCGCCAACAGGAAGTTGGCAATCGGGCCCGCAGCCACAATGGCGATACGCTGACGAACGCTCTTGCGGTTGAAGGATTGGTCCAGTTGATCGGCCGGCACTTCGCCTTCACGTTCATCGAGCATCTTGACGTAGCCGCCCAGCGGAATGGCTGCAATCACGAACTCGGTACCATGGCGATCGTGCCAGCGGACCAACGGCATGCCGAAACCGACGGAAAAGCGCAATACCTTGACGCCGCAACGACGCGCCACCCAAAAGTGGCCGAATTCGTGGAAGGTAACCAGCACACCCAGAGCAACCAGGGTGCCGACAATCATGTAGAGCGCACTCATCTAATTTCTCCGCATTCCAATCCAGTGCCTGAAGGCCTACTGCGCCGACAGACTAACGCGCATTGCGGTTCAACCATTGCCCGGCCAGCGCTCGAGCCTTTGCATCCGCCTCAAACACCGCGCCCAGATCATTCACCGCGACCACAGGCTCAAGGCTCAGCACGTCCTCGATGATACTCGCGATCTGCGGAAAGCGGATGCGCCCATCAAGAAACGCCGCCACCGCCACTTCATTGGCCGCATTGAGCATGGCTGGCGCGCTGTTGCCCGCCTCGGCCGCTTGCCGCGCCAGACGCAGGCATGGGAAGCGCTGCTCGTCCGGCGCCTCGAAGTCCAGGCGGGCGATGGCAAACAAATCCAGAGGCGCAACCCCGGAGTCGATCCGCTCAGGCCACGCCAAGGCATTGGCGATCGGTGTGCGCATGTCGGGGTTACCCAGCTGCGCCAATACCGAACCATCCACATAGTCGACCAGGGAATGAATCACACTTTGCGGGTGAATCACCACCTCGACCTGGTCCGGCCGGGCATCGAACAGCCAGCAGGCTTCGATCAGCTCCAGGCCCTTGTTCATCATGCTGGCTGAGTCTACGGAGATTTTGCGCCCCATGGACCAGTTCGGATGGGCACAGGCCTGATCCGGAGAGACATGCTCCAGCTCCGCCGAAGGCGTCTGACGGAACGGGCCACCCGAAGCGGTCAACAGAATGCGACGCACGCCTACCTGGCTCAGACCACGGGAAAAATCCCCCGGCATGCACTGGAAAATCGCGTTGTGCTCACTGTCGAGAGGCAGCAGTACGGCGCCGCCCTTGCGCACCGCCTGCATGAAGAGTGCGCCAGACATCACCAGCGCTTCTTTATTTGCCAGCAGGATCTTCTTGCCCGCATCGACAGCCGCGAGCGTCGGACGCAGGCCCGCAGCGCCAACGATGGCTGCCACGACGGTATCGACCTCGGCATCCGCCGAAACCTGGCAAAGCCCCTCCTCGCCCACCAACACTTGAGTGGCGAGCCCGACAGCGCGCAGGTCGTCCTGCAAGCCACGGGCTGCCGCCGCCTCAGGCACTACAGCAAAACGCGGCGCGTGGCGCACGCACAACGCCAGCAGCTCACTCAGACGCGTAAACCCGGTCAGGGCAAAGACCTGATAACGGTCCGGGTGGCGAGCAATCACATCAAGGGCGCTCAACCCTACCGAGCCGGTTGCACCCAGCACGGTCACTTGCTGCAGGCGGCTCACGAAGCGGTCATCCACAACAGCACTGCAAAGATCGGGATCGCAGCAGTCAGGCTGTCGATACGGTCCAGCACACCACCGTGACCTGGCAGCAGGTTGCTGCTGTCCTTGATCCCGGCCTGGCGCTTGAACATGCTCTCAGTGAGGTCGCCAACCACCGAAATAAACACGACGACAGCGGTGCCCAACAAGGCCAGGAAAACCTCCTTCACCGACCAATCGCGCACAACACCGACCACCAGCGTAATGACCAGAGTCAACGCCAGACCACCGTACACGCCCTCCCAGCTCTTGCCCGGGCTCACGGCCGGCGCCAGCTTGCGCTTGCCAAAGGCCCGACCCGAGAAGTACGCACCGATATCAGCACCCCACACCAACACCATCACCGCCATGATCAGCCAGTTGCCCATGGGCGAATTCTTGATCTCCACCAACCCTTGCCAGGCCGGCAGCAGAATCAGCAAACCAATCACCAGCTTGCTGGCAACACTGGACCAGTGACCACTGGTACGCGGAAACGTCAGCACCAGGAAGGTCGCCAGCGCCCACCACAACACCGCCGCCCCCAACACCCAAGGCACGACGATGCTCGACAGGGTATGCATCAGAAACAGCAGCACCGCGACCACCGCGGCGTACACCACGCGTGGCAATTGCGCATTGAAACCCGCCAGGCGCGCCCATTCCCAGGCGCCCAGGGTCACGACCAGGCCGATAAACAGCGCAAAGCCGGAACCATCGAGCAGGAAGAACCCGCACAAGGCGATCGGCAACAGGATCAGTGCAGTGATGATTCGTTGTTTAAGCATTTAAACCCGGGCTCCAGCTTCGATCTGCTCGCTCGTTTTACCGAAGCGACGCTGACGGGAAGCGAAATCGGCCAGCGCATTGCGCATGGCATCGTGTTTGAAGTCCGGCCAGAACAGGTCGGAGAAGTACAGCTCGGTGTAAGCCAGCTGCCACAGCAGGAAATTGCTGATGCGATGCTCGCCACCGGTACGAATGCACAGGTCCGGCAACGGCAGGTCACCGGTGACCAGGCAGGTTTGCAGCAATTCAGGCGTAATGTCATCCGGCCGCAGATGACCGGCCTGCACTTCGCGGGCAAGGCGTTGCGCCGCTTGGGCGATATCCCACTGACCACCATAGTTGGCTGCGATCTGCAGCACAAAACGGTTGGCGCCGGCCGTGATAGCCTCGGCCTCGCGCATGGCCGCCTGCAGCTCCGGGTGAAACCGCGAGCGATCACCAATGATGCGCAGGCTGATGTTGTTGTCGTTGAGACGCTTGGCCTCACGACGCAGGGCCTTGAAGAACAGGTCCATCAAGGCGCTGACTTCTTCGGCAGGCCGCTGCCAGTTTTCACTGGAGAAGGCGAACAAGGTCAGCACCTCGACCTTGGCTTCGGCGCACACCTCAATCACGGCCCGCACCGCATCGACACCCGCTTTATGCCCGGCTACACCCGGCATAAAGCGTTTCTTCGCCCAGCGATTATTCCCATCCATGATGATCGCGACATGGCGCGGCACCACAGAGGGTACAGTCTGCTTGGTCTTTTCCATGAAGGCGTCCTGACCCCTTATACGGCCATCAGGTCCTTTTCTTTTTCTTCCGTGGCCTTGGTGATCTGGGCCTCGGCATCTTTAGTCAGCTTGTCGATATCGGCAACGGCACGACGCTCTTCGTCTTCGCTGATTTCCTTGTCCTTGACCAGCTTCTTCAGGTCACCCAAGGCATCGCGACGGATGTTGCGCACGGCCACACGGGCATCTTCTGCAGCGCTGCGTGCCTGCTTGGTGAAGCCCTTGCGGGTTTCTTCGGTCAGGGCAGGCATGGAGATCAGCAGCAACTCACCCAGGTTGGTCGGGTTGAGGTTCAGGCCAGCGCTCTGGATTGCCTTGTCAACGGCAGCGAGCATGTTGCGCTCGAATGCCACGACCTGCAGGGTGCGCGAGTCCTTCACGGTGACGTTGGCCACGCTGCTCAGCGGAGTGTCGGCGCCGTAGTAAGGCACCATCACGCTGCCCAGGATGCTTGGGTGCGCCTTGCCGGTACGAATCTGGCCGAATGCATGGCTCAGAGACTCCAGGGATTTCTGCATACGCGCTTGGGCGTCTTTCTTGATTTCGTTGATCATTGTTGGCCTTCCTCGATCAGAGTCCCTTCCGCGCCGCCGTGTACGATATTCAGCAGGGCGCCGGGCTTGTTCATGTTAAATACGCGCAGCGGCATCTTGTGGTCGCGGCACAGGCAAATTGCCGTCAGATCCATCACGCCCAGCTTGCGATCCAGCACTTCATCGTAGGTCAGATGATCGAACTTCTCGGCATGCGGGTCTTTGAATGGGTCTGCGGTGTACACACCATCCACCTTGGTGGCCTTGAGCACCACGTCAGCATCGATCTCGATGGCACGCAGGCAGGCAGCCGAATCGGTGGTGAAGAACGGGTTACCCGTGCCGGCGGCAAAGATCACCACTTCCTTGGCGTTCAGGTGGCGCATGGCTTTACGACGATCATAGTGATCGGTCACGCCGACCATGGAAATAGCCGACATCACGATGGCCGAGATATTGGCGCGCTCCAGAGCGTCGCGCATGGCCAGGGCGTTCATCACAGTGGCCAGCATGCCCATGTGGTCGCCCGTGACCCGATCCATCCCGGCCGCACTCAGTGCAGCGCCGCGGAACAGGTTGCCGCCACCGATCACCAGACCGACTTGTACGCCGATTCCGACCAACTGGCCGACCTCCAGCGCCATGCGGTCGAGCACCTTGGGATCGATCCCGAACTCTTCCGAGCCCATCAGGGCCTCGCCGCTAAGCTTGAGTAGAATGCGTTTATAGCGAGCCTGATAACCACTGCCCTGCTGAGCCATTGCGAATCTCTCCTGCGGCGTATTTTTTAAAAATTCTTGGCGAGCCGTTTACGGCTTGCGTTCACTCTAGCTGGACGCTATCACAGCGCCATCGGAACACGGCTTTGTAAGCCAGTTCCGAGGGGAAGCCAAATAAAATCAGCCTTCCCATTTGAAAAGAGGCTGCGCGCGTGAGCGGGCAGCCTCTTTCGGGCGACAGTTTAAAACTGTCTTATTGCTTGGCGGCAGCCAGCTGGGCAGCAACTTCTTCAGCGAAGTTGTCGACCGGCTTCTCGATGCCTTCGCCTACTTTGAAGTAGGTGAAGGAAACGATTTCAGCACCGGCTTTCTTGGCCAGGTCGCCAACCTTGATTTCAGGGTTCTTGACGAACGCCTGCTCAACCAGGCTTGCTTCAGCCAGGAACTTGCTGATACGGCCTTTGACCATGTTCTCAACAATGTTTTCTGGCTTGCCTTTGATTTTTTCTTCGTTCAGCTGCAGGAACACAGCTTTTTCACGCTCGATCGCTTCGGCCGAAACTTCCGAAGGCAGCAGGAACTCAGGGTTGCTTGCAGCAACGTGCATAGCGATGTCTTTGGCCAGCTCTACGTCACCGCCTTTCAGAACAACCGCTACACCGATCTTGTTGCCGTGCAGGTAACCACCAACCACGTCACCTTCAACGCGGGCCAGGCGACGGATGTTGACGTTTTCGCCAACCTTGCCGACCAGTACCAGGCGAGCAGCTTCTTGAGCTTCGATCAGAGGCTCAACGGTGGTCAGCTTGTCAGCGAATGCTTTTTCAACGCTGGCAGCCACGAATGCCTTGAAGTCGTCCTGCAGAGCCAGGAAGTCGGTCTGCGAGTTCACTTCCAGCAGAACAGCGGACTTACCGTCTTCTTTCAGAGCGATAGCGCCTTCAGCAGCTACGTTGCCTGCTTTCTTGGCGGCCTTGATGGCGCCCGAAGCACGCATGTCGTCGATGGCTTTTTCGATGTCGCCGCCGGCCTTGGTCAAGGCCTTTTTGCAATCCATCATGCCTTCGCCGGTACGCTCACGCAGTTCTTTAACCAACGCTGCAGTAATCTCTGCCATTTCAAAATCCTCTTGGATAGGTTTTCAACCATTCCACCCGATCAAACGGGCGATCAATTCTTCCCGAACCACCCTTGTAGGCCGCTGCACGTTACAAATGATGTAGCTGCGCTGCCGACAAATGGTTTTCGAGGTGGCAAAAAGGGGGCCAAGCCCCCTTTTTGCTTACTGAGTCAACGCCAGGGCGCTATTACTCAGCGGCAGCTACCGGAGCTTCTTCAACGAACTGCTCGGTACCACCAGCAACGTGGTTGCGACCACGGATTACAGCGTCAGCCATCGAACCCATGTACAGCTGGATAGCGCGGATTGCGTCATCGTTGCCTGGGATGATGTAGTCAACGCCTTCCGGGCTGCTGTTGGTATCGACTACGCCGATAACAGGGATGCCCAGCTTGTTGGCTTCGGTGATCGCGATGCGCTCGTGATCAACGTCGATAACGAACAGTGCGTCAGGCAGACCGCCCATGTCCTTGATACCACCCAGGGAACGATCGAGCTTTTCCAGGTCACGGGAGCGCATCAGCGCTTCTTTCTTGGTCAGCTTGGCGAAAGTACCGTCTTCGGCTTGTACTTCAAGGTCACGCAGACGCTTGATGGAAGCACGGATGGTCTTGAAGTTGGTCAGCATGCCGCCCAACCAGCGGTGATCGACGTACGGCGAACCGCAACGTGCTGCTTCTTCAGCAACGATCTTGCCAGCGGAACGCTTGGTGCCGACGAACAGAATCTTGTTTTTGCCCTGGGCCAGACGCTCTACGAAAGTCAGAGCTTCGTTGAACATTGGCAGGGTTTTTTCAAGGTTGATGATGTGGATCTTGTTACGCGCGCCGAAAATGTATTTACCCATTTTCGGGTTCCAGTAACGGGTCTGGTGACCGAAGTGCACACCGGCCTTCAGCATATCGCGCATATTGACTTGGGACATGATAGTTCCTTAATAAGTCGGGTTTGGCCTCCACGTATCCCAATGACCAACCAGCGGCATCAAGGCCTCCGGCACCCAGGTCATCGTGTCGACACGTGTGTGGATTTAAGCTTTGCGGGGTATCCCCGGAAAGCGGCGCATTTTATACCACAGCATCGACGAAAACGAAACCCGCAATCACATCTGCCGCCGACCGCGTTCACGCAAGCCCTTGAATAGAGCCCACAACCCCCTACCTTATAGAGAGAAGCGATTATCAGAGGCTCATGATTTGACGCCATCGTCTGATAGAATCGCGTTTTTTGTGGCTTGTGCGAATTCTGTAACCTTTTGTCGCACGCCCGTAAACCGTATTGATTTCAGCGCGTCGCGCTAGAGAGAGCCTGTATGACCGTAAGTTTGAAAACCGCCGAAGACATCGCCGGCATGCGTATCGCCGGCAAACTGGCTGCCGACGTGCTGGAAATGATCGCCGAACACGTCAAGCCCGGCGTCACCACCGACACCCTGAACCAGATCTGCCACGACTATATAGTCAATGTGCAAAAGGCCATCCCTGCCCCGTTGAACTACAAGGGTTTCCCCAAGTCCATCTGCACCTCGGTCAACCACGTGGTCTGCCACGGGATCCCGGGCGACAAGCCCCTGAAGGACGGCGACACCCTGAACATCGACGTCACCGTGATCAAGGACCGCTACTTCGGCGACACCAGCCGCATGTTCCACGTCGGCACCGTGCCGGTCTGGGCCGAGCGCCTGTCCCAGGTGACCCAGGAATGCATGTACAAGGCCATCGAGATCGTGAAACCCGGCTGCCGCCTGGGCGACATCGGCGAAGTGATCCAGAAGCACGCCGAAAAGAACGGTTTCTCGGTGGTGCGCGAGTTCTGCGGTCACGGCATCGGCACTGTGTTCCACGAAGAGCCACAGATCCTGCACTACGGCCGCGCCGGCACCGGTATGGAGCTGAAAGCAGGCATGACCTTCACCATCGAACCGATGATCAACCAGGGCAAGGCCGACACCAAGGTGCTGGGCGACGGCTGGACCGCCATCACCAAGGACCGCAAGCTCTCGGCCCAGTGGGAGCACACCCTACTGGTCACCGACACCGGCTACGAGATCTTCACCTTGCGCGCCGACGACACGATCCCGCGCACGTCGGGTGCGGCTTCGGCGTAAAGCTTGCTTAGGTTTTCCCCCCACTGTGTTGTGACTGACTGATAGATAGAAAGGAAAACCGATCGATGCCCCAGGTGGATCCCGAACTCTTCGACCGTGGCCAGTTCCAGGCCGAACTGGCGTTGAAGGCAAGCCCCATCGCCGCCTTCAAGAAGGCTATCCGCCAGGCCCGCGAGGTGCTCGATGAGCGCTTTCGCAGCGGCCGGGACATCCGCAGGCTGATCGAGGACCGCGCTTGGTTCGTCGATAACATCCTGCAAAAGGCCTGGGAGCAATTCAGTTGGAGCGAGGACGCCGACATCGCCCTGGTGGCGGTCGGCGGCTACGGGCGCGGCGAGCTGCACCCCTACTCCGACATCGACCTGCTGATCCTGCTGGACAGCGCCGACCATGAGATCTTTCGCGATTCTATCGAGCGCTTTCTCACCCTGTTGTGGGACATCGGCCTGGAAGTCGGCCAGAGCGTGCGCTCGGTGGACGAATGCGCCGAAGAGGCCCGCGCCGACCTGACCGTCATCACCAACCTGATGGAAAGCCGCACCATCGCCGGCCCCGAACGCCTGCGCCAGCGTATGCTCGAAGTCACCAGCACCGCGCACATGTGGCCAAGCAAGGACTTCTTCCTGGCCAAACGCGCCGAGCAGAAGGCCCGGCACCACAAATACAACGACACCGAATACAACCTGGAACCCAACGTCAAGGGTTCGCCCGGTGGCCTGCGGGATATCCAGACGATTTTGTGGGTTGCCCGTCGCCAGTACGGCACCCTGAACCTGCGGGCCCTGGCCGGCGAAGGTTTCCTGGTGGAAAGCGAAAACGCCCTGCTGGCCTCCTCCCAGGAGTTCCTGTGGAAAGTGCGCTACGCCTTGCACATGCTCGCCGGACGCTCCGAAGACCGCCTGCTGTTCGACCACCAGCGCTCCATCGCCACCCTGCTGGGTTTTGAAGGCGAAGACGCGAAGACCAGCATCGAAAGCTTCATGCAGCAGTATTACCGGGTGGTCATGAGCATTGCCCAGCTCAGCGACCTGATCATCCAGCACTTCGAGGAAGTGATCCTGGCGCCCGAGGATGAAGCGCCGCCGCAGCCGATCAACGCGCGTTTCCAACTGCACGACGGCTATATCGAGGCGCGCAACGACAACGTCTTCAAACGCACCCCGTTCGCCATGCTGGAGATCTTCGTGCTGATGGCCCAGCAGCCGGAAATCAAGGGCGTGCGCGCCGACACCATCCGTTTGCTGCGGGAAAACCGTCACCTGATCGACGATGACTTTCGCAACGATATCCGCAACACCAGCCTGTTCATCGAGCTGTTCAAGTGCAAGATCGGCATCCACCGCAACCTGAGGCGCATGAACCGCTACGGCATCCTCGGGCGCTACCTGCCGGAATTCGGCTTTATCGTCGGGCAGATGCAGCACGACCTGTTCCACATCTACACCGTGGACGCCCACACCCTGAACCTGATCAAGCACCTGCGTAAGCTGCAATACACCCAGGTGTCAGAGAAATTCCCGCTGGCCAGCAAACTCATGGCCAAGCTGCCCAAGCCGGAGCTGATCTACCTCGCCGGCCTGTACCACGACATCGGCAAGGGCCGCCATGGCGACCACTCGGAAGTCGGCGCCGTCGACGCCGAGGCGTTCTGCCAGCGCCACCAGTTGCCCCTGTGGGACAGCCGCCTGATCGTCTGGCTGGTGCAGAACCACCTGGTGATGTCCACCACTGCCCAGCGCAAGGACTTGTCCGACCCGCAGGTGATCCACGACTTCGCCGGCATCGTCGGCGATGAAACCCGTCTCGACTACCTGTATGTGCTGACGGTCTCCGACATCAACGCCACCAACCCCACGCTGTGGAACTCGTGGCGTGCCAGCCTGTTGCGCCAGCTCTACACCGAGACCAAGCGCGCCTTGCGCCGTGGCCTGGAAAACCCGGTGGACCGCGAAGAGCAGATCCGCCGCACCCAAAGCGCAGCCCTGGACATCCTGGTGCGTGGCGGCAACGACCCGGACGATGTCGAGCAACTCTGGTCGCAACTGGGCGACGACTACTTCCTGCGCCACACCGCCGGCGATGTGGCCTGGCACAGTGACGCGATCCTGCAGCAGCCGGCCGATGGCGGGCCTTTGGTGCTGATCAAGGAAACCACCCAGCGCGAATTCGAAGGCGGTACGCAGATCTTCATCTATGCGCCGGACCAGCACGACTTCTTCGCCGTGACCGTGGCCGCCATGGACCAGCTCAACCTGAACATTCATGACGCACGGGTCATCACCTCCAGCAGCCAGTTCACCCTCGACACCTACATCGTGCTCGACACCGACGGCGACTCGATTGGTGACAACCCGGTGCGGGTGAAAAAGATCCGCGAAGGCCTTACCGAGGCCCTGCGCAACCCTGACGACTACCCGACCATCATCCAGCGCCGGGTACCGCGCCAGCTCAAGCACTTTGCGTTTGCGCCCCAGGTGACCATTTCCAACGACGCCCAGCGGCCGGTAACCGTGCTGGAACTCAGCGCACCGGATCGCCCGGGGTTGCTGGCACGCATCGGCGGGATCTTCCTGGAGTTCGACCTGTCGTTGCAGAACGCCAAGATTGCGACCCTCGGCGAGCGCGTGGAAGACGTGTTCTTCATCACCGACGCCGATAACCAGCCGCTGTCCGACCCTGAGCTGTGCCTGCGCTTGCAGGAAGCCATCGTGCAGCAGTTGAGCGTGACCCAAGAGCCTGGGGTCGAGCTCACCCGGCTGACTATTTGATTATTGAATGTGTTAACCCGATTCATGTGGGAGCTGGCTTGCCTGCGATAGGGCCGCCACGGTGTATCTGGCACACCGAGGCGAAGCCATCGCAGGCAAGCCAGCTCCCACAGGGTCTGCGCTTACCTAAGAGACTTTTATGAACAACGCCCTGAACCAGCTCCAGCCCTACCCGTTCGAAAAACTGCGTGCCCTGCTGGGCAGCGTCACGCCGAACCCGGACAAGCGCCCGATCGCGCTGTCCATCGGCGAACCCAAGCACAAGTCACCTGAGTTCGTCGCCAAGGCCCTGGCCGACAGTCTCGACCAGATGGCGGTGTACCCGACCACCCTGGGCATCCCGGCCTTGCGCGAGGCCATCGGCGCCTGGTGCGAACGCCGCTTCAATGTACCCAAGGGCTGGCTTGACCCGGCGCGCAACATCCTGCCGGTCAACGGCACCCGCGAGGCGCTGTTCGCCTTCACCCAGACCGTGGTCAATCGTGGTGACGACGCCCTGGTGGTGAGCCCGAACCCGTTCTATCAGATCTACGAAGGCGCGGCGTTCCTGGCCGGGGCCAAGCCGCACTACCTGCCTTGCCTGGATGCCAACGGCTTCAACCCGGATTTCGATGCCGTGACGCCGGACATCTGGAAGCGCTGCCAGATCCTGTTCCTGTGCTCCCCGGGTAACCCGACCGGCGCGCTGATCCCGGTCGATACCCTGAAAAAACTCATCACCCTGGCCGACGAACATGACTTCGTCATCGCCGCCGACGAGTGCTACAGCGAACTGTACTTCGACGAACAAACCCCACCACCGGGCCTGTTGAGCGCCTGCGTCGAGCTGGGCCGCCAGGACTTCAAGCGCTGCGTGGTGTTCCATAGCCTGTCCAAGCGCTCCAACCTGCCAGGCCTGCGCTCCGGTTTTGTGGCCGGCGACGCCGACATCCTCAAGGCCTTCCTGCTGTACCGCACCTACCACGGCTGCGCGATGCCGGTGCAAACCCAGTTGGCCAGCATTGCAGCCTGGAAAGACGAAGCCCATGTGCTGGCCAACCGTGACCTGTACCGCGAGAAATTCGACGCCGTGCTAGCCATTCTCAAGCCGGTACTGGATGTGCAGGCACCGGATGGCGGGTTCTACCTGTGGCCGAATGTGAATGGAGACGATGCCACCTTTTGTCGCGACCTGTTCGAGCAAGAACACGTAACCGTGGTTCCGGGTTCCTACCTGTCGCGGGAAGTGGATGGCTTCAACCCGGGTGCAGGGCGAGTGCGTTTGGCACTGGTTGCACCACTGGCGGAGTGCGTGGAGGCGGCTGAGCGAATTCGCGATTTTGTCCAGCGCACTCAGTAACCCTTGCCAACCCCGCACTGTGCAACACAGTGCGGGGCCATGCTCACTTGAACAAGGGGAACCAGAATTTCGCGCTTAACACTCATTGGGACATTCCCTTGGAGTACAGCGCATGAACCCGACCGCTCAACTTTCTGGCAACGTTCATTTCCCACTGCCGCCCTTAGATAGCGAAACTCCCACCTCTGCGCGCACCGGCCGGACCAAAAGAGGCCTCGCAGACACAACCAAACGCTGGCCCGCAGGCGTCATAACCGTTGCTGTTGACCTTAGAGACCAGAAAAGCAAGGCTCTGGTGATAGATGCGATCAGGGAGTGGGCGCATAACACTCCCGCCCTTCAATTTCGGGTTGTCGATGGCAGAGAGGGCGATATTCGAATCTCTGATGACCCCGGCATCAAGAGAAACTGGTCCGCGATTGGCACCGACGCGAAAAACGTGCCGCTGAGCGAACCGACGATGCACTTGGAACGACTCGATGATTCGAGGGAATTCCGTGCAAATGCGCTGCACGAATTCGGCCATGCCCTGGGGCTGCTGCACGAACACCAAAACCCTGAGCACGATATCAACTGGGACATAGACGCTGTTTACGAAGGTTACACCAGCGAGCACTTCCCGAAAGAGCTCGTCTATAGTCAGTTCCTGAAACTACCTGTTGGCGACCATTTGCTCGTCACCCGCTATGACAGTAAGTCCATCATGCATTACGACTTCCCGGATATTGTCACCCTTGATGGAAGAGGTGTCGGTGCCAATACCCATCTCTCGGAAGGAGACAAAGCCATCGTACGCAAACTATACAAATTACCCACCTGATAGTTACTCAGTGCGAACCTCTACTTCATCACTCCCAAGTTCGCTTCGCTCATATCCAGATCCGCCAACACTTCCCTCAACACGTCATCACCCATCTGGTGATGACGGCTCAAGCTATACAACTCCAGGCGCTGCGCCCGCAGGGCCCTGAGCCACAACTTGCGTTCAAGCAGATCTATCTGTTGCGCCAGCGCCTGGGCTTGGGCCGAGTCGTTGCAGAACGCCACGATTGCGACCCTCGGCGAGCGCGTGAAAGACGTGTTCTTCATCACCGACGCCGATAACCAGCCGCTGTTCGACCCGGAGCTGTGCCTGCGCTCGCAGGAAGCCATCGTCGTGACTCAGGAGCCTGGCGTCGAGCTCACGCGCCTGACTATATAAATTTTAATGTTGTGGACGTGGCTCATGTGGGAGCTGGCTTGCCTGCGATGGCATCGCCTCGATGCGAACGTGTGGAAGCGGCGGAGCGGGTTCGTGCGTTTATTCAGCGTCATCAGTCATCAAACACGCCCGCACTGCGCAATGCAGTGCGGGATGCTGAGCATTTCCTACAGCGCCACAAGTATTAAGCTACGCCTTTGTTGGAACGTTTCCCTCAAACAGCACCACTACATGGACTCCAGACTCCTTTCGTCAGCGAGACCGTGCATTTTGAGCATCAACCCTACTGCCCATCCAACAGCCGCCGCCCCTGAGCATGCCTACAACAACCAGGCGCCGGAAACATCCGCGCTCAGTAGAAAAAAACGTGGCGTGGCATTCCCTGCGGACCTTTGGCCACAACACTCGACACTCAAGATCTCGTTGATTGGCATGACGCCGGAGCAAGAGCAACTCACCAAAACCAGCATCAATAAGTGGGCGCCTCACGTCAATCTGACGTTTGAGTTCACCCAATCACCCGACGCCGATATCAGGATTGCAGCGGACAATAATTCCTATGGGGGCTCATCGACAGTCGGCGTAAATGCGAAGAAGGTTCCCGCCCAAAAGCCCACGATGGTTATCGGTTTTGCACACGGCTTGGTTACAAAAACCAGCCAGACGATAGCGCATGAGTTCGGCCATGCCTTGGGTTTGAAGCATGAGCACCAACATCCCTACCGGACTTTAGAGTTCAATGCAGAAAACGTCTATCAAGAGCACGATCGCTACAAACAACCCAGGAAAGAGGCTGACGACCAAATACTGAAAAAATTTGATCCTCGCCAGGTTTATTCTTCTCAGTATGACCCGCGCTCAATCATGCACTACAGCATGCCGGGGGAGTACTTCACTAACGGCATGCCCACATCCGAGAACTATGAACTGTCAGAAACCGACAAACAGTTCATCCGTGCGCTGTACCCTAAAAACCGATAGAGCCCCTGAGACTTATTTCAGCGATCCCAGGTTCGCTTCGCTCATATCCAGCTCCGCTAACACCTCCCGCAACACGTCATCACCAATCTGGTGATGACGGCTCAAGCTATACAATTCCAGGCGCTGCGCCCGCAGGGCCTTGAGGCGCAACTTGCGCTCAAGCAGGTCCATCTGTTGCGCCAGCGCCTGGGCCTCGACCGAGTCGTTGAACACTTCCAACTGGTGGCGGTATTCCGACATCAAGCGTGCCTTCAACTCAGCAGCGAGCGCGGCCTGGGCGGCGTCCTGGGTTTCGGTTTCAGCAAGTTCCTCGGTTTCCAGGGCATGAATCGCGGCCACGGCGGTTTTCTTCCAGGCCTCGCGAACCTCGTTGTGGCGCTTCTCATCGGGACTCTTTTCGACGCCGCGCAACAACAGTGGCAAGGCAATGCACGCAGCAATCAGCGATAACAGGATCACCCCTGCCGCGATAAAGGTCAGCAGGTCACGCTCGGGAAAGTCCTGCCCCGGCGCCAGCAGCAGCGGCACCGACATCACACCGGCCAGCGTCACTGCACCGCGCACGCCACCGACGGTGAGCAACCAGCATGAACGCGCCGTTGGCACCAGCGTCAGCTCACCTTTGCCTCGCAGCCTGCGCAGCAAACCCGACAGCCGCCAAATACTCTGTACCCAGATAAAGCGCAGCACCAGCAACACCAGGAAGATCGCCGCCACGTCCAGGCAGCGATACAACAAGGTCGGCCACAACGTCGGCTCATGGCTGACCACCGCCTTGATGATGTCCGGCAGTTGCAGGCCCAGCAGCAGGAAGATCAAGCCGTTGAAAGCAAACTCCAACAACGACCAGACGCTGCGGTTGAGCAAACGCGTGCTCGTCTGGCGCGGCAGCAGGTCGAGCCAGCTTTGCATCATGCCCGCTGCTACCGCCGACAAAATCCCCGATGCACCCAAACGCTCAGCCAACACATACGCGGCAAACGGCAGCAGCAACATGAACACTACATGCGTCGCCGGGTCGTCCCAACCCCGGGCGATCATCCAGGTGCGCAAGCGGCCCACCAGCCAGCTCAGCGCAACCCCCACGGCCAGGCCACCGACGGCCACCAAGACAAACGTGAGGCTGGCATCGGCCAGGGAAAACACCCCGGTCAATGCCGCCGCCAGGGCGAACTTGAAGGTCACCAGGCCCGACGCATCATTCATCAATGCCTCGCCCTGCAACATGTGCATCAGCGGAGTAGGCAAACGATTCTGGGAAATGGCGGACACGGCCACAGCATCCGTCGGCGACAAAACCGCCGCCAGGGCGAAGGCCACCGGCAGCGGGATCGTAGGCAATATCCAGTGAATGAAGTAACCGGCACCGACTACCGTGAACAGCACCAGCCCCACCGCCAACGTCAGGATCGGCCCGCGCAGCCGCCAAAGCTCTCGCTTGGGCATGCGCCAACCATCGGAGAACAACAACGGCGGCAGGAACAGAAACAGGAACAGCTCCGGGTCCAGTGCCACGTGCAACCCTAGCGTAGGCCACGCCAGCAAGGCGCCGGCGGCAATCTGCACCAGGGGCAACGGCAGAGGAATGACACGCCCGACCAGACGCGAAACGCTGACCAGCATCAGCAGAATAAGAACGGTGTAGGCGGTTTGCATAACGCGGGTTTCCCGGACAATCGACGTGCAACGACACACATACGGCAACAACTCGCCGTTGAAGTGCCATATAACCCAGCTATGTTACCCACCTGGCTGCAGCCTGACATTTGCACATAAGTCGCACGCCGGCATGACGAGCGGCACCCAAACCCGCTGGTCGTGGCATAATCCGTGACCTTCCGTTTTCACACGCTCAAAGGGGGCAATTCCTTGACCGCTTCAAGCAAAACGTTGCACCTTTTCGGCATCAAAGCCTGCGACACCATGAAAAAGGCCCGCACCTGGCTCGATGAGCACGCTGTGAGCTATGAGTTCCACGACTACAAAACAGCCGGTATCGACCGCGAACACTTGACCCAATGGTGCAACGAGCACGGTTGGCAGGTGGTTTTGAACCGTGCGGGCACCACCTTTCGCAAACTCGAAGACGAACGCAAAGCCGATCTCGATCAGTCGAAAGCCATTGAATTGATGCTCGCGCAACCTTCGATGATCAAGCGCCCGGTGCTTGATCTCGGTGACAGAACCCTGATTGGCTTCAAGCCAGATAGTTATTCGGCGGCCCTCAAGTAGGCCAGCCCTTTCCATTTTGTAGAGGTAACAGCATGTCCAATTCCCTGTTCAGCCTGGGCTTCGGCGTCGGCACTCAGAACCGCCAAGGTGCTTGGCTGGAAGTGTTTTACGCGCAGCCGCTGCTCAACCCTTCGGCTGAAATCGTCGCGGCCATCGCGCCGATCCTCGGTTACACCGAAGGCAACCAGGCCATTACCTTCACCATCAGCCAAGCACTGCAGCTGGCTGATGCGCTCAAGAATGTCGACGCCACCCAAGCCGCGTTGCTCAACCGCCTGGCTGAAAGTCACACGCCGCTGGTCGCCACCCTGCTGGCTGAAGACGCCGCACTGACCTCCACGCCTGAGGCCTACCTCAAGCTGCACCTGCTGTCCCACCGCTTGGTCAAGCCACACGGCCTGAGCCTGGCCGGTGTGTTCCCGCAACTGCCGAACGTGGCCTGGACCAGCCAGGGCGCAATCGACATCGCCGAACTGGCCGAACGCCAACTGGAAGCGCGCCTGCGTGGCGAGCTGCTGGAAGTGTTCTCGGTGGACAAGTTCCCGAAAATGACCGACTACGTGGTTCCGGCCGGCGTACGGATCGCTGACGCCGCGCGTCTGCGCCTGGGCGCCTACGTGGGCGAAGGCACCACCGTGATGCACGAAGGTTTCGTCAACTTCAACGCCGGCACCGAAGGCCCGGGCATGATCGAAGGCCGTGTGTCGGCTGGCGTGTTCGTCGGCAAGGGCTCGGACCTGGGCGGCGGTTGCTCCACCATGGGCACCCTGTCGGGCGGCGGCAATATCGTGATCAAGGTGGGCGAAGGCTGCCTGATCGGCGCCAACGCCGGTATCGGTATCCCGCTGGGCGACCGCAACACCGTGGAGTCGGGCCTGTACGTCACCGCCGGCACCAAGGTTGCGTTGCTGGACGAGCAGAACCAACTGGTCAAGGTGGTCAAGGCACGCGAACTGGCCGGCCAGCCGGACCTGCTGTTCCGCCGCAACTCCGAGACCGGTGCCGTGGAGTGCAAAACCCACAAATCGGCCATCGAACTGAACGAAGCGCTGCACGCTCACAACTAAGCAGCCACTCGATGCCACTAGCGGGCCCCCACCCAGGGGCTCGCTTATACGAGTCTTTATCACCATGCTTGTGCCCTCTCCCTGGCGCGCCGACTTCCCGGCCATCGCCACCCTGCAACGGCAAGACCAGACCTACCTGGACAACGCCGCCACCACGCAAAAACCCCAAGCCCTGCTGGATGCCATCAGCCATTACTACGCCAATGGCGCAGCCAATGTGCACCGTGCCCAGCATTTGCCGGGGGCTCACGCGACACAGGCTTTTGAAGACAGCCGCAACAAGGTCGCGCAGTGGCTGAACGCAGGTGACAGCGGGCAAATCGTGTTTACCCACGGCGCGACATCGGCGCTGAACCTCTTGGCCTATGGCCTTGAGCACTTATTCAATGCGGGCGATGAGATTGTCATCAGCGCCCTGGAACACCATGCCAACCTGCTGCCCTGGCAGCAGTTGGCCAAACGCCGCGCGCTGAACCTGGTGGTATTGCCCCTGGGTGACGACGGCGTGATTGACCTTGCCGTCGCCGCCGAACTGATCGGCCCACGCACGCGCCTGCTGGCGGTGAGCCAGTTGTCCAATGTGCTCGGCGCCTGGCAGCCCCTGGAGGCCCTGTTGGCGCTGGCCCAGCCACACGGCGCGCTGACCGTCATCGACGGTGCCCAGGGCATCGTCCATGGCCGTCACGACGTGCAGGCCCTGGGGTGCGACTTCTATGTGTTCTCCAGCCACAAACTCTACGGGCCGGACGGCGTCGGCGTGCTGTTTGGCCGCAACGAAGCCCTGCACCACCTGCGCCACTGGCAGTTTGGTGGCGAGATGGTGCAACAGGCCGACTACCACAGCGCCAGCTTTCGCCCGGCGCCCCTGGGTTTCGAAGCCGGCACGCCGCCGATCGCCAGCGTGATCGGCCTGGGGGCCAGCCTGGACTACCTGAGTTCGCTGGACCCCAACGCCGTGATCGCCCATGAAGCAGCCCTGCACGACTACCTGTTGCGCGGGCTCAAAGCGCGCAACGGTGTGCAAGTATTGGGATATCCCCAGGTGGCCCTGGTCAGCTTCGTGGTCGATGGCGTGCATAACGCTGACCTCGCCCACCTGCTGACGGAGCAAGGCATTGCCGTGCGGGCCGGCCATCACTGTGCGATGCCGTTGCTCAAGGCGATGCACCTGTCGGGGGCGATTCGTGTGTCCCTGGCGCTGTACAACGACTCCGATGATCTGGAGCGTTTCTTTGAAGCGCTGGATCAAGCGCTGGATATGCTGCGATGAATTTGCCGGTGGATGCAGTGACCGCGCTTGACGCCTTCCAGGCTGTCGGCAGTTGGGAACAGCGCGCGCGGATGCTGATGCAATGGGGCGAGCGTCTGCCGGCCCTGGCCGACGGGGATAAAGTCGACGCCAACCTGGTGCAGGGCTGCGAAAGCCTGGTGTGGTTGGTGGGGCACTTGCAGGATGGCCGTTGGCAGTT
The DNA here is from genome assembly GCF_054058375.1 of Pseudomonas sp. TE24901. Lineage (NCBI taxonomy): Bacteria > Pseudomonadati > Pseudomonadota > Gammaproteobacteria > Pseudomonadales > Pseudomonadaceae > Pseudomonas > Pseudomonas sp. TE24901. The sequence goes on from NZ_JBSSAF010000013.1 coordinate 154,876, forward strand.
TGCTGCCGCCAGCGATGCACGGATGATTCGCGGGTTGGTGGCGTTGCTGCTGGCGCGGGTGAATGGGTTGACGGCCGCCGAGTTGCAGGCCGTTGATCTGCCGGACTGGTTCAACCAGCTGGGGCTTTCCCGCCAATTGTCACCGTCCCGCAGCAATGGCCTCAACGCAGTCCTGCAGCGTATGCGAGCGTTGGGCCATACCTAAAACCAAATGTGGGAGCGGGCTTGCTCGCGAAAGCGCCGTGTCAGTCTATACATGATTGACTGAGCCACCGCATTCGCGAGCAAGCCCGCTCCCACATTTTGAGCTTGGTTCGGCAGGATAGTTAAGCAGGCTTGACCCGCTCCGACGGCCTACGCACCCCGGCGACGATCTTATCCACGGCCTTGGTCGCCGCGACCATGCCAAACGTCGCCGTCACCATCATCACCGCGCCAAACCCACCCGCGCAGTCCAGCTTCACCCCATCCCCGACAAAGCTCTTTTGCAAACAGATACTGCCGTCCGGCTTGGGATAGCGCAGTTGCTCGGTGGAAAACACACACGGCACGCTGTAGTGGCGGGTCACGGTGCGCGAGAAACCATAGTCGCGGCGCAGGGTTGAGCGCACTTTGGAGGCCAGCGGGTCATTGAAGGTGCGGTTCAAGTCGCACACCTGGATCAACGTCGGGTCGATCTGCCCGCCGGCACCGCCGGTGGTGATGATCTGGATCTTGCGGCGCTTGCACCAGGCAATCAGCGCCGCCTTGGCGTTGACCGCGTCGATGCAGTCGATCACGCAGTCGATGTCTGGCGTGATGTATTCGGCCATGGTGTCGCGGGTGACGAAATCCGCCACCGCGTGCACCGTGCAATCCGGGTTGATGCCGCGCAGGCGCTCAGCCATCACCTCGACCTTGGGTTTGCCCACGGTGCTGTCCAGGGCATGCAACTGGCGGTTGCTGTTGCTGACGCAGACGTCGTCCAGGTCAAACAGCGAAATCTCGCCCACCCCGCAACGGGCCATGGCTTCCGCCGCCCAGGAACCCACGCCGCCGACGCCGACGATCGCCACATGGGCCGCTTTCAAGCGTTCCAGGCCTTCAATGCCATACAAGCGGGCGACGCCTGCAAACCGTGGATCTTCTGTACTCATGACCATTACCCCAAAAACCGGCGCGCATTATGGACTACAGAGCGACAAGTTCGAAGCGACAAGCTACAAGTAAAGAACTTAGATGGCCTTTCGCTGACTAATGTCCGGTTTTTCTCTGCTTGCTGTACGGTCAGGGAAGGGCCGGTGTAGGATGCGCGCCGTTCGGCGCAGGCCGACACCTCTTTTCGTTCCACACCCTTTGGAACCCGAAATAGCCATGGCATCGCGTAAATTTGGACTCAACCTGGTGATCGTGCTGGCAATCGCCGCGCTGTTCACCGGCTTCTGGGCGCTGATCAACCGCCCGGTCACCACCCCCAACTGGCCTGAACAGATCTCCGGGTTTTCGTACTCGCCGTTCCAACAAGGCCAGTTCCCACAGAAAGACCAATACCCGACTGACGATCAGATGCGCCAGGACCTGGCGATCATGAGCAAGCTGACGGACAACATCCGTACCTACTCGGTTGACGGCACCCTGGGAGACATCCCAAAGCTGGCGGAAGAATTCGGCCTGCGGGTGACCCTGGGCATCTGGATCAGCCCGGACCTGGAACGCAACGAACGTGAAATCCAGCGCGCCATCGAGTTGGCCAACAGTTCGCGCAGCGTGGTACGGGTGGTGGTCGGCAACGAAGCGCTATTCCGCGAAGAAATCACCCCCGAAGCGCTGATCGTGCTGCTCGACCGGGTGCGTGCCGCCGTGAAAGTGCCGGTGACCACCTCCGAACAATGGCACATCTGGGAAAAGAACCCGCAACTGGCCAAGCACGTCGACCTGATCGCCGCGCACATCCTGCCGTTCTGGGAATACATCCCGATGGACAAGGCCGGCCAATACGTACTCGACCGTGCCCGAGACCTGAAAAAACTATTCCCGAAAAAGCCCTTGCTGCTGTCGGAAGTCGGCTGGCCGAGTAACGGCCGTATGCGCGGTGGTAACGAAACGTCGCCGGCCGACCAGGCCATTTACCTGCGCACGCTGGTGAACAAGCTCAACCGCCAGGGCTACAACTACTTCGTGATCGAGGCGTTCGACCAGCCGTGGAAAGTCAGTGACGAAGGCTCCGCCGGCGCCTACTGGGGCGTGTACAACGCCGCGCGCCAGCAGAAATTCAACTTTGAAGGCCCGGTGGTCGCGATCCCGCAATGGCGCGTACTGGCCATCGGCTCGGTGGTACTGGCACTGCTGTCGCTGACCTTGCTGATGATCGACGGCTCGGCCCTGCGCCAGCGAGGCCGTACCTTCCTGACCTTTATCGCATTCCTGTGCGGTTCGGTGCTGGTGTGGATCGGCTACGACTACAGCCAGCAATACAGCACCTGGTTCAGCGTGACGGTCGGCGTCTTGCTGGCACTCGGCGCCCTCGGCGTGTTTATCGTGTTGCTGACCGAAGCCCATGAGCTGGCCGAGGCGGTGTGGACCCACAAACGTCGGCGTGAATTCCTGCCGGTTGAAGGGGATTCAGACTACCGCCCAAAAGTGTCGATCCACGTGCCGTGCTACAACGAGCCGCCGGAGATGGTCAAACAGACCCTCGACGCCCTGGCAGCCCTCGATTACCCGGACTACGAAGTCCTGATCATCGACAACAACACCAAGGACCCGGCCGTCTGGGAGCCGGTGCGCGACTACTGCGAAACCCTCGGCCCGCGCTTCAAGTTCTTCCACGTCTCGCCCCTGGCCGGTTTCAAGGGCGGCGCGCTGAACTACCTGATCCCGCACACCGCCAAGGATGCCGAAGTGATCGCGGTGATCGACTCGGACTACTGCGTGTCGCCGAACTGGCTCAAGCACATGGTGCCGCACTTCGCCGACCCGAAAATCGCCGTGGTGCAGTCGCCGCAGGACTACCGCGACCAGCACGAAAGCACCTTCAAGAAGCTCTGCTACGCCGAATACAAAGGCTTCTTCCATATCGGCATGGTCACCCGCAACGACCGTGATGCGATCATCCAGCACGGCACCATGACCATGACCCGTCGCTCGGTGCTCGAAGAATTGGGCTGGGCCGACTGGTGCATCTGCGAAGACGCCGAACTGGGCCTGCGCGTATTCGAGAAAGGCCTGTCGGCGGCGTATTACCACGACAGCTACGGTAAAGGCTTGATGCCGGATACCTTTATCGACTTCAAGAAACAGCGTTTCCGCTGGGCTTACGGCGCGATCCAGATCATCAAGCGTCACACCGCCAGCTTGCTGCGCGGCAAGGACACCGAGCTGACCCGTGGCCAGCGCTACCACTTCCTCGCGGGCTGGCTGCCGTGGGTGGCGGACGGCATGAACATCTTCTTCACCGTGGGCGCCCTGTTGTGGTCGGCGGCGATGATCATCGTGCCGACGCGCGTCGACCCGCCGCTGCTGATTTTCGCGATCCCGCCCTTGGCGTTGTTCGTGTTCAAAGTGGGCAAGATCATCTTCCTGTACCGCCGCGCCGTTGGCGTGAACCTCAAGGATGCGTTCTGCGCGGCCCTCGCAGGCCTGGCGTTGTCCCACACCATCGCCAAGGCGGTGCTGTACGGCTTCTTCACCAGCAGCATTCCGTTCTTCCGTACACCCAAGAACGCCGATAACCACGGCTTCTGGGTCGCGATTTCCGAAGCCCGCGAAGAGATGTTCATCATGCTGCTGCTGTGGGGCGCGGCGCTGGGGATCTACCTGGTGCAGGGCCTGCCCAGCAACGACATCCGCTTCTGGGTGGTGATGCTGCTGGTGCAGTCGCTGCCGTACGTGGCGGCGCTGATCATGGCGTTCCTTTCGTCGCTGCCCAAACCTGCAGCGACGCCGGCGCCTGAACCGGCCGTGTAAAAACTTGCGCAATGCACTAAACGGCGGCCTCTGGCCGCCGTTTTGCTATAAGATAACGGCCGTTTTGCGAGTCTTAGCCGAGCGCTGCTCTCTGTGGGAGCTGGCTTGCCTGCGATGCAGACGCCGCGGTCTGGGAGACACACCGCGGCGATGCCATCGCAGGCAAGCCAGCTCCCACATTGGCTCTGCGTCGCCTCAGGCTCTGTATTCCACATTCGTCCTGCGCCCATCACACGCTTCCCGGAGTTTTCCCATGACGGCCCATGCCGACCTTTCGCCGACCCTTCAACTTGCCATCGACCTGATCCGTCGCCCCTCGGTCACGCCGATCGACGCCGATTGCCAGAAGCTGATGATGCAGCGCCTGGGCGACGCCGGTTTTGCGCTCGAGCCGATGCGTATTGAAGACGTGGACAACTTCTGGGCCACCCATGGCAAGCACGAAGGCCCGGTGCTGTGCTTTGCCGGTCACACCGACGTGGTGCCCACCGGTCCAGTGAACGCCTGGCAGAACGACCCGTTCGACGCGCTGATCGACGAAAACGGCATGCTCTGCGGGCGTGGCGCGGCGGACATGAAGGGCAGCCTGGCGGCCATGCTCGTGGCATCGGAGCGTTTTGTCACCGACTACCCGGACCACCGCGGCTCGGTCGCGTTCTTGATCACCAGCGATGAAGAAGGCCCGGCGCACCATGGCACCAAGGCCGTGATCGAGCGCTTGGCAGCCCGCAAGGAACGCCTGGACTGGTGCATCGTCGGCGAGCCGTCGAGCACCACCCTGGTGGGCGATGTGGTCAAGAACGGCCGTCGCGGTTCCCTCGGCGCCACCCTGACCGTACGCGGCGTGCAAGGCCACGTGGCCTACCCGCACCTGGCCAAGAACCCGATCCACCTGGCCGCTCCGGCCCTGGCGGAACTGGCGGCCGAGCACTGGGATGACGGCAATGCCTTCTTCCCGCCAACCAGTTTCCAGATCTCCAACCTCAATTCCGGTACCGGCGCGACCAACGTGATCCCGGGCGACCTGACGGCGGTGTTCAACTTCCGTTTTTCCACCGAGTCCACCGTCGAAGGCCTGCAGCAACGCGTGGCAGCGATCCTCGACAAGCACAACCTGGACTGGCACGTGGAGTGGGCGCTGTCGGGCCTGCCGTTCCTCACCGAACCCGGCGCCCTGCTGGATGCCGTTTCGGCCAGCATCAAGGCGGTCACCGGCCGTGACACCAAGGCCTCGACCAGTGGCGGCACGTCCGACGGGCGTTTCATCGCCACCCTCGGCACCCAAGTGGTCGAGCTGGGTCCGGTCAACGCGACGATCCACCAGGTCAACGAACGCATCCTGGCCAGCGACCTCGATGTGCTGACCGAAATCTACTACCAGACCCTGATCAAGTTGCTCGCCTGATGCTCGCCTGCCCCCTTTGCAGCGCCCCGCTCAACGCAGTGGACAACGGTGTGGCCTGCCCGGCCGGGCACCGTTTCGACCGCGCGCGCCAGGGCTACCTGAACCTGTTGCCGGTGCAGCACAAGAACAGCCGCGACCCGGGAGACAACCTGGCGATGGTGGCGGCGCGCCGCGACTTCCTCAACGCCGGGCACTACGCTCCGGTGGCCAGGCGCCTGGCGGAACTGGCCGCCGAGCGCGCACCACAACGCTGGGTGGACATCGGCTGTGGCGAGGGTTACTACACCGCGCAGATCGCCGATGCCCTGCCCCAGGCCGATGGCTACGCGCTGGACATCTCCAAGGAAGCGGTCAAGCGGGCCTGCAAGCGCAACCCGGCGCTGACCTGGTTGATCGCCAGCATGGCCCGCGTGCCGTTGGCGTCAGGCAGCTGCCAGTTTCTGGCCAGCGTGTTCAGCCCATTGGATTGGGAAGAGGCCAAGCGCCTGCTCAGCCCAGGCGGCGGTTTGATGAAGGTTGGCCCGACCAGCGGTCACCTGATGGAACTGCGCGAGCGGTTGTACGACGAAGTGCGCGAGTACACCGACGACAAGCACCTGGCCCTGGTGCCGGAGGGCATGAGCCTGGCCCACAGCGAGACGCTTGAGTTCACCCTGAGCCTGGCCGAGCCTGCAGACCGCGCCAACCTGCTGGCCATGACGCCCCACGGCTGGCGGGCCAGCGCCGAGCGCCGCAACGAAGTGATCGAGGCCGCCGAACCGCTGAAGGTCACGGTGTCGATGCGCTACGATTATTTCGTGCTTCAATAACCGACTTTTCCGCGAATGGATTTTCGAATCCCGCAACGAGGAACATCCATGCGCCAACCTGATATCGAGATTTACCTGAAGGATGCCGACGTCGACCACAAGGCCATCGCCGCCTGGCTGGGCGCCGCCTTGGGTCCGTGCTCCGACTGGGTCCAGAAGGGCCAGACCTACAAGTGCAAGGCCGGCAGCGTGCCCGTCACCTGGCTGCCGAAAGCTGTAGGCAAATGGAACAGCCTGTACCTGGAAAGCGACCAGACCCCGTGGGACGACGACATCGCCTGCGCCCGCGCTGCGTTTGCTGTGCTGAACGTTGAAGTGCGTTGCGCACCGGGGACCTGGGTCGAGGAAGAAGGTGAAGAAAGCGCCGACACCTGGATTCGCATCAGCGCCGACGGTGAAGAGCAGATCACCTGGAAAACAGCCTGATTTAAAACTGCAAACCCAATCAATGTGGGAGCTGGCTTGCCTGCGATGCAAGCACCTCGGTCTTTCAGGCAGACCAAAGTGATGCTATCGCAGGCAAGCCAGCTCCCACAGTTGATTGTGGTGATGCTTAAAGACCCACCACATCCTCAGCCTGCAAACCCTTCTCGCCGGTCACCACGGCGTACTCCACCTGCTGGCCTTCAGCCAGGGAACGGTGGCCTTCACCGCGAATGGCGCGGTAGTGCACGAACACATCCTTGCCATCCTCGCGCTGAATAAAACCATAGCCCTTTGCATCGTTGAACCACTTCACATTGCCGGTTTCGCGCGTTGCCATCTGTTTTGCTCCCACATGCTTTTTATTGTTGAGTCAGTCGCATTGAACTGCCGAGTATATGACAGGCTCAAAAAGCTTCAACTCAAGTTTATTTAGCCGCTTTTTTGCCGATTTTCGGCGAATACGGCACACTACCCGCCCGAGCACCTGCTCGGTTTTTTCCACTTGAAGCAGCACGCCTATGACCCGCTCCCCGTTCCGCCGTCTGGTGTTTGGCACCTTGCGCCGACTGTTGTACCTCTGGGTTCGCTCAGAGACGATCAACCAGTCGTCCCTAACCCTTAACCTGGACCGCAGCCGGCCGGTGTTCTACGTCCTGCAATCGCCCTCCCTCACTGAACTGGCGGTGGTCGATGCCGAATGCACCAAGGCCGGCCTGCCGCGCCCGGTGTTGCCAGTATCGGTGGGCCCGTTGATGGAACCGGCGGCGTTCTTCTACCTCACGCCAGATCCCGACTGGCTCGGCCGCCAGGACAAACGCGGCGCACCGCCCACCCTGACCCGGCTGGTCAACACCCTGACCGAACACGCCGAAGAGAATGCACAAATCATTCCGGTCAGCGTGTTCTGGGGCCAGTCACCCGAAAGCGAGTCCAGCCCGTGGAAGCTGCTGTTTGCCGACAGTTGGGCTGTGACCGGGCGTCTGCGCCGGCTGTTGAGCATCCTGATCCTGGGCCGCAAGACCCGCGTGCAATTCTCTGCGCCTATCAACCTGCGTGAATTGATCGAGCACAATAAAGGCCACGAACGCACCGTGCGCATGGCCCAGCGCATCCTGCGCGTGCACTTTCGTAACCTGAAAACTGCCGTAATCGGTCCCGATTTGTCACACCGTCGCAACCTGGTGAAAGGCCTGGTCAACATGCCACTGGTGCGCCAGGCCATCGCCGACGAAGCCGAGCGGGAAAAGATCAGCCCCGAAAAAGCCAAGGCCCAGGCCCTGCGCTACGGCAACGAGATCGCCTCGGACTACACCTACACCGCGATTCGCTTCCTTGAAGTGGTATTGAGCTGGTTCTGGAACAAGATCTACGACGGCATCAAGGTCAACAACATCGAAGGTGTGCAAAAGGTTGCCCAGGGCTACGAGGTCATCTACGTGCCTTGCCACCGCAGCCACATCGACTATCTGTTGCTGTCCTACCTGCTGTTCAAGAACGGCCTGACCCCGCCGCACATCGCCGCCGGCATCAACCTGAACATGCCCGTCATCGGCAGCCTGCTGCGCCGTGGCGGTGCGTTTTTCATGCGACGCACCTTCAAGGGCAACCCGCTGTACACCTCGGTGTTCAACGAATACCTGCACACCCTGTTCACCAAAGGCTTCCCGGTGGAGTACTTCGTCGAAGGCGGCCGTTCGCGCACCGGGCGCATGCTGCAACCCAAGACCGGCATGTTGGCGATTACCCTGCGCAGTTTCCTGCGCTCCTCGCGCATGCCGATCGTGTTCGTGCCGGTGTATATCGGTTATGAGCGCGTGCTCGAAGGCCGTACCTACCTCGGCGAACTGCGGGGCGCGAGCAAGAAGAAAGAATCGATCTTCGATATCTTCAAAGTGGTCGGCGCGCTCAAGCAGCGCTTTGGCCAGGTCGCGGTCAACTTCGGCGAACCGATCAAGCTGGCCGAATTCCTCGACGCCGAGCAGCCGGACTGGCGCACCCAGGACCTGGGCCCGAACTACAAACCGGCCTGGCTCAACGAGACCACCAACCGCCTGGGCGAACAGGTGGCGCGCCACTTGAACGAAGCCGCAGCGGTGAACCCGGTCAACCTGGTAGCGCTGGCGTTGTTGTCCACCACCCGCCTGGCCCTGGACGAACAGGCCATGGCGCGCCAGCTCGACCTGTACCTGGCCCTGTTGCGCCGTGTGCCTTACTCGCCCCATACCACGCTGCCGGAAGGCGATGGCCTGGCGCTGATCAAGCATGTGAAGGACATGGACCTGCTGTCGGAGCAAAGTGATGCTCTGGGCAAGATCCTGTACCTGGACGAACAAAACGCCGTCCTGATGACCTACTACCGCAACAACGTGCTGCACATCTTTGCCCTGCCGGCGTTGTTGGCGAGCTTCTTCCAGAGCAGCTCGCGCATGAGTCGCGAACAGATCCTGCGTTACACCCACGCGTTGTACCCGTACCTGCAATCGGAGCTGTTCATCCGCTGGTCGTTGGACGAGTTGGACACAGTGATCGACCAATGGCTGGAAGCCTTTGTCGAGCAAGGCCTGCTGCGTTTCGAGAACAACGTGTACCTGCGTCCGGCGCCAAGTTCGCGGCACTTTGTGTTGCTGACCCTGTTGTCCAAGAGCATTGCCCAGACCCTGCAGCGCTTCTACATGGCGATCTCGTTGCTGCTCAACAGCGGCCAGAACAGCATCAGCGCCGAAGAGCTGGAAGACCTGTGCACCATCATGGCCCAACGCCTGTCGATCCTGCATGGCCTGAACGCGCCGGAGTTCTTCGACAAGAGCCTTTTCCGACATTTCATCCAGACCCTGCTGGAGCAAGATGTACTGCGCCGCGATGAAGCCGGCAAGCTGAGCTACCACGACCTGCTCGGCGAACTGGCCGAAGGCGCGGCAAAACGTGTACTGCCCGCCGAGATTCGCCTGTCGATTCGCCAAGTGGCGTTGCATCGCGTCGACGGTGCTGCGGAGGCGCCGGTGGAGCCTGAAGCGCCCAAACCTGAAGAAAGCCGCTAGATTGAATAAGGCGTCGGGCGGTTTCCGACGCCGTTGACAAGGAGCTGTACCATGAAAAAGATCATTCTCCTCGGCCTCACGGCCTTGCTCGGAGCCTGCCAATCGATGAATCCTGCGCCCAAGGCCAGCCTCGACGGCGAGGTGTTCTACCTGCAACGCATCGCCCTGCCGCCTACCGCCACCCTGAGTGTCAGCCTGCAGGACGTGTCGTTGATGGACGCGCCGGCCGTGACCCTCGCCGAACAGAAAGGCCCAGTTAAAGGCCAGGTGCCGCTGTCGTTTCACTTGAGCTACGACCCTGCCCAGGTCAAGCCGGGCCACAGTTATTCGGTGAGCGCTCGCATCGAGCTCGATGGCAAGCTACTGTTTATCACCACCGAGCGACACACCGTGCAACTCAACGGCCAGGACCCACAACCGCTGCGCCTGCGGGTTGATGCCGTCGCGCACTGACACTTTCCAGTACACCCGATCAAAAGGAAGCGCCCATGCTCCGTAACTCCCTTCGCCTCACTGCCCTGTGTGCCGGCCTGCTGCTCGGCGCCAACGCCCTGGCCCTGGACCTTGGCAGCCTGTCCCAGGGCGACGCCTCTGGCGGCCTCAAGGACGCGCTGACCCAAGGCGCGCAGATCGCCGTGAAACAGCTGGGTGTACCCGGTGGTTTCAGCAACAACCCGGAAGTGAAGATCGGCCTGCCAGGCAAACTGGGCAAGGTGGCCGACAAGCTGAAGATGTTCGGCATGGGTGACCAAGTCACGCAACTGGAAACCAGCATGAACAAGGCGGCCGAATCCGCCGTGACCCAGGCTCAGCCGATCTTGGTCAATGCGGTGAAGAATATGAGCGTGACTGACGCCAAGGGCATCCTCACCGGTGGCCAGGACTCGGCGACGCAATACCTGAACAAGAGCAGCCGCGAACAGATCCGCGCCAAGTTCCTGCCGATCGTCAAGGCCGCAACCGACAAGGTTGGCGTAGCCCAGCAATACAACGCACTGGCCGGCAAGGCCGCAGCCTTTGGCGCAGTGGATGCCAAGAGCGCAAACGTCGAGAACTACGTGACTGAACAAGCGCTGGACGGCCTGTTCAAGATGATTGCCCAGCAAGAAGAAACCATTCGCAAGAACCCGGCGGCGGCAGCCACCAGCCTGGCGAAAAAGGTGTTTGGCGCGCTGTAACTGCCCTGCCCTTTCACTGCGCCCAGATCGCTGGCTACGGATCTGGGCGCAGTTGTTTCAGGCCAGCCGCTTAGCGATTAAACGCAAACAGCGGATACGAAGGCCGAGTAGGGTAAAGGTGCCCCGGGTCGGGAAACGGCTCGCCGTGTCCTGGCTTACAGTGAGGGTCGTGGCCGTACCCTGGCCCGGTTGGATAGGGGCGGTGATGATGGCCATACCCAGGCCTCAGTGGGTTAGCGGGTTCAAAGCCCTTGTGCGGCAGATTGTTCCCAAGCAAGGCCCCGAGAAACGCGCCTTTGAAAGCCGCAATCGCTGATAAGATCGTCATGTGACACTCCATACACTCATTGAAATAGGCTGGCTCGCCACTGGCGAGGTCCTGGCCCGTGCCTGTCCATCAGGCAAATCTGAGTGGAGTGCGACGGGCAAACGTTCCGAATGCCCTGACACCTGTTTGCGTCTGCATGTAAACGCCGCACAGTGTGCTTCAGTGAAATACCGAGTCGGCCAGCCGTCCCATCATGAGCGTGGCAAAGCAGCAGATCGCCACGGAGGTCACACGGTTGATCCTCAACGGCGTCAGCCACGCCTTTTGAAGGCCCTCGAACCGACTGCCCAGCAGGATCCAGGCCGTCCCTACCGGTATCACCACCACCGCAAGCGTCAGCATGAACCCTGCATACCCTTGCAGCGTGGCAAAGGCGTTCGCCGGTGCGATAAACGAAACTATCAACAGGCCTTTGGGGTTCATCACCGTCAGCCAGAAAAAGTACAGCCCGCTGAAGCGATCCCTTCCCGGATCGCGATCGCCACTGTTGCGTTGCCATAACTTGAACGAGATATAGAGCAGGTAGCAGGCCGCGACCAACTGGGTGAGCTTCAACGCCCACGGCGAATAGGCCGCCAGGTATTGCAGCGCCACGCCCCACGCGGAGACCTGGAGCAGGTACGCCAGGCATTCGACAAGCACCAGCCGCCACGACGCCCGATACCCGAACAACACCCCGGCGCGAAACAACAGGGTATTGGTCGGGCCAGGGGCAAGCAGCAACAACAGCAGGGCTGAAACGGTGGCCAGCATGATTACGCGACGTCCTTCCTCACTCGGAACCACGCAGCATACAGGGCTGGCAAGAACAATAGGGTCAACGCCGTCGCCACGATCAACCCCCCCATGATCGCCACAGCCATCGGCCCGAAGAACACACTGCGTGACAGCGGGATCATCGCCAGCACCGCCGCGAGGGCGGTGAGAACGATCGGCCGGAAGCGTCGGACGGTGGCCTCGATGATTGCCTGCCACGGTGCCAGGCCCGCCTTGATGTCCTGCTCGATCTGGTCCACCAGGATCACCGAGTTACGCATGATCATCCCCGACAGGGCGATGGTGCCCAGCATGGCCACGAAACCGAAGGGCTGGCGGAACACCAGCAGGAACAGGGTCACCCCGATCAAGCCCAATGGCGCGGTCAGAAACACCATCGCGGTGCGCGAGAAACTGCGCAGTTGCAGCATCAGCAACGTCAGCACCACCACGATAAACAGTGGCACACCGGCTTTGACAGAGTTCTGTCCACGAGCGGAGTCTTCAACCGTGCCGCCCACTTCCAGCAGGTAGCCGTCCGGCAATTCGGCGCGCACACCTTCCAGGGTCGGCAGGATTTGCTGGACCAGGGTGGCCGGCTGTTCCTTGCCATAGATATCGGCGCGGATGGTGACCGTTGGCAGGCGATTGCGGTGCCAGATGATGCCTTCCTCAAACCCATATTCGAGGGTGGCGATCTGCGACAGCGCGACGCTTTTGCCGTTGTCGGTCGGCACCGCCAGGCTTGGCAGCAGCGACAATTCGGTGCGCTCATGCGCGGTGCCACGCAGGAGGATTTCGATCAACTCGTTGTCCTCCCGGTACTGGCTGACGCTGGAGCCGGTCAACGAACTCTGCAGGAATTTCGACAAGTTGGCGGTGCTAACGCCGAGGGCGCGGGCGCGATCCTGGTCGATATTGAGGTAGACGATCTTGCTCGGCTCTTCCCAATCCAGGTGCACGTTGACCACATGGGTGTTTTCGCGAACCTTGGCCGCCACCTTGCGCGCCAGCGCACGCACTTCTTCGATGTGCTCGCCCGTCACGCGGAACTGCACCGGGTAGCCCACGGGCGGGCCGTTTTCCAAACGGGTGACGCGCGAACGCAGGTCGGGGAATTGTTCGTTGAGGGTCTCGATCAGCCAAGTGCGCAGGCTTTCACGCTCCTCGATGGTTTTGGCCAGCACGACAAACTGGGCGAAGCTGGCGGCAGGCAATTGCTGATCCAGGGGCAGGTAGAAGCGCGGTGAGCCCGTGCCGACATAGGCCACGTAGTTATCGATGCCCGCGTGTTCCTTGAGCAGTGCCTCCAGGCGCTTGACCTGATCGGCGGTGTTGCTCAGGGAGGCGCCTTCGGCCAGTTTCAAGTCGACCATCAACTCCAGGCGACCGGAAGCAGGGAAGAACTGTTGCGGCACAAAACGAAACAGCGCAACCGAGCCGATAAACAGCAGCAAGGTCAGGACGATCACAGTTTTGCGCCGACGCACGCACCACTCCACCAAGCGCCTTACACGCTGATAGAACGGCGTGCCGTAGGGATCAGGGCCGTCGGTGCCATGCTTGGCCGCGTGAATCTTCGCCAGGTCTGGCAGGAGTTTTTCCCCCAGGTACGGCACAAACACCACCGCCGCGACCCACGAGGCCAATAGCGCGATGGTCACCACCTGGAAAATCGAGCGGGTGTATTCGCCAGTACTCGATTGCGCGGTGGCAATCGGCAGGAACCCGGCCGCCGTGATCAGGGTGCCGGTGAGCATCGGGAACGCGGTGCTGGTCCAGGCAAAGCTGGCAGCCTTGAGCCGGTCGTACCCCTGCTCCATTTTGATCGCCATCATTTCCACGGCGATGATCGCGTCATCCACCAACAAGCCCAGGGCCAGCACCAACGCGCCCAGGGAAATCTTGTGCAAACCGATGCCGAGGTAATACATGGTGGCGAAGGTCATCGCCAACACCAACGGGATTGCCAGGGCTACCACCATGCCGGTGCGCACGCCGAGGGAGAAGAAGCTCACCAGCAACACAATGGCCAGTGCCTCGGCCAACACCTGGACGAATTCACCGACACTGGTTTTCACCGCGGCCGGCTGGTCTGACACCTTGCGCAACTCCATGCCTGCCGGAAGGTTCTTCTGCAGCCGCGCGAATTCGCCTTCGAGCGCCTTGCCCAGCACCAGGATGTCGCCGCCGTCACGCATGGCCACGGCCAGGCCGATCGCATCGGCGCCCATGTAGCGCATGCGCGGCGCGGGCGGGTCGTTGAAACCACGGTGGATGTCGGCGACATCGCCGATGCGGAAGGTTCGGTCACCCACGCGAATCGGGAAATTGCGGATTTCCTCCACACTTTTGAAGTTACCCGACACGCGCAACTGCACACGCTCGGTCGGGGTTTCAAAGAAGCCTGCGGTGGAGACCGCGTTCTGTTCCTGCAAGGCCTGCTGCACTGCCGCCAACGGCAAGCCGAGGGTGGCCAGCTTGAGGTTGGACAGTTCGATCCAGATCTTCTCGTCTTGCAGGCCCAGCAACTCAACCTTGCCCACATCCGGCACGCGTTGCAGTTGAATCTGGATGCGGTCGGCGTAGTCCTTTAGCACGGCGTAGTCGAAGCCATCACCGGTCAGGGCGTAGATGTTGCCAAAGGTGGTGCCGAACTCATCATTGAAAAACGGCCCCTGGATATCCGGCGGCAAAGTCTGGCGGATGTCGCTGATCTTCTTGCGCACCTGGTACCAAAGCTCGGGAATCTGCGCCGAGTGCATGGAATCGCGGGCCATGAAGGTGACCTGGGATTCCCCTGGGCGCGAGAATGACACGATGCGCTCGTAGTCGCCGGTTTCCATCAGCTTCTTTTCGATACGCTCGGTGACCTGGCGCGAGACTTCCTGGGCCGTCGCTCCCGGCCAGTTGGTTTTGATGACCATGGCCTTGAAGGTGAAGGGGGGATCTTCACTTTGCCCCAACTTGGTGTAGGACAAGGTGCCGACTACGGCCAGCAGGATCATCAGGAACAGTACGATCTGGCGATTACGCAACGCCCATTCGGAAAGATTGAAACCCATCGGGGACTACTCCTTGACCGCCAGATTCACGACTCGGTTGGAGCGATCCACCGGGCGCACTTGCTGGCCCTCATGGAGTACATGCACACCTGCGGCGATCACCCAGTCGGTGGGGCTCAAGCCTTCGAGCACCGGCACGGTTTTCTCGCCAAACGCACCGATGCGCACCGGGGTGCGTTTGAGCGTGTTGTCCGGTTGCACGCGCCAGACGTAGGACGCGCCGTTCTCTGCGCTGAGGGCCGACAACGGCACCGACAGCGGAATCACGCCGTCGGCCTGGACGAATACGCGGGCACTCTGGCCCAGTTCGGCGGGGACTTTACCGCCGGTGAAGGCGACACGGGCGGCAAAGGTGCGGGATTTGGGATCAGCGGCAGGCGACAGTTCGCGAATGCGCCCGGCAAAACGCTGGTCGGGCTGGCTCCACAACTCCACCGACACCGGTTGGCCGATCTTGAAACGGCCGAAGCCTTGCTCGGGCAGGCTGATCAACACTTCACGCTCGCCGTCGGTAGCCAGGGTGAACACCGTCTGGCCTGCGGACACCACTTGGCCCACTTCGACTGCGCGCTTGGCGACCACTCCGTCCTGGGGCGCCCGCAACACGGCATAGCCGGCCTGGTTGCTGGACACGTCAAACTCGGCCTTGATCTGCTTGAGGCGCGCTTCACCGGATCGGTAGAGGTTCTCGGAATTGTCGTACTGAGAGCGGCTGACCATCTGACGGTCCATCAGGGTCTTGTAGCGGTCGCGCTCGGCGCGCACCAGGCTCAGGTTGGCCTCGGCGGCGGCCACCTGCGCGCGAGTGGCTTCCAGTTGCAGGCGCACGTCCTGAGGGTCGAGCTCGGCCAGCGGTTGGTTGGCCTTGACCCGTTCGCCCTCCTCCACCAGGCGCTTGCTGACTTTGCCACCGATGCGAAAGGCCAGGTCCGGCTCGTAGCGCGCCCGCACCTCGCCTGGGTAGCTGTCCATCGCCTGCGCCGAAGGCTGCGGTTGCACCACCATGGCCGGGCGGACAGTGGTCTGGGCCGCTTCTTCATGGCCGCAGGCGGCCAAGAGGAAGACCAGGCTGGCAGGCAACGCAAGGGGCAGGAAAGTACTGCGCATGCTGAAGGACCTTTCGCAAATGTAGCTAGGAATAATTATACTGACGGGTATGTTATTAATACCAAACTCACCAGTCCAGTATTAAAGGTGAAAATGTCCGACAATCTCATCAACACCAATAGCCCCGGGCGTCCCAAGGACATGGCAAAACGCCAGGCTATCCTCGAAGCCGCGAAAATCCTGTTTTTGAGCAATGGCTACGCCAGCACCAGCATGGATGCCGTGGCGTTGGAAGCCGGCGTGTCGAAGCTGACCGTCTACAGCCACTTCACCGACAAAGAGACGTTGTTCACCGCCGCCGTCGTGGCGACGTGCGAGGAACAGTTACCGGTGATGTATTTCGAATTGCCCGAAGGCATGCCCGTGGAAACGGTGCTGCTGAATATTGCGCGGGGCTTCCATCGGCTGATCAACAGCGAGGAGTCGGTGAACCTGCATCGCCTGATGATGACCACCGGCAACCAAGACGTGAAGCTCTCGCAGATTTTCTTCGAAGCGGGCCCGATGCGCATGCTTCAAGGTATGGAGCGCCTGCTCAGCCGGATCGACCAGAGCGGCGCCCTGAGCATCGACAAGCCGTTTACGGCAGCCGAGCACTTCTTCTGCCTGCTCAAGGGCACGGCAAATTTCTGTCTGCTGTATGGCTGTGGCGGTCACCTGAGTGAGGAAGCCGCCGAGGCGCATGTGCAGGATGTGGTGGGGTTGTTTATGCGGGCGTATCGCCCCTGAGACCGCTATCGCCGGCAAGCCGGCTCGTACAAGGGCAGCACATTTTCGTGTAGGAGCCGGCTTGCCGGCGATGAGGCCCTAAAGGCCAACAAAGAATCAGGCCTTGAGCGCCTTCTTCGGATAAATGTCATACCGGCTGGATTTCCCATCCAGTGCATGGCTCGGCTTGGGCCCTTCGATGCACGGCGCCTTGCGCGGGCGCTTGACCACCACCCGGTGGCTGGCCAAGGCCAGTGCTGCGGCCAGCAACGCAGGGGCATCCGGATCATCCCCCACCAAAGGCCGGAACAGGCGCATTTCCTTCTTCACCAGGGCAGTTTTCTCACGATGAGGAAACATCGGATCGAGGTAGATCACCTGGGGCGGCTCGCCTTCCCAGTCGCGCATCACCTCAATGGAATTGCCCTTGAGCAGCTTCATGCGTGCCACGATGGGGGCCACTTCAAAATCGTCCGCACCGCGTGCCAGGCCGTCTTCGAGCAAAGCGCCAATCAGCGGCTGACGCTCGATCAGGCTCATGTCGCAGCCCAGGCTGGCCAGCACGAACGCGTCCTTGCCCAAACCCGCCGTGGCATCCAGCACCCGTGGGCGCACGCCCTGGGCAATGCCGACCGCCTTGGCGATCATCTGCCCGCTGCCACCGCCGTACAACCGCCGATGCGCCGCGCCACCTTCAACAAAGTCCACCCGCACCGGCCCCGGCGCGTCAGGCCCGAGCTGTTGCAACTGCAGGCCCTGTTCACCGACTTGCAGGGAAAAGTCCGCATCCGCCAGCGCTAACGGCAAGCCAAGTCGCGCCGCCCATTGCTCGGCAAGGGCCTGGAAACCTTCGGCCAAGGCTTCGACCTGAATGCGGCTGGCCGCTGGTTGTTCGCTCATCAATCGCTACGCTCAAAAATATTAAGGATCGGCAAACAACGGCCGATAAAAACAACAGTCAGGTATTTTGCCAGAGCTGAGCGTCGACCGAGAAAAATGTCAGACATTCTTCCCCTAACCATCGGTGTACTGCCGACCCACAACCACTACGGCCTGCGCAATACCCAAGCGCTGGCCGGGGTGAGCCATGTGTGGCAGGACTTCTTCGCCCGCGCACTGGCCGAGCAGCTTGGCGAAACGCCGGACGCGCTCGCCGCTAAGGCGCCAGCACCGGCAGACCCTGCGGTAGAACCGCGCGAAGGCGCCGACCTGCTGTCGCAGATCCTCACCCAGCGCGAGTGCGACGTGACAGACACCGAAATCGCTCCGCCTGAGCCGCTGTTCCTGCCAATCGCCGAGTTCGAAACCGATTTGCTGCCACCGGCCGCGACGCCATTCCCGCAGGAAGAAATCGTCGCGCAACAACGCCAACAGAATTTCGAAAGCGAATGGGTCCGCCCGCTCGTATTGAATGCAGGCCAGCCGCTGCCAGAACCAGGTCCGGCACCCGACCCGCGCCCCCTGCACCTGCCGATTGCCGAGTTCGAACTGGACCTCTTGCCACCGGCTGCAACCCCGTATCCCACCGAAGAGCTGGTGGCACAACAGAAGGCCTTGGACTTCGACTACTACTGGGCGCGCCCGCTGGTCACCCAGAACCTGCGCCTGGCCGCCTGATTCACCCCTTGAAAAAGGCGTTGGCCTGGCTGAAGGGCATCTTGCGTTCCGTAAACGTAAAAGTGCCCAACTCATACACCTCCTGCGCTGCACGGTAAAACTCGCCATAGGCCGCCAAGGCCAGGGCCGAGCCGACGCTGATACGCCGCACACCCATCTCGCTCAGTTGCGCCACGCTGAGGTTCAGCCCACCGGACATCAACACGTTCACCGGCTTGGGCGCGACCGCCTTGACCACCGCCAGCACCTCTTCGGCACTGCGCAACGCCGGCGCATACAGCACGTCGGCACCGGCTTCGGCGTAGGCTTGCAGGCGGCGAATGGTGTCGGGCAAATCCAGGCGACCGTGCAGGAGGTTTTCCGCGCGTGCCGTCAGCGTGAACGGGAACGGCAAGCTGCGGGCAGCAGCAACGGCTGCTTCTACGCGCTCGACGGAGAGGTCAAAAGGATAGATCGGGTCAGCGGCAATGCCGGTGGCGTCTTCGATCGAGCCGCCCACAATGCCGGTGGCCGCAGCCCGCAGAATGGTCTGGGCACAGCCTTCGGGCGTGTCGCTGAAGCCGTTTTCCAGGTCCGCCGCCACTGGCAGTGAAGTCGCCCGGGCGATGGTGCCGGCGTTGCCCAGGGTGTCTTCAAGGGATAGCGCCCCTTCTGCATCCGGCCGGCCGAGGCTGAAGGCAAAACCCGCACTGGTGGTGGCCAGGGCTTCGAAGCCAAGGCTGGCCAGCATGATCGCGGAGCCCGCATCCCACGGGTTGGGCATCACGAAGGCACGCTCACGTTCATGCAGGGCCTTGAAGGTTTCGGCGCGAAGGGTTTGGGCATCCATGGCTGACTCCAGGCGAAAAAGGAGCCTTAGAGTAACCCCAGTTGCTCCGCAGCGGGTTCCCGATGCAAGGTCGGCAACGCTGGCAAACCGGGCAGGCGCGCCATCAGCTTGTCGTGAAAGCGCAGCGCCAGTTGGGCGGCGAGGCGGTTATCCGAGGTGTGCAGGAAGACGTAGGGCGTGCGCCCTTCTTCGATCCAGGTGGCGATCTTTTCAACCCAGGGGATCAGGAACGGATCGTTGGCTTCCAATTCCGGATGGCCGATGAAACGCACCTGTGGGAATTGAGTGAGCGCTGCCGGACGGGGCGGCACCTTGGGCTTTTTCGATTGGGCATGCAGCACCGCCGCCGAGGTCGACGTGCAACTGAACAACGCGCGCGGATCGAGGCAGATGCGCTCCACACCCCGGTCACGCAACAAGCGGTTGAGCATGCGCTCGGCATCGCCTTTGGCGAAGAACTCCGGATGGCGTACTTCGACTGCCAAGGGGCGCTCGAGGCCGTCGATGAACCCGGCCAGTTCGCCAAGGCGTTGCGGCGAGAAACTCGCCGACAGTTGCAGCCACAGCGGCGTAACGCGCTCACCCAACGGGCTCATCAAACCGACGAAGCTTTCGGCAGCCGGCAACTGTTCGCGCAAGTCGCCACCATGGCTGATATCACCCGGGAATTTGGCGGTGAACCGAAAATCATCGGGCATGATTTCGGCCCAGCGCTGCACCGTGGCGGCCGAGGGGCGCGCGTAAAACGTGGTGTTGCCTTCAACGGCATTGAAGACCTGTGAATACAGGCCAAGGTAATCGCTGGAGCGGGCATCGGCGGGGTACAGGTACTCGCGCCAGGCGTTTTCACTCCAGGACGGACACCCGATGTAGTAAGGCAGGCGCATCAGATGTGGATATCGAGACCCAGCACTTCCATATCCCATTCGACAAAACCGGCGGTGGTCAGGTAACTGGCCAGGGCGGTGGCGACGCTTTTGCTCATGGAGCGGGGGAAGACCATGTCTTGCTGACGGGCGGGAAGACCGCTGATACGCGCTTGGGCATTGGCTTGCGTATCGGACTGGACTTCGATGAAGTCCGGCGAATCCTCGACGGAATCGTCCACCGTAGCGTTGGCCTTACGCGGCTTGCGCTTGATCGGGTACGACTGTGAGGAAAAGCCATCAATACGCATGGGCGCGAACTCGCTATCAGTAATGGCATTTTGGCAGCACTGTCCGTAGTGCGCAAATGCTCTGGTGATAACTAGAACACATAATTTGAAAAAGGTTTAAAAGCGCGGGCAAATTCTGACGATTGGTGAAATTCACACCAAAATGCCAGCATTTTTGGCGTCAAATAATCCCGCGTTCGGCCTTGGTCTGCGCCACTTTATCGCGCAGGTAAACCGGTGCCGCCTGGTCGGCCGGGATGGCTTCGCCGCGTTCGAACGCAAAGCGCGCCAGGGCCAGCAAGTCTTCAGCGTGGGGCAGCATCGTGGCGTCCTGGCCAACCGTTTTAACACCGATGCGCTCGCCATACCCCCAACCGGTGCCAGCACCGAACCAGTCACCGCTGGCATCCTGCGGCAGTGTCGACGCCTCGGGCGCCTGCACAGCCTCCTCGCCTACCAGGCGCATCTCCCCCGCCGTTTCGCGGTAGCAGCCCCAATAGACTTCGTCCATGCGCGCATCGATTGCCGCTGCCACTTGCTTGGCGCCGTGTTCACGCAAAGCGCGCTGTGCCAACACCGCCAGGTTGGACACCGGCAACACCGGACGCTCCAGCGCAAACGCCAGGCCCTGCACCACACCGATGGCAATGCGCACACCGGTGAACGCGCCCGGGCCACGGCCAAAGGCGATGGCGTCCACGGCTGACAGGGTGGTGCCGGCGTCTTCCAGCAGTTGTTTGATCATCGGCAACAGCTTCTGCGCGTGCAGGCGCGGGATCACCTCGTAGTGGCTCGTGACCTTGCCGTCGTGCAGCAGGGCAACGGAGCAAGCTTCAGTCGCGGTATCCAGGGCCAACAGGGTGCTCATCGGTGCGGGTGTCCAGGTCGAAAAAAAGTGCGCCAGTATAAACAACAACGGCCCGCAAGCGGGCCGTTGTCTGTGAAGCCGACCGAAGGATCAGCTCAACGCTTGCAGCACCTTGGCGGTGATGGCTTCTACCGAGCCAACGCCAGGGATGTGGCTGTACTTCGGCTTGCCCTGGGCTGCAGACAGCTTCTGGTAGAAATCCACCAGCGGCTTGGTCTGGGAATGGTAGACCGACAGACGATGACGCACGGTTTCTTCAGTGTCGTCTTTACGCTGCACCAGGTCTTCGCCAGTGACGTCATCCTTGCCTTCAACCTTTGGCGGGTTGTAGACGGTGTGGTACACGCGGCCCGAGGCTTCGTGAACACGGCGACCGGCAATGCGCTGGACGATTTCTTCGTCTTCAACGGCGATTTCAACCACAGCGTCCAGCTCGACGCCGGCCTTCACCAGGGCTTCAGCCTGGGGAATGGTGCGTGGGAAACCGTCGAACAGGAAACCGTTCTTGCAGTCTTCCTGGCTGATGCGTTCCTTGACCAGGTTGATGATCAAGTCATCGGAGACCAGGCCACCGCTGTCCATCACGCTCTTGGCGATCAGACCCAGCTCGGTGCCGGCCTTGACGGCAGCGCGCAGCATGTCGCCCGTGGAGATTTGTGGAATGCCGAATTTTTCAGTGATGAACTTTGCCTGAGTACCTTTACCGGCCCCGGGAGCTCCCAGCAGAATGACGCGCATCGATGTGCTCCTCAATTTTTTATAGAGATGACGCTCGGATTCGCCGCATGGGGCCAATCTCGTAGAAATGGGTCCAGGCCGATCAAACGGCCAAAGGCTGATCAAGATACACAGCGGGCCCTCACCATACAAGCCGCCAAAAGTCGCAGGAACCCTCGTCGGGCATACGCCACAGGCAGGGTGCGCCTGGGTGCAACCCCGACCTGCAAACGCAGGCCGCCCCTATCGGGACGGCCTGTATGCTTCATCTGCAAGCTATTGAGAACACGCAAGAAACCTCAACCGGTGTTGCGTAAACCGGCGGCAATACCGGCCACAGACACCAGCAGCGCCTGTTCCAGAGGGCTGTCCTGCGCCGCTTCCTTTTGACGTGACCGCGCCAGCAACTCGGCCTGCAGCAGGTGCAAGGGGTCGAGGTAGGTGTTGCGCAGGCGGATGAACTCCAGGGTGTCTGGGCTATGGGCCAGCAGTTGCGACTGGCCAGTCAGGCCAAGCACCACGCTGCACGCCTGCGACAATAGGTCGCGTAAGTGCGCACCCAACGGCAGCAAGTCTGGTTGCACCAAACGTTCGTCATAAAGCTGAGCGATGTCGGCGTCGGCCTTGGCCAGCACCATTTCCAGCATGTCGATGCGGGTACGGAAGAACGGCCAACGCTCACGCATCTGCTCCAGCAACTCGCCTTCGCCGCGCTCCAGCGCCTTGCTCAGCGCCGCCTCCCAGCCCAGCCAGGCCGGCAGCATCAGGCGGGTCTGGGTCCAGCCGAAGATCCACGGAATCGCACGCAGGCTTTCAATCCCCCCGGCACGCCGCTTGGCGGGGCGGCTGCCCAGCGGCAAGCGCCCCAGTTCCTGCTCAGGGGTGGATTGGCGGAAGTACTCGACGAACTGCGGATTTTCCCGCACCACGGCGCGGTAGGCACTGACCCCATCTGCCGCCAATTCATCCATCAAATGGCGCCAGGCCGGCTCCGGAGGAGGCGGTGGCAGCAAGGTGGCTTCCAACACCGCCGCCAGGTACAGGTTGAGGTTCTGCTCGGCAATGTCCGGCAGGCCGAACTTGAAGCGGATCATCTCGCCCTGCTCGGTGGTGCGGAAACGCCCCGCGACCGAACCCGGTGGCTGCGACAGGATCGCCGCATGGGCCGGGCCGCCGCCACGGCCAACGGTGCCACCGCGGCCGTGGAACAACAACAGCTCCACCTGTTGCTCACGGCAGATGTCCACCAGGCGCTCCTGCGCGCGGTACTGCGCCCAGGCCGCTGCGGTGGTGCCAGCGTCCTTGGCCGAGTCGGAATAGCCGATCATCACTTCCTGCGGGCCTTGCAAGCGTGCGCGGTAACCCGGCAATTGCAGCAGCCGCTCCATCACCGGCCCGGCGTTATCCAGGTCGGCCAGGGTTTCGAACAACGGCACCACGCGCATCGGCCGTTGCACCCCCGACTCTTTAAGCAGCAGTTGCACCGCCAATACGTCCGACGCCGCCCCCGCCATGGAGATGACGTACGACCCCAGCGAAGCGGCCGGTGCAGCGGCAATTTCCTTACAGGTGTTCAAGACTTCAGCCGTGTCTGCCGACGGTTTGAAGTAGCCCGGCAGCAACGGCCGACGATTGGCCAGCTCCTGGGTGAGGAAGCTGATACGCGCCTCCTCATCCCAGTCTTCATAGCGGCCCAGGCCCAGGTAGTCGGTGATTTCGGTCATGGCCGCGCAATGACGGCTGGAATCCTGGCGCACATCCAGGCGCACCAGGAACAGGCCAAACGTCACCGCGCGGCGCAGGCAATCGAGCAACGGGCCGTCGGCGATCACGCCCATGCCGCACTCATGCAGCGATTGGTAGACCAGCTCCAGCGGGTCCAACAGGTCACGGTTGTTTTGCAGCACATCAGCCGGCGCCACGGTGTTGGAGGTCAACGCCGTGTGCGCCCATTGCCGGGTGGCACGCAGGCGTTCACGCAGCTGCTTGAGCAGCGCGCGGTAAGGCTCGACGCTGTCACCGACCTTGGCTTGCAGGGCCGGGCTGGCCTGGCGCATCGACAACTCCGAGGCCAGGTGATCGACATCACGCAGGTACAGATCGGCAGCCATCCAGCGCGCCAGCAACAACACCTCGCGGGTGACAGGCGCGGTGACATTCGGGTTGCCATCACGGTCGCCGCCCATCCACGAGGCAAAGCGGATCGGCGCCGCCTCCAACGGCAAACGCAGGCCCGTCGCGGCGTGCAGCGCCTGGTCGGCCTTGCGCAGGTAGTTGGGGATGGCGTGCCACAGCGAATGCTCGATCACCGCAAAGCCCCACTTGGCCTCGTCCACCGGGGTGGGCCGAATGCGGCGGATTTCTTCGGTGTGCCAGGCTTCGGCAATCAGCCGCTGCAAGCGCTCGCGGATCTGCTTACGCTCGGCCGTGGTGAGGTCGCGATGGTCCTGCAGCGCCAGTTGCGCGGCGATCGCATCGTATTTCTGGATCAGGGTACGGCGAGCAACTTCGGTGGGGTGAGCGGTGAGCACCAGCTCGATGTCCAGCCGCGCCAACTGGCGGGCCAGGGATTCGTTACTGTGGCCTTCGCTCTGCAAGCGCGCCAGCAACTCGGGCAACACGCGGGACTCAAACGGTGCCGGTTGCGACTCATCGCGCCGGTGGATCAATTGGTACTGCTCGGCAATATTGGCCAGGTTGAGGAACTGGTTGAACGCCCGCGCCACGGGCAGCAGTTCGTCTTCCTGCAACTGGTTGAGGCTGGCGCTCAATTCATCGCCAGCACCATGACGGTCGGCCTTGGCGCCTTTGCGAATCTGCTCGATCTTGTCGAGAAACTCATCGCCGTACTGCTCTCGAATGGTGTTGCCCAACAGCTCACCCAGCAGGTGAACATCCTCACGCAAGCGTGCATCGATATCACTCATCAGCCAATCTCCAGCCAGAAATCCGGGACGCGCAGGGTTTCCAGAGTGCCGCCAGCATCCATTTATGACAAGACTTTAAACCTTGTGGGTTGCAGCTAGTCTCAACACTACGTCGCCTGTGTTTATCCACGCGGGCGGCGGGTCACTCATCACCGCCTGCTATCGCGGGCTTTACTGAGGTTGCCATGAAAATTCGAGAATTGGCCCAACAGTGGGAAGAGAATGCCAAGGGTCGCCTGACCAAGACTGAATACGCGATCCACCTGGACGTGGAATCTGCCGCACGCCTGGCGGCCATTGCCGAGATGTACCCCAAGCGCCGCACTGAAGAGTTGCTCGGGGAACTGATCGGCGCCGCCCTGGAAGAGCTGGAAGCGAGCTTTCCCTACATCAAGGGGCAACAGGTGATTGCCACCGATGAAGAGGGCGATCCGCTGTACGAAGACGTCGGCCCTACGCCGCGCTTTCTCACCTTGTCACGGCGCTATCTACATGATTTGTCAGCCAGTGCTGACGAGAAGAAGCACTGATAAACATCCGCTGAATCCCACCTGACCCGCGTATTCCGGGCCTCACAGAGGCTCGGTGTACCGCTGCGCGACTTGAAAGTTCCAACTTTTATACGCTGACCAAACAGTCAGATATTTTTTTAGGCTAATCGCCATCTTCTCTGAACTATTCAAAAAAGCCTTCGGTCACACCGAGTAAGCCATCACTTGGAACAGCCGTTTGAAAGGCGCCACGCGCATCACTGCCGGGCCCTCGGCCGCTGACCACCTGAGATGGATGTTGATGTTTTTCAGGAGTTATCCAATGGAGTTGAAGACGATGAAGACCAGCACTGCCAAATCCTCGTTTAACCACCTGCGCGGGCTCAAATTGGCCGCGCTGGCAATCGGCACCAGCTTCGTTCTGGCGGGCTGCGCCGGTAACCCGCCGACCGAGCAATACGCGGTCACCCAATCGGCGGTCAACAGCGCCGTCAGCGCCGGCGGTACCGAATACGCCGCCGTGGAAATGAAGTCGGCCCAGGACAAGCTCAAACAAGCCGAAATCGCCATGCACGACAAGAACTATGACGAAGCCCGTCGCCTGGCCGAACAAGCCGAATGGGACGCTCGCGTCGCCGAACGCAAGTCCCAGGCCGCCAAGGCCGAACAGGCTGTGAAGGACTCCCAGAAAGCTGTTCAGGAGCTGCGTCAGGAAGGCATGCGCCCGGCTGTTATCCCGCAGCAATAAGCCGCCGCCCCTGATTGCATTGCACCCGATATCGAATTGAAAGGACGACACGACTATGCGTAAACAATTGATGATCCCTGCCCTGCTGGCGATGAGCGTTGCCCTGGCGGCGTGCTCCACCCCGCCGAACGCGAACCTGGAAAACGCACGGACCAACTTCTCGTCCCTGCAGACCAACCCGCAGGCCACCAAGCTCGCGGCGCTGGAAACCAAGGACGCCAGCGAATGGCTGGACAAGGCTGACAAAGCCTACCGCGACAACGAAGACCAGAAGAAAGTCGACCAACTGGCCTACCTGACCAACCAGCGCGTTGAAGTGGCCAAAGACACCATCGTGCTGCGCGAATCCGAAGCCAAGTTGAAAAACGCCGGTGACGAACGTGCCCGCGCCCTGCTGCAAGCCCGTGACGCGCAGATCAAGCAACTGCAAGACAGCTTGAATGCCAAGCAGACCGATCGCGGTACGCTGGTGACCTTTGGTGACGTGCTGTTTGCCACCAACAAGTCCGACCTCAAGTCCAGCGGCCTGGTGAACATCACCAAGCTGGCGCAGTTCCTGCGCGACAACCCGGACCGTAAAGTGATCGTCGAAGGCTACACCGACAGCACCGGTTCCGATGCGTACAACCAGAGCCTGTCGGAGCGTCGCGCGGCTTCCGTGCAACGTGCACTGGCGCAACAAGGTGTGGATATCTCGCGCATCGTGACCCAGGGTTATGGCAAGGAATACCCGGTTGCCGACAACGGCAGCGTATCGGGCCGCGCCATGAACCGCCGTGTGGAAGTGACCATTTCCAACGACAACCAGCCGGTCAAGCCACGGTCTTCCGTCGCTTACTGAGTCGTCCCGGCGCTACAAAAAACCCACCTTATGGTGGGTTTTTTTTGACTAGCCAAAGGTGATGGGAACGTCCGCCTCGTCCGGCAGTTCGATTGCCTTCACGCCATAGGCATTGTCCGAGAGTTTCTCCAACAGCTCACTGAGCGCATCGGCTTGTGCATCCTCACGCTCCAGCGCCTCCTGCCCCCTGGCCATATCCAGCATGTTGCGTATCGCGCCAATGGTTATCGCCACCGTCCCTTCCCCCGTTCTGCAAAAGTTACCAGGGGATCTGTGGCGTCTTGCGCAATACGGTTCCAGATATTTCCAAAATCGGCGTTATTGCTCCAGCTGTGGCGTCTCCTGGCCCATGCAACGCACCGCTTGCTTCTTGTTGTTCACCAGCACGCCGCTGAGGCCTTTTTGCTCGGTGTCGAACATCACCAGCACGCCATCGACGCACTGCGCCACTTGTGCGGCCGGGGTCAGGGAAATCTTGTAGTCCTCGCCGGGGATGGTCTTGAGCAGGGTGAAGTCGCTGAGCAGCAACGCGTCTTCCGGCTTGGCGAAGTGCAGGTAACCGTAGTACCACAGGCAACCAACTGTGCCGATGATGGTGCCAATACCGGTGAGGATCAGCGGGATCATATTGCGTTCTTCGCTCATTGCGGGCTCTCTGATGAATCAATGTTAGGAAGGGGGTAATTCGGAATCTCGCCCAGGCGGCGCAGGCCGTTGAAGTGCTGTGGGTCGTCCAGATAACGCAGCATCACGATTTGCCAGGTCTTGTCGGCAAAGGTCTGCACATGCCCGCCACGGGTCAGTTGCAGCACCCTGGGTGGTGGCGCGGCCTGGTACAGGCGGATGCCGTTGGACAGCGGCACGATCGGATCATCCAGGCTGTGGAACAGCAACTTCGGCACACCGGTCAGCTGCGGCATGGCGTTGATCGCACTGTCGGCGTCCGGCACCAGCCAGGACAAGGGCACCTGGAAAGGCCATGTTAACCACGAGGTGCTGAGGGCGAATTGTCCTACGTCACGATAACTGGCCGGCACGCCGTCCAGTACCAAGGCTTTTAGCCGGGGCTGACGTTCGGGGTGGGCCGCCAGGTAATGCACCGCCAGCGCACCGCCCAGACTCTGGCCCAGTACGATCACCGGCTGGCCTTGGGTTTCAGGCGCCTTGTCGAGCCAGTTGAACGCCGCATCGATGTCCTGGTAGATCGCTGGCAATGACGGCTTGCCTTCGGACAGGCCATAACCACGATAGTCCAGCAGCAGCACCTGATAGCCCTGCTCCGGCAACCACCAGCTCCCCCCCAAGTGCCAGGCCAGGTTGCCGCCGTTGCCATGCAGGTGCAGCACCGTGCCCTTGAGCGGCACGCCGGGCTTGGCCGGTAGCCACCAGGCGTGCAGCTTCACGCCGTCGGCGGTGACCACAGTGACGTCGCGGTAGGCCAAGTGGGCTTTTTCCGGCGTGAACGGCAGGCCAGGTTCGGGGTAGAACAGCAGGGAGCTGCAGCCGTTCAAAGTAAGTAGCAGGCATAGAATGCCGAGGATTCTCATCCGTTGAAACCTCGTAATTGAGAGCGCAGAAGGTCACCTGTAGGCGCCGGCTTGCCGACGATGGCGTTTTTTTCAGCTAAAACACGGGTGGCTGATGCACCGCTATCGCCGGCAATCCGGCGCCTACAGGGTGATGGGGTGACGTCAGAGGATATTGGAGTAGTCCGCCTCGATCCGGTCCAGGCTCAAGTGGTTGAGGAAGTTGGAGAAACACATCCAGGCCGCCAGTGCATTCATGTCGCGGAATTGTTCCGGCAGGTACTTAGGCGGCACCACCAGGCCTTCATCCACCAATTGGCGCAGGGTGCGCAT
The DNA here is from genome assembly GCF_054058375.1 of Pseudomonas sp. TE24901. Classification (NCBI taxonomy): domain Bacteria; kingdom Pseudomonadati; phylum Pseudomonadota; class Gammaproteobacteria; order Pseudomonadales; family Pseudomonadaceae; genus Pseudomonas; species Pseudomonas sp. TE24901. The sequence goes on from NZ_JBSSAF010000013.1 coordinate 183,694, forward strand.
GTCTTCCAAAGTGGTCTTGCCGCAGAACAGCAGCGGCACTTGCTCCAGCTTGCCTTTGCGCACGGCCAGCTGGATGTAGTTGTAGACCATGATAAAGCCCTTGAGGTAGGACAAATCCTTGGTAAACGGCAGACCGGTCGGCACCGAGCCACGGAAGACGCGACTGGCGTTGCCGTAGCTTTCGGCCATTTCAAAACCTTGCTCGCGGAAGAATTCGAACACCTGCAGGAAGTCGGCGCCCTCCTCCACCATATGGATGGCGCGGGTGCGGTTGGTGAGTTTGCGCAGGCGACTCGGGTAGGAGGCGAACGTGATGATCTCCATCAGGATCGCCAGGCCTTCCTGGGTCACGGTGGACGACGGCGGGCCCTTGGACAGGAAGGTGCAGATCGGCTGGTTCTGGCCGTTGAGGGTGGTGCCGACGTGCACCAGGCCTTCATGCACTTCCAGGGCGCGCACATCGCGGTCATTGAACATCGCGTCGGCGCGAATCTTGATGTAGTCGGCACCCGCCGCGGCGTCGGCGACGATACCGTCGGACTCGAACACGCGGATGGTCTCTTCGGCTTCGCCGAACACCTTGTTCAGGCGGGTTTGCAACAAGCTGACGGCGTCCTTGGCGGTGAGGGTCTTGGCCTCATCCTTCAAGTCGCCGCGGCCGTCGATGTTGTTGAGGTAGTCGGAGAGCATCAGGCCCAGGTCGGCCAGCGTCGGGTCGCCGGCGTGAAACGCATCGGACGCGGCGCCGTACAGCTCCTGGGAAATCAGCCCGAAGTCCTCGGTGCCGCGCGCTTCGAGCATGCGCACCACCATGCGATATTCCTTGCACATGCGGCGCATGATCTGCCCTACCGGGCTGAACTGGCCGAGGCGACGGGTGATGTCGCGCTCGATGTTCTGGAACTCCAGCTTTACCGCGCTGGAATCGAACGACAGCGGCCGGTTCAGGTAGTAATCACGGTCTACGGCAGGCATGGCCTTGCCCTTGGCCTTGAGGAAACCCTGGCGAATGTTCTCGTCCCACTTCACGGCGTCGAGGACGCGAATCGGTGTTTGCGCCAGCACAATGCGATCAGACAAGGTGCGTATCGTCTGCTGGTAATCGTCCACCCGTTGCTTCCTCTTTAAACGTTATTTGCCCGAGCGCTGGTAGCGCACGGCTTCAACGAACACATCGGCATTGGCCGGGTCATCCAGGTAGGCAAACACCTGGTCCATGGGGCTGTCGACCACGACACCGGCACCTTCGACGGTGTCCACGGTGGCGCCATGCAAGGCCTTCTGGCCGATAGCCTGGTGGATCTGCTCCAGGTCCAGGTTGTAGACCACTAATTCGTGTTTTTCGTCGAATTCGAAACCGGCCAGGATGTAATGCCCACCGAGTTTTGCCGGCAACGCTGCCGACAAATACCAGCGGCTGCCGTGGCGCGACACGGTAAACAGGTACTCATCGCGCTGGCCCGGTTTGCCTGTAGGGTAGCTCACGGCTTTGTAACGGTGATCACCGGCGGCGGTAATGTGCAGGTTGAGCGGTTCGCCCCAGGCGTTTTTGCTGGCCCATTGGCCGATCAGCCCGGACGGCGCGGCTTCGTGGGCCGGCAGCGGGTCCTTGAAGGTCACCAGGCAACCGCTCAGTAGCAGGAACGATAAGGCGATTACCGCGACGCGCCAGGTTTTCATCAAGTACTCCACGGGTGGTATAGGGTGAACCGCTTTATGTGGGAGCGGGCTTGCTCGCGAAAGCAGTGGTTCAGCCAAACATGTATCGACTGACACTGCGCATTCGCGAGCAAGCCCGCTCCCACACAAAGCAAATCCCGTCTTCGTCTAGACCGAGGCCAACACCAAATGCATGTAACGCTTGAGGATCTCAAGCATCTCTTCACCGGTCAGAGGCTCTGCGCCGCCCAGCAGGCCCTGATATTCCATCCGACTGATTATCGCCGTCAACACTTTGGCATCCTGTTGCGGCTCTCGGGAGCCCAATACCTGGAAAAACTGCCCAGTGCCCTGCAGCAGGATTTGTTGGTGGGAGCGCACCAGCTCCGCCAGGCGCGGGTTCAGCAGGGCTTCCTGGCGAAAAGCCAGTTCAGCCATCAGGTGTTCGCGGCGGTTGGTCAGTTGGCGCATCACGTAGTCGGCGGTCAGGCGCGCAATGTCATCGGCCAGTTGCGAGCGTGACTGCGGGCTGCCATCACCGTAGGCGACCATCTCACGCAGCAGCCCTTCGTTGCGCACCCACAGCTTGCCCATGAAGGCGGCGCTGCGTTCGACGTACTGGGCGAAGGTATCGGTGAGCAGGTCGTCGATGTCCTTGAAATAGTAGGTCGTGGCCGACAACGGCACCCCCGCCTCCGCCGCCACCGCCCGGTGACGTACCGCACGCACGCCTTCGCGGACCACGATGCGCATGGCCGCATCGAGAATGTCTTGCCTGCGTTGCTCGCTGCCCCGGCGACTGGCCTTGCGGCCCTGGTACTGGACACTTTCAGCCACGGCAGCCGCAATGCCGGCGGCGCCTTCTTGAGCCATTACGCGGTTCACGACACACATCCTTGAATAGATCAAAACCTGGCGCTGTTCGCTTGACGCTTATTAACGCCACATAAAAAAGCCGCCTTATAAAAGGCGGCTTCGGATTTCGCTACGGTTACGCTTGTGGCCGCATGTGCGGGAACAAGATCACGTCGCGGATCGACGGCGAGTTGGTCAACAGCATCACCAGGCGGTCGATGCCGATACCTTCACCGGCCGTTGGCGGCATGCCGTATTCCAGGGCACGCACGAAGTCGGCGTCGTAGTGCATGGCTTCGTCGTCGCCAGCATCCTTGTCGGCCACCTGGGCCATGAAGCGCTCGGCCTGGTCTTCTGCGTCGTTAAGCTCGGAGTAGGCGTTGGCGATTTCGCGGCCGCCGATGAACAGCTCGAAACGGTCGGTGACGTTCGGGTTGTCGTCGTTGCGACGGGCCAGCGGCGACACTTCGAACGGGTACTGGGTAATGAAGTGCGGCTGTTCCAGCTTGTGCTCCACCAGTTCTTCGAAAATCATCACCTGCAGCTTGCCCAGGCCTTCGAAGCCCAGCACCTTGGCGCCGGCTTTCTTGGCAATGGCACGGGCCTTGTCGATGTCGTTGAGGTCGTCGGCGGTCAGCTCAGGGTTGTACTTGAGGATCGAGTCGAACACCGACAGGCGCACGAACGGTTCGCCGAAGTGGAACACCTTGTCGCCGTACGGCACGTCGGTGCTGCCCAGGACCAGCTGTGCCAGCTCGCGGAACAGTTCTTCGGTCAGGTCCATGTTGTCTTCGTAGTCGGCGTAGGCCTGGTAGAACTCCAACATGGTGAATTCGGGGTTGTGACGAGTGGAAACGCCTTCGTTACGGAAGTTGCGGTTGATCTCGAACACTTTTTCGAAGCCGCCAACCACCAGGCGCTTCAGATACAGCTCTGGCGCGATACGCAGGAACATTTCCATGTCCAGCGCATTGTGGTGGGTTTCGAACGGCTTGGCTGCGGCACCACCGGGGATGGTTTGCAGCATCGGGGTTTCCACTTCCAGGAAGTCACGCTTCATCAGGAAGCTGCGGATGTGGGCGATTACTTGCGAACGTACGCGGAAGGTCTGGCGCACTTCTTCGTTGACGATCAGGTCAACGTAGCGCTGGCGGTAGCGCTGCTCGGTGTCGGTCAGGCCATGGTGCTTGTCCGGCAGTGGGCGCAAAGACTTGGTCAGCAGGCGCACGCTGGTCATTTCAACGTACAGGTCGCCCTTGCCGGAGCGGGCCAGGGTGCCTTCGGCCGCGATGATGTCGCCCATGTCCCAGGTTTTCACCGAGGCCAGGGTTTCTTCGGACAGCGTCTTGCGGTTGACGTAGACCTGGATGCGACCGGTCATGTCCTGGATCACCATGAACGAGCCACGGTTGAGCATGATGCGACCTGCCACCTTGACCGGGATCGCAGCCTCTGCCAGCTCTTCCTTGGTCTTGTCCGCGTACTGTTTCTGCAAGGCATCGCAGTAGTTTTCGCGGCGGAAGTCGTTGGGGAAGGCATTGCCCTTGGCGCGCTCGGCAGCAAGCTTTTCCTTGCGCAGGGCGATCAGGGAGTTTTCTTCCTGTTGCAGGGCTTGCGGGTCGAGTTGTTGGTCGCTCATGTCTTTAGATTTTCCATCAGGTTCGTTGCCCCCGGCCTGCGGCCGGGGATCGCCGGCAAGCCGGCTCCTACAGGGGTGTTACAGGCCTGATTTCAGGCTGGCTTCCAGGTATTCGTCGATGTCGCCGTCGAGCACCTTGTCGCAGTCGCTGCGTTCGATGTTAGTGCGCAGATCCTTGATCCGCGACGCATCGAGCACATAGGAGCGGATCTGGTGACCCCAGCCGATGTCCGACTTGGTGTCTTCCAGCGCTTGCGACGCGGCGTTGCGTTTCTGCATTTCCTGCTCGTACAACTTGGCCCGCAGCATTTTCATGGCGGTGTCCTTGTTGGCGTGCTGGGAACGTTCGTTCTGGCAGCTGACCACGGTGTTGGTCGGTACGTGGGTGATACGTACGGCCGAGTCGGTGGTGTTTACGTGCTGACCACCGGCACCGGAGGAACGGTAGGTGTCGATCCGCAGATCAGCCGGGTTGATCTCGATTTCCACCTTGTCGTCGATCTCTGGCGAGACGAACACAGCGGAGAACGACGTGTGGCGACGGTTGCCGGAGTCGAACGGGCTCTTGCGCACCAGACGGTGCACGCCGATCTCGGTCCGCAACCAGCCAAAGGCGTATTCGCCCTTGATGTGCACGGTCGCGCCCTTGATACCGGCGACTTCACCGGCCGACAGTTCCATGATGGTCGCGTCGAAACCGCGTTTGTCCGCCCAGCGCAGGTACATGCGCAGCAGGATGTTGGCCCAGTCCTGGGCCTCGGTGCCACCGGAGCCGGCCTGGATATCCAGGTAAGCGTTGTTCGGGTCCATTTCATGGCTGAACATGCGGCGAAATTCAAGCTTGGCGAGGTTTTCCTCGAGACGGGCCAGCTCGGCGACGACATCGCCCACTGCGCCTTCGTCGTTTTCTTCGACGGCCATGTCCAGCAGGTCACGGCAATCGGCCAGACCGGTGTTCAGTTCGTCGAGGGTGTCGACAATCTGCGCCAGCGCAGCGCGCTCGCGGCCCAATTCCTGGGCGTATTCAGGTTTGTTCCAGACGCTCGGATCTTCAAGCTCGCGATTGACTTCGGTCAGACGCTCATGCTTTTGATCGTAGTCAAAGATACCCCCGAATAGTTTCGGAGCGCTCGGACAGGTCCTTGATGGTGTTAAGGATCGGGTTGATTTCCATGGCGGGCAGCACTCGTTGGCGAACTTTTGAAAGCCGGCGAGTATAACGGGAAATGGGGGGGAGCGGCAGTCCGCTGGGCGAAAAGGGTTGGGGGGGTTGGTGGTGTACATATCCGTTACTTGGGTGATGGCGGGTATTGGTTCCGCCCTTACGGCGGGTCACTTTGGAAAAGAGCCCCAAAGTAACCAAAGGGCTCTTGCCCCAACACTCGGCACCTCGCTCACGCTCGGTGTGCCCGTAATCCGACA
>NZ_JBSSAF010000014.1:0-183846 GCF_054058375.1 Pseudomonas sp. TE24901
CACACCGAGCCTAAGCGAGGTGCCGAGTGTTGGGGCAAGAGCGTTTTGCTTACTTTTGCGCTCTTCAAAAGTGAGCCGCTGTAAGAGCGGAACCAATATCAGCCGTTACTCAAATACCGGATATGCCCCCCGAACAAACCTCACAAATTCTCATACCGATTCATATCCAACACCCCCTCCTCCACCGGCGTAGTCTCACGAATGTACTGCGACAAATCATGAAAATACTGCCAGAACAACGGATGACTGCGACGCACGCCCCAACGGTCAACGATCTTTTCAAACCGGTTGGCATCCTTGGCCCGCTCCATTTGCGCCACAAACTCGGGCACTTCCTGCGCCGGAATGTTGAACATGAAATTCGGATAACTACTCAACACCCCCGGGTAAATGGTCACCGTATCCAGCCCCGGCTGATAGCGATAAGCCTCACCCAACAGGAACGCCACATTACTGTGGGCGCGGTTACGCAGCATGCTATAGACCACACGCTTGCCACTGGCGGTCTCAATACGCAGCATCGTCGCCTCAGGCAATTGGTCGATGACCTTGAGCCCTGCTGCCGGGCGTGATGTCAGCCGGCTCAACGCCTGTTCGGCGTCCTGCAACGCCGGGTCGATACCATCGCGGGAGCAATACGCGCCATCACAGCGGTTGATCGGGTCCGGGCTGGCGTTCAGGTCGCCGTAACGGGTGAGCAACTGGTTGGCAAAATCACGTTTGGGGTCTTTCTCATTCAGGTGCAGACCGGTCGGCTTGTCGTCGTCAATGGCTTCATAATCCAGCCACATCTTGAGCTTGCCGCTGTTCTGGTACCAGTCATCGAGGAACCCGTCGCGGGAGTCGGCCGGCATCAGGCGCAGGAAGTTCTGCTCGGCACCGTTGCGGATCAGGTCGAAATACAAGCGGGTCTGGGCCTGGTGCGACACGTTGCCAAACACGTCGAAGTTCACCGCCAACTGGTAATAGGTGCGCTCCAGCAGCGGGTAGTCGAACAGCCACATCGTCTGCGGCACTTCGCCGATCAAACCCTTGGTCACCGACGCACTGTCAAAGTGGCGGAAGATGGTCAACAAGGCATTGTCGTTGCCCGCCCACAGGGTCGACCAGCTCGGTGGCGGCACATCGGCGTAACTGTCGCGGCGCAAGGCTTCGTACTGGTTGCGCTTGTCGCGATAAGAGAGCCACAGGCTCAGCACGCTGCCCACGTCGTCATTCTGCCCCGGCATCGCCAGCAACGGCGTGGCCTGGCCGCGGTAGCGCGCATCGGTGATGTACAGGTCGTGGTCCGGGTCCTGGAACAGGGTCCAGAAGTTGTCGCGGATCACATCCGTAGCGATCTGCCCACGGCACACCGGCCCGCGAATAAAGGTGCGCACAAAGTATTCGGCGTTATCGAGCATGAACTGGTAGCGCGCCTTGGCCGGGATGGCCTCGAAGGTTTCGAATGGATTGGCCCGACGCCCCGGCCCATAGCCCGGCAGCGCATTGACCTGCCAGTTACCAGCGTAAAAAAGCTCTTTGATCCGCGCCATTTTCTGCGCACTGAACGGGTACGTGATGTGGGTCTTGTGCACGATCACGCCCTGCACCGGCCACAGGCGGTAGTACACCTGGGTGCCCGGGTCATCGTTGGGGCGACGGGTGGCGATCAGGTCAATCGGCTGGCCGCTGGGCGTGCGCGAACGCACCCACTGGAAGAAATGCCCCGGCTCGCCGTTCTCGAAATAGATATGCGCCAGGAACAGGTGCTCGAACAACCAGCGCGCCACCAGGCTTTCCCGGGCGCCGGGCTGGTTGAACAGGTTTTCCCACTGTTGCACTTGCAGCGCTTCCTTGGCGCTGGGGGCCAGGCCTTGCTCGTCAATCGGCGCGCCGGAGGCGAGCCAGCGTTGCAACGTCTGGTATTGCTGGTCCGTCAGGCCGGTGACGGCCAGCGGCATGCCTTCCTTGGGATGGGCGCCCGCGTAGGCATTGAACTCGCCGGGCATGGCGCACATGTTTTCGCGGTTCAGGCCCAATACGATGTCTTCGGGCAACTTGGCGTTAGGCTGCAGCGGTGCGTTGTGCCCCAGCTCCAGCATGCGCGCCATCAGCGCCGCCTGGCTGCCCTGGGCATCCAGCACCGAATAGAAGCCCTTTTGCTGCCAGGCTTGCTTGCCGAAGGCGTCATAAAACAACCGCGTGGTTGGCGTGGCCTGGCTGCGCTCACCGTCGTAGACCGGCACTTTGCTCGCGCCCCGGGCCGCGCCTTCGGCACTGCCCAGGTTGAGCTGGCAGGCAGAGTCGTAGCAGGCATGGCAGGCCACGCATTTCTCGGTAAAGATCGGCTGGATATCGCGGGTATAGGAAATCGCCGGAGCGGGACTTTGTGCCTGGGTGCTGCTGGCAATCAGCAACAGCACGGCGCTGACGATAAGACGAAGTGACATGTATCCGGTCCCGATTCAATGCGTGCGCTTAAAATATGGCGGTGATTCTACCGGGCCACACCCTCCAACAACATGAACGATATTCATGCAAATACTGTGCATGCTCTAAATCGGCACAGGTTTGCTATGATTCACGCCCTCCGAAATGCCTGACCAGAGTAGTCCCATGTCCGATCGTAGCGTTCGTCTGCAAGCCCTTCATCAAGCCCTCAAGGAACGTATCCTGATCCTCGACGGCGGTATGGGCACGATGATCCAGAGCTACAAGCTTGAAGAAAATGACTACCGAGGCAAACGCTTTGCCGACTGGCCGAGCGACGTCAAGGGCAACAACGACTTGCTGGTGATCACCCGTCCGGACGTGATCGGTGGCATCGAGAAAGCCTACCTGGATGCCGGCGCCGACATCCTCGAAACCAACACCTTCAACGCCACGCGCATTTCCATGGCCGACTACGGCATGGAAGAGCTGGCCTATGAGCTAAACGTAGAAGGCGCACGCCTGGCGCGCAAGATCGCCGACGCCAAGACCGCCGAAAACCCGGCCAAGCCGCGTTTCGTTGCCGGCGTGCTCGGCCCGACCAGCCGTACCTGCTCGCTGTCGCCGGACGTGAACAACCCCGGCTACCGCAACGTGACCTTCGATGAACTGGTGGAGAACTACACCGAGGCCACCAAGGGCCTGATCGAGGGCGGCGCCGACCTGATCCTGATCGAGACCATTTTCGACACCCTCAACGCCAAGGCCGCGATCTTCGCCGTGCAGGGTGTGTTCGAAGAACTGGATATCGAACTGCCGATCATGATCAGCGGCACCATCACCGACGCCTCCGGCCGCACCCTGTCGGGCCAGACCACCGAAGCGTTCTGGAACTCGGTGGCCCATGCCAAGCCGATTTCCGTGGGCCTGAACTGCGCCCTGGGCGCCAGCGAGCTGCGTCCGTACCTGGAAGAGTTGTCGAACAAGGCCAACACCCACGTCTCCGCGCACCCGAACGCCGGGCTGCCCAACGAGTTCGGCGAATACGACGAACTGCCGTCGCAAACAGCCAAGGTCATCGAAGAGTTTGCCCAGAGCGGCTTCCTCAACATCGTCGGCGGCTGCTGCGGCACCACGCCGGGCCACATCGAAGCCATCGCCAAGGCCGTGGCCGGCTATGCACCGCGCGTGATCCCAGACATTCCGAAGGCTTGCCGCCTGTCAGGCCTGGAGCCGTTCACCATTGATCGCAGTTCGTTGTTCGTCAACGTCGGCGAGCGCACCAACATCACCGGCTCGGCCAAGTTCGCCCGCTTGATCCGTGAAGACAACTACACCGAAGCCCTGGAAGTCGCCCTGCAGCAGGTGGAAGCCGGCGCCCAGGTGATCGACATCAACATGGACGAAGGGATGCTGGATTCGAAGAAGGCCATGGTGACCTTCCTCAATCTGATCGCCGGCGAGCCGGACATCTCCCGCGTGCCGATCATGATCGACTCCTCCAAGTGGGACGTGATCGAAGCCGGCCTCAAGTGCATCCAGGGCAAGGGCATCGTCAACTCCATCAGCATGAAGGAAGGCGTGGAGCAGTTCATTCACCACGCCAAGCTGTGCAAGCGCTACGGCGCCGCCGTGGTGGTGATGGCGTTCGACGAAGCCGGCCAGGCCGACACCGAAGCGCGCAAGAAAGAAATCTGCAAACGCTCCTACGACATCCTGGTCAATGAAGTGGGCTTCCCACCGGAAGACATCATCTTCGACCCGAACATCTTCGCGGTCGCCACCGGTATCGAAGAGCACAACAACTACGCCGTCGATTTCATCAACGCCTGTGCCTACATCCGTGACGAACTGCCCTACGCACTGAGTTCCGGTGGCGTGTCCAACGTGTCGTTCTCGTTCCGCGGCAACAACCCGGTGCGTGAGGCGATCCACTCGGTGTTCCTGCTGTATGCGATTCGCAACGGCCTGACCATGGGCATCGTCAACGCCGGCCAGTTGGAGATCTACGACCAGATCCCGGCCGAGCTGCGCGACGCCGTGGAAGACGTGGTGCTCAACCGCACACCGGAAGGCACCGACGCCCTGCTCGCCATCGCCGACAAATACAAGGGCGATGGCAGCGTCAAGGAAGCCGAGACCGAGGAATGGCGTGGCTGGGACGTGAACAAGCGCCTGGAACACGCGCTGGTCAAGGGCATCACCACCCATATTGTCGAAGACACCGAGGAATCGCGGCTGTCGTTCGCACGCCCGATCGAAGTGATCGAAGGCCCGTTGATGTCCGGCATGAACATCGTCGGCGACCTGTTTGGCGCCGGCAAAATGTTCCTGCCCCAGGTGGTGAAGTCCGCCCGGGTAATGAAACAGGCCGTGGCCCACTTGATCCCGTTCATCGAGCTGGAGAAAGGCGACAAGCCGGAAGCCAAGGGCAAGATCCTGATGGCCACGGTCAAAGGCGACGTGCACGACATCGGCAAGAACATTGTCGGCGTGGTGCTGGGTTGCAACGGCTATGACATCGTCGACCTGGGCGTGATGGTGCCGGCGGAGAAGATCCTGCAGGTGGCCAAGGAGCAGAAGTGCGACATTATCGGGCTGTCCGGCCTGATCACGCCGTCCCTGGACGAAATGGTGCACGTGGCCCGCGAGATGCAGCGCCAGGACTTCCACCTGCCGCTGATGATCGGTGGCGCCACCACCTCCAAGGCGCACACGGCGGTGAAGATCGAGCCCAAGTACAGCAACGATGCAGTGGTGTACGTCACCGACGCCTCCCGTGCGGTGGGCGTGGCCACGCAGCTGCTGTCCAAGGAGCTGAAAGCCGGCTTTGTGGAACGCACCCGCGAGGAATACGTGGAAGTGCGCGAGCGCACCTCCAATCGCAGCGCCCGTACCGAACGCTTGAGCTACGCCGCGGCCATCGCCAAGAAGCCGCAGTTCGACTGGAACACCTACACGCCGGTGGTGCCGACCTTTACCGGTTCCAAGGTGCTGGACAATATCGACCTCAAGGTGCTGGCCGAATACATCGACTGGACGCCGTTCTTCATTTCCTGGGACCTGGCAGGCAAGTTCCCGCGCATCCTCGACGACGAAGTGGTCGGTGAAGCGGCCCGCGCGCTGTATGCCGACGCCCAGGAAATGCTGGCCAAGCTGATCGATGAAAAGCTCATCAGCGCCCGCGCGGTGTTCGGCTTCTGGCCGGCGAACCAGGTGCAAGACGACGACCTGGAAGTCTACGGTGACGATGGCAAGCCCCTGGCGACCCTGCACCACCTGCGCCAGCAGATCATCAAGACCGACGGCAAGCCGAACTTCTCCCTGGCCGACTTCGTGGCCCCCAAGGACAGCGGCGTGACCGACTACGTGGGCGGGTTCATCACCACCGCCGGCATCGGCGCCGAAGAAGTGGCCAACGCTTACCAGGACGCGGGCGACGACTACAACTCGATCATGGTCAAGGCCCTGGCCGACCGCCTGGCCGAGGCCTGCGCCGAGTGGCTGCACCAACAAGTGCGTAAAGACTACTGGGGTTATGCCAAGGACGAAGCACTGGACAACGAGGCGCTGATCAAGGAGCAGTACAGCGGCATCCGCCCTGCCCCGGGCTACCCGGCGTGCCCGGATCACACCGAGAAAGGCACCCTGTTCCAGTTGCTCGACCCAGAAGCCCGTGAAATGCAAGCCGGCCGCAGCGGCGTGTTCCTCACCGAGCACTACGCCATGTTCCCGGCGGCGGCGGTCAGCGGCTGGTACTTCGCCCACCCGCAGGCGCAGTACTTTGCGGTCGGCAAGATCGACAAGGACCAGGTGGTCAGCTACACCGCGCGCAAAGGCCAGGACCTGGCCGTGACCGAGCGCTGGCTGGCGCCGAACCTGGGCTACGACAACTGATCTGACACAACACCGATCAACCTGTGGGAGCTGGCTTGCCTGCGATGACGGTCTTTCAGTTGATGACAATGTCGACTGACAAACCGCTATCGCAGGCAAGCCAGCTCCCACATGGGTTTTATGGTGTTTGGGCTATGCTTTCCTCCAGGCTCCGTCTTGCGAGGGATGTATGGACGATCCAGTCAACAACAAGCCACCTACCTTCTGGCAGATGCTCCACAGCGTCATGGCCGCCGCCTTTGGCGTGCAGAGCGGCAAGAATCGCGCCCGCGATTTCACCCACGGCAAACCCAGCCACTTCGTGATCCTGGGCATCCTGTTCACGGGGGTGTTCGCGCTGACACTGTTTGGCATCGTCAAACTGGTGCTGCACCTGGCCGGCGTGTAAACCCAACCTGACTGTAGGAGCTGGCTTGCCAGCTCCTACAGGGGTCTGTAGCTATGGCTACTGGTGGCTGACCCAGAACACCGCGGTGCCCACCACCAGGATGATCAGGAACAGAATGGCCCAGGCATCAACGGTACTATCGGGTTTACGGGCTTTTGTAGAATTGCTCATCGCATCGCCTCTTGTCGGTTTTGTAGGTGATTGCACTAAGACTCGACGACAGTAAAGTTGATGATTGCCCGCATGACAAATGTGGGTAATGCGATAACCGTTCTCAATAGGCGATTTGGTTATTTGCATATACTCAAACATCACTTTTGCGCATAAACGCAAACTGGTATCGTGCGCCGGCTCCGTTGGGAGTGCGCGGCCGTGCGCGCAGATTTGCCGAGAACAGGACCTATATGTACGTATACGACGAATACGATCAGCGCATCATCGAGGACCGCGTCAAGCAGTTCCGTGATCAGACCCGACGCTATCTGGCAGGTGAACTGAGCGAAGAAGAGTTCCGCCCTCTGCGCCTGCAAAATGGCCTTTATGTTCAGCGCTTTGCGCCGATGCTGCGAGTGGCCGTGCCCTATGGCCAGCTGACTTCGCGCCAGATGCGCATGATGGCCAAGATTGCCCGCGACTACGACAAAGGCTACGCCCACATCAGTACCCGCCAGAACGTGCAGTTCAACTGGCCGGCGCTGGAAGACGTGCCGGACATCCTGGCTGAACTGGCCACCGTGCAGATGCACGCCATTCAGACCAGCGGTAACTGCCTGCGCAACGTGACCACCGACCAATTCGCCGGCGTTGCTGCCGATGAACTGATCGACCCACGCCCCTGGTGCGAAATCGTCCGTCAATGGACTACCTTCCACCCAGAATTCGCCTACCTGCCGCGCAAGTTCAAGATCGCCATCAATGGCTCGACCTCGGACCGTGCAGCGATCGAAGTGCACGATATCGGCCTGGAGCCGGTGTACAACGCAGCCGGCGAGCTGGGCTTCCGCGTACTCGTGGGTGGCGGCCTCGGTCGTACCCCGGTGGTGGGTGCCTTCATCAACGAGTTCCTGCCGTGGCAGGACCTGTTGAGCTACCTTGACGCGATCCTGCGGGTCTACAACCGCTATGGCCGTCGTGACAACAAGTACAAGGCCCGGATCAAGATCCTGGTCAAGGCGCTGACCCCTGAGGTGTTTGCCCAGAAAGTCGACGCTGAAATGGAACACCTGCGCGGCGGCCAGACCACCCTGACCGAAGCCGAAGTACATCGCGTTGCCAAGCACTTCGTCGACCCTGAGTACAAGGCCCTGGCCAATCAGGACGCCGAGTTTGCAGCGCTCGATAAAGAACACCCGGGTTTCGCCCGCTGGCGTGGCCGCAACACCCTGGCGCACAAGAAGCCGGGCTACGTGGCCGTGACCCTGTCGTTGAAGCCTACCGGTGTTGCACCGGGCGATATCACCGACAAGCAGCTGGACGCCGTGGCCGATCTGGCCGACCGCTACAGCTTCGGCCAACTGCGCACCTCCCACGAGCAGAACATCATCCTCGCGGACGTTGAGCAGAGCCAGTTGTTCACCCTGTGGGGCGAGCTGCGCGAAGGCGGTTTTGCCACGCCGAACATCGGCCTGCTGACCGACATCATCTGCTGCCCGGGCGGCGATTTCTGCTCCCTGGCCAACGCCAAGTCGATCCCGATTGCCGAATCGATCCAGCGCCGTTTCGACGACCTGGACTACCTGTTCGACATCGGCGAGCTGGACCTGAACATCTCCGGTTGCATGAACGCCTGTGGTCACCACCACGTCGGCCACATCGGCATCCTGGGCGTGGACAAGAAAGGCGAAGAATTCTACCAAGTGTCCCTGGGTGGCAGCGCCAGCCGCGATGCGAGCCTGGGCAAGATCCTCGGCCCATCCTTCGCCCAGGAAGCCATGCCCGAGGTGATCGGCAAGTTGATCGATGTGTACATCGAACAGCGCACCGAAGATGAGCGTTTCATCGACACCTACCAGCGCATCGGCATCGACCTGTTCAAGGAGCGCGTCTATGCAGCGAATCATTAAGAACAACGAAGTCCTCGACGAAACCTGGCACCTGCTGCCCAAGGACGCGAGCTTCGACGGCATCTCCAACTGCGACGACCTGATCGTGCCGTTGGCGCTGTGGCGCGAACACGGTCACGCCCTCAAGGCCCGCGACGGCGGCCTGGGTGTGTGGCTGGACGCCGATGAAGAAGCCGAAGAGATCGGCGCCGACGTGGAACACTTCCAGGTCATCGCGCTGAATTTCCCGGCCTTCACCGACGGGCGCAACTACTCCAACGCACGCCTGCTGCGTGACCGCTACGGTTACAAGGGCGAGCTGCGGGCGATTGGCGACGTGCTGCGCGACCAGTTGTTCTACCTGCGCCGCTGCGGGTTCGATGCCTTCGCCTTGCGCGCCGACAAAGACCCGTACGAAGCGCTGGAAAGCCTCAAGGACTTCTCGGTGACGTACCAGGCTGCGACGGATGAACCGTTGCCGCTGTTCCGCCGCCGCTGAACCTTGGCGTACAAAAAAGCCCTGGCAATGCCAGGGCTTTTTTTATGCGTCGTTTTTGATGGCGGCCAGCACACGCTGCTGGCCCATGGAACAGGGAACGCCTTCAGGGTGCGCCCGCACCGTCTCGATCACCCCCAGCAATTGCGCCTTGCTGTGGGCCAACTGCGCTTGCATCTGTTCGATCTGCTGCACCTTGCGTTCCAGCGCGTCGATCAGCTCCTCGCGCTTGTGCTCGCCCGGGGCTGGCATCAAAGCCTTTAGCTCCTGCAAGGTGAACCCGGCCTTTTGCGCACTCTGGATCAGTTGCAGGGTCTGTAGCGCCTCTGCGGCATAACGCCGGTAGCCATTGGCCTGGCGCCCCACCTGGCTGATCAGGCCTTCGGCTTCGTAGAAGCGGATGCGCGATGCCGCCAAGCCACTCTGTTTTGCCAGCTCACCAATATTCATCGCCACGCCCTGCTTGACATTAAAGTTAACTTTAAGCTTAGCCTGAGGCCTCCCCCGCTCAGGAGTCAACCCATGTCACCCTTTGAAGCCTTGCAACTGCCCAACGGCCAAGTCCTCGCCAACCGCATCGCCAAGGCGGCGATGGAAGAGAACATGGCGGATGCTCGGCAAGCGCCCTCCCGCGAATTGAAGCAGCTGTACAAGGCCTGGGCCGACGGCGAACCGGGCTTGCTGTTGACCGGCAACGTGATGATCGACCGTCGCGCCATGACCGGCCCCGGTGGCGTCGCCCTGGAAGATGAGCAGCACCTGGCGAGCTTTCGCGAATGGGCCGACATCGCCCGCGCCAAGGGCGTGCACTTCTGGGTGCAACTCAACCACCCCGGCCGCCAGACCATGGCCAACCTGGGCCAGCAAGCGCTGGCGCCGTCGGCGGTCGCACTGGACCTCGGTGGTTTTTCCAAGATGTTCGCCAAGCCCAAGGCGATGACCGAAGACGATATTCAAGACGTGATCCAGCGCTTCGCCACCAGCGCCCGCCTGGCCGAGCAAGCCGGCTTCACCGGCGTGCAGATCCATGCGGCCCACGGTTACCTGCTCAGCCAGTTCCTGTCGCCGCTGAGCAACCAGCGCACCGATCGCTGGGGCGGCAGCCTGGAGAACCGCGCCCGCTTGCTGGTGGAGGTGATCACGGCCGTGCGCGCCAGCGTCAGCCCCGGGTTTTGCGTGGCGGTGAAGCTCAACTCGGCAGACTTCCAGCGCGGCGGCTTCGACGCGGCGGATGCGCGGGCGGTGGTCGAGTTGCTCAACACCTTGCCGGTCGACCTGCTGGAGTTGTCCGGTGGCAGTTACGAAGCCCCGGCCATGCAGGGCGAAGCGCGGGACGGCCGGACCCTGGCCCGTGAGGCGTACTTTTTGGAGATGGCCAGTGAGCTGGCGGCCATTGCCACCATGCCGGTGATGGTCACCGGCGGCATTCGCCGCTTGCCGGTGGTGCAACAAGTGCTCGACAGCGGCATCGCCATGGCCGGTATCGCCACAGCGCTGACCCTGGAACCCCAGCTGATCAAACACTGGCGTGAGGGGCGCGACCTCAACCCGCAATTGCAGCCGATCCGCTGGAAGCGCAAGCCGCTGGCCTCCCTCGCCACCATGGCCGTGGTGCGCGAGCAACTGCGCCGCCTGAGCCGCGGACGCCTGCCCAACCCGAGCGTCGCGCCCCTGCTGGCTCTGGTACGTGACCAGTGGTTTATCGCACGACGCACCCGCCAATACCGTGCGGCCATGACGCAATCTTCACAATAAGGACGGAGCATTCGCCGTGATCGAACTGTCCTCTACTGATCAGCCGTTTTTAACCTCACTGACGATTGGAGTGCTTCATGGCGAACATCAACCTGGCCCAGCAATTGGCAACCACCCTTGAACAGGCGGGCATCAAGCGCATCTGGGGCCTGACCGGCGACAGCCTGAACGGCCTGACCGACGCCCTGCGCACCATGGACAGCATCGAGTGGATGCACGTGCGCCATGAGGAAGTCGCCGCCTTCGCGGCTGGCGCCGAGGCGGCAGCCACCGGCGAATTGACGGTGTGCGCCGGCAGCTGCGGGCCGGGCAACCTGCACCTGATCAATGGGCTGTTCGACTGCCATCGCAACCACGTGCCGGTGCTGGCCATTGCGGCGCAGATCCCCTCCTCCGAGATCGGCCTGAACTACTTCCAGGAAACCCATCCCCAGGAACTGTTCAAGGAGTGCAGCCACTTTATCGAGCTGGTGACCAACCCCGCGCAGATGCCCCAGGTGCTGCACCGCGCCATGCGTTCGGCGATCCTCAACCGTGGCGTGGCCGTGGTGGTGATCCCCGGGGATATTTCGCTGCTGGAGGTCGAGGACACGCTCAAGCCCTGGCCTGCCCTGCACGCACCGCGCACCTTACCGGCCGAACAGGACCTGCAACGCCTCACCGAGCTGCTCGATGGCAGCCAGAAAGTCACCCTGCTGTGCGGCAGCGGCTGTGCCGGCGCCCATGACCAGGTGGTGGCCTTGGCCGATACCCTGGGCGCACCGGTGGTGCATGCCTTGCGGGGCAAGGAGCATGTGGAATGGGACAACCCGTTTGACGTCGGCATGACCGGCCTGATCGGCTTCAGCTCGGGCTACCATGCCATGCTCAACTGCGACACGCTGATCATGCTCGGCACCGACTTCCCCTACCGCCAGTTCTACCCCACCGACGCGAAGATCATCCAGGTCGACCGCAACCCGCAGGCACTGGGGCGCCGCGCCACCCTGGACCTGGGCATCGCCGCCGACGTCAGCGAAACCCTTGACGCGCTCTTGCCGCGCCTGACCCGCAAGACCGATCGCAGCTTCCTCGACACGTCGTTGAAGCACTATGAGAAAGCCCGCCAAGGCCTGGATGACCTGGCGCAACCGTCGAAAGCCAACCGCCCCATCCACCCGCAATACGTCGCGCGCTTGCTCAGCGAACTGGCCAGTGATGATGCGATCTTCACCGCCGACGTTGGCTCGCCCACCGTGTGGGCCGCGCGTTATTTGAAGATGAACGGCAAACGCCGCCTGATCGGCTCGTTCAACCATGGCTCCATGGCCAACGCCATGCCCCAGGCGATCGGCGCCCAAGCGGCGTTCCCGGGGCGGCAGGTGATTTCCCTGTCCGGTGACGGCGGGTTCGCCATGTTGATGGGGGATTTCATTTCGTTGGCGCAGTTGAAACTGCCGGTCAAAGTCATCGTATTCGACAACTCATCCCTGGGGTTTGTGGCCATGGAGATGAAAGCTGCCGGCTACCTGGACACCGGCACCGAGCTGAAAAACCCGGACTTTGCGGCCATGTCCAATGCCATGGGGATCCTGGGCATTCGCGTGGAGCAATCCGAAGACCTGGAACCGGCCTTGCGCCGCGCCCTGGCCCATGACGGCCCGGTGCTGGTGGACGTGGTGACGGCGACTCAGGAACTGGTGATGCCGCCGAGCATCAAGCTGGAGCAGGCCAAGGGTTTCAGCCTGTACATGCTCAAGGCGGTGATGAGTGGCCGTGGCGATGAAGTGATCGAACTGGCGCGCACTAACTGGCTGCGCTGAGCCAGCTCGACTGACGTGACACTTGCCGGCGATGGCGGTTTCGTGATCACCGCAAGGCTTTAGGGCCCATCGCCGGCAAGCCGGCTCCGACAAGGTGTGGGGTGTCAGGCGGATTGTTTTTCTACCCATTTGCCGTAGGCATCGATAAACGCCTGCAGGAAGGGTTTGGTTTTTTCCGACAGTTTGCCAGCCTCATCGAACAGGCTGCCTGCGCCGCCCAGGTAGGCTTCCGGCTGCTGCATGCACGGCACATCGAGGAACACCAGGGACTGGCGCAAATGGTGGTTGGCACCAAACCCGCCAATGGCACCGGGTGACACGCTGATGATCGCTCCCGGCTTGCCGCTCCAGGCACTTTTGCCGTAGGGACGGGAGCCGACGTCAATCGCATTCTTCAGTGGAGCAGGCACGGAACGGTTGTATTCCGGGGTCACGAACAACACCGCGTCGGAAGAGCTCACCTGTTGACGGAAAGTACTGTAGGCTGCCGGCGGCGTACCTCCGTCGATGTCCTCGTTGTAGAGTGGCAGATCGCCAATTTCCACAATGTTCAACTTCAGGTTGGCAGGGGCCAGTTCGGCCAAGGCCAGGGCGACCTTGCGGTTGATCGACTCTTTTCTCAAGCTGCCAACCAGGACGGCAATCGTGTAGACCTTGCTCATTGAGGTTTTCCCGACGTCTGACTAAAGGAGCTTTCAGTTATAGAGTCTTCACGCCGTGTTCACCAGCAGGTTTTTGCTATTCCTCCTGAACGTTACTGCGCACTCATGCGCGTAGGAAGCGTCTGAAATCTTCAACGAATAGTATTTTTTTACTATAGGTAAACTACCCCGCTCCATGACGGTCTACAGAACCGCAAATCGAGTGTTTATCTCCAGAGGTTCTAAACAGATGGCTGCAGTACTTGTCGGACAGTTCCATGCCAGAGACGCGGAAGGACGCGTGTATTCGGTGCATGAGTTCCAGGAATCCAACCCGGCGCAGGACAGCCAGGCTGGCTCGATGCCTACCACCACCTACAAATTGGCCATTGGCGACCGCGTAGAAAAGCTGGAAGGAGATGAGTTCAAACTGATTCAATCGGGCACCATCATTGTCCGTGAATCGGAAACCACCCTCGCGTCATAAGATCTCGCCTCACTAGACCTGCTCAGTCCTGGCCATCCGCGCCATTGACTGGGCCGGCGATCACTGCCGGCTTATCTGCGTCACCTCCACCCCTTGCTCCCCCTCCACTTGCTTGAGCGTCACCAGCACCCGCCCCTTTTCACCCTCGACGGCAAACATCGAGCGCGTGTAGCCCGGTGTATTCCCCGTGGTGCCATAGCCTGGGTGCGCGACCACTTCCTTGACCAGTGCAATGTCCAGCACGGTGCCCACTTGCTCGGCCACCTGTTCCTGGGAGCGGATGAACGCTTCGAGCGCATGCTTTTGCGGGGTGTTGTCGTCGGTGTTACTGAATAGGTAAGCGGCCACGCAGCCGACGGTCACCAGGACCACCAGTTGCTTGACCGTTACCCCGAGAACATTCGAGGGTAGCGGCATTCGAGACCAGACCTGTTTTTGTTGTAAGTGCCGGTAACCGGCATTGGTCGTTGATGATCAGACGCGTCATTCTAATCAGGTCTATAGGTATTGCCAGATGATTCAGTTGTCGCCGTAGGTAATATCCTTGTTGACCCCGACACCGCCCAGCGTCCGGTCCTTGCCGAACGAGAACAGATCAAACGGTGCCTGGCCCTGGGTCGCAGGGTAATGGTACTGGTAGGCAATGCCCCACGGGTCGGTCAGCAGTTCGTCCTGGATATAAGGACCTTTCCACTGCGCCACGTCGACAGGCTGCTCAGTCAAGGCCTCCAGCCCTTCCGCGTCGGTGGGATAGCGGCCCGTGTCGTGATGAAAACCTTCGAGTGCCTTGCCCAACTCGGCCACCTGCGTTTTTGCCGTGGCGATCTCGGCCAGGGTCACATCGCCAAACAGCCTTGGCCCCACCGCCAGGGTCAATAGCCCAACGATGACCAACACCACCAGCACCGCCCAACGGGTAAACCCTCGCTGGCGGGACAGGCTGTCAAATGCTGCGGTTTTGCCGGACATCGCGACGCTCCCTCATTGTTCGTCGGTTATTACACGCTTTACATGAACCGCAGGTTGCAACGGTAGGCGAAAAGCCCACGCTGTTTTTTGCCCAGCCATTGAAACCCCATCGCACTGAACATAGACTCCGGCGATGCGTTTACGTCATATCGAAGTGATTCAGGCCATCTTGCAGACCGGACACCTCGGCACGGCCGCCGAATGGTTGCAACTCCCCGTGGGCGACGTGGACGCCACGCTCAAGGATGCCGAGCACCTGTTGGGCTTCATGCTGTTTGCCAGTGTGCGCGGGCGTTTGCAAGCAACGCGTGAGACCCTGGAGCTGCAAACACAGATCGCCCACCTCTACGAAGCCCTGGAACCGGTACAACGCCTGGCCAGCCGGCTGAAACACCATCACGCCCCGACCCTGCGCGCCCTGTGCACGCCGCCCCTGGCCAACCAGTTGTTGCCACAGAGCATCGCCGTGTTGCGGCGGCGCTTCCAGGACACCCCGTGCAACCTGTCCAGCCAGCCGACCCGGGAGATCGTGCGCAGCCTGCTGCTGCACGAGGCCGACGTGGGCTTGAGCCTGCATGACCCGGAACACCCGCAGATCCAGAGCACCGTGCTGGCCCAGGGCAAGCTGCAACTGCTCGCCCCCCATGGCTGGCTCAAACCCAAGCAGAAGTACATTGCGCTGCAGGACCTGGCCGGCCAGTCGATGATCGGCCTCGAAGGCCATGACCCCTTGAGCCGCCTGTTGGACGCCAAGCTGCAAGCCCTGCGCCCGTTGCCAGTGGTGCAGACGCGGGTGCAGACCTACCAGATGATGCGCAGCATGGTGGAAGCCGGGGAAGGCCTGGCGATTGTCGACCCGTTCACCGCCTACGGCGCCCGGGAAGCCGGGTTGGATGCGTGCCCGGTGTCGCCACCGATCCCGGTCAGCCTGTATGCGCTGACCCTCAAGGACGGCACGCCGTCACCGGCCTTGAATGCGCTGCTGGAGATCGTCACCCAGAAGGCCGAAAGCCTCCTGCCGGGTTAAACCTGTTCGACTTCGCTCTTGAATAACCGGTACCAGAAAATCGCCACTTCGCGGGTCTGTGGGTCGATGCCGCGATAGCGCAGGTGGTCGATCCCGCCCATCACATAACCGCAACGCTCATACAAACGGCAGGCGCCGAGGTTGTTGTTCTGGGTCTCCAGCATCATCCCCGGCAGGTTCTTCTTGCGGCTCCAGAACTGCGCCACATCCAGCAGCGCCTTCGCCACGCCATGGCGCCGCGCCGGCAAGGCCACCGCCAGTTCGTCGACGTGGGCAAAGCCGTTCCAGTTGGTGCTGACCACGATATGCCCCACCGCCCGGTCGTCCAGGTAGGCCATGAAGATCGCACTGTCCGGCGCGTCACGGAAACTGGCGAACTCTTCAGGATCGATCCCGTAGCACTTGCGGTACGGCACGATGCGCTCCACCGGCCACTGATCGACCCGCTTGCCCATCTGCGGCTCGCCGTAGGTGCTCACCTCAAAACTGAAGTCATTGCCCCACACGTAGGCATCAAAGCCCTCGTCGGCGACCCTTACACTGAGCCCCGGGTACTTCGGGTTCATTACAGCCTGCATAACCATCCTTAACCCTTGATGCAATCGACGGTGTAACAACGACCACTGCCGTCATCTTCGTGTTGCAACCCATGAACATCCGCGACAAAACCGGGGAAACTGCTATCGAACGTCCGGGCAAACGCCAGGTAGTCGATGATCGACCGTGTCGATTCGGTAAAGCGCTCACCGGGCATGATCAACGGAATGCCCGGCGGATAAGGCACCAGCATCACGGCTGCGATGCGCCCTGGCAAGGCATCAATGGAAACCGCCTCCACTTCCCCCCTCACCAACTGGTCGTAGGCGTCGGCGGGTTTCATCGCGATGTCCGGCAATACCGTGTACATGCGCTTGAGGTGCTTGGCCGTGGCGTTGCTGCGATAACAGCTGTGCAATTGGTCGCACAGGTCGCGCAGCCCCAGGCCCTGGTAACGCGTCGGACCCTGGGCATACACCGAGGGCAAACAGCTGGCCAGGCTGACGTTGGCGTCGTAGTTGCGCTTGAACTCCAGCAACTCGGTAAGCAAGGTACTCCACTTGCCTTTGGTAATGCCCATGGAAAACAGCACGAGGAAGGAATACAGGCCAGTCTTTTCCACCACCAGCCCACGCTCCCAGAGGAATTTACTGACGACCGCAGCGGGAATCCCACAGTCGCTCAAGGCGCCACCCGCGTTGAGGCCCGGCATTACCAACGTGACCTTGATCGGGTCGAGCAATACGTAGTCTTCGGCCACATCACCGAACCCGTGCCAGTCATCCTGCGGCTGCAACAGCCAATCCGCCGTGGCGACGCGGTCGATCCCGGCCACCGAGGGCGGCTGCCAGATGGAAAACCACCAGTCTTCGGCGGCGATGTGTTGGCGCAGGTTGGCCAGGGCGCGACGAAAACTCAGGGCTTCGTCGAACATCTCCTGCAGCAACGAGCGCCCGGCCGGGCCTTCCATCATGGCCGAAGCGACGTCCAGCGAGGCAATGATGCTGTATTGCGGCGAGGTGGAGATGTGCATCATGAACGCTTCGTTGAAACGGTCGCGGTCCAGCTGGCGAGCGCCGCCATCCTGCACATGGATCATCGACGCCTGGCTGAATGCCGCCAGCAGCTTGTGGGTCGAGTGGGTGGTGAACACCAGGGGGCTGTCCGGGGTGCGCGAGGTGCCCATGCCATAGCGTCCGGCAAAGAACTCATGGAAGGCCGCGTAGGCGTACCAGGCTTCATCGAAGTGCAGCACTTCGACGCTGTTGCCCAATTGCTGCTTGATCAGCTCAGCGTTGTAGCACAGGCCGTCGTAGGTGGAGTTGGTCACCACCGCCATCTTGACTTTCGGCGGGCGCTCTCGGGTCAAGGGGCTGGCGTCGATCTTGGCGCGGATGGAATCGGGGCTGAACTCACTCAGGGGGATCGGGCCGATGATGCCCAGCTCGTTGCGCTCCGGGCACAGGTACAGCGGGATCGCGCCGGTCATGATGATCGAATGCAGCACCGACTTGTGGCAGTTGCGGTCCACCAGCACCAGGTCATCGCGGCCAACCATGGAATGCCAGACGATCTTGTTGGCGGTGGACGTACCGTTGATCACGAAGAACGTATGGTCGGCGCCAAAGTTGCGCGCGGCGCGGGCTTCGGCTTCCGCCAGCGGCCCGGTGTGATCGAGCAGCGAGCCCAGCTCGGGCACCGAGACCGACAAATCCGAACGCAGGGTGTTTTCCCCGAAGAACTGATGAAACGCCTGCCCCACCGGGCTCTTGCGATAGGCCACCCCGCCACCGTGGCCGGGGGTGTGCCAGGAATAATTGGAGTCGGCCGTGTGCTGCACCAGGGCCTTGAAGAAAGGCGGCAACAAGCCATCCAGGTAGCCACGCGCCGCTCGGGCGACTTGTCGGGCCAGGAACGGCACGGTGTCTTCGAACAGGTAGAGGATGCCGCGCAGTTGGTTGAGTTCGCTCATGGCATCGGCCGGCGCGTTCTCCAGGGTGACTTGCTCGCCCAGGGCGAAGATCGGCAGGTTGGGCGCCCGCACCCGGGCCAGCCGGATCAGCTCGACCATGTTTTGCAGCAGGTGGGTGTTTTCGCCGGCCCCTTCGGCGGCGATCAGCATGCACGCCAGGCCATGATGGGTAGAGGCCACCAGCCGGCCTTCGGCGTAGTCCACCGCAGAGAAGATACTGAAGCCCTCTTGTTCCAGCTCCCGGGCGATGCCCCGGACCCGATCACCGGCCACCGTGTCGGCCTTGATGTCACGGTGCACGATAAGAACAGGGAACTTCAGGTCTTTGTACATGAGTGCGTTCAGTCCTGAGGGCTATGCACTCAAGGGTAGAAGCTTGGGACGGATGACGCGAATGAAGATTTCGAAAGCCGTAGAAATCAAATGTGGGAGCGGGCTTGCTCGCGAATGCGGTGTTTCAGTCAATAAATGAGCCGACTGAACCACCGCATTCGCGAGCACGCCCGCTCCCACATTGTTTACCGCGTCGAGTCAGCCTATTGCTGGGTCAGGGTCGACCACAACGCCGGTGCACCCGCCGACTTGGCGATGGCTTCCAGGCGCGCGGCATGCTCGGCCATGTCCTGCTCGCTGGCGCGAATGATCACGCTCGGCTTGCGATCAGCCGGCAGGCGACGGATTTCCGAAGGGCGATTGCCCGAACCTTCGGCAGAACCGCTGCCGTCAGAGGCGTTGCCAGCCAGCGACAGGCTGGTCTGCCCGCCCGTCATGGCCAGGTAGACGTCCGCCAGGATCTCGGAGTCGAGCAAGGCGCCGTGGAGCTCACGACCGGAGTTATCGACGCCATAACGTTTGCACAAGGCGTCGAGGCTGTTGCGCTGGCCCGGGTGACGTTCGCGGGCCATCATCAAGGTGTCGAGGATCGAGCAGTGCTGGGAGATGTCCGCGCGATCGGTCTGCCCCATCAGGGCAAATTCGTTGTTGATGAAGCCGACGTCAAACGCCGCGTTATGGATGATCAGCTGGGCGCCGGTGATGAACTCGAAAAACTCATCGGCGACTTCCGCGAAACGCGGCTTGCCCTTGAGGAACTCGTCGGTGATGCCGTGGACGCCGATCGCGCCTTCGTCACTGTCGCGGTCCGGTTGCAGGTACACGTGAAAGTGACGGCCGGTGAGGCGGCGGCCCATCAGTTCGACACAACCGATTTCGATGATCCGGTGACCATCGGTCACCGGCATGCCGGTGGTTTCGGTATCGAGTACAACAGATCGGATGGCCATCAGGGTTCAGCTCTCAACGGGGGTGTATTTCAAGATGCGGGATATTAGCACGTCATGCCCCACGCAGCCCAAGGCCGGCCCTGGGCGTTACCGCGCTTTAATGATCAGCTCTGCTTGTAGCCGCGCACATCGTCCACGCCACGGTTGGCCAACTGGTCAGCCCGTTCGTTGCCCGGGTGGCCGATGTGCCCGCGCACCCATTTCCAGGTGATGTTGTGGCGGTTGCACTGCTCATCGAGCAGTTGCCACAGGTCGGCGTTTTTCACCGGCTCCTTGGCGGCGGTCTTCCAGCCACGCTTTTTCCAGTTGACCATCCACTCGTTGATGCCCTTCATCACGTATTGCGAGTCGGTCACCAGCAGCACGTCGCAGCGGCGCTTGAGTTCTTCGAGGCCACGGATGGCGCCCATCAGCTCCATGCGGTTGTTGGTGGTGTTGGGTTCGCCGCCCCACAGTTCCTTCTCCACGCCCTTGCACACCAGCAACGCGCCCCAGCCACCAGGGCCTGGGTTGCCCTTGCAGGCGCCATCAGTGAAGAGTTCTACGGTATCGGTCATCGGTTACATCCATCAAGACAGGCAAGTCTGAAATCAAAAAAGGTATTAGGGTTCGCTTTGCTTGCGGTTGACCTTGGCCATCGGCATCGGCACCAGCTTGCCCATGGGCTGGCGCAGCACCTGGCGCACAGGGCGCAGCCCAACCACGATCTTGCGCGCGACCAATAGATAGAAGCCGCCACCCGACAGTTGCCAGGCACCCGCGCGGCGTTCCCAGCCGGCCAGGCGGCCTTGCCACTTGGCCGAGGCAAGCGGCGGACGATAGCACCCGAAGCGGCGTTTCTCCAGCGCAAAGCCCAGCAGGTTCAGCCAGTCCCCTACGCGCGACGGCGAGATGCAGCGCGCCTGGCGCAAGCCGTCATGGGCGAACACATGACGCAAGCCCCAACTGCTCCAGGGGTTGATGCCGATGATCAGCAGATGGCCACCCGGGCGCACGCTGCTGGCGGCCTCGCGCAGCAGGCCGTGGGGCGACAGGCAGAAATCCAGGCCATGCTGCAGCACCACCACATCGGCGGCATGTTCACTCAACGGCCAGGCTTGTTCCTCGCAGACGATTTCCACCCCCGGCAGCGGCGCACCCAGGCGCACATTGCGTTGCACCTGTGGCGCGGTGGGCGGTGTCTCGGCCGACGGGCCGTAATGCACCAGGTAGCCACCAAAGAAGCGGCCCAGCTCGTCTTCGAGCATGCGCCGCTCTTCGTCCAGCAAAAATTGCCCGATGGGCCCGGACAGCCATTCACGGGCCGCGCCGATCAGGGCCAGCCATTCAGGATCGGCCTGGGCGAACGCTTTATCAGTCATTGCATTCTCCAACTCGCCTAGACGTTCTAAGATGCACCAATGTGTTCAGCTTGGCGAATCGAAGAATGATACAGATCAGTGCCCTGCCCGCCTTCACCGATAACTACATCTGGTTGTTACAAGACCCTCAAAGCCAACGCTGCGCGGTGGTCGACCCAGGCGATGCTGCGCCCGTGCTGGCCTGGCTCGGGCAAAACCCGCAATGGACCCTCAGCGACATCCTGATCACCCACCATCACCACGACCATGTCGGCGGTGTCGAACAGCTCAAACAGCTGACCGGCGCCAAGGTCTACGGCCCGGCGAACGAGAAGATCCCGGGGCGAGACGTGGCCTTGCAAGACAACGACCGTGTCAGCGTACTGGGTTGGGACTTCGACGTTTATAGCGTACCCGGCCACACCCTCGGCCATATCGCCTTTTATCACTACGGCGTGTTGTTCTGCGGTGACACCCTGTTTGCCGCCGGTTGCGGCCGCCTGTTCGAAGGCACGCCAGAACAGATGCACACCTCCCTGGAACGCCTGGCGGCCCTGCCCGCCGACACCCTGGTGTACTGCACCCACGAATACACACAAAGCAACCTGAGGTTCGCCCAGGCCGTGGAACCGGACAACGCCGACATCGCCGAACGGGTGGAGAACGTCAATCAACTCAGGGCGCGCGGCGAGATGACGCTGCCGTCCAACCTGGCCCTGGAAAAACGTACTAACCCTTTCCTGCGTACCACTGAAACATCCGTTAAACAAAAAGCGGACGAACGGAATGGCCGCGACAACCGCGCTGGGGCCGAGGTGTTTGCTAGCTTGAGGGCTTGGAAAGATAAGTTCTAATGGATCGCAATCTGATACGTATTTTCTGAATGGTTGACCGGAACCCAAGCGCTTTCTAGAATCGCCCGACATTTTTGCCCGGAACTTACTTCCAGCCAATGTCGTCATCTATTCGTAAATCCATTTCTTCAGACGCATTGACCCGCCTGGCTCAAGCTGTGGCGGTGGCTGTGTCCGCGACTCTGGCGGGCTGCCAATCGACAAATTTCGCTGCACAATCCACCGTGCAACCCAAACCGAATCTTGCTGCCAAGATCAAGCAAAAACCTATTTGGCTATCAGAGAAGCCCAGCCCCGAAGTGCCCCAGGACGTCTGGGAACGCATGCGACGGGGCTTTCAATTGCAGGACGGCCTGGGTGTCAACCCGCGCATCGAGCAACAGCGCTTGTGGTTCGCCAGCAACCCTTCCTTCCTGGAGAACGCCGGAGAACGCGGCAGCCTCTACATTCATTACATCGTCGAACGCCTTGAAGAACGCAACATGCCGCTGGAACTGGCGCTGCTGCCCGTGATTGAAAGCGCCTACAACCCAATGGCCTATTCGCGCAGCGATGCGGTCGGCTTGTGGCAGTTCATTCCTTCCACCGGGCGTTACTTCAACCTGCGCCAGACCCGCGCCTACGACGGCCGCCGCGACATCACCGCCTCCACCACCGCCGCCCTGGACTACCTGACCCGCCTGCACGACATGTTCAACGGCGACTGGTTGCTGGCGCTGGCCGCCTACAACGCCGGTGAAGGTACGGTGAGCCGGGCGATAGAGCGCAACGAGAAGCTCGGCCTGCCGACCGACTACTGGAACCTGCCCCTGCCCCAGGAAACCAAGGACTACGTGCCCAAGTTCCTGGCGCTGTCCCAGGTGGTGCTGGCCCCCGAGGCCTACGGCGTCAACCTGAGCCCGATCGCCAACCAGCCGTATTTCGAAGTGGTCGAGGTCAAGCAGAGCATGGACCTGTCCCGGGTCGCCGCGCTGGCCGAGATCGACGAAGACGAACTGTTCCAGCTCAACCCCGCATTGAAGCAACGCACCACCCTGGACGGCCCCCAGCATTTGCTGGTGCCAAGCTCCAAGGCGCAGCTGCTCACCAGCACCCTGTCGACGATGAAGCCCGAAGAATTGCTGGCGATGCGTCCGAAGAAGCAGGTGTTCGACGAAGTCGAGACTGCACGTGTTGCCGGGCGTTCACGCAGCTACAAGGTGCGCAGCGGCGACAACCTCACGCTGATCGCCAAGGCCAACAAGGTCGACGTGCATGACCTGCAACGCTGGAACAAGCTCAACGGCCAGGCCCTCAAGGTCGGCCAGACCCTGGTGATGCAGGACACCCGCAAGCTGGTGGCCAAGGCCGACAGCAAGAAGCCGGTGCAATACAAGGTCAAGAAAGGTGACTCGCTGTACATCGTCGCCAAGCGCTTCAACGTCGAGATGCAACATCTCAAGCGCTGGAACCCGCGCACTGGCCAGGCGCTGAAGCCGGGGCAGATGTTGGTGGTGTCCGGGCCTCGCTGAAGCCTGAAGCACACCGCGGGCTAATGTGGGAGCGGGCTTGCTCGCGAATGCAGAGGATCAGTCAATGCAACCAGTGACTGACACACCGTATTCGCGAGCAAGCCCGCTCCCACATTGGATCCCCAGTGCTCTCGGCACGCTTTTTCCAACCGGAACAAGCTGTTACTGTACCGATCATAAAGCCCAAGCCGCCTGGATCGGATCTCTGACTTGAAGCGTCCCCTCCTTCTTCTAATAAGTCTGGCCTTGAGCTTTGCTGCGAACGCGACGATTACCGAGAGCCACGGTTACACGCAGTTCGGCAGGCTCAAGTACCCGGCCAAATTCACCCACTTCGATTGGGTAAACCCTGCAGCGCCGAAAGGCGGGACATTGCGGGTCATGGCGTTTGGCACGTTCGACACACTCAACCCCTACACCTTCAAGGGCTCAAGCCCGGTTTCCACCCCCAATTTCCTGCAGTACGGCGTCAATGAGCTCAATGAGCCGTTGATGGTCGGCACCGGCCAGTACGCGCCGTCCGGTGATGAGCCCACCTCCAGCTATGGGCTGATTGCGCAGTCGGTGGAGTACAGCGAAGACCGCAGCTGGGTGGTGTTCAACCTGCGCCCGGAAGCCCGCTTCCATGATGGCAAGCCGATCACCGCCTACGACGTGGCGTTTTCCTATCGCACACTGCTCACCGAAGGCCACCCGCAGTACCGCACCAACCTGCAGGAAGTCGCCCGGGTCGATATTCTCAACCGCCACCGTATCCGTTTTGTGTTCAAGCGCGCCGGCAACCCGTTGCTGATCCTGCGCCTGGGCGAGCTGCCGGTACTGCCCCAGCACTACTGGAAAAACCGCGACTTCAAGGCCACCACCTTTGAACCTCCATTGGGCAGCGGCCCGTACCGCATCACCAAGGTAACGCCGGGCCGGCAACTGGTGTTCGAGCGGGTCAAGGACTACTGGGGCAAGGACTTGCCAGTCAACCAGGGCTTCTACAACTACGACAAGGTCGAGGTGGAGTTCTACCGCGACAGCGACGTGGCCTTCGAAGCCTTCAAGGCCGGCGAGTTCGACATCTATATCGAGCACCAGGCGAAGAACTGGGCCACCGGCTACAACTTCCCGGCGGTCAACCGGGGCGACGTGATCAAGGCGCAGATCGCCCACCAGATCCCGACCCAGAGCCAGGGCTTGTTCATGAATACGCGGCGGCCCACGTTCAGCCAGACCAAAGTGCGCGAAGCCCTGGGGCTGATGTTCGACTTCGAATGGACCAACCGCACCCTGTTCAGCAGCGCCTACAAACGCACCTTGAGTTACTACCCCAACAGCGAATTCTCGGCGACCGGCGTGCCGGTGGGTCACGAGTGGCTGATGCTGTCGCCCTACCGCGACCAGTTGCCGGCCAACCTGTTCACCCAACCCTTCAGCCTGCCGCAGACCGACGGCCGTGGCATCCCGCGCGAGACCATGCGCCGCGCCCTGGCCCTGCTCGGCGAAGCCGGCTGGAAACTGTCGGGCCAGCGCCTGCTCAACAGTGACGGCCAGCCGTTGCGTTTCGAGATCCTGCTGGTGAACCCGAACCTGGAGCGCATCCTGCAGCCCTACGTCGAAAACCTGATCAGCATCGGCATCGACGCCCGCCTGCGCACCGTTGACCGGGCGCAATACAAACAGCGCCTGGATCAGTTCGACTTCGACATGATCCTGATCACCCTCAACCAGACCCTGAGCCCCGGCCTTGAACAGTGGCAGTACTTCCACTCCAGCCAGGCGGCCATCAAGGGCAGCAAGAACTACGCAGGCATCGCCAACCCGGTGGTCGATCACCTGCTGGAGCAACTGCTGGCCGCACAGACCCGCGAAGAGCAATTGGCCGCTGGCCGAGCCCTCGACCGGGTGCTGCTGTGGCAGCACTACAGTATTCCCAACTGGTATCTCAACTATCATCGCTTGGCGTACCGCAACCGGTTCGCCTTTGTCACCACACCGCCCTACAGCCTGGGCCTGAGCGCGTGGTGGCTGAAAGCTTCGGAGAAAGCCCAATGATGTTTTTGCGTACTGCTCTGCTCTCCAGCCTGTTGCTGAGTGCCGTGGCCCATGCCGCACCGCAACATGCGCTGACGCTGTACAACGAACCGCCGAAATACCCCGCCGACTTCAAACACTTCGACTACGTGAACCCCGATGCGCCCAAGGGCGGCACCTTCCGCGAATCGAGCATGGGCGGCTTCGACAGCCTCAACCCCTATATCAGTAAAGGTGTGCCCGCCGACAACGTGCCGCTGATCTACGACACCCTGGCCATGCAGAGCCTGGACGAGCCAATCACCGAGTACGGCCTGGTGGCCGGCAAGATCGAAAAGGCCCCGGACAACAGCTGGGTACGCTTCTACCTGCGCCCCGAAGCACGCTTTCATGATGGCCACCCGATCCGCGCCGAAGACGTGATTTTCACCTTCCAGACGTTGATGAAAGAAGGTTCGCCGATCTACCGCACCTACTACGCCGACATCGACGAAGTAGTGGCCGAAGACCCGTTGCGCGTGCTGTTCAAGTTCAAGCGCACCAACAACCGCGAATTGCCGCTGATCCTCGGGCAATTGCCGGTATTGCCCAAACACTGGTGGGCCACCCGCGATTTCTCCAAGGGCAACCTGGAAATCCCATTGGGCAGCGGGCCGTACAAGGTGGCCGAGGTCAAGCCCGGGCGCATGGTGCGCTACGAGCGGGTCAAGGATTACTGGGCCAAGGACCTGCCGATCACCCGGGGCTTCTACAACTTCGACAATCGCATCACCGACTACTATCGCGACAGCACCGTCGCCCTGGAAGCCTTGAAGGCCGGGCAGTTCGACTACTGGCTGGAGTTCAGCGCGAAGAACTGGGCCAATGCCTACAACATCCCGGCCGTGGCCCAGGGGCGCCTGATCAAGGAAGAAATCCCCAACGGCAACCCCACCGGTATGCAGGGCTTCGTGTTCAACACGCGCAAGCCGATGTTCCAGGACGTGCGCGTGCGCAAGGCGATCAGCCTGCTGCTGGATTTCGAGTGGAGCAACAAGCAGCTGTTCAACGGCGCCTACACGCGTACGCGCAGTTACTTTGAAAACTCGGAGATGGCCGCCACCGGCCTGCCCGGCCCGGATGAGCTGAAAATCCTCGAACCGCTGCGCGGCAAGGTCCCCGAAGAAGTCTTCACCCAGGCGTTCGAACCGTCCAAAACCGACGGCAGCGGCATGATCCGCACCCAGCAACGCGAGGCCTACCAACTGCTGCAAGAGGCCGGCTGGCGCATCGTCGATGACAAGATGGTCGACACCACGGGCAAGCCGGTGACCATCGAATTCCTGCTGGCCCAGACCGAGTTCGAACGCATCCTGCTGCCGTTCAAGCGCAACCTGGCTGACCTGGGCATCGACCTGGTGATCCGTCGGGTGGACGTCTCGCAGTTCATCAACCGCATTCGCTCGCGGGACTTCGACATGCTGGTGGGCAGCTTCCCGCAGTCCACCTCGCCGGGTAATGAACAGCGCGAATTCTGGTCGTCTTCCAGTGCCGACAAACCTGGCAGCCGCAACTACATGGGCCTCAAGGACCCGGCCGTCGACCAGTTGGTCGAAGAGCTGATCGATGCCGACTCGCGCAAGAGCCTGGTCGCCCACGCCAAGGCGCTGGATCGCGTGCTGCAGTTCGGCTACTACGTGATCCCCAACTGGCACATCAAGACCTTCCGCGTGGCGTATTGGGACCACCTCGGCCACCCCAAGGTCTCGCCGCGTTATGACGTAGGCACCGCCACCTGGTGGGCCAAACCGGACGCCAAGCCGGCGGTCACCCTGGACACGACCCAAAGCGCCGATCCGGCGAGTGGAGGCGATTAAATGCTGGCCTATATCATTCGCCGCCTGTTGCTGATCATCCCCACGCTGTTCGGGATCCTGCTGATCAACTTCATCATCATCCAGGCCGCCCCCGGTGGGCCGGTGGAACAGATGATCGCCAAGCTCGAAGGTTTTGAAGGCGCCACCAGCCGCATTGCCGGCGGCGGTGCCGAGGTGTCGGTGGCCGGCTCCAGCTACCGCGGCGCCCAGGGCCTGGACCCGGCCCTGATCAAAGAAATCGAGAAGATGTACGGCTTCGACAAATCGGCGCCGGAACGCCTGTGGATCATGGTCAAGAACTACGCCCGGCTGGACTTTGGCGACAGTTTCTTCCGCGACGCCAAGGTCATCGACCTGATCAAGGAAAAGATGCCGGTGTCCATCTCCCTCGGGCTCTGGAGCACGCTGATCATGTACCTGGTGTCGATCCCCCTGGGGATCGCCAAGGCCACGCGACACGGCAGCCACTTCGATGTGTGGACCAGTTCGGCGATCATCGTCGGCTATGCGATCCCGGCGTTCCTGTTCGCGATCCTTCTGATCGTGGTGTTTGCCGGAGGCAGTTATTTCGACTGGTTCCCGTTACGCGGGCTCACCTCCAACAACTTCGACGAACTGAGCTGGGGCGGCAAGATCCTCGATTACTTCTGGCACCTGGCGCTGCCGATCACAGCCCTGGTGATCGGCAACTTCGCCACCATGACGCTGCTGACCAAGAACAGCTTTCTCGACGAGATCAACAAGCAATACGTGATCACCGCCAAGGCCAAGGGCCTGACCAACCATCGCGTGCTCTACGGCCATGTGTTCCGTAACGCGATGCTGCTGGTGATCGCCGGTTTCCCTTCGGCCTTCATCGGCATCTTCTTCACCGGCTCGTTGCTGGTGGAGGTGATCTTCTCCCTCGACGGCCTGGGCCTGATGAGCTTTGAAGCGGCGATCAACCGCGACTACCCGATTGTGTTCGGCACGCTGTTTATCTTCACCCTGCTGGGGCTGATCGTGAAACTGATCGGCGACCTCACCTACACCCTGGTCGATCCGCGTATCGACTTTGCCAGCCGGGAGCATTGAGATGAACCTGTCCCCCCTCAATCGCCGTCGGTTCGAGCGGTTCAAGGCCAACAAGCGTGGCTGGTGGTCGTTGTGGCTGTTCCTGATTCTGTTTGTGCTCAGCCTGGGCGCGGAGTTGATCGCCAACGACAAGCCCCTGGCGGTGCACTTCGATGGCGACTGGTACTTCCCGGCGCTCAAGCGCTACCCGGAAACCACCTTTGGCGGCGAGTTCCCGCTGGAGGCCAACTACAAGAGCCCGTACATCCAGGAACTGCTAAAAGCCAAGGACGCCTGGACCCTGTGGGCGCCGATCCCGTTCAGCTACCAGAGCATCAACTACGACCTCAAGGTGCCGGCGCCTGCGCCGCCGTCTTCTGTGAACCTGCTGGGCACCGATGACCAGGGGCGCGATGTACTGGCGCGGGTCATCTATGGCTTCCGGGTGTCGGTGCTGTTTGCCCTGACGCTCACGGTGCTCAGCTCCATCATTGGCGTGATCGCCGGGGCCTTGCAGGGTTTTTATGGCGGCTGGGTCGATCTGGCCGGGCAGCGCTTCCTGGAGATCTGGTCCGGCCTGCCGGTGCTGTACCTGCTGATCATCCTCGCCAGTTTCGTGCAGCCCAACTTCTGGTGGCTGCTGGGGATCATGCTGCTGTTCTCGTGGATGAGCCTGGTGGACGTGGTGCGCGCCGAGTTCCTGCGCGGTCGCAACCTGGAATACGTGCGCGCGGCCAGGGCCTTGGGCATGCAGAACGGCGCGATCATGTTCCGCCATATCCTGCCCAACGCGATGGTCTCGACCATGACCTTCATGCCCTTCATTCTCACCGGCGCCATCGGCACCCTCACCGCGCTGGACTTCCTCGGCTTCGGCTTGCCGGCCGGTTCGCCGTCCTTGGGCGAGTTGGTGGCCCAGGGCAAATCCAACCTGCAAGCGCCGTGGCTGGGCATGAGTGCCTTTGCCGTGCTGGCGATCATGTTGAGTTTGCTGGTGTTTATCGGCGAGTCTGCTCGCGATGCCTTCGACCCGAGGAAATGAGATGAATCAGGACAATCTGATCGAAGTCCGCGACCTCAGCGTCGAGTTTGTCACCGGCGATCACCACCACCGCGTGGTGAACAACGTCAGCTTCGATATCAAGCGCGGCGAAACCCTGGCGCTGGTGGGTGAAAGCGGCTCGGGCAAATCGGTGACGGCCCACTCGATCCTGCGCCTGCTGCCCTACCCGCTGGCGCGGCATCCGTCGGGCAGCATCGAGTATTCCGGCCAGGACCTGCTGACCCTCAAAGAGAAAACCATCCGCCATATTCGCGGCAACCGCATCGCGATGATCTTCCAGGAGCCGATGACCTCGTTGAACCCGCTGCACTCCATCGAGAAGCAGATCAACGAAGTGCTGGGCCTGCACAAAGGCCTGCAGGGCAAGGTCGCCACCCGGCGCACCCTGGAACTGCTGGAACTGGTGGGGATTCCCGAGCCGCATAAGCGCCTCAAGGCCCTGCCCCACGAATTGTCCGGCGGCCAGCGCCAGCGCGTGATGATTGCCATGGCCCTGGCCAACGAGCCGGAGCTGCTGATTGCGGATGAGCCCACCACCGCCCTCGACGTGACCGTGCAGCTGAAGATTCTTGAACTGCTCAAGGAATTGCAGGCGCGCCTGGGCATGGCACTGCTGCTGATCAGCCATGACCTGAACCTGGTGCGGCGTATTGCCCACCGCGTGTGTGTGATGCAGAAGGGTTGCATCGTCGAGCAGGCCGATTGCGAGACGCTGTTCCAGTCGCCACAGCACCCTTATACCCAGGAACTGCTGGCGGCGGAACCGAGCGGTGGCCCGGCGACCAATGAGGTCGGCCCGCCGTTGCTTGAAGTGGATGACTTGAAGGTCTGGTTCCCGATCAAGAAGGGCTTTCTGCGCAACACCGTCGATTACGTCAAGGCCGTGGACGGCATCAACTTCAGCCTGCCCCAGGGCCAGACCCTGGGCATCGTCGGCGAGAGCGGCTCGGGCAAATCCACCCTGGGCCTGGCAATTCTGCGGTTGATCGGCAGCAAGGGTGGTATTCGTTTTGAAGGCCAACCACTGGACCAGCTCAACCAGCAACAGGTGCGCCCGCTGCGCCGGGAAATGCAGGTGGTGTTCCAGGACCCGTTCGGCAGCCTGAGCCCGCGCATGTGCGTCAGCGAGATCGTCGGCGAAGGCCTGCGCATCCACAAGATGGGCACCCCGGCCGAGCAGGAAGCGGCGATCATCGCCGCGCTCAAGGAAGTGGGCCTGGACCCGGACGCCCGCCACCGCTACCCCCACGAGTTCTCCGGTGGCCAACGCCAACGCATCGCCATCGCCCGCGCCTTGGTGCTCAAGCCGCGCCTGATTCTGCTGGACGAGCCCACCTCGGCCCTGGACCGCACGGTGCAACGCCAGGTGGTGGAATTGCTGCGTAGCTTGCAGGCCAAGTACAACCTGACCTACCTGTTCATCAGCCATGACCTGGCGGTGGTCAAGGCGCTGAGTCATCAGCTGATGGTGGTCAAACATGGGCAGGTAGTGGAACAAGGCGATGCCCAGGCGATCTTCGCCGCACCGCAGCATGGCTATACGCGGCAGTTGCTGGAAGCGGCGTTCCTGGTGCCTCGCTCATGACCGCCGCGACGGCACCGCTGTTCTGGCGTGACCCGGCGTTGGCGTTTATCGAAGCGCGCACGATCGCTGACGGGCGCAAGGTGACTTACACCCGCCATTCCCACGAGCATTTTTCCATCGGCGCCGTGACCACGGGGTGCAGCTACTACCATTACGGCGCGCAGACGTTCGAGATCAGCGCTGGCACCGTGGTGCTGATGAACCCAGGCGATGTACATGCCTGCAACCCCATCCATGACCAGCATTGGTCTTATCAGATGCTGTACATCGACACCCTCTGGCTGACTGACCTGCAGCACCAATTGGGTTTCAGCACGGATCAGGGCTACCGCCCCTTCAATACGCCTTATACCCGCGACGCGATGTTGTACGCGGGCCTGCTGGCGTTGTACCGGATACTGGTGGATGAGCGCGCTGAACCTCTGCAAAAGCAAAGCGCATTGGTGAGTTATTTCACTGAAGTGCAGCAGCGACTGAACCCGGTCGATACGCCGTTGCGTGAGGTCAATGGCAAGCTGGAGCGCGCGGCCGACTACATCCGCGAGCACTGCACTCAGGCCCTGAAGCTGGGAGACATTTGCCTGGCGGCCGAGCTGTCGCCCTCCTACCTGATCCGTGCCTTCAAGCAGTATTACGGGCTGACGCCCCATGCGTTCCTGGTGAACCTGCGCATCCAGTTTGCCCGCGCCCAATTGCGTCAGGGCGAGTTGATCGCCGATGTGGCGCTGGCCGCAGGGTTTGCCGACCAGGCGCATTTCCAACGGGCCTTCAAACAGCATTGTGCGGCCACGCCCGGGCAATACCGTGACGTGCTCAAGCCATCAGCAAATACCCCACACTGGCCACCAGCAACGCCGCCATTGAGCGGTTGAACAGGCGCATGCCCTGAGGGTTGCTCAAGTAGCGACGCAGAAAGGTCCCGGCATAGGCCCAGCACGCCACCGACAGGTAACAGATCACCAGGTAGAGCGCCGCAAACAGCCACACCTGCCGCGCATCGCCATCGGCCACAAACAAGCCCATCCCCGCCACACAGGCCAGCCACGCCTTGGGGTTGAGCCATTGCATGATCGCGCCATACAGCATCGACGGCGCCGTGGCCGTGCCGTCGGCGTCCAGCCGGCCATCGTCCGCCGCGAGCTTCCACGCCATGTACAGCAAAAAGGCCACCCCGCCCCACTGGATCAATTGCGTCAGGATCGGCCAACGCACCAGCACTTCGTGCAACCCCAGGCCAATCAGCACCAGTAGCACCGTGAAGCCGCTGGCGGCACCGAACACGTGCTTCTGGCTGGCGACGAAGCCAAAGCGCGCCCCCGAACTCAGCGCAACCACATTCACCGGGCCCGGCGTGATAGACGTGGCCAGGGCAAAAGCGGCCATGGAAAGAAGAGCGCTCATTGCAGTTCCTTTTAGTCGACGAGTCACGAGGGGACACGGTAAAGGGCCGGCTTCGCGGGGTATTGAAGAAAATAACCCTCTGTGAATTATTTTGTATACGACTGTAGACTTATACTGATTTCAGCCCTAGAGTCAGCCTCACTTCGTTCACACAAGCGGGAGAAAAGTGATGGCTGAGACCGTTCTGGTCACCGGTGGTACGGGCTACATCGCCGGCTGGTGCCTGGCAGGCCTGTTGCAACAGGGTTATCAGGTGCGCACCAGTTTGCGCAGCCCTGACAAAGAGGCTGGGGTGCGCGCCGCGTTGAGTGGCCTGGGTATCGATCATCACCGGCTGACGTTCTTCATCGCCGACCTCACCCGCGATGAAGGCTGGGACGCTGCCATGATCGGCTGTGATTACGTACTGCACGTGGCCTCGCCCCTGGGCCTGGACGCGCCGCAACACCTGGACGACATGGTTGCCCCGGCACGGGACGGCACTTTGCGCATCCTGCGTGCCGCCACCGGGGCCGGCGTGCGCCGGGTGGTGATGACCAGCGCCGCCACCGTCGCCACCCCGCCGCTGCAAAGCCCCGACAGCCTGAGCGACGAGACGGTGTGGTTCGACCCCGCTGAAACCAACGTCACCCCTTACCGCCACGCCAAGCGCCAAGCCGAGCGGGCGGCCTGGGACTTCATGGCTAGGCATGAAGGCCCGACGACCTTGACCACCGTGTTGCCCGGTGCGGTCTTCGGGCCGATCATGAGCCGCGATACCCTGGGTTCGGTGCAAGTCATCGCGCGCCTGCTGCAAGGCCGCGCCAAGGGCAACCCGCGCCTGGGCTTCGAAGTGGTGGATGTGCGTGACCTGGCCGACCTACATATCCGCGCCATGACCGCCCCCGCCGCTGCGGGCCAACGGCTCCTAGCCGTTGGCAGGTTCATGTGGATGGCCGAGATTTCCCAGGTGCTGCGCGACCGGTTGGGTGACGCCGCGCACAAAGTGCCCACGCGCACTATTCCCGACTGGCTGCTGCGCCTATTGGCGCGCTTCGACCCCCTGCTGCGTGGCCTCACCCCCAACCTTGGCCGCGCCCACCGCCACAGCGCGGAAAAAGCCCGCCTGCTGTTGGGCTGGCAAGCGCGCCCGGCCGAGGACACATTGATCGATTGTGCCACTGGCCTGATCGACCACAAGGCGCTTTAGACGCTTTTATTCCATTGATATAGCTGAATTTTTTTCTTTCAGCCGACGACTTCCGATAGGCAAAAATGCGTTTTTGCCGATCAGCGGCGGTGCTAGAGTTCAGCGCCTACTCACTGCAAAAAGGAACCGCCATGTCACGCCGTCTACTGGCAGCCGCCTGCCTGTTGCTGTCTTTCTCCGCGGCTCAGGCCGCTGAACGCTGGGAAACCCTGCCGCCGACACCCGCCCCCGTGGCCGGCGCAAAAACCGGCTATGCCCCGGTCAATGGCATCAAGGTCTACTACACCCGCACCGGCCACGGTTCGCCGGTGGTGTTGCTGCACGGCGGCCTGTCCAACTCGGATTACTGGGGCAACCAGGTCAAGGCCCTGTCGGCCAAGCACGAAGTGATCAGCATCGACAGCCGTGGCCACGGGCGCAGCTCACGCAATGAACAGCCGTACGGCTATGACCTGATGGCCGACGATGTGGTGGCCGTGCTGGACAACCTGAAAATCCCGCGTGCCGACATCGTCGGCTGGAGCGACGGCGCAATCATCGGCATCGACCTGGCCCTGCGTCATCCGGACCGCATCGGCAAGGTCTTTGCGTTTGCCGCCAACACCCAGACCGCCGGCGTAAAAGACGCCGTGGAGAAAAACCCGACCTTTGCCGCCTTTATCGAACGCGCCGGCAAGGAGTACGCCAAGCTGTCGCCAACGCCGAAAGAGTACGACGCGTTCGTCGAGCAGATCAGCCACATGTGGGCCAGCCAACCGAACTGGACCGACGCACAACTGGCGAGCATCAAGACGCCGATCCTGATCGCCGATGGCGACCATGACGAAGCGATCAAGCGCGAGCACACCGAGTACATGGCCGCGACCATCCCCGGTGCCGGCCTGCTGATTCTGCCCAACACCAGCCACTTTGCCTTCTTGCAGGACCCGGCGTTGTTCAATGCCGCGGTATTGGGCTTCCTCGACAGCAAATAGACCCTGTACCCTGTGGGCGCGCACGACCTGCGCGCCCACAGCCCCCAGTCATGTCAGGACGCCCATGCCCAACCCCACTCCACGACGGCGCAATGCCGCCGCCACCCGCGATGCCATCCTGTTATCAGCGCGCAAGGCCTTTGCCCAATCCGGCTACGACGGCGCCGGCGTGCGTGAAATCGCGGCCGGTGCGGGCGTGACGGCGATGCTGGTCAACCGTTACTTC
Organism: Pseudomonas sp. TE24901; assembly: GCF_054058375.1. Lineage (NCBI taxonomy): Bacteria > Pseudomonadati > Pseudomonadota > Gammaproteobacteria > Pseudomonadales > Pseudomonadaceae > Pseudomonas > Pseudomonas sp. TE24901. Next base: position 34,780 of record NZ_JBSSAF010000014.1, read on the forward strand.
GGCTCCAAGGAACAGCTGTTTGCCGAGGTGATCGCCGACACCATGGCCAGCCCGATCATCCTCACCGAAAGCAACCTCAGCGCGGAAAACCTCGGCCGCACGATCGCCACGGCACTGGTCAGCATCACCGAAGCCGGCAGCACACCGCTGGAAGGTTTCCTGATCATGCTGCATTCGGCGTCGAGCAAACGCGCCGCCGTGATCGGTCGCGAACAAGTGGAAAAAGGCCATCAGGCAACCATGGCCGCCGCGCTCAAGGGCGCGCACCACGAAGAACGTGCGGCCCTGGTGATGGCACTGGTCTCGGGCTTTCAGGTGATGCGCCAGATGCTCGAACTGTCGGCGCTGGCCAAGGCTGATCCGCAGGTGCTGATCGATCTGTTGACGCCCCTGTTCCAGCAACTGGTGGACGGCTGAGCGCGCTTATTTCACAAACAACTCGCGGTCCCGGGCCTTGACGTGGCCGGGGCTGTAATACGCATCGAACCAGGTCTTTTGCCCTGCAGCGGGCGGTTTGGCCAGGCGCAACGTTTGCAGCGCGCCGGGCTTGCTCGCATTGACCCGGAAGTGGAAGTGATCGAACAGGCGCAGCGCCTCGATCGCATACACCACGGCGATCTTGCGGTCTTCGATGCGGATCAGGTGGTCACCGTTGTTCTTCTCACCGCCGCCCGCCAGGTTGGACGAACCGGTGTACACCGTGGGGTTGGCGCCATTGAAGTCGGTGACCACAAACTTGTTGTGCACCATGTTCCCCGCATTGCCCGACCATTCAGCCTTGAACGGCGCCGGCACGTTGCTGGCCAGGTAACCGAACGGCAGCAAGCCCACCGAGCCATCCGGCTTGCGCACCGCCAGCTTGCCGGTGCGCTGGGCCACGCCGTAGGAGAACAATGAGCGCTGCATCAGCGTGTCCAGGGCGTCACGCACCTTGCCGTTGATCAGGCTCAGAAACACGATGGAGTACAACACCGAACTGGTGGCCTGCTCGATGCTGTTGGCGATGGGGTCCAGGGACAGCGCGCTGTCAGCATGGGGCGCGAAGCACAACGAGACTTTGGAACCCGGTTGATCGCGCACCACCCACCATTGTTGCGAGAGCGGGTGCTTGCGAAAGGTGGTGGGCGCCGACCAATAGGCCTCGAACACTTCGGCAAACTTGCCGGCCACCGTGGCGTCGTCAAACAGCAGCACGTTATTGGCCTGGATGTACAAGCCGCGCAGGGCGAAATTGGTCGAGCCGCCCAACACCCGGATCGCCTCTCCGGCGCGCCGCACGATCAGCACTTTGTTGTGTTGCTGGCTGGAGAAATGCAGGCGCTGGATCTGCGCCCCCGCTGCCGTCAGGCGTGCAGCGCTGAGGCTTTCGCAACTGTCGGCGGCGCCCTGGTCACCGTGGTCGTCGATGATCGCCCGTAAGCGTGGGCCGAGGCCTTCGAGGCGGCGCAGGATATCGGGTTCCTTGCTCTCGTAGATCAGTGCGTCGAGGGTCAGCTCAGGGTCGTTGGCCACTTGATCCAGTACGTTGAGGATCAGCTGCCGCGCTTCGAAACCCAGCCAGGCGTAGTTGCGTTCGAAGGGCGTCATGTCCAGGTCCAGGTAGGCCCGAGGCGCGGAACCTGAGGGCGGCAGGATGCGGGTTTCATTGTTGAAACGATCGCCGTAGGCCTGGGATGAGGCGAACCCTCGGGTAAAGCCGATGTTCACGAAGTCGCTGATGGTTTGCGCTTCCAGGGACACCTGGTTTTCCAGGCTGACACCCTTGGACAACGTGCCGTCTGCGCCCATGTAGCACGCGGTGACGCGGTAGCGGAACACACCGGGCAGGATCTCGCTGGGCACGTGGATCCAGCGGAATTTCTGGAACGGCGCCTCGGTGGACGGAAAGCTGCGCGGCTGCTCCGGGGTGGGCGGGTAGTCGAAGTGCAGGCGGTTGTGCAGCACGCCCCAGTGGTCGGCGCCGGGGTAGCGCACTTCGATGCTGAACCCGACAAAATCCGGCGTCGCCAGGTCCGGCGCCAAATCGAAGGCCAACAGCGCCGCCCCCTCGCCACGGTACAGCTTGAAGGTCAGCCCCTGGAACGTGGTCTTGCTTTCGAAGTCGGCGCTCAAGCGATGTCCTTTGTGCGAAGAGGCGGTGTGTAGAGTCTAGCGCGTGCGCCTGATCAAGCCACTGGTGCCTGGGTAACGATGTCTTCGAGGCCCAGCACGCGACCGTCCTCGGACAGCACCTCCACCTTGCGCAACGGCTTGAGTGAACGCGCGTCCAGTACTCGCCGCCCTACCGTCTCCGGCTGGGTGTGGGTTTCGCCCCATTGCGCCAGGGTCACCAGTACCGGCATCAGTGCGCGGCCTTTGTCGGTCAGTTGGTATTCACTGCGTGCGCCCACTTCGCTGGTTTGCAGCAGGCCTTGCTCGACCATGTCCTTGAGGCGCGTGGCGAGGATGTTTTTCGCTACGCCCAGGCGTTTCTGGAAATCACCGAAGCGCGTCACGCCGGCAAACGCATCGCGGATGATCAGCAGCGTCCACCAATCCCCCACCACATCCAATGCACGGGCGACCGGGCAACCGTCACCTTCCAGGCATTTGCGTTTCATCGTGGGGCCTCCAGGCGGTCAGAAATATTAGGTTGCATTATAGGACCGATGCGCTCAGGATAAAAACAGTTTCATCATTAAACCTAAATCAGCGTACGGAGCTCATCATGGATATTCGTGGAAAAGTGGTATTGGTCACCGGCGCCAATCGTGGCCTGGGCAAAGCCTTCGTGACGGCCCTGCTGCAAGCGGGTGCCGCCAAGGTGTATGCCGGTGCACGGGATGTGGCCAGCGTGAATATTCCCGGCAGCACCCCCATCGCCCTCGACATCACCGACGAAGCCAGCGTGCAGCGCGCCGCCGAGCAATGCAGTGACGTCAGCGTACTGATCAACAATGCCGGTGCTCTCAATCGCGGCGCCCTGTTGGATGCCGACAGCGTCGACAACCTGCAGCACCATTTTGATGTGAACACCCTCGGCACCCTGCGCGTAACCCGTGCCTTTGCGCCGGTCCTGGCCAAACACGGCGGCGGCGCGTTGATCAACATCATCTCGGTATTGAGTTGGCTGAGCAGCCCGGGCGCCGGGGCCTACAGCGCTTCAAAATCGGCCCAGTGGGGCCTCACCAACGGCCTGCGCAGCGAATTGCGCGAGCAGCAAACACTGGTGATCGGCGTGCACCCCGCCTACATCGACACCGACATGACCGCCGGTATCGAAGCGCCGAAGAGCACACCCCAAGAAGTGGTTGCACTGACCCTGCAAGGGCTCAGCGAAGGCCGCGAAGAAGTGGTGATCAGTGACATGGGCCACGCGGTGAAGGCCTCGCTGTCCACCGAACGTCCGATCTACCTCACCCGCTGATCAACGAAAAATGCGCGCCCACCCCGGCGCGCACGCCCTCACCCACTGCCAAGGCCACAGAGCCTCCCGCGAGGGCGACATCGCCACAGGCAAACACGCCGTCCACCGAGGTCTGGCGTGTTTCGTTGGTCTGCAGATACGGCCCTGTGGGGCCATCGACCTGCTCGCATCCCAACTGGGCCGCCAGTGGGCTGATGCGGGTACGCGACAGGGTGAAGATGCCGTCGAGCTTGAAGACGCGCCCATCGACCAACTCAAGATCCGCACGCTCACCGCTGATGCGCTTTACCCCAGCACTTTCCACCCTGACGCCCCGCCGTGCCAGTTGCGCCTGCTGTTCGGCATCCGGCGCGAACACGCCGTTGGTGAACAAGGTGGTGCTGCCCCAATCCGGCAACATCAACGCGTGGTGCATCGCCAGGGGTGAAGTGGCCAGGACGCCGATTCGGCCCTGGTCCAGCTCATAGCCGTGGCAGTAAGGGCAATGAAACACCCGCGTGCCCCAGCGTTCCTGCAAGCCGTCGATCGGCGGCAAGTCATCGACCACACCACTGGCCAGGATCAGGCGCTTGGCGCTGAACGTGCCGTTGCATTGGGTACGCAGGCTGAAACCCTCAGGCTGACGCAGCGCTTCAAGCGCGGTGTCCTGTACCCACGTCACCGTCGGGTACTCCATCAATTGGCTGCGCCCTTCGGCCGCGATGACCGCGGGTGACTCGCCATCCTGACCGAGAAAACCGTGGGAAGTGGCCGCGAACCGGTTGCGCCGAAGCCCCGCATCAACCACCAGCACCTGGCGCCGCGCCCGCGCCAGTTGCAGGCCTGCGGACAAGCCGGCATAGCTGCCGCCTACGATAATGACGTCGTACATCATGGCTCTGCTCTCGCTGTGCATGCGCCCTGGTTGTCCGGGCACTTTCACGACACACCATAAGTTACGTAAAAATACGCCGTCAAGAGTCTCGCAACTTTTTAGGTTACGAACGATACTTTGCGTCGAATCGACCTGAGGTTTTTTGATGAGAAACGACACCCGGCTGTCCCGCATGCTCCACGTGCTGATCCACATGGGCCGCCACGAAGCGCGCGCCACGTCGGACACCATCGCGCAAATGCTGGGCACCAACCCGGTGGTGGTGCGACGCACGCTCGGGTTGCTCAAGGAAAAAGGCTATGTGCGCTCGGAAAAAGGCCACCAGGGCGGCTGGACCCTGGGCAAGCCCTTGAGTGAAATCACCTTGCTGGAGATCCACAACGCGCTGGGCACGCCGTCGATCTTTGCCATCGGCCTGTCCACCGACCACCCGCAATGCCTGGTGGAGCAAGCGGTGAACGCGGCACTGACGGACGCGTTCGAACAGGCCCAGGCCCTACTGCTCAAGCGCCTGGGCGATGTCACCCTGGCGCAGTTGGCCGACGATTTTGACGAGCGCTACCGCGTGGCCATGCTGCCTTAGCGCTGTGAAGGGATGCGGATATCGCCGTCACGGCATTGGCTTTTGACACTGCGCGGGCAGCCGGCGAAAGCCAGGTCCTTGGTCAGGCACACGCGCACTTCCGACAGCACCTTGCCTTTGCAGATCACTGCCAGCCCATGGTTGCCCATGCGCGGGTTGCTCTGGCGAAACAGCGCCTCGATCTCGCTGGCCTGCAACGACGGCGGCGTGTTGAACGGCTGCAACTGCTGCGGAATCACAACCGCACCCAGTGCCGCATCGGTTTTTTCCAGGTACGCCAGCGGCTCCAGCCCGCTGCAGGTGCCGTGCTTGGACCATTCGTGCCTGAGCAGCGAACGGGTCGGAAACAGCGTCGCACCCTTGTCGATCTCTTCGCGGCTCAGTTGCGATTGCGGCGCGCACGAGGCCGGCCACCCGCCCCGTGCGTATTGCGGCCACAAGCCGTGTAAGACAAACCCGTAGCCCTTGCCAGAACACTGCTCGTTGTCCGGGTGCGTCAGGCAAAACGTCGGCGACCATGACAACGACAACACATAAAAATCAAACACCCCAGGCGTGCCTTGCTCTCGTGGCGCGGCTATCGCACCCGTGGCAATCGCCAGCCACATCAACATCCAGTACTTCATCGGTCTATTCCTTGAGAAAGTCATTCACCCATCAACCCTAGCCCGACTATTCGGGTTGATGGGGGTTACGCAGTAGCACCCGGTCCAGAATCTTGTCGGTTTTCAACGCTTCGATCGCCAGCGACGGGTGTTCAGCCTCACCCCGGATATGCGCATTCATGCCCAGTACGTGATGCCATTGGATATGCATATGGCACGGCACCTCCAGCACCTCGTTGGACTCGCCCTCAAGCCGCAGCGGCTGGTCGTCGAACACGGAAAACCGAATACGCCCGCGGCTGCCGATCATTTCCACAAGGTCTTCGCGCCGGTCCGCCACAAAGTTCCAGCAGCCCATGCCGAGTGCGCCCGAGGCAAAGCGCCAGCTGGCGGTGACGGCGTCCTCGGCGGCATAGCGGCCCTCCTGACGCGCGGTAAAGCCGGACACGTCGACAATATCCCCGGCCAGGTACTGGAACAGGTCAAAGCCATGGCTGGCGAGGTCGGCAAAGTAACCGCCACCGGCGATGGCCGGGTCGGTGCGCCAGTTGGCGGCGCTGGCATCCTCGACGGCGGCGGGCTTGCACAGGGTCCACGTCAGGTGACGCAATTCGCCGATGCGTCCCTCGTGCAACCAGTCGCGCACTTGCTGGAAGCGTGGCAGCGAGCGGCGGTAATACGACACAAACAGATGCAGCCCGGCCTTCTCGAAGGTGCGCTGCATCAGGGCGCTCTGCTCGGCATTCAATGACATGGGCTTTTCGACACAGCAATGCTTGCCGGCTGCCGCCACCCTCAGGCTGTACTCCAGGTGACTGTCAGGGGGCGTGGCGATGTACACCGCGTCCACCTCGGGGTCGTCGATCAGGGCCTGGGCGTCGGTGTAGAAACGGGCAATGCCATGGCGCGCCGCGTAATCGCGCACGGCGTCCTCGCGGCGCCCCATCACGGCCACGAGCGCCGAACCTGGCGCTTTGTAGAAAGCGGGTCCACTCTTCAACTCAGTGACACTGCCGCAACCGATCATGCCCCAACGTACGGTGTTCATCTGTTCTCCTCGTCCGTTTTCATCAATCCGGCAGTATCCACATCCCCGCCGACACGCGCCATAACCACTGAGCATGACAATTGCATTACACTTTTATGACATTCATCCCGTGCAGGGGCAGACACGATGAAAATCAGGGCAACGGTCATTTGCGAACACGAGGGGCACATCCTCTTCGTGCGCAAGGCCAGATCGAAATGGGCGTTGCCGGGCGGCAAGGTCGAACGCCATGAGCGCGCGGTCGGCGCGGCTGAACGCGAGCTGCAGGAAGAAACCGGATTGAACGTGGACGGCCTGTTGTATTTGCAGGAATTGAAAGCCCGCGACACCGTCCACCACGTGTTCGAAGCGTCAGTGGTAAACATCACCGATGCAAAACCTTGCAACGAAATAGTCGATTGCCAGTGGCATCCCTATGGCGCCATGGATGAACTGGACACCACCGACGCCACCCGCCACATCGTCAAAGCCTTCCTACGTCGCCTGTAACTCAGCACTCTGGCCGCTGGCCAGCAACCCCCGCTTCACACTGCCATTTGCGATCTGCCGTTCGACAAAGGATTTGACGAACGCGGCAGCGGCTGCATGCGCCACCGGTACGGCCATGGCCTGGCGAATGGTCATGAAGTCATCTTCCAAAAGGCGCCGTTGCGCACTGACCTGGGTACGCAGGAAATCCCGCACGCCCGCCGCCGCATCCAGTTCCTGCTCGACAAACCAGTCCACCGCCGCCGCCGAAGTGGGCGCACGCACCAGTTCCGCATGCTTGAGCGTACGGCTCAAATACAGGTCATAGGCGGCGCCCTGGCCGACGGCGATGCGCCGGCCCGGTGCGTCCAGTTGGGCGACGTGAGTGAGGGACGAATCCATGGCCACCAGGCACGTGCCCTTGATCTCCACGTAAGGCGCGCTGAAGGCAATCTCCTGCTCGCGCACCGGCTCGATCGCCAGGAATGCCACACGCCAGGCATCCTCGGCCAAGGCGGCGAAGACCTTGCCCGCCGCCTCGAAGGTGATCAATTGCAGTTCGACGCCCAATACCTCGGCCAACGCCTTGGCCAGTTCCACCGAAACCCCTTGGGGTTCGCCACCTGCACCGCGTTGCGCCAGTACCGGGTTGCCGAAGTTGATCGCGGCGCGCAGCACGCCCTCAGGGGCCAGTTGTTGCATGACACGTGGGTCAACCATCGAGTGCTCCTTGGCGGGTTCGTTGCACGGTCTTGCGAATCACGAATGGCAAGACCCCACCGTGCTCAAGGTACCCAAGCTCCTGCTGCGAGTCGAGGCGCAAGGCCAATGCACAGTGGGACACACTGCCGTCAGCGCGATCGATCAGCAGGGTGATCGGGTTCTCACCCACCTGGAGGGTCTCCAGCCCCAGGAACGTCAACCGCTCACTGCCGTCGAGCTGCAAGTCCTGCACCGAAGCGCCCTCGGCAAACACCAGCGGCAACACGCCCATGCCAATCAGGTTGCTGCGGTGAATACGCTCGATACTGCGCGCCACCACGGCCTTGACCCCCAGCAAGCTCAACACCTTGGCCGCCCAATCGCGGCTGGAACCGGCGCCGTAGTTGACCCCGGCAAACAACACCGTCGGCGTGCCCGCGTAGCTGTGCGCTGCCAGGTACAGCGGCAGGTATTCACTGTGATCGGCATTCCAGGCCCACACGCCCTGGCGCGGTGCTTGGGTGCGGTCCAGCAGGTTGTTCAGGCACGGGTTGGTGAAGGCACCGCGCACCATCACTTCATGGTTGCTGCGCCGAGTCGAATACTGGTTGAAGTCCGCCTCGGCCTCGCCACGCTCACGCAGCCAGGCACCGGCCAGGCTGTGGGCCGGGATGGTGCCGGCCGGCGAGATATGGTCGGTGGTTACGTTATCGCCAAGCACCACCAACGCCCGCGCATTGCTCAGGGCCAGGCGGTTGACCGGTCGGGGTTGCACACCCACCAGATACTGCGGGCGACGCAGGTAGGTGGAATCGGGGTTCCAGGCAAATTGCACGCTGCCATCGGCCTCCAGCGCCTGCCAATGGTGGGTGCCGCGCCAGAGCAAGTCCTGGCGCTGCCGGAACACCTGCGGGCGCACCACCCGCGCCACCAGCGCGGCCACGTCGGCATCGCTGGGCATCAGGTCATGCAGGTACACCGGCAGGCCCCGGTCATCCAGCGCCAATGGCTGGGAGGACAGGTCGATGTCGATGCTGCCCGCAATCGCATAGGCCACGCACAGTGCCGGCGAGGCCAGGTATCCGGCGGGCACCCGGGGGTTGACCCGGCCTTCGAAATTGCGATTGCCCGACAGCACCACCACGCCCTTGAGCCCCTGCCCGGCAAACGCCTCGACATGCGCCTCCAGGCTGCCGGAGTTGCCGATGCACGTCATGCAACCGAACCCCGCCAAGTCAAACCCCAGGGCGGAGAAGTCCTCCAACAAGCCGGCCTCGCCGAGGTAGTCCGCCACCACCTGCGACCCCGGCGACAGCGATGTCTTGACCCACGGCCTGCGCCCCACGCCACGCTCACGGGCGTTGCGCGCCAACAGCCCGGCCTGGATCATCTGCGCCGGGTTGGCGGTGTTGGTGCAACTGGTAATGGCCGACATCACCACCGCGCCATGGGTCAGCGGCGCCTCAAACGACGGCTCGAAGAACTGCTGCCCTGGCTCACCCTGCACATGCCGGTGGAAGGACGCGCCGGCGCCCGCCAGCGACTGGCGCTGATGCGGCTGATGGGGTCCGGCGACACTGGGCTCGACCTGCGCCAGGTCCAGTTCGATCAACTCATCGAACTGCGGCTCCGGTTCACCCGCCTGCCGCCACAAGGATTGCGCCGCCATATAGGCCGAGACCTTGGCCAGCAGCGGCGCCGGTCGGGCGCTCAATTCCAAGTAGGCCAGCGTCTCGTCATCGAACGGGAAAAACACCACGGTCGCGCCATACTCCGGCGCCATGTTCGCCACCGTACCGCGTGCCGCCCACGTCAGGTTCGACAGGCCCGGCCCGCTGAATTCGACAAACTTGCCCACCATGCTGCGCTGGCGCAGCAGTTCGGTGACGGTCAGCGCCAGGTCGGTGGCGGTCACGCCTGGGCGCAGGGCATTGCTGACGCGAATCCCCACCACCTGGGGAAACGGGATCGGCACCGGCTCACCGAGCATGGCCGCCTGCCCTTCCAGGCCACCCACACCCCAGCCCAGCACGCCGATGGCGTTGATCATCGGCGTATGGCTGTCGGTGGCGACCATGCAGTCGGGGTGCAGCAGCACACCGCCGTCGGCGGTGGGGCTTTCCCACACCACCTGGGCGATGGACTCCATGTTCATCTGATGGATGATCCCGGTGCCCGGCGGGATCACCTTGAAGTTGTCCAGGCTGGCCTGGGCCCACTTGATAAACCGGTAGCGCTCGCTGTTGCGGCGAAAGTCGATGTCCAGGTTGGCGTCCACCGCACCGGCTTCGGCGTAGTGCTCGACGATCACCGAATGGTCAATGGTCAGCACCGCCGGAATCGACGGGTTCACTGCCGTCGGGTCGCCGCCCAGTTCCGCCACCACGTCACGCATCCCGGCAAAATCCGCCAGGGCTGGCAGGCACGTGGTGTCATGGAACATCAGGCGATTGGGCTGGAACGGCACCTCGCAGTCCGGCCCCACCCCTGTCGCCCGCGCCAGCACCTGTGGCAAGGATGCCGGCGCACAACGCGCGATGTTCTCCAGCAGGATGCGCAGGGAGTACGGCAGCCGGTGCAACTGCGCCGGGGTCAACAGCTGATGCAGGTCGATGTAGGCGTAGCGCTGCTGGTCGATGGTCAGGTGGTTGAGAAAGTCGCTCATAGCGCTGCAAACACCCGCTCGATACGGGCCAGGCCCCAGTCCAGTTCCTCACGGGTGATGGACAGTGGCGGCGCGATACGCAGCACGTTTTCGTGGGTTTCCTTGGTCAGCAGGCCTTCGGCGAGCAACGCTTCGCAGATCGGCCGCGCATCGCGGTCCAGCTCCACGCCCACCCACAAACCGCGCCCGCGAATCTCACGGATCGCCGGGGCGTTCATCGCCTCCAGGCGCTCCACCAGGTACTGGCCCAGCGTCGCGCTCTTATCGATCAAGCCTTCCTCTTCCAGCACATTCAAGGCTTCCAGGCCAACGGCGGCGGCCAGCGGGTTGCCGCCAAACGTGGAGCCGTGGCTGCCGGCATCGAACAGGTCCATCACCGAGTGGTCCGCCACAAACGCCGACACCGGCATGATCCCACCGCCCAGGGCCTTGCCAAGGATCAGCGCATCCGGGCGAATGCCCTCGTGCTGGAAGGCAAACCACTTGCCGGTACGGCCCAGGCCCGACTGAATTTCATCGAGGATCAGCAAGGTGTTGGTCTCGTCGCACAACTGTCGCAGCGCACGCAGGAAGCCGGCGGGTGGCACCCGGATACCGGCTTCGCCCTGGATCGGCTCGATCAGTACTGCGCAGGTGTCGGCGGTGATCGCTTGGCGAAAACTGTCGATATCGCCAAAGCGCGCTTCGGTGAAGCCGTTGCAGAACGGGCCGAAATCGGCCTTGTAATCCGGCTCGGAAGAGAAGCCGACAATCGTGGACGTACGGCCATGGAAGTTGTTGTCGGCCACCACGATTTTGGCCTGGTTTGCGGCAATGCCCTTGACCCGGTAGCCCCAGCGGCGCGCGGCCTTGATCGCGGTTTCCACCGCCTCGGCGCCGCTGTTCATCGGCAGCACCGAGTCAAACCCGGTAATGCGGCACAGGGCCTGGAGGAAGTTGCCCAACGGCTCACTGTAGAACGCCCGTGACACCACGCTGATCTTGTCGATCTGCGCCACGGCGGCGGCGCGGATACGCGGGTGCACATGGCCGTGGCTGACAGCCGAATAGGCCGACATCATGTCCAGGTAGCGCTTGCCGTCATCGCCAATGGCCCACACGCCCTCGCCCTTGACGATGACCACCGGCAGTGGCGAATAGTTATGGGCGCAGAAACGGTTTTCGAGGGTGATTGCCGGGTTGGAGTGCATGGGGGGTGTCCTGCAAGAAGAAGGTTTATCAAACAATGAAGATCAACTGTGGGAGCTGGCTTGCCTGCGATAACGGTCTGTCTGATGTACCGCTATCGCAGGCAAGCCAGCTCCCACAGTGAATTGCATTTCATGGCCGCAAGATCACGCGCTGAGCAGCTTGCCGCTGCGAATCGGCGTGGCACCGGAGACCCGGCCCAGCGGGTCGCCCGGTTTCACGAAGCGCACATCACGGCGCATGTACAGCACTCCGGTGGTCTGGCTGTTGACCGTCACGGTCTGGCCGCTGTGGGGCTCGACGATGTCGAACAACGCCTGCCCCGCCTCAATGCGGCTGCCGACCGCGGCGCGGTGCACCAGCACGCCCGCGCTTGGCGCGTAGAACTGCTCGCTGCCCGCCAGTGGCGTGGCCGGGTTGCGTAGGGCCGGCAAGGGGCGCGGCGTGCCTTCGATGGCGCCCAGGTGGGTCAGGTAATCAATAATGGCGGCGGCGTCATGCTCCGCCAGCTCATAGGAGACGTCGCGCTGGCCACGGTGCTCCACCGTCACCGCAATGCTGCTGTCGGGGATCGGGAAACGCTCGCCCAATTGTTCGCGCAAGTTCACCCACAACAGGTATAGCGCTTCATCGAAAGAATTGGCCTGGGAGTCGGTGGCCAGCAACGTAGCTTCGGCGCCGATGTAACGGGCCAGGGGTTCGATGGTCGGCCACACCGACTCACCGGTGTAGAGGTGCATCGCCGCTTCGCGGGAGCAATGCAGGTCCAGCACGATGTCGGCGTCATGGGCCAGCAGCATCAGGGTCTGTTGCAGCGACTGGTATTCGTCCATCGGTTGGGCGGCGCGCAGGCATTCGCCCCAGGCAGTGCGGATCAGCTCGCGGTTGGCGTGGATATCCTGGCCCAACTGGTGTTCGACCTTGCCGACAATCGCCTGGTACGGCACCGGGAAACCCCGGTTGTAATTGCGCCCGCTGCCCAGTTCAAAACGTCCGCTCGGGGCGCCCATGATGTACTGGCCCAGACCCGCCGGGTTGGCCACTGCCACCAGCACAACGTGCGCATTCAGGCGCCCGGCACTTTCCAGCGCCACCAAGTGCCGACGCAGCTGCGCGGCCACCAGCATCGCCGGGGTTTCATCGGCGTGCAGCGCCGCCTGAATATAGATTTTTCGACCTGCACCCGCCGCGCCGTAATGCTCACTTTCCACGTACCTGTGGGTGCCCGGTGTCGCTTGCAGCAAGGGGTGTTGATTAAGTTTCATAAACCGGAAATCTCGATATTCGAGTGATGGATCTTGAGAAAAATACTAACGAGACCGGGTGATCGCCCGTAAGGGCGGCTACAGCTATCTCGATCTGATAATCCGATCAGTGTGGGAGCAGACTTTCTGGGGGCGCTTCGCACCCCAGCGCAAGCAAGCTTGCTCGCCACAGCAAGCCCGCTCCCACAGGGGTCGACTACCAGAGCGCCAGGGTGTAGCCCAACAGCACACGGTTCTCGTTGACGTCGTTGTAGAAGTTGCCCTTGGCCAGGGCGTTGCGCCAACGCATCGACACGCCTTTGAACGGACCGTTCTGCACCACGTAGCTGATGTCCAGGTCACGTTCCCATTCACGGCCTTCGCCGTTGAAACCGACCACCTCGGCCGAATCACCCTTGGCGTACTTGATGCCCATCAGCAGGCCTGGCAGGCCCAGGTCGGCAAAGTTGTAGTCGTAGCGCGCGTGCCAGGCCTGTTCCTTGGTCTGGGTGAAGTTGGTGAACTGGTACTCGGTGAACAGGTACGTGATCGAACCGTCCAGGTAGGTAAACGGCGTGGTGCCGTACTGGCGCTGGAAACCGCCGCCGATGCTGTGGCCGCCGTATTGGTAGGTCAGGCGCGTACTCAGTGCGCGGTTGTCGACATTCCCCGCCAGGCCCGCGCCGTCCTTGTCCGCCTTGAAGTAGCGCACGTCGGTTTTCAGGGTGCCGGGGCCCAGGCCGAAGTTGTTTTTGAAGCCGCCATATTGCTGGTGGTAGATGCTGTCCAGCGCCGCGTAGTGGTAGCTGAGCAAGGTGTTGGGTGTGAGCGAATAATCGCCACCGGCGAAGCGGAACTGATCGCTCAGGGCCGTGCTTTTGTAGACTTTGCTGACGGTGGTCAGCTTCATGTCTTCGTAGTTGGTGGAGTCGCGGTCCTTGGCCTGGTCCAGCTGGCCAAGGCTGAGCTTGAGGTTGCTGATGTCGTTGGACACCAGCTGCGTACCGCTGAACGACTGCGGGAACAACCGGCTGGTGTTGGGTTGCAGGGTCGGAAGGTCCGGCACCAGGTAGCCCACACGCAGCTCGCTCTTGGCGAAGCGCGCCTTGGCGGTCACGCCCAGCTTGGAATAACTGTCGGAGGCGCGCTTGTCGCTGTCACGTTGCAACAGGCCGGTGCCGGACAGCCCTGGGCTGGAGTCGAGCTTCAGGCCCAGCATGCCGATTGCATCCAGGCCGAAACCCACGGTGCCGTCGGTAAACCCGGACTTGATACCGAGTAGAAAGCCTTGGGCCCACTCCGCACGCATCGACTGGGAAGCGGCTTCCCGGTAGTCACGGTTGAAGTAATAGTTCTTCAATTCCAGCGTACCGCTGCTGTCCTTGACGAAGTCCGCATGGGCGGCGAACGGGATCATCCCGCTGCTCACGACGCCTACGCCGGTGATGAATTGAGTCAGGGATTTTTTCATTTTTTTAGCTCCTGGCAGTGAGGGGTTGGGGGTGTTTTTATTGTTCTTCGGGCATGGCTTCGCCGTTCGCGCAAATCGCTGATTTGCGCGGCGGGTGAAGTCAGTCCTGGTTACAGCGCTAGCGGTACGGGGCCCTGGCGGATGCGGTAGCCACCGTTTTCAAGCTTCTCCAAGGGGCTGGCGGCGGCCAGCAACTTGCGGGTGTACGGGTGTTGCGGGCGGTCGAAAATCTCGTCGCGTGCGCCCATTTCCACCACCCTGCCCTCGCTCATCACCGCCACCCGGTGCGCGATGCGCTCCACCGCCGCCAGGTCGTGGGAGATAAACAGACAGGCAAAGCCGTACTGGGCCTGCAAACGCTCGAACAGCTCCAGAATCTGCTTCTGGATGGTCATGTCCAACGCCGAGATCGGCTCATCGGCAATCACCAGTCGCGGGTGGCGCACCAGGGCGCGCCCAATCGCGACACGCTGGCGCTGGCCTCCGGAAAGCTGGTGCGGGAAACGGTCGACAAACTGCTCGGCCAGGCCGATGTCCACCAGCGTCTTCGCCACCCGCTCACGCTTCTGCTCGGCGCTCATGCCGGGCACGTGGCGCAAGGGTTCGGCGAGGATGTCGCCGATCTTCATGCGCGGGTCGAGGGACGAGTACGGGTCCTGGAAAATCATCTGGCATTGCAGGCGATGTTCGCGGTTGCCGGACTTCAGAATGTCCACGCCCTCGAACTCGATGGCGCCGGCACAGGCTTTGTTCAGGCCGACAATGGCACGGCCGAGGGTGGTCTTGCCCGAACCGCTGCCGCCCACCAGGGCCAGGGTTTCCCCCGGCGCAATGGTCAGGTTGGCCGAGTGCACCACCCGCTTGAACGCGGTGCGCCCCCAAAGGCTGCGCGGGCCAGGATGCTCGATGCACACGTCCTTGACCGTCAGCAGCGGGCCGTCGGCCTGCGGCAAGTCTGCCAGCACCCCGCGACGCGGCAGGGCCTCCAGCAGTTGCCGGGTGTAGTCGGCCTTCGGCGCCAGCAGGATCTGTTCGATGGTGCCCTGCTCCACCGCACGGCCTTCGCGCATCACCACCACCTTGTGGGCGTAGCGCGCCACCAGCGACAGGTCATGGCTGATGAACAGAATCGCCGTGCCCTGTTCGCGGGTCAGGTCGAGCATCAGCTTCAACACGTCCAGCTGCGCCAGGCAATCCAGGGCGGTAGTGGGTTCGTCTGCGATCAGCAGCGCCGGGCGCAGCAGCATCACCGAAGCGAGCATGATGCGTTGGCGCATGCCGCCGGAGAACTCATGGGGGAATGCGGCCAGGCAACGCTCGGCATCCTTGATGCCGATGTGGCCGAGCATCTCCAGGCTGCGTTCGCGAATCTGCGCCTCGGTCAGCTTGGTGTGCAGGCGCAGCCCTTCGGCCATTTGTTCGCCAATGCTCATGGACGGGTTGAGCGACACCATCGGTTCCTGGAACACCATGCCGATCTTCGCCCCGCGCAGCTCGCGCAGTTGCTCGGGCTTGAGGCTGTTGAGGTCATGGCCCTGGAACCGCACCTGGCCCCCACAATGTTCCAGCGGCGGCGGCAGCAGGCCGATGGCGGCGCGGGCGGCCATGGTCTTGCCGCTGCCGGACTCACCCACCAGGGCGACGATCTCGCCGGGGGCGATGGTGAAGCTCAAGTCATTGACCGCCAGAGGGCCGTGGGCGCCGACGCGGATTTTCAGGTGATCGACTGCCAAAAGTACGTCAGGCATGCTCATTTACTCATCCGTGGATCAAGGCGGTCACGCAAGGCATCGCCACACAGGTTGAACGCCAGCAACGCCATGGCGATGCAGACACCGGGAAACAGCCCCAGCCAACTGGCCGTGGCGATATACGGCCGGCTGGCCGCGAGCATGTTGCCCCAGGTCGCCGCCGGTGGCGGCACACCCAGGCCGAGGAAGCTCAACGCACTTTCCGCGAGGATCGCCCAGCCGAACATGCTGGTAGCCAGCACACACACCGGGGCCACGCAGTTCGGTGCGATGTGGCGCAGCATGGTGTACAGCTCGGAGTTGCCGATCACCCGGGAGGCTTCGACGAACTCTTTCTCACGCAGCGACAGCACGGTACCGCGCACCACTCGCACCACCGACGGCGTGTAGGCCAGGCTCAGGGCAAACACAATGCCGTACAGGCTCGGGCCGATGATCGCCATCAGGCCCAGGGCCAACAGGATCCCCGGGAACGCCAGCAATGCGTCGTTGATCATCATCAGGCCACGGTCGACCCAGCCGCGCAGGAAGCCGGCCAGCAAGCCGAGGAAGGTGCCGGCGATAATCGCCATGCTCACGGTCAACACACTGACCCACAGGCTGGTGTGCGCGCCGATCATCAGGCGGCTCAATACATCGCGGCCGTATTCATCAGTACCCAGCCAATGCGCGGCGGTCGGTGCCTGCAACCGCGCCAGCAGGTTCAGCGCCAGCGGGTCATGGGGCGTCCACACCAGGCCGAGCGCGGCCATGATCAACAGCAAGCCCAACAGGAACGCACCGATCAGCGCGTTCAACGGCGGCACGCGCCAGGCCCTGGGGGCACGCACCGGTGCAGGCAACAGCACCTCGGGTGCAACAGGAAGCGGCTTATTCATAACTTAACCCTGGGGTCGAAGAGCGGGTACAGCAGGTCCACCAACAGGTTGACCAGCACATAAACAAAGGTCACCAGCAACAGGCAGCCTTGCAGCACCGGGTAGTCCCGGGCGTAGATGGCGTCGACCATCAGGCGGCCGATGCCGGGCAGAGTGAACACGGTTTCCAGCACCGCGATACCGCTGAGCAGGTTGCCCAGGATCAGGCCGATCAGGGTCAGCGTCGGTGCAAACGAGTTGCGCAGCGCATGCCGCCACAACACCGCACGCTCTGACAGGCCCTTGGCACGGGCATGGGTGATGTACTCCAGGCGCAGCACTTCAATCGCACTGGCCCGGGCCATGCGGGTAATCGCGCCCAGCTCCACCAGCGTCAGGGTGACAATCGGCAGCACGATAAAACTCAAGGCCTGCCATGGCGCCTGGCCAAACGACACGTACCCCACCACCGGCAACCAGCCCAGCTTGATGCCGAACGCATAGAGCAACAGCAGGCCCAACCAGAAGCTGGGAATCGACAGCAACAGGGTAGCGGTCGACACCACGCCAAAGTCCAGCGCGCTGTCCTGTTTCCAAGCAGCGAGCAAGCCCGCCGGCACCGCAATCAGGGCGGCCAGCAACACCGAGACCAACACAATCCCGGCGCTCACCTGGAAACGGTCGAGAATCAGCGGCAGCACCGCTTCGTTGGTGGTGATCGAATGCCCGAGGTCGCCGCTGAGCACCGCCTTGAACCAGATCAGGAACTGCATCGGCAACGGCTGGTCCAGGCCCAGGGACGCACGCGCCACCTCCAGGCTGTGGGCATCGGCCATGTCGCCGAGCATCAGCAACGCCGGGTCACCCGGTACCAGGCGGATGATCGCGAAGACCATCAGCGAGATCAGCAGCAAGGTCGGAATCGACATGGCCAGGCGTTGAGAGATAAAACGGAACATCCTCAATTACTCCCGGAGTTGGGGACGCTGACGGTCCACAGGCGCGGCTTGGACACCGGCCAGGTGCGCAGGCCCTTGACGTAGTCACGACTGGCGGCAATCGCGTTGCCGTTGTACATCGGGATCATCGGGACGTCCTTGATCATCTGCTGGTGCAGTTGGTCGAACAGCGCCTGGCGCTTGGTGATGTCGCCTTCGCGCTGGGCTTCACGCAGCCAGTGACGGGCGTCGGGGTTGTCCCAGACCTTGCGCGCTTCCTTGTCCTTGTCGCCGGTCATCGAGTCGAAACTCAGGGCCGGGTCGAGGCGCTCGGAATACGGGAAGGCCATCATCTGGTAATTGCCACTCTGGTAGCGTTCCAACTGGGTGCCCCACTCCAGGGTTTCCAGCTCCAGGTTGATGCCGCTGGCCTTGGCCATGGCTTGCACAAACACGCCCATGTCGAAGATCGCGGCGTAGCGTTTGTTGACGATCAGCTTGATCGGCTCGCCCTTGTAGCCGGCTTCACGCAGCAGTTGCGCAGTCTTGGCCGGGTCGAACGCAAAGCCCTGGTCCTCGACGGCGGTGTGGTAATGGCTGCCGCTGGCGACCATCGAGTTGTTGGCCTTGGAACGCCCGCCGGTGAGGGCTTCGACGATTTGCGCCGAGTCCAGCGCATGGGCGATGGCCTGGCGCAGGCGCACATCTTTGAGCAGCGGGTCGCGGGTCTGGAACAGCAAGGCGTTGACCGACATGGTGCCGCTGGAGGTCACCCGCACATTCGGGTTGGCCGCCAGTTCGGTGGCGTCCAGCGGGGTGACGTCGATCAGCAGGTCAACGTTCTTCGACAGCAGCGCCGCCTTGGCTGCCGCCGGGTCCGGGATCACCAGCAGGCGCACGCGATCAAGGGTGGTGCTCTTGTTACCGGTGTAGCCGTCGGGGGCTTTTTCATCGCGGGCGCTGTAGTCGGCGTTACGCAGCAGTTCGACATATTGACCGGGCTTCCAGTCGCCCAAGCGGAACGGGCCGGTGCCGATCGGGGCTTTCCAGCTGCCGTCGGCCGCCACAGAGTCCGGGTGCAGGATGCCACTGCCGCCACATTCAGGCAGCGCGGTGCTGGTGAGGAACAGGCCGTTGGGCTTGTCGAGGGTGAACACCACTGTCAGCGGGTCCGGGGCGCTCATGTCGACGATCTTTGCGCCGCCATGCCCATCGAATTCAGGCGCGCAACGCCATTGGGTCTTGGGGTCGAGGAAGCGCTTCCAGGTCCACAGCACCTCGGCGGAGGTCAGCGGCTTGCCATTCTGGAACTTCACCCCGTCGCGCAGGTGGAAGGTGTAGCGCAGGCCGTCGTCGGACACCTGCACGTCCTTCGCCAGCAGCGGGCCGACGGTGGCGTCTTCGCGGAAGGCCACCAGCCCTTCGGTGATGTGCATGATCACCGCATCGGAGTTGGTGTCGCGGTTCACACCCGGGTCGGTGCTGCGGATGTCAGCGTTGAGCGCCACCTTCAACACACTTTCAGCATGGGCAGTGCCCACCAGTGCCGCAGACAAGGCGCCTGCCAGGATAAAAGTCTTGTTCATGGATAACTGCACCTTAAAGATTCCTTACGCATGGAGTTCGGACGCTGGCAGGACCCAATAAGAGGCACGGCCGAACTCCTGGATAATTGTTGTTGTTCTGGTCGCCTTCACGGTTGGCGAATGTTCCTGGACCGATCTTATTCTTCGTGCGGCAAGCTTGAGAAGAACGCTCCAAGTGATCAGGCTCGGCTTTTCCGATCACCTGCCGAGCCGCGCGTGACCTGCCTGCAGCCTACCGAAAAATCAGGGGTTGGAGCCGTTTGCATGCGTTCAAAAATAATGAACCTGATCGGCCAAACCGATCTGTGCGCACCTATAGCCATCAGATAAGCTGGCGGGCATTCAATGGTTTAAATGCTGAAACCTGAGGCAGTCCTTCATGACTCTCACCCACCTTCGTGCATTCTGTGCCGTGGTCGAAAAAGGCAGTTTCCGCTCTGCCGCACGCCAGCTGGATGTGGCGCAAAGCACCCTGACCCAATCGATCCAGACCCTGGAAAAGGAACTGGGCGTGGTGCTGCTGCAACGCTCCAACCAAGGCATCAACCTGACCCCGGCCGGCGAAGTGTTCCTGGTGCGTGCCCGCTCCATCACCCTGGACTGCGAACGCGCCTTGCTCGACCTGCAACCCTGGAAAGGCGAGCCTGAAGGCCATATCGACCTGGGTGTCACCTCCGAACCCCTGGCCGAGCTGCTGGTGCCGGTGCTGAGCAACTTCACCCAGCGCTTCCCGCGTATCCAGGTGCACGTGGCCAGCGGCACCACCAAGGGCCTGGTAGAAAAGGTCCGCGACGGTCGGCTGGATTTCGTGTTGTGCCCGCTGGCGCCCAATGTCACCGACATCGACCTGTCCATCGACCGCCTCTACCCGTCCAGCGCCGGCATCATTGCGCGCAAGGGCCATCCCCTGGCCCAGGCCAGGTCGGTGCGGGAACTGGTCGACTGCCAATGGATCAGCGTGCGCTCCACCGGCGTCATCGGCGGCGCGGAAAACCGCCTGGTGGAGCTGTTCCGCACCCAGGGCCTGGCCCCGCCGAAAATCGCCATCACCACCGACTCCCTGCTGGAAACCCTGCACATCGTCTCCGAAACCGACTACCTCACCATCGAGCCGCGCATGCTGCCGGGGATGAAGCTGTTTTCCAGCGCCTTGACCACCATCGCCATCGAAGAGCCGCTGGCGTCGCGCGATGTGTGCCTGATCAGTCGCCGCTCCTCGCCCCTCACCGGGGTCAGCCAGGAGCTCACCAGCATGCTGATTTCCTATTCCCGGCTGGTGCACCGCAACCGTTGACCCACCCTACCCGCGAGCCCCTACATGCCCCCGATTTCCTATGATGGTTTGCCCCGCGCCAGTGCCAGCAGCGTGGGCGTGGACCCCGACCGCCTGATCGCCTTTCTCGACGAGGTCAAGGCCGCTGGCCTCGACCTGCACGGCTTCATGCTGTATCGCCATGGCCACGTCGTCGCCGAAGGCTGGACCTGGCCGGTCGACCCCAATGAGCCTCGCGTGCTGCACTCCATGGCCAAGAGCTTCACCGGTTGCGCCATCGGCCTGGCAATCGATGAGGGGTTGCTCAGGCTCGATGACCGGCTGGTGACCTTCTTCCCCGACGACGTACCGGCCGACGCCGACCCGCGCCTGAGCGATATGACCGTCGAACACCTGCTGACCATGCGCACCGGCCATGCCAGCAACACCTCCGGTTCCGTGTGGCGCGGCATCGACACCAGCTGGATCGCCGAATTTTTCAAGATTCCCCTGGCCTATGCGCCCGGCACCGAATACGTCTACACCAGCGCCGCCAGCTACATGCTCTCGGCGCTGATCAACCGCGTCACCGGGCAAACCCTGCATGCCTACCTCAAGCCGCGCCTGTTCGAGCCGCTGGCCATTCACAACGAAACCTGGGACATCGGCCCCGACGGCGTGAACCCGGGCGGCAATGGCCTTACCGCACCGGTGTCGGCGGCACTCAAGCTGGCGGTGCTGCATGGGCAAAATGGCGTATGGGAAGGCCGACAAATCCTGCCGGCAGCCTGGGTCGAAGCCGCGACCCGGCCCCAGGGCGGGCCGGACAGCCGCTACGGCTACCACTGGATGATGAAACCGGGCGGCGCCTTCAGTGCACTGGGTGTGTTTGTGCAGATGGCGGCGGTGTACCGCGAACATGGCGCGACGCTGGTAGTGGTCGGCGGCATGAAGAACTCGGCCGAGATCATTCCGTTTATCGAGCGGTATTTTCCGGCGGCGTTTGGCGGCGGTGGGACGCCCGAGGCGGATGCGCGACTGGAGGCGCGGTTGGCGAGCATGGCTGAGCGGCCGTTATTGGTTTCAGCCTGTGCGGCACCCGCAGACTCGACGCGCGTGTTTGCGATGGCCGAGAACGGGTTGGGCGTGAAGCAGTTGTCGTTCGACTTCCGGGCGGGTGTGCTGACGTTCGAATTGACCGACAACCAAGCGACTCACCGCCTGAGCGTGGGCATCGACGACTGGCTGCCAGGCAACACCAGCATGCCCGGCCGCGCCTTGCACCATGGCTATGAATTCCACAATGCGCAGATCGTCGCCGGCGCTCGCTGGCTGGATGCCCAGACCCTGGAAATGACCTGGATCTACCCGCAGACGGCCTTCAGGGACCGGGTGGTGTGCGTGTTCGAAGGTGACGGCGTGAGCTTCGCGCGCACCGTCAACGTCAACAGCGCAGAGCGCGAGCAGGCAGTGCTGGTGAGTACAACACAATCCTAAATGTGGGAGCGGCGGTTCGACGCTCCCACATTTTGATTTTTGCCCGGCCTTAGAAAAACGCGTGGGTATAGGTCAGATAAAGCCGGTTTTCATCCAGGTCCCGTTGCGTGGCCACGGTGCTGCGCAGCATCGCATTGCGCCACTGCACGGCGAACCCGGTGAGCGGCTTGCTCTGGAAGGCATAGGTCAGCATCACATCACGTTCCCACTCGTGCTGCGCGCCCTGGTCGGACTTGATATCCCCGCCGCGCTGGTAGACCACTTGGGAGGTCAGCCCCGGCAACCCTACCGTGGCAAAGTTGAAGGCATGTTGCGCCACCCAGGTGTTCTCCCCGGCGCGCTGGAAACGTGCGCCGGTCTGGCGGTCGGTGATCAGGTAGGTCGCCGAGCCGTCGCCCTGGTTGAGAAACGGAAAGTCGCTGGAACCGTTGAGGTGCTGGTAGCCCAGGCTCACCGCATGGCCGCCCAGGCTGTAGGTGAACAGCCCCGCCAGCACGCGGTTATCGACTTCACCGTTGTTGTGGTAACCGGTGCTGCGGTAGCCCTCGGCACGCCCAGCAACGTTGCCGTTGCGGCCGTCCGATGAACTGTCGAAAAAGCGCAGGTCAGTTTTGAAGCTGCCCACCGGCAGGGCCAGGGTGTGGACCAGGCCGACGAAGTGCTGCTGGTAGAAGTCTTCGAGGTCGCCGTAGTAGTACTGCAACAGCAAGTTCGGGCGCAGCGTGTAATCCACGCCGGCGTAGTAGAACTGATTGCTGCGCTTGCCGGCCGGGCCGCCAGCCCCGCTGATGGCGAGGTCTTCGTTGTTGGACGAGTTACGGCTTTTCACACCGCTCAAGCGCCCGCCGATCAGGGTGAGGTTGTCGAAGTCCTTGGACGTGGCCTGCCAACCCTGGAAGGTTTCCGGCAACAACCGGCCATCGTTGTAGACCACCACCGGCAACCTTGGCATCAGGGTGCCCACTTTCAGTTCAGTCTTGGCCACGCGCACCTTGCCGGTCAGCCCCAGGCTGCTGAAGTCACTGACCGCGCGCCCGTCGCTGTCGGTGGGGAAGACGAACCCGCCCTGGGTCACGCTGTTGGGGTTGCCGTGGGTGCCGCGCCCGGAATCCAGGCGAATGCCGAGCATGCCCAGTGCGTCCACGCCAACACCTACCGGGCCCTGGGTGTAGCCGGAAGTGAAGTTGAGGATAAAGCCCTGGCCCCACTCTTCCAGCTTGGACGGCTGGGCCGGGCCACTGCGGTTGTCCTGGTTGAAGTAGACGTTGCGCGCCTCAAGCTTGGCGTGGGCATCATCGATGAAGCCTTCGGCCTGGGCGACCGAGCTGACGGCGAGCAAAACGCAGGCGCACGCAGGCGCCGCTTGGAATACGGAAGTTTTCATTGGGTGTACCCGTTGGCTTTTATTGTTGTGTGGGGTGCAGCTAAAACCTGTAGGAGCCGGCTTGCCGGCGATGGCGGTTTTGAGGCCTGCGATGAAGGCAAAGTCCTCATCGCCGGCAAGCCGGCTCCTACAAAAACAGGGGTGTCAGGTTGGGAGTACGGTGACCTCAGGCCCGCGCTTTTTTTCGGTCATGCGCTGCAAAGAGAAGATCGCAATCGAACCGAACAACGCGGGAATCGCCAGTACCACAAAGAACACTGAGGGCTGGCCCAGCTGCGCGATCAGCCATGCGCCGAGCACCGAACCGATGATCGAACCCACCCGCCCGTTGGCCATGGCCCAGCTCACGCCGGTCGCCCGTGCTGCCGTCGGGTAGATGCTCGCCGACAGCAGGTTCAAGCCGTTCTGCGCCCCGGCAACGCCAAAGCCGACCATGAACACGGTGAGCCCCAGCCAGAACGCGTCCGCCAGCACAAAACCAATCAGCGCGATCACCAGCGCCGAACCGAGGTAGGCCAGGCCCAATACCCGATACGGGCTGACACGGTCCATCAGCAACGCCATGAGAATGGCGCCTACGGTGCCGCCCAGCGGCACCATCGCACCGATCCGCGCAGCGGCGGCGATGTCGTAGCCGGCGTCCTTGAGGATGCTCGGCAGCCAGCTGGTCAGGAGATAGAACACAAACAAGGAGCAGAAGAACGTGCCCCACAACAGCACGGTGCGCAGGGCACGGTTTTCGATGAACAGTTGCGAGATCGGCGAACGCACGGCCACCGGGCTTTGCGGCTCGATGAAGGTGACGTCGTGCAGGTCGTTGCGGCCGGTGATCCTGCCCATCACCTTGCGCAGCGCATCGGCATGCTGCGGATGAGCAGCCATGAAGCGCACCGATTCGGGCAGCAACCACGCCAGCAATGGCAGCAACAGCAACGGCACGATGCCACCGATCATCAGCACGCCACGCCAGCCGAACACCGGGATGATCTGGCTGGCCACCGCACCGCCGAGCGCCAGGCCGGTGGTGAACCCGCTGTAGCTCAAGGTGACCATGATCATCCGGCGCCGGGCCGGCGAATACTCGGCGCTCAAGGTGATGCACGTCGGCATCGCCCCGCCCAGGCCGATGCCGGTGAGAAAGCGCAAGGCGGTGAGCATGTCGATGGAGGTGGAATATGCCGAAGCCAGGGTGCCGAGGCTGAAGATCAGCACCGAGACCAGCAACACCTTCTTGCGCCCGTAGGCATCGGCCACCGGGCCGAAGATAAACGCGCCGACCATCAGGCCGAACAGCCCGGCGCCGAAGGCCGGGGACAGTTGCGCCGGTTGCAGGCCCCATTCCTGGCGCAGGGCCGGGGCGATATAGCCGATGACGGCGGTGTCGAAGCCGTCCACCAGTACCACCAGGAAGCACAAGACCAGCACCATGATCTGGTAGCCGGAAATCCTGTTGTTATCAATTGTTGCGCCTAGGTTGGCAGTCTTGCTGTTCATCAATGTTCCCCTGTTTTTGGAGTTGTCTTGGGGTGAAGCCAATGTACTGCAACGCAGATTTTCCAGTTTGAAATCCGATCACCTGTGGGTTCTCCACCAGCAAGTGAAATCACCGGTTAAGCAGGTCGAGTGCGACGTCGACGATCATGTCCTCCTGCCCGCCCACCATGCGGCGTTTGCCCAGTTCCACGAGGATGTCCACGGTCTTGAGGTCGTAGCGCCTGGCCGCGACTTCGGCATGCCGCAAAAAGCTCGAATACACCCCGGCGTAACCCAGGGCCAGGGTCTCGCGGTCCACCCGCACCGGGCGGTCCTGCAGTGGGCGCACAATGTCGTCGGCGGCGTCCATCAGTGCGTACAGGTCAGTGCCGTGGTTCCAGCCCATGCGGTCGGCGGCGGCGATGAACACCTCCAGCGGCGCATTGCCCGCACCGGCGCCCATGCCGGCGAGACTGGCGTCGATGCGGTCGCAGCCCTCCTCCACGGCGACGATGGAGTTGGCCACCCCCAGCGACAGGTTGTGGTGGGCATGCATGCCGGTTTCGGTCTCAGGCTTGAGCACGGCCTTCACCGCGCGGAAACGCTCACGGATGTCGTGCATGCCCATGGCGCCGCCGGAGTCCACCACGTAGATGCAGGTGGCGCCGTAGCTTTCCATTTTCTTGGCTTCGACGGCCAGGTTCTGCGGGCTGGTGAGGTGGCTCATCATCAGGAAACCCACGGTGTCCATGCCCAGGGTGCGCGCGAACTCGATGTGCTGGCGGGCGCAGTCGGCCTCGGTGCAATGGGTGGCTACCCGCACCACCCGCGCCCCGGCGTTGTACGCGGCCTTGAGGTCGTGCACCGTGCCAATGCCCGGCAGCAACAGGGTGGCGACCTTGGCGTGGCGGATCACATCGCTGACCGCCTCGATCCACTCAAGGTCGGTATGGGCACCAAAGCCGTAGTTGAAGCTGGAGCCTTGCAGGCCGTCGCCGTGGGCCACTTCGATGGAGTCGACACGGGCCTTGTCCAGGGCGCGGGCGATGGTTTGCACGTTGTCGAGGGAATACTGGTGACGCACGGCATGGCTGCCGTCGCGCAGGGTCACGTCGCTGATATACAGCTTCTTGCCAGGGTTGAAGGTCATGGTCGGGGCCTCACAAAGCCTGCGCCATGCGCTCGGCGGTGGCCAGCGCAGCGGAGGTCATGATGTCGAGATTGCCGGCGTAAGCCGGCAGGTAATGGGCGGCGCCTTCGACTTCGAGGAACACCGTGGTCTTCAAGCCGCTGAAGCGGCCCAGCCCGGGAATGTTCAACGGTGCGTCGGGCGTGATCACGTCGAACTGCACCTGCTGTTTCAGGCGATACCCCGGCACGTAGGCCGTGACCGCATTGGCCATGTCTTCGATGGACGCTTGCACTTCAGCCTGATCCGCCGCCTCCGACAACACGTACACCGTGTCACGCATCATCAGCGGCGGTTCGGCCGGATTGAGCACGATGATCGCCTTGCCCTTGCCCGCGCCGCCTACCGCCTCGATGGCCTGGGCGGTGGTTTCGGTGAACTCGTCAATGTTCGCCCGGGTGCCGGGGCCGGCGGACTTGCTGCTGATGGAGGCAATGATTTCCGCGTAATGCACCTTGGCCACCCGGGACACCGCCGCCACCATCGGAATGGTCGCCTGGCCGCCGCACGTGACCATGTTCACGTTCAGCGCCGCCAGGTTGGCGTCCAGGTTCACCACCGGTACGCAATACGGGCCAATGGCTGCCGGCGTCAGGTCGATCACGCGGATGCCCGGCTTGTGCTGGCGCAGCAGTGCATCGTTGGCCACATGGGCGGTGGCCGAGGTGGCGTCAAAGACAAAGTCGATCCCGGCAAACTCCGGCATGCGCACCAGGCCTTCAACCCCCTCGTGGGTGGTGGCAACGCCCAGGCGCCGCGCCCGTTCAAGGCCGTCGGAGGCGGCATCGATGCCCACCATCACCGCCATCTGCAACTGCTGGCCATGGCGCAGGATCTTGATCATCAGGTCGGTGCCAATGTTGCCCGAGCCGATGATTGCGACGTTCTTCTTGTGTGTGCTCATGTCAGCGCCCCAGGGCCTTGGCGGTTTTGCCGGCGATCCCGAACTGGGTCTTCGGCACTTCGGTGATGATCACCCGCACGGACTCCGGCGGGGCCTGGATCGAGTCGACCGCAGCCTGGGTCAACGCCTCGATCAGCCGCGCCTTTTGCTCGTCGTCGCGGCCTTCAATCAGATAAACCTGCATGATCGGCATGGTGCTTTCCTCACTCGGACTTGGCGGCAAAGCGCATGGACACGCTGCCCAGGTGCTGGTAGCGCACGGTGATCTGGTCGCCCGCCGCCACCGCGATGGCTTCGGTCACGCCACCGGTCATGATGAAGGTGCCGGCGGGCAGTTCCTTGCCCTGGGTGGCCAGCATGTTGGCGAGCATCGCCACGCTTTGCGCCGGGTGGCCAAGCACGGCGGCACCGGCGGCGGTGGCGACCACTTCACCGTTCTTTTCCATCACCACGCCCAGGCACTTGAGGTCGATGCCCAGCGGGCTGCGAGCCTGCCCGCCGGTGACAAAACGGGCGGACGAGGTGTTGTCGGCGATCACGCTTTTAAGGTCGAAGCGGAAGTGTTCATAACGCGAGTCGATCACTTCCACCGCCGGCAAAATGAAGTCGGTGGCCGCCAGCACATCCCCCACGTGCACGCCCGGGCCTTTGAGCGGGTGCTTGAGCACAAAGGCGATTTCGGCCTCGACCTTGGGGTGGATCAGCCTATCAACGTCGATCACCGAACCATCGGCGCAGGCGCCGTAGTCGGTGATAAAACCGTGGATCGGTTCGGTGACGCCCATCTGCTTCATCTTGGCAAAGGACGTCAGGCCCATCTTCAGGCCGACAATGCGCACGCCTCGTGCTTCCTTGTTGGCGCGGATGGTGTTCTGGATCGCGTAGGCGTCCTCCCAGTCCATGTCCGGGTGGGCGTCGGTGATCTTGGTCACGGCTTCACGGTTGAGCTCGGCGTTTTCCAGGTGAATGGCCAGTTCGGCGATGGTTGCGGCTGACAGGTTCATGGGGTGGTCCTTCAAACAAAACGGATGGAAGCCGAGCCGATACCGCCCAGGCTCATGCGCAACTGGTCACCCGGCTGGACCGGGACCATGGCGGCCAGGGAGCCGGACAGGATCACCTCGCCTTTCTTCAACGGGATGCCCAGACGCCCCAGGGTATTGGCCAGCCATACCACGGCATTCGCCGGGTGGCCGAGGGCCGCCGCACCGGCGCCGGTGGCGACGATCTCGCCGTTCTTTTCCAGGGTCATGCCCACGCACGCCAGGTCGATGTCACGCGGGTCGGCCACGCCGTCGCCGAGCACGAACGCCGCGGCCGAGGCATTGTCGGCGACGGTGTCCTGGATCTTGATTTTCCAGTCCTTGATTCGCGAATCGACGATCTCGAAGCACGGCATCACATACGCGGTGGCGCGCAGTACATCAGCCACGGTCACGCCCGGGCCGACCAGGTCCTGCTTGAGCACAAAGGCGATCTCGCCTTCGGCCTTGGGCGCGATAAAGTCGGCGCACGCCAGCGCGGCACCGTCGTTGACCAGCATGCCGCTGAGCAGGTGGCCGAAGTCGGGCTGGTCCACGCCGAGCATGTCCATCACCACCTGGCTGGTGACGCCGATCTTCTTGCCGATCACGGTTTGCCCGGCATCGAGGCGCGGTTGCAGCATGGCCAGCTGGATCTGGTAGGCGTCGGCCACCGTCAGCTCGGGGTATTGCTCGGTCAGCGGCGCCAGCGGTTTACGCTCGGTGAGTGCCTGGTGCAGTTGCGCGCCGAGGGGGTTGAGATGTGTCATGGCGGACCTCACAGGCGGATGCACACGTTGCGCAGTTCGGTGTAGAACTCCAGGGAATGCACCCCGCCCTCGCGGCCAATGCCCGATTGCTTGGCGCCACCAAACGCGGTGCGCAGGTCGCGCAGGAACCACGAATTGATCCAGCAGATGCCCACATCCAGCGCGGCGCCCATGCGGTGGGCAACCTGCAGGTCGGTGGTCCACACGCTGGCGGCCAGGCCGTAGGGCGTGTCGTTGACCAGGCGCACCACCTCGTCTTCATCATCGAACGGTGCGATGTGGCAGCACGGGCCGAAGATTTCTTCACGCACAACAGCAGAGTCTTCCGACAAGCCGGTCCAGATCGTCGGCTGCACCCAGGCGCCTTCGGCCAGTTCGGCAGGCATGTCCGGGATGCCGCCGCCCGTCACGACGGTGGCGCCGTCTTTGGCTGCCTGGGCGTAATAGCTCAACACCTTCTGACGGTGGCCCACGGAAACCAGCGGGCCCATGGTGACGCCAGAAGCATTTGGCGGGCCGACCTTGATGGCTTCGGCACGCGCCTTGAGGGCGGCGACAAACGCCTCGAACAGCGGCCGTTGCACGTACACGCGCTCAGTGCCCAGGCACACCTGCCCGCTGTTTTCGAACACCGCGCGGGCGATGCCGGCCACGGCCTTGTCCAGGTCGGCGTCGGCGAAAATCACCCCGGCGTTCTTGCCACCCAGTTCCAGCGAGACTGGGCGTACGCCCTTGGCCGCGGCTTTCATGATCGCTTCGCCGGTACCGGTCTCGCCGGTAAAGGTGATGCCGTCTACGTCTTGATGTTCGGTGAGGAAGGCCCCCGCCGAGTGCTCGCCAAAGCCGTGCACCACGTTGTAGACACCTGCGGGCACGCCGGCGTCGCGCATCACTTCACCGAGCAAGGTGGCAGTGGCCGGGGTTTCTTCCGACGGTTTGACCACCACGGTGTTGCCGCAGGCCAGGGCTGGGCCGACTTTCCAGGTCATCAGCAGCAGCGGCAGGTTCCACGGGCAGATTACCCCGATCACCCCGCGCGGGTTGCGCACCGCGTAGTTGACCGCCTTGCCGCCGTCGGGGGTGTCCATGGTGAAACTTTCGGTGGGCACGTTGCGGATCAGGTCGGCAAACACCTTGAAGTTGGCGGCGCCACGGGGGATGTCCAGGTGGCTGGCCAACGCATGGGGCTTGCCGGTGTCGGCCACTTCAGCGGCGACGAACTCTTCGGCGCGCTGTTCGATGCCGTCGGCCACCTTGTGCAGCAACGCGGTGCGTTGGGCGATGGTCATCTTGCCCCACGGACCGCTCAGTGCGGCGCGGGCGGCTTTGACCGCCGCGTCGACCTGCTCGCGGCCGGCCTCGTGAACCTGGCCGATCACGCTATTGTCGGCCGGGTTGCGGTTGTCGAAGGTGCGCACGCCCTCGACCCATTGGTTATCGATGAAGTTATGAAAATGCTTGGTCATGGTTGGCGCTCGTCTCTTGTTATCAGGTTCAGCTCGGCATCGCCGGCGGTGAGGTAGTCCCACATGCGTTCAAAGATTCGCCCGCTGGCGGTGGCGCGGCGGTCCGCTTCTTCACGGCTCAGCAGCGGTGCGTGGTCGGCCACGCCGGCCGCCAGCAGTTGCAGTTCGATACGGGCGGCGTCTTCGAGGTAGAACACCAGGGTCAGTGCTTCCACCAGGGAGCCGCCGACCACCATGGCGCCGTTGCCACGCATCACCAGGGCCTGGGAGCGGCCCAACTGTTCGGCCAGGGCGGCGGCCTGCGAGTCGTCGCGCAGCAGTTGCGGGTCATCCCACAGCGGCACGCCGTCCTTGAAATAGGCGCCCATGCCGTGGCGCAAACGCGGGGTCAGCCCGGCGCAGGACAAGCTCATCACCTGCATCGGCATGCAGCGGATCACCGCGTTGACGTCTGGCCGACGCTGGTAAATCTGTTGATGAATGCGCACTTCGCCCAGCACACCCTCCGGCAGCGGACCATGCACCGGCACCACGGTGCCGGGCTCGCCGGGCGGGATCAGGCCCATGGGCTTGGCGGCGCACACCAGGAAGTGCTCGGCATCCAGACGCAGGCTGCAATGGCCGTAGGCGTGCACAAAACCGGCGTTGGCCAGGGCACGCGCGGCCACCCGCACTTCGGCTTCTTGGCTGACGCGGCTCATGATTTGAACTCCGGAATGTCCGGCTTCGAACCCCAGGCACAGAACGAGCTGGTGACCAGCGGGAATTGCCGGGGCTGGTGGGTGGCCTCGTCTTCCGGGGCGATATGACTCACCCCAGTGGAGTATTCGTAGGTCATGCCGTCTGGCCCTTCGAAGTACAGGAACATCGCCCCTGACGTCGGGTGACGACCCGGCCCGAATAGAATCCTGATCCCGCGTTCCTTGAGGAAGTACCAGGCGCGCATCACGTCATCGATGCTTTCCACCTGGTGGTTGATGTGCTGCACGCCGGCATGGCTGGAGGGGAACAGCGCGATCTTGTGATGCACCTCATCGATGCGCAGCAGCGGCGCTTCACCGATGCGGTCACTGACCCGTGCGTTGGCCAGGGTGGTCCAGAACGCTTCGTCGCGCTTGGCGTCGGTGGTGCGCAGGCCGATATGGCTGAAACCGGTGATACCGGCATCGCGGGTGGCGAAGTAACGGCTGCCACTGGCATGGGGGCGCAGCACCAGTTCGATGTGATTGCCGCTGGGGTCGCGAAACTGAATCAGCTCGTTGACGTGGCGCACCTCGGCGTCCTGGCGACTGCCATGGCGCACGGCAAAGCCGTTGTCTTCGAGCAATTGGGCGGCGTGGTCGAGTTCGTTCCAGCTGGTGACTTCGAAGGCGGTGGTGGTTTCCCGTGGGTCGCCTTCGTAGTAGCACAGGGTGTGGTCGCGGCTGTCGGAGCGAAAATAGATCGCACCGTTGGCCTCGCGCGCCACCTGCAGGCCGAGCATCTGCGTGGCGTACAGCTTGGCCTGGGCAAGGTCCGCCGTGCCCAGACGCACATAGCGGATGTCATGCAGATTGATCATGAGGGTGCCTCTTGGTTTTATTCTTGTCTGGACACCATCCTCGCCGTGGGGCACAAATAGCAGAAGCAAATTCTAGTTATTCAAACTATTTGATCTGGTTATAGTCATGCGCACGGACCTGAACCTGCTACGCGTCTTGTTGGCCATTCACGATTGCGGCAACGTCACCGCCGCCGCCAAGCGCCTGGGCATGAGCCAGCCCGCCGCCAGTGCCGCGTTATCGCGCTTGCGTCACTCCCTCGGCGACCCCTTATTCGTGCGCAGCGGCACCGCCATGGAGCCCACGCCACGGGCGCGTAGCATCGTCGAACGCACCCGCGAAGTGATCGCCACCATCGACCAGGAAATCCTCCCCAGCCCCACCTTCGACCCGGCGCAAAGCCGCGAAACCTTCACCTTCTGCCTCAGTGAAATCGGCGAAGTGGTGTTCCTCCCCGCCCTCTTCGACCGCCTGCGCAGCGCCGCGCCCCACGCCAAGATCCAGTGCCTGAGCCTCGGCCCCAAAGACCTCCACGACGCCCTGCGCGAAGGCCGCGTGGACTCGGCACTCGGCTACTTCCCCGACCTCGACGCGCCGAACATCTACCAGCAACGCCTGTTCGACCACGACCTGGTCTGCCTCATCGGCCGCCACCACCGCATCACCGCGCCGCAACTGAGCATGGAAGAGTTCTGCACACTGGAGCACCTGCAGGTACGCGATGGCAGCCGCAGCCAGGAAATGTACGAGAGCTTTTTGGCCGAGCAAGGGATCGAAAGGAAGATCGTGGTGCAGATGTCCCACTACATGAGCATGTCGGCCATCATCGAACGCTCGGAGTTGATCGCGGTGATGCCGAGGTCGGTGGCACATATCTATGAAAAGCACTCGGCGGTGCGAATGATTGAACCGCCGGTGGAGATACCGCCGTATAGCTTGAAACACCACTGGCATGCGCGGAATCAGAAGGATCCGCGGCATTTGTGGTTGAGGAAGGTGGTGGTGGGGATTTTTGGGGATGGGCGAAAATAGTACCCCGCTAACCCCCTGTGGGAGCGGCGGTGCGATGATTCGACTTGCTCGCGAAGGTGGTGTGTCAGTCGACTCAGATGCCAGCTGGCCTACCGCTTTTCGCAGGCAAGCCAGCTCCCAAATTTTGAGCTGTGTCCGGCCGGGAAATTGGGTACACCGCTAACCCTCTGTGGAAGCGGCGGTGCGACGATTCGACTTGCTCGCGAAGGCGGTGTGTCAGTCGATTCAAATGCCAGCTGGCCTACCGCTTTCGCAGGCAAGCCAGCTCCCACATTTGAAGCTGTGTCCGGCCGGGAAACCGGGTACACCGCTAACCCCTTGTGGGAGCGGGCTTGAAGAGTGCTTTAAACCTCCACTTCCTTCTCCAGCACCAAGGTAATCCCCGTTTGCGAGTACACCTTCGACCAGGTGTTCATCGTCTTGAAGTTATCGTGGTTGTCGCCATCCGCCGGGCCCATGAAGTCTCCGCCCGGGCGCAGCATTACGTAGTGCAGCCCCACTACAAAAGTGGTGACCACACACAACGCTCGGCGATTCGCGGCCATCGGTGGCGGTGCGCCGTGGATCACGGGGAAGCCTGCCTTCACGCAAAGCTCTTCGCACTTGGGGTACAAGGTGGCCAATGCGCTGGCCAGAAAGCCTTCCATGTAGATGGTCACGTTCAACCCCAACGTCCGCGCCGCCAACGCCACGCTGTGGGGGTAGGAGTAGCCGGCTTTGGTCGGATCGAAGGGTTTGACCACCCCGCCGGTCAGCGCGCCGGAGGTGAATTTGTAGAGTTCCACCTCACACATGTTGGTGCGCAACGCATCGGTTGCGGTCATGCCACCGGGCAAGGTTGCCTCCAGCTCCACTGCCGCGCACAACAACGACGCAGCCCCACAGGAAAAATCAAAAGCCTGTTTCTTTTTCGCAGCCGGCATAAGCACACTTCCATTGAGTTCATGCGGGCTTAACAACTCAAGAGCGGGGTTTATTCCCCGCTGTCTGGATGAATTTTTCTTTAGCCTTGACCTGCCCGCGCTGGTACAGCGCCTCGACCAGTTTCTGCCGTTCGTCCTGGGGCAAGTTGCTCGCAAATTGCGCCAGGGTGGTGTCCACCAGGGCCCTGAGCGCAACGTCTGCCTCGCGGGCCTTGGCCAGTTCGGTGACCAGCGCGTCGCGGTTCAGGGTCGGCGATTCCAGCTGCTTGATCACGCCAAGGCGTGCTTCGCGACCGGCCATGATCAGCGGCTGGCTGTCGGCACGGTTCTGGCGCAGCAGTTGGCGCAGTTCCTTGCGCCGCTCGGGCGGCAACTTGATCATCGCCTGGCGCAGGCCATGCTGGTTGACCACCGCTTCGGCGGGCTTGGCGGCTGTGGTCCAGTGGTACAAGCCACCGCCGACGCCGCCGATCAAAAACACATTGAGCAACACCGAGACGACCAACCACGGCTTGAGGGATTTGGGGGTCATTGCTCGGTTTCCTCGGCGTTGACGGTAAAGACGACGTCGGCGTCGCCCTGATCGAAGACGCTGGGCAGCACTTCGGATGACGACATCG
Organism: Pseudomonas sp. TE24901; assembly: GCF_054058375.1. Classification (NCBI taxonomy): domain Bacteria; kingdom Pseudomonadati; phylum Pseudomonadota; class Gammaproteobacteria; order Pseudomonadales; family Pseudomonadaceae; genus Pseudomonas; species Pseudomonas sp. TE24901. The sequence continues at coordinate 69,239 of NZ_JBSSAF010000014.1, forward strand.
GCAGCGGCACGCTCAGCGACGCCACCAGCACCCCGGCCGCAATACCGGCGATGCCCACCCCCACCAGGCCGGCGGGTGACAACCAACTGGCGTAGCGCGACCAGAATGACGCACGGCGCGGCGCCGACTGGCGAATCTGTCGGGCCAGCGCCGGGTCGGCGAACGCCAGCTGATGGCTGTCCAGCTGGGCATCCAGCCAACTGGCTTCGCGCAACGCCTCGCGGGCGCTGGCATTGCCGTTATCGAGCAGCGCCTGGGCGGCGGCTTGTTCGGCGACGGGCCAGCGGTGCAGGCTGGCCCCGTAGGCATCAGCCAGATGAGCAAATCGTTCGGGCGTCATGGTTTTTCCCTTCCTGGGCGGGCAAGCCCTGGTGTGTCGGCAAGTTGATTGCGCAACTGGCGTCGGGCCCGCGACAGCAGGCTCTCCAGTGCCTCGACGCTAATATTCATCAGGGCCGCGGCGTCGATGTTCGACAGCTCCTGGTAATACTGCAGCACAATGGCTTCGCGCTGGCGCTCGGGCAACGTCGCCAACGCGGCGGCCATCCTCGCACTGCGGTCGGCGGTTTCCAACTGCTCATCAAGGGACGGTGCGCTGTCCGCCAGCTCCAGCACTTCGTCCTCGTCCAACGGGCGCTCCTTGCGCCGACGCAAGCGGTCGTGGCACAGGTTCAGCGCCACCCGATGCAGCCAGGTGTCAAACCGCGCTTCGCCAGCACGCCAGTTCGCCGCATGGCGCCAGATCCGCAAGAAGCTTTCCTGGGCCACGTCCTTGGCCTCGTCGGCGTCCCCCAGGATCCGACCGGCGAGCGCCAGCAGACGCGGCAGCTTGCGCGTCACCATCTCGTTGACGGCCGCAGGTTCGTTGTTGCCGATACGTGCCAGTAGCTCAACGTCCGGATCAGTGTCTTTCAATCGGGTAATACTCGGTCCGGAGGCTAAGTTTCAGGGTTCAGCGGATCCAATGCCCTTCGCGCCAGTACCAGTTCGGCCCATGGGATTCCCAATGGCCGGGCTCCCAGCGCGCGTTGCGCATCACTGGCTGCCAGTGCCCCGGCACCCAGGCATAGGCACCGCCTTCCCAGCGCCAGTGCCCACGGTCCCAGGCGTAGCCGGGGCGTTCGGCGGGTATCACTTCAACGCGCTCGGCCGGTGGCGCCTGGCGAATGATGACTTCGGTCTGGGCAAACGTCGGGGTGCTGACAAACGCAGCGAGTGCCAGCGGGGCAAGCAAGACAAGGCGCAATTTGGCCAGTGGTTTCATGGCAACTCCTCATACGGCGAGCGAAAGTGCACGCTGCTGATGGGTTGAACGCCAGGTGCGGGAAGAATCCGTCGCGAACACCGCAGATTTTTTTACGCAATGCGTAAGAGGAGTATTGCCCAGGGGATGGCGGCGCTTGATGAAATGTTTGAAAGCATCGCGACGGATATTCCAGGGTGGCGGCGTTCAACCTGTAACGCCGAACACACCAAGAGGAAACATCATGTCCCGTCGCCTATCTATGCTGGTTGCCGCCCTGCTGATCGTGAGCCTGAGCGGCTGTGTGATCCTGCCGGAACATCGGCATTGCTGCTGGCGCTACTACGGCGCGGTCTCGACCCAGGCCGACAGCGCCGTGTCATGACGCTTAGCCTACGGCTGCAAACCCGCGGCGCCCGGCCTTGATCTCGGTGCGCAACTCGCCAATCAGGTTTGAAATGGAACGGATGCTGTCCAGGCCTTCGGGCGAGACGCGGGTCAGCAGCAAGTCGACGCGCCCCGTCACCGGCTCGAACACGCTGATGCGCAGCGAGCCGTCGCTGTTGAGGCTGCAATCACAAGACAGCGGCAAGAAGCCTGACGCCATGATGCGACTGAATTCAGTGATCGAAATCATCATAAGCCCCCGTCCCTGGGCCCTGCCCTGTCGGTGTGATGGAACCAGAGTAGATGAGCTTGCGACCCTGGCGTAACAATTAATGCAAAAGTGTTAGCTACCGCGCATTTTGCCTCGTAAACGCTGGTGCGTTGGCGCCAGGAACCCGGCACTTGACCTCTCGTCCGGTGCGCTGGCGAAGGCTTGACTCAAGGGCCGGTTCAAAAGACGCTCATGGCATTTCGCCCTCCCTTCGAGCAGCCCACCCATGAGCATCGCCCCACCGAGCCAGCCCGACAGCGACGTCTACAAAACCCTGCTGGAGTCGACCAAAGCCATCCCCTGGCGCATCGACTGGCAGACCATGACCTTCAGTTACATCGGCCCGCAGATTGAGACACTGCTGGGCTGGACCCCGCAAAGCTGGGTCAGCGTGGATGACTGGGTCGAGCGCATGCACCCCGATGACCGCGAATACGTGGTGAATTTCTGCGTGTCGCAGTCCCGTGCCGGCGTGGACCACGAGGCCGACTACCGGGCGCTCACGGTGAATGGCGACTACGTGTGGATTCGCGACGTGGTGCACGTGGTGCGCAAGGATGGCGAAGTCGAAGCACTGATCGGCTTCATGTTCGATATCAGCGAGCGCAAGAAGACCGAAGAGCACCTGATTCGCTTGCAAAAGCAGCTCGAAGAATATTCCTACCAGGACGGCCTGACCGGCATCGCCAACCGGCGCATGTTCGACATGGTTTTGGAACGCGAGTGGGCCAGCGCCCAGCGCAGCCAGTTGCCGCTGTCGCTGATCATCCTGGATATCGATTTTTTCAAGCAGTACAACGACCACTACGGCCATATCAAAGGCGATGAGTGCCTGCGCCAAGTGGCGCGCACGCTGTCGCTGGCGGCCAACCGGCCACGGGATTTCATTGCGCGCATCGGCGGCGAGGAGTTTGTGTGGTTACTGCCGGAGACCGATGCCGCCTCGGCCAGGCAGGTGGCGCAACGCTGCCTGCACTTGATTTGCCAGCAGCAGATCGAGCACGGTTTTTCACCGGTGTCGAAATTGCTGACCCTGAGCCTGGGCGTGGGCACCCATCTCGTCACGCCCGACAGCGCGATCCTGGGGTTTGTCGAGAAGGTGGACAAGTTGCTGTACCAGGCCAAGCGCAACGGGCGCATGCGCGCGGAGTTCGCCGAGGTGGAAGTTTGACGTTTGAGTCAAATCGCAGGCAAAAAAAATCCCAAGTAGCTGATGGAAACTTGGGATTTAAAAATGCATAAACCGTGGGAGGTGAACGCCCGGCTATAGTACCGATTGTAAAAACCTGTAACAAGATTATTTTAATCCTTTCGTCGGATTAAAAGTCGCGTAAGTCATTCAATAACCACATATTTTTTAAGGTAGCACGACGCACTTGTGCCACTTTTTGGTGCAAGTACTGCGACTATCACCTGACACTTCGTCGGTATATATCCGCTGTATAAATAAGGTTATTGATTATAACGGTGCGACACTTTCGGAAGAGCGAGCCTTTAGTTGCCTGCACGCCTCGGGCGGCTGGAGGTTGGCCGGCAAGGCCGCACGGGCCACGCTTTCGATATGTTGGCAAAGGGTGAGGCGCTCGGCGGCTTCCTCCCGCTCCTGGTCCACCTGCGCATTGAGCCGCACAAAGTAAACGCCCAGCAAAACCGCGACGCACAGCACGCCGACCACAAAGTAGCGAAAGCTGTTGGAGGACGGGGCTACGGGTGGGTTCATGGCACTACAGCGCCCTGCTCTTCTGGTAACGAACGTCGTCGCCGTCGACCTGATCCACCACCGACCAACCCAGGCGTTGGTAAAACCCATTGGCGCGTATCTCATCACGCCCGTCGGTGACCAGGAACAACGTGTCATGGCGTTCAAACAAGGCTGCCTCGGCAACCGCCATCAATTGGCCGCCCAGCCCTTGGTTTTCATAGGCCGGCCGCACGAACATCGCAAACACTTCGCCACTGTCCAGGTCGACCATGGAAAACCCGGCAGGCTCACCATTGACCTCGGCGATCCACACACAGGGCGCTTCACGGATGCTGCCCGCCAGCACTTCAGGGGTAATACCCCGCTCGGCCATTTGTTCTCGGCTCAGGTGGTTCTGCGTCACCGAGGTCCGAATCGCAAACAATATGTCGATGTCCTGCAGTGTCGCCAGCCGTATCCGCGTATTCATGGGCGCTTCCTCCGTTGAAGCACGCAATTGTATGCAAATAGAAACATATGCATTGTCGTGGTTTTGTAAAAAGCGCGGGATTACAGGGATTCAGTGTGCTGCTGGCGGCGGAATTGCCCGGGCGCCAAGCCGTGGGCCTTGCGGAAACAGCGGGAAAAGTACGCCTCATCGGTGAAGCCACAGCGTTGGGCGATAACGCCGATCAATTGCGCACTGTTGAGCAACAAGGTGCGCGCCAGTTGCATGCGGCGGTCGAGCACCAACTGGGAAAACGGTTTGCCGGTCTCCTTGCGCAACAAGTGGGTGAGGTAGTTGGGCGACAGGAAGGCCGCAGCAGCCGTGTCTGTCAGGTTGAGGGTGGGTTCGTGCAGGTGCTCGCGGATGTGCCCCTGAACCCGTGCCAACGCGTCCTTGCGCCCGCGCCGGGTGGCATTGCTGGCGGCAAATGCCTGCAGCGGTTCGGCGTAGGCCTGGCACACCAGGCCGATCAGCTGGAACAGGTAGCCCTTGAGGCGCTCGCGCGCGCCGAAGGTGCGGTGGGCGTCGAGGGTACGCATCTGGGTGAGCCAGGTTTTCACTTCTTCGAAGGCGGCGTCGTCGAGGATGAAGTCCAGTTGTTCCTGGAAGCGGAACGGTGCCAGTTCCGGCGCCTGGCCGATGGGGATGTCTTCCAGGTCCAGTGGGTCGCACGTCAGCTGCGGCAGGAAAAACGCCTGGCTGAAGTTGATCAACATGAACTCGCCATCCTCGGGATGAGGGATCACGTGCAGGCGATGGGGCAGGATGAACGCCAGGGCCTTGTGCGGAAACGGCCGCACCGCGCCGCCGATATGCTGCACGGTGTCGCCACCGAGGTTGATCTGGATCTGGAAATACTCATGGCGATGGGGACTGGTCAGCGCCGCCCGCCCGCGCTTGTCGCGGATGTAGAAGTCGGGGCGGTCGCTGCGTTGTTCCATGCCATAGGTGGTGACGCGGGTGCCTGGCATAACAGTCTCTCGGGTGGCCTGGGCACCACTTTAGCCTTAACCCTGGCTGAGGGTGAAACTCAACTCGCCAATGCCGTCGATGCCGGCCGTGAGCACATCCCCCGGCTGCACGGCACCCACACCTGCGGGCGTGCCGGTGAAGATCAGGTCGCCCGCCTTGAGCGCCACGGATTTGGACGCGTGGCTGATTACTTCGCTGACGGACCAGATCAGGTCGGCCAGGTCACCCACCTGGCGTTGTTCACCGTTGACCTTGAGCCAGATTTTCCCCGTTGAGGGGTGACCGATGGCACTCACGGGTTGCAAGGCGGTGTTCGGCGCCGACTCATCAAACGCCTTGGCCCATTCCCACGGACGGGAGAGTTTTTTCGCCTGGGCTTGCAGGTCACGGCGGGTCAGGTCGATGCCGACGCCATACCCCCAGACATGGGACAACGCTTCTTCAGGGCTGATATCCACCCCACCCTTGCCGATGGCCACCACCAGCTCCACTTCATGGTGCAGGTCGGCGGTCAGCGGCGGGTAAGCGATCACCCCTTCGGCGGGCACGACGGCATCCGCCGGCTTCATAAAGAAAAACGGCGGCTCGCGGTCTGGGTCATGCCCCATTTCGCGGGCGTGCTCGCTGTAGTTGCGCCCCACACAAAACACCCGGCGCAGCGGGAAACGTGCGTCGCTGCCCTGGATGGCAAGGGAGGGAATGTGCGCGGGGGTGAATACGTAATCAGTCATGGCCTATGCCTCTTCGTTTACCTGGCGCCAGTATGGCGAGGGGCACGAGGGCAAAGTTGGACAGGCTTACGCAGATTTTGTACTGGCCGGTGCTTGCTCTTGCAGCGCTCGGTCCAGCAGGCGGTACAGCGGCAGACACGCAGCCTGGATCAACAGCATACGGATAACTTGCATGGCCGTGACCAAGGTGACCGCCAACCCCAAGGCTTCGGCGGTGAGGCTCATTTCCGGGGCACTGCCGGGCATCATGCCCAGGGCCAGCGACAGCCACGGCATGCCCAACCCGGCACCGAGCCCCCACGCGGCCAGCGCAGTGGCAATCACTGAGCCCGTCAAGAGCACCAGCACCTTGGCCAGAAAACCCGGCGCACGGCGGAAAAAACGGCGGTCGAACGCAACACCCAACGCACACCCGATCAGCAACTGCCCGCATCCGCTGAGCCAGCCCGGCATACTCATCGACAAATGGTTGCAACCCACCCCCACCGCACAGATCAGGAACGGCCCGAAGGTCCAGGGGTTGGGAAGGTTGCAGCGCTTGAACGCCAGCGCGGCGAGAAAGCCCATTGCCAGGATAAAGATCAGCCAAGGCCAGATGACCGGCAACGGCTCGTGCGCCACGGAATGGGACACGCCAAAGGTAGCCACCGCGGGCACCGCCAACAGGATCAGCAGCAACCGAATGCTGTGGGCCGCCGCGATAAAACTGGTGTCCGCCTGACGCTGCCGCCCCAGGTGCACCATCTCAGTGGAGTTGGCCGGCATCAGCGCGAAGAACGCCGTGTTCAAGGCAACGCCCCATCGGTGCAAGACCAGCACCGACCCCAAGGCCAACACCAGCGTGAGCAATACTGCCGTTACGATCAGCCCCAGATGCCCCGCCACTTGCTGCATCACCGGCACGGTGAAATGGCAGCCGATGGCCACGGCCACGATCAACTGCCCGGCTTTGCGCCCGTGGGGAATTTCCGGCACCCGGCTGCCCGCGCAGCGGGTCAGCAACACCGCGAGCAATGAGCCGACCACCCAAGGCAAAGGCCACCCTGCCCACTGGGCAAGGCTGCCGCCCAAGGCGCCAACAATAAGGGTGGCAAGCCAGTAACAGCGAAGGTAAAGGGGCATGATGACATCCGGCATGGAGAAGAATGCCGACAGGTTATAGACTGCCGCGCATCACAAAAAATATCCATTTGTGAAGCAATTCATCACTCTTTGTTATGTGAGCCGGAATGAACCTCAGAGCCCTGGAATACTGCGTCGAAATCGCCCGCCAAGGCAGCTTCACCAAAGCCGCGCAGGCCCTGCATGTGGCGCAGCCGGCATTGAGCATGGCGGTCAGCCGCCTGGAAGATGAGCTGGGCGTGGCCTTGTTCAACCGGGCCACACGCCAGATCAGCGTGACGGCCGAAGGCCAGCTGTTTCTGGCTCGCGCCGAAGCGTGCCTGGAGGGTTTGGCCGGCGCACGCCGAGAACTGCAGGACTTGACGCAACTGCACAGCGGCGAAATCCGCGTCGGTGTGCCACCGATGTATGGCATCCGCCATATTCCGGATCTGTTGATGCAATTTCGTGCCCGCTACCCCGGAATTGCCATGCACGTGATCGAAGGCAGCGCTGACGACATCAGCGAACGCCTCGCGACACGGGCGATTGATGTCGCGTTGCTGGAGTCGCGGCGCGTCGAACCTGGCTGGGAGTCGGTGCTGCTGGGCAGCGATGAGATGGTGCTGTGCGTGAACGAGCATCATCCTTTGGCGGGAGCGGAATCGCTGTCAGCAGACCGCCTGCATGACGAACCGATGCTGGTGTTCGACAACACCTTCCTGCAACGTCACCTGCTGGATACTTTTTGCAGTACCGCACGGGTGCGGCTCAACATCGCCCTGGAAAGCAACTTCGTGCCGCTGGTGATAGCGGCCACGCGCAGCGGGATGGGCGCTTCTACTCTGCTGCGCTCCGTTCAGGAGCAGGAGCCAGGGTTGGTGGGTGTGTCTTTTGCGCCAGCGCAATTCATGCACTTCAACCTGTGCTGGCGCGCCGATGAATACCTGTCCCAAGCCAATCGGCGCTTTATCGACATTGCCAAGGTGTTTTTCCAGGAAGATGCCGGCTCACCACTGTCACGCTGAGCCAGTCAGGCCATTACTTGCGCGCCACTTTGTAGCGCAGGCAATCCTGGTAAAAACTCTGGCGGATGGCCTCGGGTTTCAGCCGGGAACGGCTGTCATAGGTCTGCTCGGTGATGCCCATGGCCATCATGCGCATCCACGATTTGCTGAACTTGATGGTCTGGATCTTCTGCCGCGCAGCATACAGCGACACACCCGACAGCTTGAGTTCCTGGGCCCTGGCGGCCGTGCCAGCGCCCCAACTGCACATGTACTTGTCACCCTCGCGCAGCTCCCGTGCCTGCACGGCAGCCGCGCCGCCTGCCAGGGAGCAGGCGATCAGCATGATTCCAACAGTGCGCATTTGCATCCCCACCTAACCACCTGAAAATAAAAGCGATTCTGGCGAGGATTTTGTTACAAAGGGGCCATTAAATTGCCTTATCGGTGGTTTTTTACCACTGATAAGTCGCACTCGCCTGCACGGTGCGTTGCGAGCCGTACCAGCACCACGAGTACGAGTAGCACGAGGCCACGTACTCTTTATTCGCCAGGTTGGTGGCGTTCAATGCCAGGCGCAGGTTGTCCTTGAGGCGGGTGATGTTCGGGATGTCGTAATGCACCGCCGCGTCGAACAAGGTGTAGCCCGGCACCTTCAGGGTGTTGGCGGTATCGCCCCAGGACGACCCGACATACCGCGCACCGGCGCCCGCACCAAAGCCTTTCAGGCTGCCATCATGAAAGGTGTAATCCGCCCACGCCGACGCGGTATGGCGCGGCACGCCGTAGGTGGTGGTGCCCTCGGCGGCAACGGCCGGGCCTACGGCAATGTCGCTGATCGGCGCATAACGCACGGTGCTGTTGGACTTGCTGATACGGTTGTCCAGGTAGGCGTAGGCCGCGGTGATGTCCAGGTTGTCATTGAGACTGGCCTTGCCTTCGAGCTCGAAACCACGGGACTGCACTTCGCCATCCTGGCTCTGGCAGCGGCCGGTACCGCACAAATGCGTCGGGTCCGGGTCGGTGGTCAGTACGTTGGTCTGGCGCAGGTCGAAGATCGCGGCAGTGATAAAGCTGTTGCTGCCCGGCGGCTGGTACTTGATGCCGACCTCATACTGCTTGCCTTCAGTAGGCTTGAACACCGAACCGCCATACCCCGTACCCGATTGCGGCTGGAACGACTCCGAATAGCTGGCGTACGGCGCCAGGCCGTTATCGAACAGATAGACCAGCCCCACGCGGCCGGTAAAGGCCTTGCTGTCCAGGGACGACTTGGCCTTGGCGCCGGTGCTGAGGGTCTGGGTGCTGTTGTCGGTGCTGGCCCAGTCATAGCGACCACCCAGCAGCAGCACCCACTTATCCCACTTCATCTGCTCTTGCAGGTACACGCCGGTCTGCTCGCTACGCGACGTGCCGTCGGTGGTATACGCAGGCACCGGAACCGCCGCGCCGTACACCGGATTGAAAATATCAAGGGTCGGGCCTGCGGTGTACACGCCGGAGCCCTGCTTGGTGTCGGTGCTGGTGTTCTGGTAATCGAGCCCCATCAGCAGCGTGTGCTGCAACGGGCCGGTGTCGAATTTGGCTTGCAACTGGTTGTCGAGGGTGTAGGCATCCATGTCGACGTCAGCGGCAATGGTCGAGCGTCGGATGGTGCGGTAATCCGCCATCAGGTAGTTGTTGTAGAGGCTGCGGTACTGGCCTTCGCTGCGCAGGTAACGCGCGTTCTGGCGTACGGTCCACACGTCATCGAAGTGGTGCTCGAAGGCGTAGCCGATGGAATAGTACTCGCGGTCGCTCTTCTCGAAGTTCTTCTCGCCGTCATAGAAATCCACGTCGATGCTGCGCCCGGTCGGGCTGTGCAACACCGAGCCCCAGGCTGGCACCGAACCGTAGGACGCGCCCTTGGGGTCCTTCTGAAAGTGCCCGAGCAACGTGAGCGACGTCGCCTCGTCCGGGCGCCAGGTGAATGCGGTGGACAGCGACTGACGGCGGGTCTCGGTGTGGTCCACTTGCCCATCGGCATCGTCGAAAAGCCCGGCGACGCGGTAGGAATACACGCCTTGGTCATCAATCGGCCCGCTCAGGTCGAAGGTTGTGCGCTTCTTGTTGAAAGTGCCGTACTCCACGCCAACTTCATGAAACGGCGTGTCCAGCGGGCGCTTGGTGACCATGTTGATCACGCCGCTCGGCGTGCCCTGCCCGTACAGCACCGAGGCCGGCCCGCGCAGCACTTCGACGCGCTCCAGGTCGAAGGCGTCCTTTTGCGGCAATGCATCGCGGCTCGACGGCATGCGCAAGCCGTCCAGGTAGGTGGCCGGGGAAAAGCCACGGATCGTCAGCTGGTCCAGGCGCGACGCCGTGGCGCCACGGGTTTCCGGGATCACGGCGGCGCTGTAACGCAGGATCTGGTTGAGGCTCTCGGCGTTCTGCGCGCGCATCTGGTCCTTGGTGACAATCGAGATCGACTGCGGGGTCTCGATCAGCGCGGTGTCGGTCTTGGTGCCCGACAGGCTGCGCGTGGCCACATAACCGGCCACCGGCCCGGTGGGGCTTTCGGTGCGGTAGGCACCGCTGATGGTGGTGGCCTGCAACTCCATGGCCCCGCCGTTATCCGGAATCGGCTCCAGCCGGTAGCGGTCGGCGGAGAGCTTCAGGGCCTGCAGGCCAGTGCCGGCGAGCAACTGGTTCAGCGCCACGTCGGTGTCGTACTGCCCGCTCAATCCATTGCTGTGCTTGCCCCGCGCCAGGCTCGCATCAAACGCCAGCACCAGGTTGGCCTGCTCGGCCAGGCTGTTGAGTGCCTGGCTCAAATCACCCGCGGGAATCGAGAAACGGCGCAGCGCGCTGCTGCTTTCTTCGGCGAAGGCAGGTTGAACAGACAGCAACGGCACGGCGGCAAAGGCGAACGCCACTGACAGGGCCAGTGGATGCAAGGGACGAGCAAGGCGCGACATGGGAAATCCTGCGTAATAGAGGTTCTATTAACCATGACGGCCAGGTCGGAAAATCGGGCAAGGATGAGAGCCATTTTTATTTGCGCAGCTTTTCGCAATGAGCCGGATCGTCTTTTGACGTAATCCCCCGGGCTAGTTTTTCGCGGCTTTTTCCTGCTTCACGTCGTCCCATTCTGATTTTTCCAACCGTTCATCCAGCCGCTTTTTGCTGCGGCAGACTCCGACGCCTTGCCCTTCGACGAGACGTCACGGATGACTCACACCGCCCACATTGCCTTTATCGAACACGAGCTGGATGGCTTCCATCAAAGCCTGGCGGAGTATCGCCAGCAGATGGGCGCCTGGTACTCACGCGCGTTGGATTCAGCCAGCCATGCAGCGGACTTGCCTTCGTTGCTGGGCATGGAGCGGGTGTTGCGGGTGGGTGATTCGCAGCAATCGGTGAGTGTGTCCGATGCTGATTTTTCGACCGTCACCCATTGCTCGCTGGGCGGCGAGCTGAACATCGAGAGCCTGTTCGAATCGGTGTATGACGTGCCGATCGGCAACATCCCGGTTGAGGTGATCGGGCTCGATGACGGCACCTCCACCGTGGTCATGCTCGATGAGCACGGTAAAGGCTCGCACCACTGCTCGGCGGGCAAGCGCTATCAGGTGCGGGTGTGAGGGAGCATATATTACTCACACTAGTTCCTGTCAGCCGATCCCGAATTGGAGCCCCCAAATGAGTTATCTAGAAACAGAAATTGATGAAACCTTAGAAAATCTACAAATTAAAAATACAAAGTTCAACACCGACGAACTGAAGACGTTGATCACGTCCCTTTGCAAAATTTTTTTTGGAGGCGCTCGATATCTAGACCCAAACAGCCTAAAAATCAAGCACGCCGAATACAATCCTAAATTTTGGCAAGAGGTCTCAAAACGCATATACATCGATCAGTTGATCCTGATTGTCGTCGACACTGCGTACAGGGCATGGGCGATTGAAAAAGCAGAACACATCGAGAACGTCTTGTCGGAAACTACTGGATATCCTTTTTGGATAACCGATAAAAAGTTTTCGTTCTTAATTTACATGGACGACCATGACTGCGTGAGCTTTGCCTAGACAGAGCATTACAGGGCCAATATTTCATATTCGCCCGAGCGAGTTCACCACAAAAATGTGCAGCCTAACTTTTCACAACTCACCGAATCCTTCTAACAAGACGACCACCTGATTACCTAGCACTACTTAAGCCACATTCACAACCAGACCTGAAAAACAGGCAAAAAAAGCAAATACAACAAATCTAATGCGCCAACAAAAAACATGAAGATAATCTGCGTCCCACTCACCTCGAAAGCCATGCACTTATTGGATACAGGCTCCTGCCCTGACTCATTACTCGAAACAATCAACCTCACCTCCGAAGAATATGACCGATTCTTAAAATCCGGCGCAATAGACACTATAAATGCTTCGCTTGGCAAAATAATCGATGAATACGAAGACGAAAAAATCGATACGCCTGAAGATCTCAAAAAAACACTAAGCATTTTAGAGGCGCGAAAGACAGCTACCAACTCAGACATCATAAACAAAATAATAAGTTTAAACACCTTAGCGATACACAACTATACAGGGCTATTTTTCTTCTTTTAGCCTCCTACAACATCCATTTTACAACCGCTTCAAACCATCATCATTCGAACCATAAAACCACAAAATCAAAAATCACTCAAAGGACTACGAACAAACTCACAATCGCCGGACCACTTAAAAAAGCAATCTAATCAGCAACGAGATTTTACAATGAACTATTTCGACGAAGAAGTTATTAAGGACTTCCAAAACCACAATGCAGAACTTATTATATTGACTGAGGCCGAATGCGACCTATTAATAAACGCAATCAGCAGCCTTCCTTTTTCCGGAATCCAGATCGCATGGAAGTCCTTAAAAGGAAGCACCTATCTCGGAACAATGGAATCACTAGAGGCGCAAAACTCGCTTGTGGAAAAAATCATTTCGGCCAGCGATGACGACATCCTTATAATCGGGGACACTGCTGACAACGCCTATTCAATAGACGTCAAAACCCTGGCTCTAGCAATCGAAATATTTTCGCAATTACCTCAGCATACCTTTATCACTCAAAAAAATCTCAGCTGGATAGCTTGCATATCATTTAGAGGCCACATCGATTTTTCGACGCTATAAACTTTATAGCCACGACACTTACTTAATCATTCTAAAAACACCTCAGACGTTTTAAGTCAGGTTAATCGCGACAGGGTCACCACGAAAAAAACATAACATCCAAAATCTCAAACCAATTAAAAAACCATAAACAACACCTTTTAGAGTGCTCAATTACCGAAGAGCTGAAATGAACATACTAATCACTGCAGCAATACCGGCCGACCACGGTCTATCCGTGAGCTTCCACTCGTCTGCCGGAAGTGGCACAGGCTTATGGGTAGGCATCACACCCAAAATCGGCGATGAACCGGATGTAGAGTTCGACCTAGAGGAAATCTTCTCATTGGGAAAAAACCTCATGCCCTCATCCCGAAAGACTCCCTCCATAACGGCCGTAAACGAAGTCACACAAATAACATCCGACTTATCCAGGATGAAGACGGCGAGCACACCGCGTTAAAATTCGGCGACTCAATAATCCTTATCGAACTTGACGAACCACTCACTCAAAAAGTCGGCTTTGTTGAGGTGACGGCATCAAGAATCCGCCTCTACCCCACAAACACCTGAGCCTCACCCCCACGCCACCACCAACAACCCCACCCCCAACACCAAACACAACGGCGAGTAAAAATACGTATCCAACTTCGCAAACCTGGACCCACTCACCTTCTTGAAAAAACCCACCAGCTCCGAATCCCCGATCGCCCTGGCAAACATGATCACGGCTATGGCGCTGATTCCCCATTGCAACGCGCCATGGGACACCGCCGAGAAATACAGCCCGGCGCGCAGGCAAACCAGCAGCGCTATCGCCACTAGCCCCATCGCCACCAGAAAGGTGCCCAACGCCGAAGGCTTGAATGCTGGCCGTGGCCCTCGGGCGAATTCGCCGGGTAACTGGGGGATGGCGGCCAGGCTGCCGAGCTTGCCGCCTGCGGCCCAGTACAAGTGCACCATGCTGATGCAGGTGAAAATCCCGACAATCCATCGTGCGATGACGAAGCTCATGGCTGGCTCTCCCTGAAAACGTGCGGATGAGGATAGTCGGCCTGAGATTTTTTGTAGGCATTTCGTCGGCCGCTGATGGTAAAGTGCCGCCCCATGAAAATCGCCCGTGCCGACCGCTCGCTCATTGCCTGGATGCTCTATTGCTGCGTCCTGTTCAATGTGTTCGCGTGCAGTATTGGTCATGGGCAGATGCTGGGGATGCAGCTCAATGGCATCGGCGGGCAGTTCTGTACGGTAGACCCGCGTACCCAGGCGCCGGTACAGAAGAACTCGACCGACGAGAACCTGCCGACGCTGTCGAAGGCGTTCGGTTGCCCGCTGTGTTCATCGGGTGGCATGGGCCCGGCGCTCAATACCAGCCTCAATGTGGCGGTGCTGCCACAACCTCACGCGCCACCGCCTGCGGTGGTTGTGGCTGCCGACATCCCTGCCCGCTTCACCTGGCCCACGGCTCACCCGCGCGCGCCGCCTGTTTTTGCCTGACACCTTCGCTTTCTGATCAGCACTGACCACCGTTCCCGTTGGGGATTACGGCCGGCTGTGCGTTGTTTTCAAGCCAAGTTTTTCAGGATTCAATCATGAAACATCTTCCCCTATTGGCGGGCCTGTTCGGCTGCCTGCCTGTTTGCGCCGTGGCTATCGAGTTGGCCCCCACCACCATTGATGGCGATCAAGCCGCTGAGCCTGGCCTGGTGCTGGATCAATCCAGCGGCATGGCGTCGCGCCTCGGACTGAGCGTGCGGGAGACCCCGGCGTCAGTCGCTATCGCCAATCACGATGACATCGAGCGCCATGGCGCCAAGACTTTCCGCGATGCGGCCAACACCCTGCCCGGCGTCAACGCGAGTGCGCCGCCGGGGTTTGGCGGTTTCGTGTCGTACCGTGGTTTTACCAGCAGCCAGATCACCCAGATGTTCAACGGTATCAATGTCGCCACCGGCCTGGCACGTCCGGTGGATGCGTGGATCTACGACCGCGTCGAGCTGGTGGGCGGCCCCTCCTCCCTGATCAACGGCGCCGGCTCCGTGGGCGGCTCGCTGAACTACGTGACCAAACTGGCCACCCGTGAAGAGCAAGCTGCCGAAGGCCAGCTCACCTATGGCAGCTACGACACGGCCGGCATGGCCTTCGGTGTCAACCACGCCCTGACCGAACCGGGTGCCGAGGTGCAGCACTACGCGCGCCTGGATGTGAGCCGCAACACCAACCACAGCTACATTGATCGCGATCAGCGTGATGCCTGGAGTGTGGCGTTTTCCCTCCTGAGTGACTTGACCCCCAACCTGTCCCACACCCTGGCCCTGGAATACCAGGATGAGCACGAAGACAGCCCTTACTGGGGCACGCCAGTGCTCAACCCCAAGGCCGGCGAATTGAAGATCGACCGGCATAACCGCTTCAATAACTACAACGTCGCCGATGGTCGTTATGAACAACGCACGATCTGGGCGCGCTCGATCATCGATTACCGGATCAACGACAGCACCACCCTGAAGAACACCCTGTATCACCTGGACAGCCAGCGTGATTACCGCAACCTGGAAACCTACCAGTACAACGCCGACAACAGCGCGGTGAACCGCTCCACTGCCTACCAGGTGCGCCATCAGGGTGAGCAGAACGGCAACCAGTTCGAGCTGCGTCACGACAGCAGTGTGTTCGGTTTGTCGACCACGTGGTCCGGCGGTTTTGAATACAAGGTCAACAGCACCACCAACAACCCGCTGAACGTGCCGGGCAACAGCACGGTGGACCCGAACAATTACAACCCGGGGCACTTCTATGACATCCCGGGCACCAAGCCCGGCTTTGTCAGCGACAAGACCAACGAGGTCACCACCCGTGCGTTGTTCGTGGAAAATCGCCTGGGCCTGACCGATAAACTGTCCCTGCTCACCGGCCTGCGCTACGACGCCATCGACCTGGACGTGACCAACCACCGTACGGTGACTGCAACCAACCCACGGCACTTCACCCGCCGTTGGGAACCGATAACCGGCCGCGTGGGCCTGACTTACCAGTTCATCCCGACGGCCAATGTGTATGTGCAATACAGCACCGCCGCCGAGCAGCCGAGCACGACTACGCAAGTGTTCGACGTCTCGACGGGAAAACAGTGGGAAGTGGGCAGCAAGTTCGACTACCTGGACGGTCGCGGTTCGGCCACCGTTGCCGCCTACAAGATCGAGCGCAAGGACTTTGCCGTCACCGACCCGCTGGACCCGACCAACAGCATTCCAGTGGGCGCACAATCGTCCAAGGGCATTGAGTTGGCCAGCTCGCTGCGCATCACACCGACGTTATTGGCTGAAGGCAACTTCGCCTGGGTCGACGCCGAATACGATGACTTCAACGAGAAAATCGCCAGCGGCGCGGTGGTCTCGCGCAAGGGCAATACGCCGACCAACGTGCCCAAGCAGGTGGGCAACCTGTGGCTGACCTATGACTTTGCCGAGGACTGGCAAGGCGGTGTGGATGCACGGTACGTGGCGCAAGTGTATGCAGACAATGCCAACACCCAGACGGTGCCGGCCTATACGTTGTTCGGGACATTCCTGCGCTACAAGGTAGATTCGCACACCTCGGTGACCGGTCGCGTGCGCAACCTGACCAATGAGGTGTATGCCGAGTTTGCCCATGTGTCACCGGCGTATTACCTGGGGTCGCCGAGGACCTTCGAATTGGCCGTGCAAACCAAGTTCTAAAACATACCACCCGGTCAATGTGGGAGCCGGGCTTGCCCGCGATAGCGGTATATCGGGCGATAAATTTGCTGGCTGGCTCACCGCTATCGCAGGCAAGCCAGCTCCCACATTGGGTTCTCCACTCGGCAAAATATCCCGGTTACTTGAGACTTGCCTCAACCTTCTGCGCCACATCCTCAGTCAACCACGCCTTCCACACTTCAGGATGCTCCTTGAGAAACACCTGCGCCACGTCCCGCGGCGGCGTGTGATTTTCACTCATCGCCGCCAACGCTTTATTCAACGGGTCAATCGGAAACTGAACCTTGGTGAAAAACTCAGCGATCTGCGGATGCTCCTTCTGGAACGGTGTGGACACACCAATGCTCAATTTGGACGCCAATGAACGCGTCGGCCTTGGGTTGGGGTTGTCCGCATCGGTCAGCGTTTTCCAGGCGTCGGCGTCAAACGGTGGTTCTTCCAACTGAATCAGTTTGAAACGGCCCATCAGGGGAGTCGGTGACCAGTAGTAGAACAGCACCGGCTTACCGCGACGAATCGACGAGGCGATTTCGGCATCCAAGGCTGCGCCCGAACCGCTGCGAAAATTCACGTAACTGTCGTCCAGGCCGTAGGCCTTGAGCTTCTGGGCGTTGACCACTTCAGAAGTCCAGCCGATGGGGCTGTTGAGAAAGCGACCCTTGCCGGGAGACTCCGGGTCCTTGAACACGTCCTTGTAGCGCGCCAGGTCCTGCACGCTCTTGAGGTCGGGCGCCAGCGGCTTGAGGCCTTTGGCAGGGTCGCCCTTGACCACATATTCCGGCACCCACCAGCCTTCGGTCGCGCCTTTGACCGTATCGCCCAGGCCCACCACCTTGCCTTCGGCTTCGGCCTTGATCCACACGGGGCTGCGGCCGGCCCACTCTTCGCCAATCACCTGGATGTCATTCTTGGCCAGGGCGGTTTCCAGGGTGATGGTGGTGCCGGGCAAGGTATCCGTGGGCAAGTCATAGCCCTTCTCCACGATAAACCTCAGCACCTCGGTGATGAGGCTGCCGCTTTCCCAGTTCAGGTCAGCAAAATGCACCGGCGCCTCGGCGGCACTTGCTGGCAACGTCGCCATCGACAGGCCAATGGTAGTCAGCGATGCAGCCAACAGCGTTCTCAATCCTTTCATGCCTTTGCACCTCGCGATGTCGCAGCAAATAGCGGATGGCTTTGCTGCCTATGCGCGAAGCCTCTAAGTAGTTAAGTCAACTCAACTGTAGTAGAGGTTCCGGGAGAGAACGGTACACGCGATGTTTATGGACTACTCGCTGGCCTTGAAGGTCACCAGTTCGCCCTTGCGCCACTTGGCGGCCTTGCCGGTCACGGCCTTGAGGGTCTTGGTCAGCCCTTCCTGCAATTGCTCGTTGGCGGCAAACACCAGCATGACGCTGTGGCCTTCCTTGAACACGATGCCCTGGCCTTCGGCAGAAGACACAAAGGCGTAATCGCCCAGGCCATATACGGTCAACTTGATGTCGCGGAACTTCAGTTCGAACTTGCCACCTTCACGGCTGGGCAATACGGCGGCACGAAAGTGATCGCCGACCTTGAGTTCCAGGCGTGGCTTGTCGTCCACGACCATCGCTGTTTCGGTATCGATTTCAGCGATGTAGATACCTTCCGGCGTCTGTTCAGTGATGTAAACAAAACGGGATTGAAACTGCTTGACCAACTTTGCGCGCAAATCACCCAGCACGAATAACGCGTGCATATCCAGATTACTGACTGCCAAGGAAACGCCCCCACATCAAAAAGAGCGCCGACCGCCTGAGCGGGCAGCACAAGAAAAGGCCGTAACGGCACGATCACACAACACATTCGTAAAAAAGCTGAAAAAGGGCCTGCAGCCGCGCCGCAAGACTCGTACAGACGTACGCGATAGACCTTTTGCAAGGTCATCCGGCATCACAGCAAATCACAGGTTCAACGACCAGAGAACACGGGTCGGCCAACTTCAGAGAATAACCCAATCAAAAATGCAGTTTTCCGACAGCCTAAACAAATGTAACGATCTGGCTAGGAACTCGACCAAGGCTGCCGCCAACAATACTAAAACAGCAACACGGGTCAAAACCACCCGAAACGCTGCTGGTGGGTCAACAAGATCGATCAACGGGAGCTGGCCATGCAACACTCACGACACGATACACCCTATTCCGCCACTCGTTCATCCTGCCAGGACGAGCAACCATATTACTGCCTGCATGGCCGTGACGGATACCCGGATCCGGTCCTCTACCAAGTGATTCCCGCCGGCAGGAATTTTTTTCATATCCGCGAAGTCACCAGTGGCCGGGTCAAAGGCTTTCGCAGCAACCATGACAAAGCCTGCGAGCTGGCCAAGAAACTGGAGGCGGTCCTGCAGGCCCCCTACGGCGTGGTCGTTTCATCACCTGAGTGAGTTTACTGCGCCGTCGCTGCCCAACAACTGCCATACTGGCCCGTCCATTGAAGTTTGTCCCTTGCGGGTCAGGTTTCATCAGTGCAGTTACCTCGAAGGGAAGGCTATACGTGACGGAATTTGATATTGGCGAATTTTTCATCCATGGCGATGCCAGGGAAGTAGACGGTGAGTTTCAGGCAGTCATCATCATGCGCGCCAAACCACCGCTGACCACGGTCACCACGCACCAGGTCGAAAAAGATCGCTGGTTCAAAACCGTCGACGCCGCGGCCATCGCGGCCAAGGAAGCCGCAGTCGCGTTGAAGGCTGCGGTGGATTGCGGCGCACTCAATTCCTGATAATCCGATAGAACTCTGAAGCGCGGCAGGCCTCCCATGCACAACGACCATCACCTTGCAGGGAGATCGATATGGACGCGCCCGTACCCACGCTGGAAACACTGTTTGAACAATTGGGCCTGGACTCCACGCCCGAGGCGATCGACGCATTCATCGTCGCGCACCCGCTGCCTGAAGACGTCAAGCTGATCGATGCGCCCTTCTGGACGCCCCAGCAAGCGCAGTTCCTGAAGGAAGAATTGCGCGAAGATGCCGAATGGGCGATTGCCGTGGACGAGTTGAACCAGCGCCTGCACCAACCGCAGTAAGGCTGCTCAATGCAGGCTGTCTGACTGTTCCAGGCGCAACAGCGCTTGCCAGGCAGCCTGGCATTCCTGGGCCTCTTCACGGCTGGCGAACGCCGTGCCGCGCTGTTCCCCGTTCAGCAGCACCACCCAACAAGCTTTCTGACCCAGCGCACGCAGGGTTTCAGGCACACCACTGCCGATCATCACGGCGACATCGACTTTGTTTTGCATGGCGCTTCTCCGCAGCATTAGTTAGCTGGCTAACAATGTTCGCCATGCTACGGTTTTCTGCCAGTAGGAAAAAGCTATCCCCGGAATAGCTGCATTGCATAAACCGCAACAATCCTAATGGGCAGGCTTTGCCCCTTCCGGCTTATAGCCCAGGCGCAGCCCGCCCCAGTGCCGGCCCTTGACCATGATCGGCACCGACAAGTCGTGCATCAGCTCGCCGGTGTCACGGGTATACGTCTGCAACAGCACCGCCTGTTGATGGCTGCCGCAACGAATGCCGGTACGGTCTTCGAACTTGCGTTTGGTGCGGTTCTGCACGGCATCCACCTGTGCATCGCCGGTCAGGGCGTGAGAAAACGCTTTGTTATGAGTCGGCACATAACCCTGGGGCGTGCAGGCAATCGCGAACACCAGCCCCTCGTGACGGGGCAGCAAGGCTTCCTGGATCGCTGGCAAGACCTGATCGGTATAGCCGTCAAAACGCGTGTGGTACTTGCTGGGGCTGGTATTGGGAATGGCGGTGTAGCTGCGATCGAACAGGTCTTCCAGGCTGATACGGCTTTGCTGCACATCGGCCTCGAACTGCTCGGCAATACGCTGGGCGCCTTCGCGGGCCAGGTCATAGATACGCTGGTGATAGTCATCCAGCCCGACTTCGGCCAGGCGTTCGCTGATGGTCTCAGCCTGCCCTTCCATTTGCACAGCCGCGTCAGCGAGCTGGCGGGTTTGCTGGTCGCTCACGGTCAGGTCGCTGCGCATCTGCTCCACGGCATGGAACAGACTGTCGAGCTGGGTGCGGTTGGTATCGGCGCCCTCGGCAATCTCATTGACCTGCCCTTCTACATCCGCCGCCAGCCTGGCGATGCTTTCCAGTTGTTCACCGGCGTGTTCCACCTGTTCGACACCGGTGTGCAGGTCCGCCGAGAGTTGGCGAATCTGCTCCACCACCTGGGCCGTGCGTTGTTGGATATCGGCGACCATCACCCCGACTTCATCCGTGGCAGTGGCTGTGCGCCCGGCCAGCCCGCGCACTTCATCAGCCACCACGGCAAACCCACGCCCATGCTCACCGGCACGCGCGGCTTCGATGGCGGCGTTCAGCGCCAACAGGTTGGTCTGGCTGGCAATGGACTGGATCACCAGGGTGACCCGCTGGATCTCTTCGCTACGCTGGCTCAGGGCTTCGATCAGCTCGCGGCTGGCGTTGGCACGTTGGCTGAGCTGGTGCATGCGGGTGATCGACTGAGCCAGCACTTCCCGCCCTTCGGTACTGCGCCGGTGGGCCTGGCTGGCCGCTTCCAGGGCTTGGCGACTGAGTTGGGAGGTGACCTTTTCCGTACCGATCATCACCTCGGCGCTGCCGACGATTTGCTTGGCCGCGCTCAACTGCGATTGCAAACGCCCGGCCAGTTGCTTGACCGAATAGGCCACGCCGGCAGCAGACAGCGCGTTATGGCTGGTGGTGTAAGAAAGGTCGCGAGTCAGCTCACCCATCGCATCGGCACCTTCGGCAGGCGCAATCACCGGCGCGCGATGTTTAAGGCGGGGCAGCCAGATCACCAGCAAGGCCAGTGGCAGGCACAGGTACAGCGGCAAGCTGGCAAACGCCAGGCTCAGCAGCACGAGCACCAGGGCAGTGCTCTGCAAGCACGGCGTCAGCCAGCCGGGCAGCCCGCGCGCCACCGAATGCGGTGGCACTGCTGCACTCATCAGAGATCCGTCTCCTGCCATCGTTGTTACCCCACTGCTTGTCGTTATTGTGTCTGCATTAAACGCCACTATCAGGCCATTATCCATGGGCCTTTAGTGGGGTGGCTTGCAGCAGATCAATAGACGGGGCGTAACAGGTGTTTCCCGGGGGCACCGATGGCTCGGCCCCCCGTTTCACCGCATCAGGCTTGACGCTGGTGCTTGTCGATCTGCTCGTGGCGCTCTTGCGCTTCGATGCAGTACTTGGTGGTCGGGCTGATCAGCAGGCGCTTGAGGCCGATTGGCTCGCCGCTGTCATCACACCAGCCAAAGGAATCTTCCTTGATGCGCTCCAGTGCGCGCTCAAGTTGCGGCAGCATGCGCTGGTCGCGGTCGATGGCGTTCACCAGCCAGGTGCGCTCTTCTTCAACGGAAGCGGCGTCGGCCGGGTCAGCCGGGGTGTCCAGGCTTTCAATGGCGATACGGTTCTGTTCAATGCGCTCGTGGTGTTCCACTTTCATGTCTTGCAGCAACTGCTCGAAAAAAGCGTGCTGTTCGGCATTCATGTAGTCATCCGCCGGCATGGCCAGCAACTTTTCCTTTGTCATTGATTTCTCTATAAAAAATACGTGCATTAAGGCGAATAAGGGAGCGTTCCGGCCGACCTCTGCAGGTCTCGGAAGGGCGCCGTCCATTCCAAGCGCCACCCGGCACTCAATTTACGAGGGGCGGCAGTCTAAGGCCGACTTGAGGGCGCAGCAACTGAAAAGACAGGCATTTTTTCCCAGATAACCCCCAAAAGCACCAGGACGGGCTCGGCGAACGGTCATCGGAGTGCGTTTATAGCAAGAAATTCAGGGTTGTGGAGCTATATAGAAGACAAACGGTTGATAAGCCCCCAGCAATACATAACGCCAGGCCGGGGGTGAATAGGCATTAGCTGATGGCCTCTGCGATTTTGCAGTGGCACAAGGAGCTTTCATGCCTACCCCTCCCAACCCATCGGCTGCCGCCGTCAGCGCTCAATTCGCCAACCGACCCTCACTGGCGGCAGTGGCGCGGCAACTGCTTGCGACTTCGATTGCCCAGGCCTACCCCTCACTCACCCTTGACCTGCAGCGAACCCAGCTCGCCACCCCGCTGACCAGCGGCTGGAAGCTTGAACCCTTCATGCCTGTGGTGCTGGAGTACCTGGCCAAGGGCACCCTGCCAGATTTTCGGGACCACGACGGTCGCCCCGCCTACCTGTCCGACCGACCACCCACCCGGCTCACGACGCCAGACGGGCAGCCACTGGATATGCAGGTCATCGCAAAGCAGGTCCAGGTCCTGGCCTGGACACTGCCCATCGCCCTGCAAAACAGCCTGGCCAGTTTCTGGGGCACTGAACGCTGGCGTTGGCTCAGCGATGTATTGCGAGACACCCTGAACATCGGAGCCATCAGCCAACCCGACCTCACCCGGCCTGAACGGGACATGCTCGGCCAGCTCATCGACTGCCCCGACCGTGACCAACGTTTCACACGCTGGGGCGACACTGCCGTGCACGCCTACCTTCCCCATGCCACCCTCAAGGCCGGTAGCCGGGTACAGAAACGGCTGGGCACCGACCTGTTGCTGGTGTGCTCGCTGCAAAGCCAGGCCCGCGTGCTGCTTTGCCCCTCCACGGGTCCCTGCACAGGCTTCAACAGTGTCGACGAGGCCTTGCAGGCCTGGGTCCAGGGCATCACCCAGGACGAAATAATCGAACACATCACCCTGCAGCGCTACGAGCCAGACGGCAACCTCTTCGACACCCAGGCCGCCGCCTTGCTCAACCAGCAGTTGGAGCGCCTGCAACAGCTCAAATTGCCCCAACAGCAGACACCCGACCAACTCCAGGCGCTGTATCGCACCCTCACAAACCCGGCCAGTGTCTTTCCCAGCACTGCGCCACACCCCGTGCTACAAGCTTTGCGCAAGCAGGTCCCTGGCTGGCTGCAACAGGCATCCGAGGAGGAGCGTGCACGCTACCGGCACTACGCCTTGCAACTGGCCAGTGCCAAAAAACGCAGCCAGGGTCGGACCTTTCTCAGTGACATCCCGGACCTGCGCACCTTCACCCGCACCGCCCTGCTGAACCAACTCAAGAGGGACCAACTGCGCCTTGAACCGAATCACACCACCCCGCTGCTGCCCGAAGACCTGCAACTGACCTTCAACGTGGCCGCTGGCTACCCAGGCGGTGCCGGGTTTGTCGACAAGGTACACATGACCCTCGTTGACCTGGCGATCAACAACTTGCAAGGCCAACCCCGAGGGCGGCTCACCGTGACCCATCGTTTCGGCGAATCGCTGCCCGCCTGGTTGACGTCCGACTATCTCCTCGGCAGTAACGGGCTTATCCAGCGCGTCGATATCGGCAAGACCTACCCGGAGCTGCTCCAGACCCGGTTACTGGCAGACAGTGAAGACGCTCGCCAACGGCAGCGGGACTTTGCCGCACAAACCGAGGCACAACTGCCCCTGCAAGCACTGGAACTGAGCCTGCGACGGCAACACGGGTTCACGCCACAAGGGGCGGCCTACGTAGCGGCGCTGATGAACACCGATCAACGCCAAGTCGATGGCCAAACCATCGTCATCCGCCACCTGGCCCTCGTGCGCAAACCACAGGCTGCGGCAGATGGGGTGAGCAACATGTACATCATCGAACCCGAAAGCGCCGAGTCAGGGGTTCACATCCTGTACCGCCCCCTGTATGCCGATGCCCTGCAGCAGTTCCCCAGCCGCCAGGCCATGCTGGACGCGATTGCCCGCCCCGGCGAACTGCAAGACAGCGTGCTGGCCTGGCTGTCCGATAGCGCACGCCCCATTTACGCCAATGGCGGATTCCACGAACCCCACTATGTGCGCTTCGGCCTGGGCAGCGAGTTCGACACACCGGAGATCCCCAAGCCCGTCACCCTGGCCACCGACGGGATCAGCGATGAACTCCTGCAATTCCTCGCCAACGGCCACCTGATGCAGTACCTGTACGGCTGCAACGCCCGCGCCCTGGTGGACCAGGCGGACCGGGAAACGGTGTCCAATGCCGAGAGCCGCTGGAAAATATTGCTCGAAGGCGCCAGCCTGCTGTTCAACACCCTGCTGCTGCCGCTGGCACGTGGGCCCTTCATGCTCGCGGGCTGGCTGTTCAGCCTGATGGATGCCGCCAGCAAGGACCTGCCGGCACTCAATAGCCAGGACCCGATCGCACGGGAGTTGGCGGTGGTGGATCTGCTGCTCAATGTGGGCATGCTGATGTTCCAGATGACGCCTTCCTCGACGGCACCGGTTATCCATGAGCACGCCAACTCCGTTCCGACGCCTTCGCCGTTTGCGGCGCGCCGTGCCGAGCAATGGCCGCAACCACCGGAGCCCGTATTGCAACAAGGTCCGGTTCTGCTGGAGAGCCAGGGGCTCACCGACACCGTGTTCGACTTCAGTTTCTCCAGTGCCCGCGACCAACTGAGCCCCAGCCAGCAGGAACACCTGTGGCGACTGCAGGCGCCGAAGCCGCAAACCCTGCCTGAACCGGTCCTCAATGGGCCGCGACGGGGTCTCTATCATCATCTGCGTGACTGGTACGCGCTGATCGAACATCGCTGGTACCAGGTCAGGCTCGAAACAGAGGGCGGCGTGGTGATCGTCGACCCCTTTGACACCACTCGGCTCGGCCCGTACCTGCAAACCGACGGCCACGGCCACTGGTCACTCGACCTGCGCCTGCGCCTGCTCGGCGGCATGCCTCCCAAGCGAATTGCTGCCGCGCGCGAACGCAAGGCCCTGCGCACGCAGCAACTGCTCGATGAGCAGGCGCTCTTTCTCAACAGCCGCCAGCAAGCGCTGCAGACCAAAGTCGACATGGCGCAACAGCTGATGCACCGCGCCGCCAGCAACACCCAATACTCCGACGCCGCCCGGGCCAACACCCGCACGAATTTCGACCGCGCGCTGCACGAGCAGATAAACGCCTACCAGGCGCTGCTCGACAGCCGTCAGGAACGCATGGAGCTGGGCATCCCCATGCCCGTCAACGCTGCGGCGGTATTCCTGGAGAACACGGTGAACAACGCCCGCAAGTCGGTGGTGGTGGCCGACATGGACCGCCAGGCGCTGTATGCCGAACACCCTGACTTCAGTTGTCCTTACGAACAGGCGTTGCCGTCGATCATCGCCAACCCGGCGCACTATGCACAATTCCTCATGAGCCTGAGCCGCATCAATGAACGCCAGATTCAGGCCCTGGAGCTCAAGGACCGTCACCTCCTGGAGCTGTTCAACGTTGGCCAACCCGGGTTGGACGCGTTCAACCGCCTGACGCTCAATCGCCCGGATGAGCTCAGTGCCCTGTCACTCAAATACCTGCAGTTGCAAAACCTCAAATACCTGAGCCGAAGGGACTGGCGCGCCGGCTTGTTCACCAATGAACTGGACCTGGCCCTGGACCCACTGGGTCCACACCTGCGCACCCACAGCGAACTGAACCTGCTCAACCTCAGCCCGGCCGATCGCATGGCCGTACTGGACAGCCTGTTCCTGCAGTACGGCCAGGCCGTAGACGCGCTGCAAGGCGTAGCGCTGGTGCACGCCGAAGCGCTGGACAATACGTACTTCCAGCCCTTGCAGGCCTTGGTCACCTCCTTGTATCAGGACGTGCTGCTGCAATTGGCCGCTGAGGTCAAGCCATCTGCCGAGATGCCCAAAAGCCCGCCAAAACGGGCGATGACCGCGCCTGGAAAACCGCAGAAAAAAGTGATCAAGACCCGCAGGCAAGGCATCCTGATCGGTGACGTGAAGCCCGCCGGCAGCACCTTGCCCATCGAGGTGGTGGAGGTTCGCACCGAACAGGCAGACGAACTGCTGGTGACCTATTCACAGCACGAGAGCGGCTGGGATGAGGTCCTCGAGCA
Source organism: Pseudomonas sp. TE24901 (assembly GCF_054058375.1). Taxonomy (NCBI): domain Bacteria; kingdom Pseudomonadati; phylum Pseudomonadota; class Gammaproteobacteria; order Pseudomonadales; family Pseudomonadaceae; genus Pseudomonas; species Pseudomonas sp. TE24901. The sequence continues at coordinate 95,911 of NZ_JBSSAF010000014.1, forward strand.
GCGCCGCCCAAGCGCGCCCGCGCCCGACACTCGCGCCTTGAACGTGATCAAAGGCGAGGCACGCAAGCGCGTCAAGGACCTGGCCGCCATCATTCAGCGCCAGGAAGGTTACGCAACGATGTCGCGATACCCGATCGAAATACAGGAAAGCCTGGAGAACGAGGCTGCACGCTTCACCGAACTGGCGGGCGAACTGGAGCGGGCGATTGCAGCCCTGGCGCCCGACCTGCAACTTACGGCCGACCGCAACCTGGCGGCAGAACTGCGCAGTGCGTCCGATACCATGATTGCCAAGGGGCATGAGCTGCGGGTCCAGCGCACGTTGGAGCTGCCCCCCACCGACAGCCATGTGGCGTACCTGCTTGGGCAGGACAAGATCCAGCTCGCCAGCCTCGGCCCACGGGTAGCCATGCGCGGGGAGCGAAAGGACTTCATCCAGGAATATGCCGTCAACGACAAGCGCGGCTTTCCGTTGTGGTATGCACACTTCCATTACGCCAAGGCGGACACGCCCAAGGCCGAGTACAGCGTCGCCCACCTCAAGACCAAGGCCCAGCGCACCGAGAGCTACTACTCACTGCTGAACAAGGCACAAAGCCCACAGAGTGTGGTGGACGTGCATCGCGGCGGGATCAGCCGGGAGCTGGCCGAACGCCGGTTCCTCCCCCTCGCGCCTTGATGCAGTGAGCAGGCTTGCCCTGCGCGGCGGTGTGTCAGGTTGGCTTGAGGGGGCTGGTGTACCGCGGCGCGGCGCAAGCCCGCTCACTACAAACTGCAGCTGACTTGTAGTGAGCAGGCTTGCCCTGCGCGGCGGTGTGTCAGGTTGGCTTCAGGTGGCTGGTATACCGCGGCGCGGGGCAAGCCCGCTCACTACAGGCGCCAGGCGCAGTGCACCATCGCGCATTTCCGAGGGGGCAGCACTAACGTTTGAGCTTGCGCTTGTTACGGTATTGGTCGATCACCACCGCGATGACGATGATCAGGCCCTTGATGATGTCCTGGATGTACGCATCCACCCCGACAAAGGTAAACCCGCTGGCCATCACCCCGAGGATCAGCGCGCCGATCACGGTGCCGGTGATGCGCCCTACCCCGCCCGCCAGGCTGGTGCCGCCGATCACGGCCGCCGCAATCGCGTCCAGCTCATAGGACATGCCCATGCCCGCCTGCCCGGTCGCGGCACGTGCCGAGGCCACCACGCCGGCCAAGCCCGCCAGCAGGCCCGCGATGCTGTACACGATGATCAAGTGGCGCTTGACGTTGATGCCCGAGGTCCGCGCCGCCTGCATGTTGCCGCCGATGGCGTAGGTGTATTTGCCGTACTTGGTGTAGCGCAGGGCAATGTGGAAGATCACCGCCACCACCAGGAAGATGATCACCGGCATCGCGCCATGGCCGATGGCCGTGTACGAATCCGAGAGCATGCTCACCGGCTGGCCTTCGGTGTAGTAACGCGCCAGGCCACGGGCCGAGACCATCATGCCGAGGGTTGCAATAAAAGGTGGAATCCCCGTGACGGCGATGATGCTGCCGTTGATTGCCCCGGCCAACAGCCCCACGCCCAGCCCCATCGCCACCGGGATCCACACCGGCAAGTCGGTCAGGCTGGGGAACACCGCCCGGGAAAAGTCCGACGTCTGCGCCAGGCTAGCGGCGATCATCGCCGACAGCGCCAGCACCGAGCCGGAGGACAGGTCGATCCCTGTGGTGATGATCACTTGCGTCACACCGATGGCCAGCAGGCCGATGATCGACACCTGCAGGATCATCAGCACCAGACGCTGGGAGTTCATCAAAAAGCTCTGGTCGCGCACGATCCAGCCGAACAGTTCAAACACCAGGCCGATGCCGATCAGCACCAGGAAAATGCTCAGTTCGGTCGGCATGCGTCGACGGTGCTTGACCGGTGCCGTGGCGGGCTTGTTGTCTGTTATTGCGTTCATAGCCAATCACCTTCTTATTCTGTAGTCAGTGGACTGCGGTCATACCGGAAGCCAACTGCATGACTTTTTCCTGGGTCGCTTCGCTGCGGTCCAGGGTGCCCATCAGGTCGCCCTCGTGCATCACCATCACCCGGTCGCTCATGCCCAGCACTTCGGGCAGCTCGGAGGAAATCATGATCACCGCCATGCCTTCACTGGCAAGGAAGGAAATCAAACGGTAAATCTCGGCCTTGGCGCCCACGTCGATGCCACGGGTGGGTTCATCGAGGATCAGCAAGCGTGGATTGGTCATCAGCCAGCGCGCCAGCAGGGCCTTCTGCTGGTTGCCGCCCGACAGGGTGTCGATACACTGCTCCAGGGACGGCGTCTTCACCCGCAGTTTCTTGCACATGTCTTCGCACAAGGCGCGCAGGGCTTTCTGCTGGATAAAACCGTTGCCGGTGTAATGCGGCAACACCGCCATTTCCATGTTCTCCAGCACCGACAGGCACGGGAACAGGCCACTGAGCTTGCGGTCCTCGGTCAACAGCGCAAACCCCTTTTCGATGGCCATGTGCGGGTCGGTGATGCGCACCGGCTTGCCGTCCAGGGTGATCTGCCCACCAGAGCTTGGGGTGATGCCAAAAATGGTTTCCGCCACATTGGTGCGGCCTGAGCCCATCAACCCGGCGATGCCAAGGATTTCACCCGCATGCAGGTCGAATGACACGTCCTTGAACACGCCATCCAGGCGCAGGTCGCGCACCGACAGCAGCAGGTCGCCAATCGGCGTCTCACGCACCGGGAACAGCTGGCTCAGTTCACGGCCGACCATCATCGAGATCAGGCTGTCGCTGTTCATGCTGTCGGCGCGTTGCAGGCCGATGTAGTGGCCGTCACGGAACACCGCCACTTCATCGGCAATGGCGAACACTTCGTTCATTTTATGGGTGATGTAGACGATGCCTTTGCCCTGGGACTTGAGGTCGGCAATGATCGAAAACAGGTGGGCCACTTCCTTTTCGGTAATGGCCGAGGTCGGTTCATCCATGATCAGGATGTCGGAGTCGTAGGACACGGCCTTGGCAATCTCGACCATCTGCCGTTCGGCGATGCTCAGGTTGCCCACGTGTTCCTCGGGGTCCAGGTTGATGCGCAGGCGTGCCAGCAATTCGGCGGTGCAGCGGTGCATTTCGCGGTGGTTGACCATGTGCAGGCTGTTGAGCTGCTCGCGGCCGATCCAGATGTTCTCGGCGATGCTCATGTGCGGCATCAGGTTGAGTTCCTGGTGGATCATCGCGATCCCGGCCTTCTGCGCTGCCAGGGGCGTTTCAAACACAATCGGCTTGCCGCGCAGGCGAATCTCGCCGGCGTCGGGCTGGTAGATGCCGGCGATGATCTTCATCAACGTCGACTTGCCCGCACCGTTCTCGCCCATCAGCGCCAGCACCGTGCCGGGGCGTACCCGCAGTTGCACGTCGGCCAGGGCCACGACACCGGGAAAGCCTTTGCTGATGTTGACGATTTCCAGCAGGTAGGGTTCTTCCAACGGCTGAGGCTGGATACCGGGAGGCTGCGAGACAGTCGCTTGAGCGAGCATAGAAGGTACTCCATCTGCGGGGCGACCGAGGCCGCCCCGCCGGCTTATTGTTGTTATGTCAGGGCTATTTGAAATCTTTGACGTTGTCCGGAGTGATCAGCTGGAACGGGATCACCACGTTCTGCTCGATAGGCTCGTTCTTGGCCATCTTGCGTGCTGTCTCCACCGACTTGTCGGCCTGGCCCTTGGCGTCCTGGAAGGCCGACACGGTCATGTCGCCCTTGGTGATCGCGTTCAAGCCATCTGGGGTGCCGTCGACACCGGCGATCAACACGCCCTTCTTGCCCGCCGACTTGAGCGCCATGGAAGCACCGATGGCCATCTCATCGTTGTTGGCCAGCACCGCCTGGAAGTCGCGGCCCTGGGTCAGCCAGTCGTTGACCAGGGTCATGCCCTTGTCACGCAACCAGATGCCGGTCTGTTCCTGTTCCACCTTGATGCCCGGGTATTTGGTCAACACTTCCTTCACACCCTTGGTACGGTTGGTGGTGGAGTTGTTCGCCAGGTCACCCAGCAGGATCACGATATTGCCCTTGCCGCCGAGCTTTTCGGCGATGTACTGCATTTGCAGCTTGCCGGCCTCGACGTCGTCGGAGGTCACGGCCGCCACGCCTGGGGCCAGGGTCGGGCTGTCAGGACGACGGTTGACGAACACCAGCGGGATTTTTGCTGCAGTAGCCGCCTTGATGATGTTGGCGGTCGAGGCGGTGTCCACCGGGTTGACGATGATCGCGTCGACCTTCTGGCTGATGAAGTTCTCAACCTGGCTCAGTTGCTTGACCACGTCGGCGCGGGCGTCTTCGAACTGCAGCTGCACACCGTCCCCCTTGGGATAGGACTTGGCTTGCTTGTCCATGTCTTCGCGCAGGTAAGTCAGGAAGGTGTCATCGAACGCGGACATGCTCACGCCTATCTTGAGGTCGGCAGCCGAGGCAAAGCCACTGGCAAGCAGCATGGACAGGGCCAGCGCGGTAAAACGGATCGGGGTCTTCATGAACGGTCTGTCTCCAATTTCTTGTTGGTTTTTTGGACGTTGCGTTTATCAGAGCGGTACGGGCGAAGACGGCAGTCGAACCACCGGCGCCCCTGGAATGCAGCACACCAGCGCGTCTTTATTTTCGACGATCAGCACATTGAGGAAGGAGAAGTAGAACGGCCGGGCGCGGGGCAGGCCGCGTGGCGTGTGGGCAGGGCGTAAAACTCGCAGTACAGCGTTGAAGATTTTCATCTGACGGTACCTGGTTGTTTTTGATCTTGTTTTTGTTGAGCCGCTCGAATCGAGTCCGAACGTACTTTATGCAACCTGGAAAAGACTTTATTGGAAAATAATTTCCATATCAACAAGTTTTAGAATTTTATTCTATTTTTCTGGAAAAGCCCTACAGCGCCTTCGTTTCGACCACCTGACGACGCTCATGACTGAGCCGTGCCGCGTCCAAAATACGCGTGGTTTCCAGTGCATCAGCGGCCTCCACCGGCAGCGGCCCCTGCCCTTGCACAGCACTGTGCAACTGTCGATAGAACTGCGTCCAGCAGCCTTTTTCCGACGGCACCCGCTCACGCTCCTCGCCCTGCTCGAACCAGCCCCAGCGCCGGTGTTCTTCCGCGCCCCAGTGCTCGCCTTCGGTTTTCGGCGACTTGCCGGCCATCAGCAACGCCTCCTGGCCATCCAGCCCGTCGACGGTGTAGCACCCGGCGGTGCCGCTGACCCGAAAGCGCGGCCCCTGGCTGTTTTGCAACGCGCTGCCCCACAGGTGCGAAATCACCCCGTTGGCGTGGCTCAGCGACACAAAGAAGCCATGGTCGAGCGTAGGGTATTCAGGGCTGAACTGCAGTTGTGCGAATACCCGGTCGACCGGGCCGAACAGTTGCAACGCCTGGTCCACCAGATGGCTGCCCAAATCGCGCAACCAGCCGCCACCGCTGGCGTTGCCCACGGCCTCGGGGGTGTAGCGTTCCACACGGGATTCGAAACGGGTGATGGTGCCCAGGGCGCCGGCATCGATCAGTTTGCGCAGGGTCAGGTAATCCGAGTCCCAGCGTCGGTTCTGGTAGACGCTGAGCAGCGAGCCCTGACGCTCGGCCGCCGTGATCAGGGCCTGGGCCTGTTCGGCGTTGGCGGCAAAGGGTTTGTCACTGACCACGGCAACACCGTGCTCGATGGCTTCCAGCACCAGGGCCGGGCGGCCTTTGAGGGTGGTGGAAATCACCAGGGCGTCGACGCCGGCTTCGACGATCTGGCCGATGGAGTCAAAGGCCTTCACGCCCGGATGGTCAGTGTTCAATTGCTGGCGGCGCTCGGCTGAGCGCGTGACCACGCCGACAAACGTGGCGCCTGGCAGCGTGGCAATCAGCGGCGCATGAAAGAAGCGCCCTCCGTGGCCGTAGCCAACCAATCCAATTCTCATGAGTCGATTCCTTCTTGAATTGGAAACCCGGTCAACTGTGGGAGCTGGCTTGCCTGCGATGACGGTGTATCAGGCACTGCATTTTTAACTCAAAGACCGCTATCGCAGGCAAGCCAGCTCCCACATTTTTGACCGAGTTTCTTCAGTGGTTCAGCCGTAGAAGTGCGGACGCTCCGGCAAGCTCACCTTCACGATCTGTTCACTGCCTTGCGCTTCAATACACGCATCCGCCGCCACCGCTGCCGCAAACCCATCCCACGCCGACGGCCCGCCGACTTGCCCGGCCCGCACGCTGTCGATAAAGGCCTGCAACTCCACGTCATAGGCGCCGATGAACCGATCCTTCCAGTCCATCAGAATGGCGTTGGACAGCTTCGCACCACTGCGCAGTTGCACTTGCGACGGCTCCGGCAGCTTGGCGATACCGGTCTCCCCCACCACTTCGCACTGGATGTCGTAGCCGTACTGGCAGTTCACGAACACTTCCACGTCGATGCGCGTGCCCTTGGCGGTTTCCAGCAGCACGATCTGCGGGTCGCGCAGGTGGGCCAGGGCCTTGCTGGATTTGCGCGGGAACACCACCTGCACCGACACGTAGTCGTCGTTGAGCAACCAGCGCAGCACATCCAGCTCGTGGATCAGGGTGTCGGTGATCGCCATGTCGGTCTTGTAGTTCTCGCCCACCGTCGGGTTGCGGTGCGCGCAGTGCAGCATCAAGGGCTCGCCGATCTGGCCGCTGTCGATCACGGCTTTCAGGGCGCGATAGCCTTCGTCATAAGGGCGCATAAAGCCGACTTGCACCAGGCGTTTGCCAAACGCCACTTCCGCGTCGACGATCTTGCGACAGCCTTCGGCGGTGACAGCCAGGGGTTTTTCGCAGAACACCGGCTTGCCGGCAGCAATGGCGGCCAGCACGAATTCTTCGTGGCTCGGGCCCCAAGAGGTGACGAGCACCGCCTCCACTTCAGGCGAACGGATCAGCGCATGGCCGTCGGCGTACACCTCGGCGCTGATATTCAGGTCGGCCACCACCTTGGCAGCCTGCTCCAGGTTGATGTCGGTCACCGCCACCACCTGGCTGTTGAGCAGGGTCTGGCTGCAACGACGAATATGGTCCCGGCCGATGGCGCCCGTACCGATGACTCCAAGCTTCAAAGACATACAAAACTCCTCTTGTTATTAGTACTGCCGGGCCTTCGCCAGGTGTTCATTGAGTTTTTTCGCCGCTGCATTCGTGCGTTCGCTGGTGGAGACCTGCGCCACGCCCACCCGCCACCACGACAGGTAGCCGTGGACCATGGTCTTGGGCAGCACTTTGATGTCGATCAGCGTCGAGACGGTTTGCGTGCGCGCATCCGCCAGGGCCGCTTCCAACTGCTCCACGGTGCTGACCTTGTAGGTCTTGCAGCCGTAGGCCGCCGCGCTCATGGCGAAGTCCACCGGCACCAGGCCGCCGTCGAGCTTGCCGCTCTCGGGGTTGCGGAAGCGGAACTCGGTGCCGAAGCTGTCCATGCCATTGCCGATCTGCAGGTTGTTGATGCAACCGAAGGCCATGTTGTCCAGCAGCACCACGTTGATCTTGCGCCGCTCCTGAATAGAGGTGGCCAGTTCCGAATGCAGCATCATGTAGGAGCCATCACCGACCAGGGCATAGACCTCCTTGGTCGGCTCAGCGAGCTTCACGCCCAGCGCTGCGTTGACCTCGTAGCCCATGCACGAATAGCCGTATTCGACGTGGTAGGTGTTCACGCCCTTGCTGCGCCAGGCGCGCTGCAAATCGCCAGGCAGGCTGCCGGCTGCGGCGACGATGATGGCGTCGTCGGCCAGGGTTTCGTTGAGCACGCCCAGCACGCGACTCTGGGTCAGGCAGGAGCCGGTCAGCTCGATGAATTCGCGCAGCACCGCGCGGTCCAGGTGGTCATCGACCTCGGGCACAAAGCCGTCGCCGGCATATTCCACCTGATGCACACGGTCCACTTCGGCGTCCAGCTGCGCCTTGGCCTCGGCGACCTGCCCGCCCCAACCGGCACGGTAGTCGCCCAGGGCATCGGCGAGGGCTTCGAGGGCGACCTGTGCGTCGGCCAGCACCTGCACGCCGTCCAGTTTCAACGCATCGCAAGGGCTGATATTGAGGTTGAGAAATGTCACGTCCGGGTGCTTGAACAGCGACTTGGACGAGGTGGTGAAGTCGGTGTAGCGCGTACCGACACCAATGATCAGGTCGGCCTCGGGCGCCAGCAGGTTGGCCGCCAGGCAGCCGGTCTCACCAATGCCGCCGACGTTCAGCGGGTGGCTGGACACTACCGCACTCTTGCCCGCCTGGGTTTCTGCGAAGGGAATATCAAAGCGCTCGGCAAAGGCTTGCAGCGCGGCATTCGCGCCGGAGTACTTCACCCCGCCGCCACAGATGATCAGCGGCTTGCGCTTGCCCCGGAACGCGGCCAGCGCGTCGCCGATCATCGCGGCGGTGGCCGGGCGACGCTCGATACGGTGCACACGTTTTTGCAGGAAATAATCCGGATAGTCCCAAGCCTCGGCCTGCACGTCCTGGGGCAGTGCCAGGGTCACGGCGCCGGTTTCAGCCGGGTCAGTGAGCACGCGCATGGCGTGGATTGCCGCCGTCATCAGTTGCTCGGGGCGGTTGATGCGGTCCCAGTATTTGCTCACGGAACGGAAGGCATCGTTGGTGCTGATGCTCAAGTCGTGGAATTGCTCGATCTGTTGCAACACCGGGTCCGGCTGGCGACTGGCGTAGACGTCACCAGGCAGCAACAGCAACGGAATCCGGTTGGCGGTGGCGGTGGCCGCCGCGGTCAGCATGTTGGCGGCGCCGGGGCCGACCGAAGCAGTACACGCATAGATCTTGCGGCGCAGGTGCTGCTTGGCAAAACCGATGGCCGCGTGGGCCATGCCCTGCTCATTGCGGCCCTGGTGCACCACCAGGTCGCCGGCGTCCTGCTCGAGGGCCTGGCCCAGGCCCAGCACGTTGCCATGCCCGAAAATCGTAAACACCCCGGCGACGAATTTGCTCTGCACGCCATCGACTTCGATGTATTGGTTATCCAGGAACTTCACCAGGGCCTGGGCCATGGTCAATCGTGTTGTACTCATGTTCACACCTTGTGAATGCAATTCGATCGTTCAACCCCGATCAACCTGTAGGAGCCGGCTTGCCGGCTCCTACAGTGGATCGTTGTCAGGTTCGGGATTTCTGTAGGTGGGCAATACTCGCGCCCAACGCCTGCTGGATATCCGCCAACTCGTGCACACTCTCGGCGAACGGTTCAAACGACAGGTAACCGCTGTAACCGGTGCTGAGCAACGTGTCGATCTGTGTGGCATTGCCCCGAATGTCGCCCTCGCCCACCAGCACGCGGTGGCCGTCGCGGATCGCGTTGAGCGGCGCCTCGGCATCTTCTACGCCGGAGATATGCACCAGCCCAGTCAGTTCCGGGAAGAACTCGTGCTCGCTGGCCAGGTGATGGTGGAAGGTGTCGTGCACCAGGCGGAACACATCCAGGCCACCGATGGACTGGATCGCGTCCACCGCCACGCGCTTGCGCCGCAGTGCGCATTCTTCAAAGCCCAAGGGCTCGATAAACCCGAGAATCCCATGGTCACGCAGGATCAACGCCAGCTCGCTCAAGGCCGTGCGCAAGCCGGCTGCACGCTGGGCTTCGGTGCGGGTGTCGCCGCGCTCATTGAGCGGGCACATCACCAGGCCCTTGGCCCCGCATTCACGGGCGTAGGTGGCGAGCTGGATGGCCTGGGCACGGCGCTCGTCATTCCACACATCGAACGGGTACAGCGCGTTGATCGACAGCACCGTGATGCCCTGCACCGCGCACAGTTCACGCACGCGGCTGGCCGGGGTGCCGAATTCAATCTTTTTATCCCCGAGATCATTGCGGATCTCGATGGCATCGCACTTCAACGCCGCCGCCAATTGGATGAAGTCCGGCAGGGACAGGTTGGGGGCGACCATGCGGTTAAGGGCAAAACCTAACGGCGACTTCATTGTTGTTGTTCTCCGTCCAAACCGGTTAAAGGTCCAACAGCCAACTGTGCTGCGGGTCGTTATGGAAATGCCAGGCGCGCTTGGGGCCGGCCATCACGTTCAGGTAGTACGACTCGTAGCCGTACGGCACGCTGACCGGGTGATACCCCTTGGGCACCACCACCAGGTCACTGTTTTCCACGGCCATGGCCTGGTCGATGCTGCGATCGTCGGTGTAGACGCGCTGGAACACGAAGCCCTGGGGCGGGTTGATCTGGTGGTAATAGGTTTCTTCCAGAAAGCTCTGGTGTGGCAAGTCGTCGGTGTCGTGCTTGTGCGGCGGGTAGCTGGACGAGTGGCCGGACGGCGTGCGCACTTCCACCACCAGCAGCGAATGCGCCGGCTCGCTGTCGGGCAGGATGTCGCACACATAGCGAGTGTTGGCGCCTTTGCCGCGCACACTGCGCTTGCACTGCTCGGGGCGGATCAGCCGGGGTTCGTAGCCGCTGGCACCCGGCGCGGCGCAGACGGCAATCTGCACGTCGCTCAAGGCGGTAACCTGGGCATCGGTGCCGGGCGGCAGGTAGGCGGCGAAGGGTGATTTGTCTTCGAACACCGACTGGCGATCACCGAGGTTCTGCCAGTTGAAGCCCTCGCCCTCGATGTTCACGCGACCGCTGAGCAGCACCAGGCACAGTTCTTGATCGCCGGCGGTCACCGGCAGGGTTTCGCCCAGGCTCAGGCGATACGCGGCAAAACCTACGTACTCCAGGCGCCCGTCTTCCAGGGCGACCATGGTTTGCCCGCGTTTGCTGCTTTTGACCAACAGGCTCATTGTCCAACCCTCTCAGTGAGAAGCGCACGCAACGTGTCATAACCCTTTTTCGCATAGATGTAGCTGGGCGCCACAGCCGGGTCCTGTTCGGCTTCCACCACCAGCCAGCCTTCATATCTGGCGGCCAGCAGCACATCGAGCAGTTCGGCAAAATCGATATCGCCGTCGCCAGGCACGGTGAAGGTGCCGTTGACGATGCAATCGGGAAAGCTCCACATCTGGTTGCGCGCCAGTTGCACCACCGGTTTGCGCACGTCCTTGAAATGCACGTGGCAGACGCGGTCGATGTGTTTGCGCAGCACGTCGATGGGCTCGCCGCCACCCATGTAGCAGTGGCCGGAATCGAACAGCAGGCCGACTTCGGGGCCGGTGCGACTCATCAGTTGGTCGATGTCTTCCGGAGATTCGACGTAGGCGCCCATGTGGTGGTGGTACGCCAGGCGCACGCCCTGGGACAGGGTGAAGCGCGCCAGTTCAGTGAGCTTTTCGGCATAGTCCTGCCAGGCCTGTTCACTGTGAAAACGCGGGCGTTCAATCAGGCGGATTTTCGAGCCCTGGATCGAGTCGGCGACCTCGCCGTACACCAGCACGGTGGCGCCGTTCTGTTTGAGCAGCTCGACATGCCCGGCGATGGCTTCGATTTCTTCGGCCACCGAGCGACGCGCCAGGCGGCTGGAGTACCAGCCGGAGACAAGGGCCAGGTCATAGGGGCGCAACACATCGCCCACGCCCTTGGCGTCCTTGGGGAACTTGCCATTGAGTTCAAAACCTTCGTAGCCGATGTCCTTGCCTTCGCTCAAGGCAGTGCTCAGGGGCGTCTCGCCGCCCAGGGCCGGCAGGTCGTCGTTGCTCCAGGAGATCGGGTTGATGCCAATTCGGATTGCGGGCATGGCTGCACCTTTTATTGTTTTCAGATATCACTGAGATCTGGCTTCTGTGGGAGCTGGCTTGCCTGCGATGGCATCAACTCGGTATGTCTGATGGACCGAGTCGTCTGCATCGCAGCGGTGCGGCGACCCGACAAGCCAGCTCCCACATTGGATTGCATTTCAGATTGAGAGCATTTTCAGTCCCGCGCTTGGCGCCAGGCGTTAATAAGCTGTTCGAAGGTGGCCTGCACCTGCTGGATCAGCGTCTCGTCATCAATCTCCCCCGCCAGCCACGCGCGGCTCGGCTCCTGGAAGATTGTGCGGCCTACGGCAAACCCTCGGCAGGTGGTGCTCTGGGCGGCCTGTTGGAAGCCCTCGGCGAGGCATTCGGCCGATGCATTCAGGCCCAGCAGCACCACGCCTCGGCAGTACGGGTCGCGTTCCTGGATCAACTCGTCGAGTTTTTTCCAGTCTTCAGCCGACTGCGCTTCGATCTTCCACCACGCCGGGTAGATGCCCAGGTTGTACAGGCGCTTGAGGCTGCGGTAGAGCACGTCGGGATAAGTAGACGGGTGATCCTTGGGCGGGATGACTTCCAGCAGCAGCTCATGGCCACTGACTATCGACGCCTCGTACACCGCCTTGAGTTGGGCTTCCTGCTCCAGGCGCAGCATGGGTTCGTCGTCGGGGTGGAATTGCACCAGGCACTTGATGATCTGTTCTTGCGGCCAGGCGATCAGGTTGCTGCCCACCGAGCGGCCGTGTTCGAACGCCAGGGGCCGAGAGTTCTGCACCTCCACCGGGCGCGCGATCCACCAGCCACGACCGCTGGCGGCGTTGAGCGCGTCCTGGCCGAAGCGCTGGTCGGCCAGCAGGCCCACGTCAGCTTCCACGCCTTGCTCGGCGAGTTTTTTCTCGACGCGTTCGATGGCCTGGATAAACAGTTGCTTGGCATCGCTGATGCGCGCCGGGTCCTGGCCGCCCTTCTGTGCCAGGTCCACCAGTTGCCAGCGATGATCGAAGGCAAACACGAACAACTGCTTCCAGGCTTTGCGCGGCACCGTCACCCGATGCAGGCGTTGCAGGGTCACGTCCTGGTCGGGCCGGGTGATCGGCACCGGGCTGTTGAACAGGTAGTCCAGTTCGGCGGGCGTCGGCATGGCCGGTGCACAGGCGTGGCGCGACACCACCAGGCCGCCACAGGCGTTGGCCAACTGGCTGCAGCGTTCATCACTGGCATCTTTGATCCAGCCGCTGAGGAAGCCCGACATAAACGCATCGCCCGCGCCGAGCACATTGAGCACCTCGACGCGCACGCCGGGGTAGATCGCGCCGTCTTCCAGGCGTGCCGGGATTGCGCCGTGAATCACCGTGCAACCCTGCGGGCCGAGCTTGACCACCAGCGTGGCCGGGGTCAGCGAGCGCACGGTACGCAAGGCGGTGAGCAGGTCTTCGCTGCCACCGGCAATCAAAAATTCTTCTTCGGTGCCGACGATCAGGTCAAAGCGCGGCAGGATGTTTTGCACGTGCTGGCTGACATTCTGGTCCGCAACAAAGCGCGTCTCGCCGTCGGCCTTGCCCGCCAGGCCCCACAGCACCGGGCGGTAGTCGATATCGAGCACGCGCTTGACGTTGTGCTTGGCGGCGTAATCCAGCGCCTGGATGCTGGCCTTGTACACGCCCTCGGTGGAGAAATGCGTGCCGGTGATCAACAGGGCTTTGCTGGAAGCGATGAAGGCTTCGCTGATGTCTTCGGCGCGCAGGGCCATGTCGGCGCAGTTTTCGCGGTAGAACACCAGAGGGAAGGTTTCGCGGTCCTTGAGGCCCAGCAGCACCAGGGCGGTGAGGCGCTCCGGGTCGACCTTGATGCCGCTGACATCGCAGCCTTCGCGGGCCAGGGATTCCACCAGGAAGCGCCCCATGTGGTCGTCGCCCACCCGGCTCAGCATGGCCGACTTGAGCCCCAGCCGCGCAGTGCCGAAGGCAATGTTGGCGGAGGACCCGCCGAGGTACTTGGCGAAGCTGGACACGTCCTCAAGCCGCGCACCCACTTGCTGTGCGTAGAGGTCGACGCCCAGGCGCCCGAGGCAAATCAGATCCAATTGACGCCCACTGGCAAAACGAGTCTGGCCCATGCTGGCTCCTGTTATTTTTATCAGCCTGCGTTGTGCCGCCGTGGCGACGGCAAACGCTCTTGGTGGGAGCAGACTAGAACGTCCGGCGACGGCAATCAATATTTATTCCATAATTATTTTTAGTGGAATATTTTTTCCAATACGCCACCTTGAAGGCTCTGCCCCGACACTGCATCGATTCAGCAGGCCAGGCACGCCGTGATGCCGGGGTATTTTTTTGCGCCTACCCTGTAGACTTGCGCCACCCATCAGCGCATCAGACGAACAAGCCAGAAGGATTGCCCATGTCCAGCACCGATCACGAGACCACCCTGGAAGGAACCATCGCCAGCCCTCCGATCAATGCCGAGCGCCTGTTGCAGCTGATCACCGACGAATACGAAAGCCTGCCGCGCCAGCTCAAGCGCATCGCCAGCTACATGAGCCAGCAGAGCGACCGGATCATGGTCGACCGCATCAGCGACATCGCCCGCGAATGCGAGGTGCACCCTTCTGCCATCGTGCGGTTCTCCCAGCGTTTCGGCTTCAGTGGTTTCAGCGAAATGCAGGCGCTGTTTCGCGAGGCCTACACCCACAAGACCACGCCGGTGCAGAACTACCAGCAGCGCATCCGCAGCATGATCGCCAACAAGTCGCAGAAAGCCAGCGGCGGCGACCTGGCGCGGGAATGTGTGAACGCCACCCTGTCCGGCATCGAGCGCCTGGGCCTGGAACTGGACGACGCGGCCTTCGAAAAAGCCGTGGACCTGGTGGTCAATGCCGACAACATCTACGTGGTCGGCGTGCGCCGGTCCTTCGCGGTGGCCGATTACCTGGTCTACAACCTGCAGCACACCAACAAGCGCATCCACTTGATCTCGGGCCTGGGCGGCAGCTACCGCGAGCAGATGCGCAGCGTACGCGCCAACGACCTGGTGATCGCCATCAGCTTCACGCCCTACGGCAAAGAGACCCAGCACTGCCTGCGCATCGCCCAGCATCACCAGGCCAAGACCCTGATCATCACCGACAGCAACCTGTCGCCCCTGGCCAAGCGGGCGAACGCGGTGTTGCTGGTGAACGAAGGTTCCTCGTTTGCCTTCCGCTCGTTGAGCGCCACCTTGTGCCTGTGCCAGGCGCTGTTCATCGCCGTGGCCTACCGCCTGGAACTGAAGGTGGACGAAATCCACGAACAGGTTGGGTTCGACGACTGACGCCTGTCGCACCACGCCCCCTGTAGGAGCTGGCTTGCCAGCTCCCACATTTTTGGGTCAGTGTTTGGCTTTACGCATCAGGTAGTACGCCGCCGGGATGACGAACAGCGACAGCAACGGCGCCGTGAGCATCCCGCCAATCATCGGCGCCGCAATGCGGCTCATCACCTCACTGCCCGTACCGCCGCCCAGCAGAATCGGCAACAGCCCGGCGATGATCACCGCCACCGTCATCGCCTTGGGCCGCACCCGCAGCACCGCGCCTTCGCTGAGGGCGGCCAGCAGGTTGCCGTCCTTGCGTTCGGCCCAGGCGTTCTTCAGGTACAGCAGCATGATCACGCCAAACTCCGCCGACACCCCCGCCAACGCGATAAACCCCACGCCCGTGGCCACCGACAGGTTGAAACCCAGCCAGTAGAGCAACCACACACCGCCCGTCAGGGCAAACGGCAGCGTCGCCAGAATCAACAGCGCTTCCTCCACCCGGCGAAAGGTCAGGTACAGCAGTACAAAAATGATCAGCAGTGTGGCCGGCACCACCAGCTTCAAACGCTGATTGGCTCGCTCCAGGAACTCGAACTGCCCCGAGTAACTCAAGCTCATGCCCGGTTGCAGGTGCACCTGCGCATTGATGGCTGCGCGCAGGTCTTTGACCACCGACGCCAAGTCACGATCACGCACGTCGATGTACACCCAGCCCGAAGGCCGCGCATTTTCACTCTTGAGCATCGGCGGGCCATCGTTGACCTGGATTTTTGCCACCGTGCCCAGGGTGATCTGGCTGCCCTTCGGTGTGTACACCGGCAGGTCCCGCAGCGCCTGCACCGAGTCGCGCCATTCCTTGGGGTAACGCAGGCTGATCGGGAAACGCGCCAGGCCTTCCACGGTCTCGCCGATGGTCTCGCCGCCCACCGCCCCCGACACAATCGACTGCACATCGGCGATGTTCAGCCCATATTGCGCGGCAGCGGCACGGTCAATGTCCACGTCGATATAACGCCCGCCGGTCAAGCGTTCAGCCAGCGCCGAACTCACCCCCGGCACGCCTTTGGCGACCTTTTCCACGGCCTGGGTCACGGCGTCGATTTGCATCAGGTTGCTGCCCGCGACTTTCACGCCAATCGGGCTTTTGACCCCGGTGGCGAGCATGTCGATACGGTTGCGGATCGGCGGGATCCAGATGTTGGTCAGGCCCGGCACCTGCACCACACGGTCCAACTCCTTCACCAGGTTGTCCGGGGTCATGCCGGGGCGCCATTGGTCCCTGGGCTTGAACTCGATGGTGGTCTCGAACATCTCCAACGGCGCCGGGTCGGTGGCGGTTTCGGCGCGCCCGGCCTTGCCGAATACATGGGCGACTTCGGGCACGGTCTTGATCAGCCGGTCGGTGCGTTGCAGCAACTCGCCCGCCGTTTGCGTGGACAAGCCCGGCAACGCAGACGGCATGTACAACAAGTCGCCCTCGTCCAGCGGGGGCAGGAATTCCCCGCCCAGCTTCGACATCGGCCACAGCGCACTGGCGACCATCAGCAACGCCACCAGCAAGGTCATGCGTGGCCAACGCAGCACCGCGTCCAGGGCCGGCTGATAGAGCTTGATCAGGCCCCGATTGAGCGGGTTGCGCTGCTCATCGGGAATGCGCCCGCGAATCCAGTAACCCATCAGCACCGGGATCAAGGTCACCGACAAACCGGCTGCCGCCGCCATGGCGTAGGTCTTGGTGTAGGCCAGCGGGCCGAACAGGCGGCCTTCCTGAGCCTGCAAGGTAAACACCGGAATGAACGACAAGGTGATGATCAACAGGCAGAAAAACAGCGCCGGGCCAACCTCCACCGCTGCCTCCGTCATCACCTTCCAATGCGCTTCACCTTTCAGGTCCCGTCCGGGATTGGCGTGGTGCCAGGCTTCGATTTTCTTATGGGCGTTCTCGATCATCACCACCGCCGCGTCCACCATCGCCCCGATGGCAATCGCGATGCCGCCCAGGGACATCAGATTGGCGTTGATGCCTTGGAAGCGCATGACGATAAAGGCGATCAGCACCCCCACCGGCAACGAGATGATCGCCACCAGGGATGAGCGCAAGTGCCA
The DNA here is from genome assembly GCF_054058375.1 of Pseudomonas sp. TE24901. Classification (NCBI taxonomy): domain Bacteria; kingdom Pseudomonadati; phylum Pseudomonadota; class Gammaproteobacteria; order Pseudomonadales; family Pseudomonadaceae; genus Pseudomonas; species Pseudomonas sp. TE24901. The sequence goes on from NZ_JBSSAF010000014.1 coordinate 112,961, forward strand.
CAGGAAAATCCCGCACACCAGCGCCACCACCAGGAACTCTTCCAGCAGTTTGTGGCTGAGGTTGTCCACGGCGCGGTCGATGAGCTTGCTGCGATCATACGTGGTGACGATCTCCACGCCGGGCGGCAGGCTGGCTTTGAGCTGGTCGAGCTTGACCTTGACCGCCGCGATGGCTTCCCGCGCGTTCTTGCCGCTGCGCAGGATCACCACGCCGCCCACCGCTTCGCCCTCGCCGTCCAGCTCACTGATACCCCGACGCAGGTCCGGGCCCAACTGGATGTTCGCCACATCGCCGAGGGTGACTGGCACGTTGTTCGCGTCCAGGCGCAACGGGATAGCGCGGAAGTCAGCCAGGCTTTTCAGGTAGCCGGAGGCCCGCACCACGTATTCAGACTCGCCCAGGTTGAGCACCGAACCACCGGTTTCCTGGTTGGCCTTGTCGATGGCTTCCTTGACCTGCGCCTGGGTGATCCCGCGACTGGCCAGCGCCAGCGGGTCGAGCTGCACTTGGTACTGCTTGACCTGGCCGCCGATGGTCGCGACTTCCGCCACGTTGGGCAGGGTCTTGAGCTCGAACTTGAGGAACCAGTCCTGCAAGGCGCGCAATTGCGCCAGGTCATGCTGGCCGGTGCGATCTACCAAGGCGTACTGGTAGATCCATCCCACCCCCGTGGCGTCAGGCCCCAGCGAGGGTTTGGCCGACGCCGGCAGGCGCGCCTGCAACTGGCTGAGGTATTCCAGCACCCGCGAGCGCGCCCAGTACAGGTCGGTGCCTTCATCAAACAACACGTACACGTAGCTGTCGCCAAAGAACGAAAAACCGCGCACGGTCTTGGCCCCCGGCACTGAGAGCATGGTGGTGGTCATCGGGTACGTGACCTGGTTCTCGACAATCTGCGGCGCCTGGCCCGGGTACGGCGTGCGGATAATCACCTGCACATCCGAGAGGTCCGGCAAGGCGTCCACCGGGGTGTTCTGCACCGACCAGATGCCCCACGCGGTGATGAACAGCGTGGCGAGCAACACCAGGAAGCGGTTGGCCACCGACCAGCGAATCAACAAGGCAATCATGGCTGGGCTCCCGGCTGCATGTTCATCGCGGCTTCGGCGGGGGTCACGGTGATGCCCTTGAGACTGGCCTCCGAATCGAGCAGGAACTGCCCGGAGGCGACCACCTGCTGGCCTTCCTGCAAGCCGCTGACGACTGCGGTCTGGTCCTGGCTTTCAGCCCCCACGTGCACCTCGACGGGCCGGTAATGACCACCCTCCTCGGCCAACATCACCAGCACCCGCTTGCCGGTGCGGATCAACGCTTCGCTGGGCACCTGCAGCACCGGTTGCACGCTACTTTGCGCCAGGCTGACCTGGGCCGTCATACCGGGGCGCAAGGTACCGTCGGGGTTGGGCAGCTCGACGCGAACCTGCAGGGTGCGGCTGTCCAGAGCTGCGGCCGGCAGGATCGCACTGACCGTGCCGGTAAGCGTTTTGCCCGGCAAACCGACAAAGCGGCTCTGCACGCTTTGCCCCACGTGCAAGGCAGCGCCCTGGGCTTCGGGCACAGCGACCTGCAACCACACGTGATCCAAGCCATTGAAACGCGCCAGGGTCTGCCCCGCCGCGACCGTCATGCCCTCGCGCACCTCCAGGGTCTGCAGCGCGCCATTCAACGGGCTGGTGACAGTCAACACCGACTGCACTTGGCCGCTGCGTTCCATCTGCGCGATCAACGTCGCCGGCATGCCACTCAGCCGCAGGCGTTGGCGAGCCGCGCCGATCAGGCTGCCCTCACCGCTGCGGCGCAGTGCCAGGAACTCCTCCTGGGCGGCTGCCCATTCGGGTACCAGAATGTCCGCCAACGGCGCCCCGGCCTTGAGCACGTCCCCCGGCGCCCGGGCGTAAACACGCTCGACAAACCCCGCCGCCCGCGCCTGCACCACCGCCACGTCACGGTCGTTGAACGCCAGGGTGCCCGACACGTCCAGCGTGGTGGTGAGTACACTCCGTGTCACCGGCGCCAGGCGCACCCCGATGTTCTGGGCCAGACGCGGGTCGATCTGCACCGCCGGCGTTGCCGCCGCTGCGCCACCGTCGGCGTAGCGCGGCACCAGTTGCATGTCCATGAAGGGCGACTTGCCGGGCTTGTCGAATTGCTGTTGCGGGTACATCGGGTCGTACCAATACAGCGCCTTTTTGTCGTCTTTAGCCGGTGCCGAAGCGGTGGGATGCAGCTGTGCCACCCCATAACCTGCGCCCAGCCCCAGCAGCACTAGCGCAGCCACGATTCGATTATTCATTGGCAGGTTCCCCATAGGCGAAATACAGCTGGGCGCCGACCAGGGCGCGTTGTTCCAAGGCATCAATCTGTTTGAAACGGGCTTCGACCAACTCACGGCGGGCGCCGACCACGCTCATCAGGTCAGCCTTGCCCGCCCGGTAACCGGCCAGGCTCAGGCGCACCTTTTCCTCGGCCAGCGGCACCAGGCTCTCCTGGCTGCGTTGCACCGCCCGGTCCAGGCGCTGGTACTGCGCCAGGTCGTCGTCGAGCCTCTGCACATGCTCACGGGTGGCGGCTTCACGCTCGGCGTCCAACTGGTCCAGCTCAGCCTGCTTGGCAGCGATGCCAGGGTTCTGGCGGCGGCCGGGAAAAATTGGCAGGTCAAAAGTGAACTGCACGTTGACCATGTCACCGAACTCACGGCTGCGATGGCCGTAGTCGACTTCCCAACTCCAATCCGACGTCTTTTGCGCCTTGGCTTCCTGCAACCGCGCTTCGGCCTCGCGGGTACGCGGCGCGTAGGCTTGCAGCTCAGGGTGTTGATGCAGGTTGTGGCTCAGGCCGTGGCTGTCGAGCGTCCAGTTGGGCAACGCACCGCTGGGGGCTTCATTGGCGGCCGGGCCGATCCAGCGCTTGAGGGCGGCACGGGCTTGGGCACGTTGCTCGGTCAGCTCGTCTTCGCGCCCGTTCAGGTCGGCGGCTTCCTGCCGGGGAATCACCGCATCGGACGCCTGGCCACGCCCACCCGCCAATTGCGCCCTTACGCTGTCTTGCAGCAGGCGGTTCTGCTGGTAGAACGCCGGGAACAGCGCTTGTTTTTGCTCCACCGCATAGGCGCGAATCCACGCCTGGGCGGTGGCCTGGCGCACGTTCAGGCGTTCGATCCGCCCTTCGGCCGCCGTGCGTTCGACGGTGGCATCGGCCAGCTCGACCCGTGCCTTGCGCTTGTCGCGGCTGGGCACCTGCTGTTGGATGCCGATCATCTGTTGGGTCATGTCATCGCCATACAACGTGCCGCGATTGGGCCCGCCGATGGGGAAGTTCTGCAGGCCAACCACCAGCTTGGGGTCGGGTAACTCGCCGGCCGGGATCGCCGCCTGGGTCGCGGCGTGCAGCTTGGCCGACTCGGCCGTCAACGACGGCGCGTTGTTTTGCGCCAGGCGCAGGGCGTCATCCAGGGTCAGCGCGCTCGCCAACGCCGGCCACGCCAGCACGCCCATCATCAGGGCGCGCAGGTAGAGGGGATTCATGGTGAAGATTCCTGATCTGGTCCACTGCGCGCCGCGTTATGCGGCCCACAGCAAGGTCATCCCGAGAGCGGAATGAGGCTTGAGGTCAACAGGAATCAGGTACGGGGTGGGCGCCAGACGCCGGACGGCGTGCGGTCGGGGATGAAGTCCGAGGCGAGGTTTGCGGCCAGGGGATGGGCCAGGGTCAAGGGTGCCTTGAGCACCGGCATCGACAATTGCACCAGGCCGCCGGTCTTGCATTCCTGGCCGGGTTTGCACGCCTTGCCGTGGTCGACGCCGCTCTGACAGCAGTCGGGAGACATGTCGCTCATCAGGCGCATGTCGCTCATCTTCATCGGGCAAGGCTCGGTGCTCGACGGCACACCCGCCATCCCGGTGAGGGGAAGCGTGAGGCTCAGCAGCATGACGAGGATGACACGTAGAAGGCGGCTCATGGGGCGCGAGTCTAGCCAAGCGCGTGTTAAGCCGCCATTAACAAATGTGGGAGCGGGCTTGCTCGCGAAAGCGCCGTGTCAGCCAACTCATCAGTCGCTGACACACCGCATTCGCGAGCAAGCCCGCTCCCACAGGGGACCGAGCCAGGCTCGGGATCAGTGCATGAAGATCGCGATCAGGATGATGACCGGGATAGGCACACCGAGGAACCACAACAGTAATGAGCGCATGACGTTCTCCTTGAATTAACGTACGAAGTGTTCGGTTTCGACATACACCACGGCATCACGGCGGCGACCGCCGTAGGTGGCCGCGAAGCTGGCAAAGAACGCACCGATCAGCAGGGAAATGAAGGTCCACAGCGAGGTATAGGCGGCGACTTTTGCAGCGGTATCAGCAGCCTGCTTGGCTTTGAGCTTGGCGTCGTCCACAGCCTTGCGGGCGTCGCCATAGACTTTGTCGATACGCGCTTCGGCGTCGGCCTGGCTGAGGTTGGTGCGCTGGCTGATCAACTGGGCCAGGTAGGCGCGATCCTCTGGGGCCAGTTGGCCGTCGTTGGCGAGGGTACGGGTGAAGATGCGCGCGACCACGCCGTGGGCCGCGTCATCGCTGACGGCAACGGGGCGGTCGTCGCGGAACAGGCTGTCGACGTAGTAGCCGAAGTCATCGCCTTTCACCCCTTGGGCGGCACTGCCGACGACTTGGGCTGCGCCCGAAGCCACACTCGCACCGGCTTTCACGCCGCCACCGACCACACTGCTGACGGAGCCGACCACCAGCATCGCGGTCACCAGGGTGGCCACGGCCCAGGCCAGGAAACCGTGGGCGGTGTCGCGAAAGTACACCTCATCACCGTGCATATTGGCCCACTTCACGCGTAACCGGCCGGCGATGTAGCCGCCCAGGCCCGACGCGACAATCTGGGTGAAGGCCAGCCAGACTATCGTGGAAATGCCAAGCCCCTTGGCGCTGATACCGCTGTCGGCCCAAGGCGACACCGCCGAGAAACCCAGGCCAAAGCCCAGCAATACGAGGATAAGGGACAGTGCCGCCGCCGCAGCGGCCCCGGCAAAGATCGCCCCCCAGGAAACCCCGGAGCGCGTGCTCGACTCTTGCAGCGTGGATGAGGATGTGATCATTGTTGTTGTACTCCAGGCAGAAAAATAGTGTTACAAGTCTCAAAAGAGACAGTGCAGCCACCATGCCAGTCGTCGCAAAAATAAAACGCCTTGTTTTTCAATGCGTTAAATAACTTGAACTTCCTAGGACCGTGCAACTTGCAAGAACTGATCGATTGCGGCGGGCGTTATGCACTCCCGCCCCCCCTGTAGGGAGCCGGCTTGCCGGCGATCGCGGCCTCTGCCACAGCGCAAGGCTCAGGGGCCTCATGGCCGGCAAGCCGGCTCCTACGGGATTGTGGGGTGGGTTCTGTTATCGGTGGCTGGGTTTCCTGCCGGCCTGCAACATGAAAATGTGTCGGTTTTGCCAAGATGAAGTTTAATTTAGGAAGCGTTCAGGCATTTCTTGGCAAAATGGCCCCACTTCTGTCGTGTGAACCGCTCACCAGGTAATCCTATGACCCGTATTTTGACAATCGAGGATGACGCCGTAACAGCCCGCGAGATCGTCGCCGAGCTGAGTAGCCATGGACTGGATGTGGATTGGGTGGACAACGGCCGCGAAGGCCTGGTCCGTGCTGTCAGTGGTGATTACGATCTGATTACCCTCGACCGTATGCTGCCGGAACTCGATGGCCTGGCCATCGTGACCACCCTGCGCACCATCGGGGTGTCGACGCCGATCTTGATGATCAGCGCCCTCTCCGATGTCGACGAGCGGGTCCGTGGCCTGCGAGCCGGGGGCGACGACTACCTGACCAAGCCGTTCGCCTCCGACGAAATGGCGGCCCGCGTTGAAGTGCTGCTGCGCCGCAAAAGCACGGTGAAGGAGTTCGAGACCGCCCTGCGCGTGGCCGACCTGGAACTGAACCTGATCAGCCGCGAAGCCAGCCGCGCCGAGCAACCCCTGAGCCTCTTGCCCACCGAGTACAAGTTGCTCGAATTCCTGATGCGCAACACCGGCCAGATCCTGTCGCGAATGATGATTTTCGAGGAAGTCTGGGGCTACCACTTCGACCCAGGCACCAACCTGATCGACGTGCACATCGGTCGCCTGCGCAAGAAAATCGATCCACCGGGCCTCACGCCGCTGATCCGCACGGTACGAGGCTCCGGCTATGTCATTGCTGAACCCCTCTAAGGGCTGGCGTTCTTCCAGCAGCCGCTTGCTGGCGCTCTACAGTTCGTTGTTCGTGGCGTGGAGCTGCATCCTCATGGGGGTGCTGTACTACGAAGTGTCGGGTTACCTGGGCGACCTGTCGCGCCACTCCCTGATGCAGCGCCAGCACCTGTTCCAGCGTTTCGACGGCGAAGAGCTGGTCGAAGCGCTGACCACCAGCATGACCTTCGACATGAAGGGCGTGGATGCCTACGGCCTGTTCGATGAACAGTTCCGCCCCTTGAGCGGGCCGATTCGTGCCGTGCCGCCGGACCTGCCGCTGGACGGCAAGATCCACGCCCTGGCCAATTGCGTCGACTCCGACGACCCGAAACTGCCCAAGGACAGCTGCGACGCCGTGGCCACCCACACCGAAGACGGCCGCTGGCTGGTGCTGGTGCGGGCCAACGGTTCGCTGTTCGGCGTGACCCGGATCATCTGGCATGCGCTGTTGTGGGCGTTGTCCCTGACCATCATCCCCGGTGCGGCCGGCTGGCATCTGTTGCGCCGCCGCCCGCTGCGGCGTATCCGTGGGATCCAGGCGAGTGCCGAGGCCATCGTGGCAGGCGACCTCACCCATCGCCTGCCGCTGTCGAACCGACGTGATGAGCTGGACATGCTGGCGGCCATCGTCAACGCCATGCTCGATCGCATCGAGAAGCTGATGAACGAGGTCAAAGGCGTGTGCGACAACATCGCCCACGACCTGCGCACGCCGCTGACACGCCTGCGGGCGCAGTTATACCGCATCAAGCAGGAAGCTGAACAAGACTCGGGCTACGCGGTAAAACTCGATGACGCCATTGCCGAAACCGACACCCTGATGGCGCGCTTTCGCGGGCTGTTGCGCATCTCGGAGCTGGAAGACCACCAGCGCCGTTCAGGCTTCCTGGTGATGGACCCGTTGCCGCTGTTGCGCGAACTGCACGACTTCTACCTGCCGCTGGCCGAAGAAGGTGAATTGCAGCTGCGGCTTGAGGCGCCGGAGTCCCTGCCGTGGATCACCGGCGACCGCGCCCTGTTGTTCGAAGCCCTGGCCAACCTGCTGAGCAACTCGATCAAGTTCTCCCCACCCGGCGGCGAGGTGATTCTGCGCGGGGTCAATGATGCGGGCAGCACGCGCATCGAAGTGCACGACTCCGGCCCCGGCATACCGGTGGCGGAACGCGATGCGGTGTTCCAGCGCTTCTATCGCGTGGATGAAAGCGACCAGCAAGGCGGTTTCGGGTTGGGCTTGTCGATTGTGGCGGCGATCATCAACTTGCATGGGTTCAAGTTGGAGGTGGGCACCAGCGAGCAAGGCGGTGCCCGCCTGATTCTCGAGTGCCGCCAACAACTCATGCCCGAGTAACGCGAGCACCACACAACTCTGTGGGAGCTGTCTTGCCTGCGATAGCGGTGGATCAGTCAATCATTCCGGTGACTGATACACAGCTTTCGCAGGCAAGCCAGCTCCCACATTGGATTTGTGTTGTCTAGCGAGTCGGGTTAGAAGTTGGCGCGCAGGGCCTCGAGGCCGCCGCTGTAGACGCCGGCAAACAACTCTTCGACCGCCGCATCGGTGGTGCCCGCTACCGGGGTGAATACGCCGGACCAGGTCACCTTGGCCGACGCATCGGTCAAGGCCTCAACCTGCAAGGTCGCCAGGTACGCGCTCACCGGGAACGGCGATTGCTCGATGGTGTAGCTGTAGGTGCGGGCCACGTTGTCAAACGTCTGCAAACGCTCGACCACCACCCCGCCGTCAGCGGTTTGCAAATGGCGTACGCGGCCGCCGTCACTTGGCTCGCTCTTGACGATGAACGGCAGCCAGTCCGGCAGCGCGTTGAAACCACCCACCAATTGCCAGACCTGATCGGCCGATACGGGTACTTCGATTACAGAAGATGCTGTTGCCACAATAAATACTCCACATCATTAAAAGAATTCAGATCGCCATACTGTCGACAACACCACCGTCGACCCGCAATGCCGCGCCTGTGGTTGCCGAAGACAGCGGTGAGGCAATGTACGCCACCAGGTTCGCCACTTCATCCACATTGGCCGCACGCTGGATGATCGACGTAGGGCGCGCCTGGCGCACAAACACGTCGGCTTCGTCCCGCGCGCTGCGCCCCGACTTGGCGGTGGCGTCCTTGAGCATATGCTCCAGGCCATCGGTGAACGTCGGTCCCGGCAGCACCGCATTGACTGTCACCCCAGTACCGGCCAAGCGCTTGGCCAGGCCGTGGGACACCGCCAGGTTGGCGCTCTTGGTCACGCCGTAGTTGATCATGTCGGCCGGGGTCGCCACGCCGGACTCCGAGGACAGGAAAATCACCCGCCCCCAGCCCTGCTCGACCATGCCCGGCACATAGTGCCGCGCCAGGCGCACGCCGGAGATCACATTGACCTCATAGAAGCGCGTCCACTCACTGTCGGGCGCCTCGAAGAAGTCCACATCGTTGAAGATGCCCAGGTTGTTGACCAGGATGTCGGCGCGAGGTTCGGCGGCGAACAGCGTTTGCGCGCCCTCGGCCGTGCCCAGGTCGGCCACCAGGCCACGCAGGTCGGCGCCCGGTACCGCCTGGCGGATACTGGCCAGGGCCTCGTCGACCTTGCCCTTTTCACGCCCGATCACCACCACGGTTGCGCCGGACTGCGCCAGGGCCTGGCTGATACCCAGGCCGATCCCGGCGGTGCTGCCGCTGACAATGGCAACCTTTCCACTTACATCAATGTTCATCGCAAGATTCCTTGAGTTAGAGCGGCAGAGGTGCGCGGTCCGAAATCAATCGGGCGTCGCGCAGGGCCAGCCAGAAGGCTGCCGGAATGGTTTCTGACAACGCCGCGACGTCTTCGGCAATTCGCCCCGGACGACTGGCACCCGGAATTACAGCAGCCACGGCCGGATGCGCCAGGGAGAATTGCAGCGCAGCGGCTTTCACGCTGACGCCGAAGGCCTGGGCAATCGCCTTGATCTGCTCGACTTTACTGATGATCGCCGGGCTGGCTTTCTGGTATTCGAAGTGCGCGCCGCCGGCCAGGATGCCCGAGCTGTAAGGGCCGCCGACCACAAACTCGACGTTCTGTGCCAAGGCAGCGTCCATCAGGCGTTGCAGGGCGCGGTCGTGGTCCAGCAAGGTGTAGCGGCCGGCCAACAGAAAACCATCAGGCTGTGCCTCGCTCAGGTCCAGGGTCAATTCGCACGGTTCCACGCGGTTGACGCCCAGGCCCCAGGCCTTGATCACGCCCTCTTCACGCAAGCGGGTCAGCACCTTGAAGGCGCCGGTGCGGGCCTGGTTGAAGTACTCCAGCCATTGGTCGCCGTAGAAGTCCTGGGCGATGTCGTGGATCCACACGATGTCCAGGCGGTCGGTTTTCAGGCGGTTCAGGCTGTCTTCAATCGAGCGCAGCGTGGCGTCGGCGCTGTAGTCGTTGAGCATCTTGTTCGGGCGGCCGTGTTCAAACACGCCGCTCTTTTCGCCGAGGTCGCGAGTGCTTTCTTCGACTTCATCGAGAATCACCCGGCCCACTTTGGTACTGAGCACGAAGTCGTCGCGGTTGTACTGCGCCAGGGCCTGGCCCAGGCGGATCTCGGAAAGGCCCGAGCCGTAGAACGGCGCGGTGTCGAAGTAACGCACGCCTTGGTTCCAGGCCGCCTCGACGGTGGCCTGGGCCTCGTCTTCGGGAATGGCGCGGAACATGTTGCCCAGTGGTGCGGTGCCAAAGCCCAGTGGGCCGGGCAGTTTGTCTTTCAAGCTCATGGTGAATCCTCAATCGGTTCGTGGTCGCGGTGACCGTTGAGCAGATCCTAGATTGCCAAGATCGGACCGTCCAAGACATACTTCGACAGACTTGAGTCCCATGAGGTCTAACATGATCGACCTACGCCAACTGCGCTACTTCGAAGTGGTCGCCGAAGAAGAACACGTCGGCCGTGCCGCCGAGCGCTTGCACATCTCCCAATCGCCGTTGAGCCGGCAGATCGCCCAGCTCGAAGAACGCCTGGGCCTGACCCTGTTCGAACGCAGCCAGCAGCGCATCCGCCTGACCCGCGACGGCCAAACCTTTCTGGCCGAAACCAAGGCGTTGCTCACCCATGCCAATCGCCTGGAATCCCTCGGCAAGCGCCTGGGGCGCGGTGAGGAAGGCGGCTTGTGCATCGGCTATATCGAGAACGCCATGCATGCCGGCGTGCTGCCCAATGCCTTGCGGGTACTGCGTGACGACCGCCCGACCGTGCACATCAAGCTGTACAACCTGCCCTCCCTCGAACAGCTCGAAGGCCTGCGCCAACGCAGCCTGGATATCGCACTGGTGGGCGAACCACCGGCCGCCGATGACCCGGACCTGACCGCGCTGCAAGTATTGGACGACCCGATGTTGCTGGCCTTGCCCGAGCACCATCCCCTCGCCCACCAACAACCGCTGCTGCCCGAGCACCTGGCCGAGCAGCAGTGGATCGGCGTACAACGCAAACCCGGCGCCAGCCCTACCGATGACTTTGTAGCCGCCTGCATCCGCGCCGGTTTCACCCCACAGATTCCCATGGAGGCCAGCGAGCCGTTCACCGCCCTGGGCCTGGTGGCCTCGGGGCTGGGCGTGGCCATGGTGCAAAAAGGCCTGAGCCGCAACGCACCGCCCGGCGTGGTCTTGCGCGACCTGCCATGGCTGACCTACACCACCCCGCTGTGGGCAGCCTGGCACCGGATCAACCTGCGGCCATTGGTGGAAACCTTCCGCAAAGTGCTCACCGAACCCCAAGCCTGACGCCGTTCAAAACTGTGGGAGCGGGCTTGCTCGCGAATGCGGCGGGTCAGTCAGTGCATATGTCACTGACTGACCGCATTCGCGAGCAAGCCCGCTCCCACATTTGGATTGTGGCGTCAGTTAGACCAACTCCCGCAGGCGATACCAGAGCATGCCCAGCGCCAGCAGCGGCGAGCGCAAGGCCTTGCCGCCCGGGAAGGTCATGTGTGGCACCTGGCTGAAGATATCCAGGCCGGTGCTGTGGCCGGCGTGAATCCCTTCGGCCAGCAATTTTGCACACCAGTGGGTCACGTTCAGCCCATGCCCGGAATAGCCCTGGGCGTAGAACACGTTGGGGTACTGCTTCAACCGCCCGACCTGGGGAAAGCGGTTGGCGGTGATGCCAATCTTGCCACCCCATTGAAACTCGATGGCGGCATTGGCCAACTGCGGGAACACCTTGAGCATCTTCGGCTGCATGTAGGCCGCGATGTCCGCCGGATCACGCCCGGAGTAATGGCAGGCGCCGCCGAACAACAGGCGACGGTCGGCGGAGAGCCGGTAGTAATCCAGCCCGACCTTCTGGTCGCACAGCGCCAGGTTCTGCGGGATCAGCTGGTTGGCCAGTTCCGCTGACAACGGCTCGGTGGCGATGATGTAGCTGCCCGCCGGCAGCACCTTCCCGCTCAGGCGCGGCTCCAGTTCCTCAAGGTGGGCATTGCAGGCCAGTACCAGCGTGTCAGCGCGTACCGTGCCACCCGCGCAGCGCACCTGCACCCTGTCGCCATGGATCAGCTCCAGCACTTCAGTGTTTTCATAGATCAGCACGCCAAGGGACTCGGCCACCTGGGCCTCGCCCAGCACCAGGTTTAACGGGTGCAGGTGCCCGGAGCCCATGTCCACCAGGCCACCGGCGTACACCGTCGAACCGACCACTTGCGGCATGTCCTGCGGGCCGACCAGGCGGGTTTGGTGGGCATAGCCCAGGGTGGCAAGGTGCTCCTGCTCAGCGTTGAACGCAGCGAATTGCGCCGCCGTGTTCGCCAGCTCGCAGAAGCCCCAGCGCAGGTCGCAGTCGATCTGATGATCACGTATACGCTGCCCCACCAATTCCACCGACTCGATCCCGGCCCGCTCCAGGTACCGCACGCCCTCCTCGCCCACGTACTTGGCGAACCCCGACACGTCATGACCGATGCCACGGATCAATTGCCCGCCATTGCGCCCGCTGGCACCCCAGCCAATGCGCCGGGCCTCCAGCAGGATCACCGACAGCCCGCGCTGGGCCAGTTCGATGGCGGTATTCACGCCGGTGAACCCGCCGCCGATCACACACACATCGGCGCTCAGGTCGGCCCCCAGTGACAGGCGCTGGGGCATGGCGTTGGCCGTGGCCCGGTAATAGGAATGGGCATGGTCGTTGGACGCGATCATTTGTTGGTCTTCACTTTGCTCCAGGCGCGGGTCATCAGGCGCATGGTCGCCGGGGTGGGCGTGGTGGAAATGTAGAGTTTGTCGAGCACTTCCTGGGACGGGTACACCTCGGGGTTGTTCACCAGTTCCGGGTCCATGAAGGCCTTCGCAGCCGGGTTGGCGTTGGCGTAACCCACCGAGGCACTGACCTTGGCGATCACCTCGGGGTCGAGCAGGTAGTTGATAAAGGCATGGGCTTCTTTCGGGTTGCTGGCATCGGCGGGAATGGCCAACAGGTCGAACCACAGGTTGGAACCTTCCTTGGGAATCGAGTAGGCGATATTCACGCCGTTCTTGGCTTCCTTGGCGCGGTTGGCCGCCTGGAACACGTCGCCGGAGTAGCCGAAGGCCACGCAGATGTCGCCGTTGGCCAGGTCCGAGATGTACTTGGAAGAATGGAAATAGGTGATGTACGGACGCAGCGTCAACAGCTTGGCTTCGGCCTGCTTGTAGTCCTCGGTGTTCTCGCTGCGCGGGTCCTTGCCCAGGTAGTTGAGGATCGCCGGGAACAGCTCATCGGCCGAGTCGAGGAACGCCACGCCGCATTGGTTCAGCTTCTTGATGTTCTCCGGCTCGAACAACACGGCCCACGAGTCGATATGGTCGATGCCCAGCACTTGCTTGACCTTGTCGACGTTGTAGCCGATGCCGTTGGTGCCCCACAGGTACGGCACCGAGTGGGCGTTGCCCGGGTCATTCTTTTCCAGCAGCTTGAGCAGCTTGGGGTCCAGGTTCTTGAAGTTGGGCAACTGCGCGCGATCGAGCTTGAGGAACGCGCCGGCCTTCACCTGGCGTGCCAGGAAGTGGTTGGACGGCACCACCACGTCGTAGCCGGTGCGCCCCGCGAGCAGCTTGCCCTCCAGGGTTTCATTGGAGTCGAACACGTCGTAGATCGGCTTGATCCCGGTCTTGGCCTGGAAGTCGGCCAAGGTGGTCTCGCCGATGTAGTCGGTCCAGTTATAGACGCTTACCGTCTGCGCGGCCTGGCTGGCACTGCTGAACGCCGCGACAAGAGCCAGCGGGAGAAGCTTTTTCACAAGACGCATATCGACACCCCTTTTTTTGGTTTTTTAGACGCTCAACAGCAGGAACTCACGCTCCCAGGAACTGATGACCCGCTTGAAGTTTTCATGCTCGGCACGCTTGACCGCGACGTAGCCGCGCACGAACTTGTCGCCCAGGTAGCGCTTGACCGTGTCGCAGTCCTCCATGCGCGCCAACGCATCTTCGAGGGTGAACGGCAGGCGCAGGTTGCGGCGCTCGTAGGCACGACCTTCCACCGGCGCACTCGGTTCGATCTGCTCGATCATCCCCAGGTAGCCACACAGCAGACTAGCCGCAATGGCCAGGTAGGGATTGGCATCGGCGCCCGGCAGGCGGTTTTCCACGCGCATCGCATCGGGGCTGGAAGTGGGCACGCGCAGGCCGACGGTGCGGTTCTCTTCGCCCCACTCCACGTTGACCGGTGCCGAGGTGTCCGGCAGGAAGCGGCGGAACGAGTTCACGTTGGGTGCGAACATCGGCAACAGCTTGGGGATGTACTTCTGCAAGCCGCCGATGTGGTGCAGGAACAGCTGGCTTTTGTTGCCGTCGGCGTCGACGAACACCGGTTTGCCGGTGGCAATGTCCACCACGCTCTGGTGCAGGTGCATGGCGCTGCCCGGCTCGTCGGCCACCGGCTTGGCCATGAAGGTGGCGGCCACGTTGTGCTTGAGTGCGGCCTCACGCAGGGTGCGCTTGAACACGGTGATCTGGTCGGCCAGGTCCAGGGCATCGCCGTGGCGGAAGTTGATTTCCATCTGCGCCGGGCCGTCTTCGTGGATCAGCGTGTCGAGGTCCAGGCCCTGGGCTTCACACCAGTCATAGACGTCTTCGAACAACGGATCGAATTCGTTGGCAGCATCGATGGAGAACGACTGACGCCCGGTTTCGGCGCGGCCGGAGCGGCCCACCGGGGTTTTCAGCGGCAGGTCCGGGTCTTCGCAGCGCTGGGTCAGGTAGAACTCCATTTCCGGCGCGACAATCGGCTGCCAGCCTTGATCGGTGTAGAGCTGCAAGACCTTTTTGAGCACGTTGCGCGGCGACAGCTCGATGGGGTTGCCCTGTTTGTCGAAGGTGTCGTGGATCACGATGGCAGTGGGCTCGATCGCCCACGGCACCACGTAGGTCGCGTTGGACACCGGGCGGCAGACCATGTCGATGTCGGCCGGGTCCAGCAGGTCGTAGTAGATATCGTCGTCGACAAAGTCCCCGGTCACCGTTTGCAGCAGCACACTTTCCGGCAGGCGCATGCCTCGCTCATGCAGGAACTTGTTGGTGGGCGCAATCTTGCCGCGTGCGATGCCAGTCAGATCACTGATCACGCATTCGACTTCGGTAATCTTGTGTTCTTTCAGCCAGGCAGACAGCTGATCGAAGGGGGCGTTCATAAGGACCTCGTCATGGGTTGAGTGCTACGCCGGCTTGTACTCCTGGCGCATTGAGGTCTATCTTGGGCCGGCCTTCAAACGGCATCTATCCACTTTGCACGCACCACAACGCACCAATAGAGTGCGCACGGATCACCCATGACACAGGCAACCGCCTTGCGCGTACAGGCCTTCACCACCGGTGATGTAGCCGCCCAATGCAATGCGACACCCGGTTGGGTGCAGCAGTACCAGCAGATGTCCCCGGGGCATTTCGCCGGGCAGATCCGCTACCTCGACCTGCAGGGCGTGGAGGTGTACGAGGAATGCATGAACACCCGCGTCGAGCAGCATTTCAATGCGCCGCCCGGCGCCCTGGCGTTCTGTTTCGACGGCAGCGACAACGCGCTGTACATGCTCAATGGCGAAAGCCGCAACACCTGGATCACCCCGGAGAACTACCGCGAAGTGGCGGTGGTGTTCGGCCCGCAGTTCGTGCAGCGCCAGGGCCTGGACGTGGCGAAGCTTGAAGGCCTGTTCATGGCGCCGCTGACTTGCCAGCAGAACGCATTGTTCACCCGTTGGCTCAGTGGGACGCTGACGCGCTTGTCCACGGTGATCGACCCTGTCAGCCGCGACACCCTCACCCAGCAACTGCTGGACGACTGCCTGTTTATCCTCGACAACGCCTGTGTGTGCCTGGACCGCAGTTCATTGCAAAAGCGCAGTGAAGAGCGCCGGCTGATGGCGCGCATCGGCGAATGGGCGGCGGATGCGCCGGATGAAACCGTCAACCTGCTGGAACTGGCACAGATTGCCGGGGTGCCGCTGCGTCAACTGCAGCAGGGCTTCAAGACCTACACCGGCATGAGCCCGGCACAGTGGTTGAGGTTGCGCCGGCTGAACGGGGCACGGCGCGAACTGCTCAGTGCCAGTGACACCACCGTCGCCGAAGTGGCGATGAACTGGTCGTTCTGGCACCTGGGGCGGTTTTCCAACAGCTACCGGGCGCTGTTCCAGGAACTGCCCAGCGAAACCCTCAAGCGCTCCACCTGAACGGCACCCCTCACTCTGTGGGAGCTGGCTTGCCTGCGATGGCGTCCTTGAAATCAGTGCATTATTCAAGGGCTTCATCGCCGGCAAGCCGACGCCTACGGGAGACTTGTAAAAGACCACGCTTATGCCTAGTTTATGCGCCCCCCTGCCCTGCGCTTTAAGGCCCTGCCCCCATGGTTTTGCGTTTTCGTCCCGTCGTCACCTCACGTTTCGCCCTCGGCCTGCTGCTCACAGGCGGTATCGGCAGCAGCTTCGCCGCAGAACTGGAATTACCGGCGGTGAACGTCCAGGGCCAGGATGAATCCGGCTACCGCAACTCAACTGCCTCGGTGGCCGGCTTCGACGAGGCGCCGCTGCTGGACACCCCGGCCTCGATCACGGTGATCAACGCGGCCCTGCTCAAGGACCAGCAAGCACGCCTGCTCAGTGAAGTGCTGCGCAACGACGCCTCGGTGGGCGACAGCTACGCGCCCATCGGCTACTACGAAAACTTTGTGGTGCGCGGCTTCTCGCTGAACGCGGCGAGCAGCTACAAGATCAACGGGCGTACCATCACCGGGGAGCAGAACGTCGCCCTGGAAAACAAGCAGCAAGTGGAAGTGCTCAAGGGCCTGGCCGGCCTGCAAAGCGGGATTTCCGAGCCCAGCGGCGTGATCAACTACGTGACCAAGCGCCCCGAAGACGTGCGCTCGGTGACGGTGTCCACCGACGACCGGGGCAGCGGTTATGTGGCAACCGACGTCGGCGGCTGGTTTGGCAGCGAACAGCAGTTCGGCCTGCGCGCCAACGTGGCCCACGAAGACCTCAACTCCTATGTGGAACACGCCAACGGCCAGCGTGATTTCGTGTCCCTGGCCTTCGACTGGAACATCAGCCCCGACGCCGTGCTGCAACTGGACGCCGAATACCAGAACAAGAACCAGCGTTCGGTGCCGGGCTATCAACTGCTCGGCGGCACCGAAGTGCCTCACGACGCCTCGCCGAAAAAACTGCTCGGCCACCAGACCGGCTCCCATCAGGTGGGCATCGACTCGCTGAACCTCAACGGCAAGTTTGAGTACCGTTTCAGTGACCAGTGGAAAGGCAGTGTCAGTGCGGCACGCAGCAAGGTGGTGATCGATGATTACAGCTCGTTTGCGTGGGGCTGTTATTACGTAGGGACTTGCAACGCCAACACCTTCAGCCCCGAAGGTGACTACGACATCTACGACTACCGCAGCCCCGACGACACACGCCGGGACGATGAAGTGCAGGCGGCCATGACCGGGCTGTTCGACACCGCAGGCCTGGGCCACGAACTGACGTTCGGCACCAGCGCGTTTCGCCGGGTGGTCGACAAGCGTGTAGCGGTCAACGAGTACATCGGCAGCGGCAATATCAACGACGACGCACCGAGCTTTACGCCAACTGACAAACCGTTGCACGACAGCCATCGCAACTTCGACAGCCGCCAGTACGGCCTGTTCGTTACCGACCGTATCCGCTTCAACGATCAGTGGCAGACCATTGTGGGTGGCCGTGAAGTGCGCCTGGATGAAAAGGCCTTCGACGGCACCACAGGCGATCAGACACGCCACACCCAGCAATACGTGTTCCTGCCCCAGGCCGCATTGATCTACAAGCCAGTGGAAAACCTCTCGCTGTACACCAGCTACAGCAAAGGCCTGTCCCTGGGCGGCCAGGCGCCGTGGACAACCACAAACTTCGGCGAAACCCTAGCGCCCACCACCTCACGCCAAATCGAAACCGGCGTGAAATACGACTGGCGCCGCATCAGCTTCGCCGCCGCCGTGTTCCAGACCCGCCAGGCCTACCAGTACGCCAAGCCCGACGGCACCGGTCTCTTCACCTACGTGCAACAAGGCGAGCAGAAAAACACCGGGCTGGAATTGTCGGCCAACGGCTGGGCCACCGACCGCCTGCAGATCGCAACCAGTGTGGCCGCGATTCGCGCACGGGTGACCGGCAGCGGCACGCCGGAGTATGAAGGCCACCAGGCGATCAACGTGCCCAAGCTGCGTGCCAGTGTGTATGCCGACTATGCGTTGCCGTGGGTCAACGGGTTGGCGGTGCTGGGTGGTGTGCAATACAGCGCCAAGAAATACGCCAACCGCACCGGCAATGTGGAAGTGGGGGATTACGCGGTGGTCAATGTGGGCAGCCGCTACACCACGAAGGTGGATGGCTATGAAACCGTGTTTCGCCTGAGCGTCGACAACTTGTTCGACAAGCGCTACTGGCGCGACGCGGGCGAATACCTGGGCGATGACTACCTGTTCCAGGGCGCACCGCTGACGGCGCGCCTGAGTGCTTCGGTGAACTTCTGATGCCATCGCCGGCAAGCCGGCGCCTACAAAGGTCGTGGCGACCTCGACATTTTTGCTAGCCCCACCGACACACTGTAGGAGCCCGCTTGCGGGCGATAGCGATGCCGAGGTTCGCACCGTATTTGAGGGGGTTATTTAGGCATTTTGCGAAAGCCGATGGCCAGGCGGTTCCAGCTGTTGATGGTGGCGATGGCTACGCTCAGGTCGACCTGTTCCTGGGCGCTGAATTCGGCGGCCAGCGCATTGAAGTCTTCGTCCGGGGCGTGGGTCTGGCTGATCAGGGTCAGGCTTTCGGCCCAGGCCAGTGCGGCGCGTTCACGCGGGGTGAAGAACGGGGTTTCGCGCCAGGCGGACAGGGTGTAGAGGCGACGTTCGGTTTCGCCGCCTTTGCGGGCGTCGGCGGTGTGCATGTCGAGGCAGAAGGCGCAGCCGTTGATCTGCGATACACGCAGGCGGATCAGTTCCAGCAGGGGCAGTTCGATGGACAATTTGCCGGTGGCGGCTTCCAGGGCGAGCATGGCTTTCATGGCGTCTGGGGAGGCGGTGTAGAAATCGGTGCGGGTTTGCATGGTGGCACTCCAAGGCAGTGGGGATTGATGGCTAGGTTAGTCATCGGGGCCTGGGGGAGGAATATCCAATTTGGGGGAAGAATGGGTGACCAATGTGATGGGCTGGCTCAAACCTGATGAGGAACAGCCCATTGCTTCGGTACTGGCCACCTGTGCTGAGGCGCATGGCCTCGCAAAACCGTTCTGGGAGGCTTCATTTGCATGAGGTCTCCCAGTTTTGAAGTTTACATACAGCCTCTACTCGTCACACATCAGGTGTTCTTTTCATAACCTACACCCTGGAAAGAAAACTTTATCTCTTTGCCTGCTCCGGCCTCCTTGATCACCGTTTGACTGCCAACTATCGAGTTCTTGTACCGGCCATACAACCCCAACCCTTTGATGTCTCCGACCTTGGCCTTGCCGTTTTCATCGGTAGTAAAAGGCGCAGAAAAGCTACCTTGGGTCGACGCAACCTGAGAACTACGGTTGATTTTCGCACCGTACTGCTCGACAAAACCGATATTCCTACCGGACAACGCGACGTTCTGATCAACATCAAGGTCTTTTACATGTTGCTTGGGCCCAGGATTACCAGGGTCTGTCACATCCTGAATGTATCCGCTCAGCCTCTTGGGGTTCTCAGGGTCTCGCTCTATCGTGAGGTTGTATTTATTGCCGAACTTGAAATCCACCATTGTGCTGTTGCTGCCACCTTTCCCCCCATCCGCTTCGGAGGTTCCTTTCGGCGCTTTAAAATGTGGACCAAATCCAGAAAACGTAATGAGTGCCCTGCCATCTCCACGCGGCTGTATCCCGATGTAGCCGCCCCCTAAGCGTTTGCCCTTTTCATTATTAATGTCAAATTGCATCGCGTAATAAACCCCTCCGTCGTTGGCCGATTTCCTTTGGAGGCCTTCGTTGATAACGATTGGAAAGGTGATATTGCTCAAGCCTGTTCCCGGCGCAGGTACCGAGTAACTTACTTGATACAGCCCATTCGGCGACGTGGCCTCTTTTTTAATTTCCAGTTTGGGATCGCCGACCTTATCCAACTTGGAGGTTTCGTCGGCATCCGACGTCGTGGCGGGTGTTGTTTCAGTACTTCGGGGTGGGACTGAGACAGGGGGAGTATGAGGAGAAGATGCGGGCACTGTTGGTGGAATAAATGGCGTTTTTTGAATCTGCATAAGTACACACCTTCTATGGAATAGTTACCCATGGTAGAAGGCTTGCGCCAGCGCTAGCTGCCAGACAACGTACTCGCACGACTAGGACTTTACTGAAGCTTGGCGTCAGTAGAATTCCCATGGTTTTTTGTTTGTGGGCTGTCTGGCTAAGGCATCGAGTTGGGGGGGTCGGTTTGTTGGGTGGGGGGGTTGAGTCCATATCCGTTGTTTGGGTGATGGCTAAAATTGGTTCCGCCCTTACGGCGGCTCACTTTTGATAGAGCCGGAATGCCGAATCGTCGCACCGCGGCGATGGTCGTTAACGATGGCGCAAAAAAATCAGGCAGAACGCGGAGCCCCACTGTGGGAGCTGGCTTGCCTGCGATGGCATCAACGCGGTGTACCTGACTCACCGAGGTGTCTGCATCGCAGGCAAGCCAGCTCCTACACGTATCTGCTTTTGATCCAACCACTCAGGTCGGCTACTAGGCCGCCGTGCTGTTGCTGTTGATTTTGATCTTAGGCGCCCCGTCAAACACGCTGGCCGAACGCAGGCTTGAATCCGTGGGTAACCCGGCAGGACGCCGGGTTAGCCGTCCTGGGCCAGGGATGGCCCATGACGGCGGCCCACGGATTCAAGCCGGAGTGAGGGCATGCCGAGCCTAGGCGAGGCACCGAGTGTTGGGGCAAGAGCCCTTTTGGTTACTTTTGGCTGGGCCGGCATTCCGGGCTCTTTTCCAAAAGTGACCCGCCGTAAGGGCGGAACCAATAGCAGCCGTTACCGCAGCAACGGATATGCCCCCCAATCAAACCACCCGAGCCATATGCTCCCCAATCCTCCCCCGCAACCACCGCTCCGCCGGGTCGTTGTCATGCACCCCACTCCACACCATCGACAACTCCGCCGCATCAATCGCAAACGGCGGATCCTCCGCCCGCAACGTCGTCCCCTCAGTCAACGCACACGCCGCGTAATCCGGCACCGTCGCAATAATCTGCGTCCCCGCCAGCAACGCCCTTAACCCACTGAACTGCGGCACCGCCAGCACCACCCGCCGCGACCGGCCAATGCGCGCCAGGTCCAGGTCGATATTGCCGCTCAGGTCCCCCGAAAACGACACCATCGCATGGGGCCGCGAACAGTAGTCGTCCAACGTCAGCGGCTGCACGCCATCATCCCCGCGCAACACCTTGCACGGAATATCCCGCAGTTTCTTGCGCTTGGCATTCGCCGGCAGTTCGGTGGTGTAGCTCACCCCTACCGAAATCTCGCCACTGGCCAACAACAACGACGACATCAACAGGTAATTGGCCCGACGCACCACCACGATGATCCCGGGTGCCTCTTCGCGCAGTTGGCTGAGCAAGGGCGGGAACAGACCGAATTCGGCGTCATCGGACAGGCCAATGCGAAACACCGCACAGCTGGTAGAAGGGTCGAAATCCTTGGCGCGGCTGACCGCGCCCGAAATAGTGTCCATGGCCGGTTGCAACTCCTTGAGTATCGCCACGGCACGTGGCGTGGGCTCCATGCCCCGCCCGTTGCGCAGCAACAACGGGTCGTCGAACAAGTCCCGCAAACGCCCCAGTGCCGCACTCACGGCGGGTTGGCCCATGAACAGCTTTTCGGCCACACGGGTCAGGTTCTTTTCGAACATCAGCGCTTCGAAAATCACCAGCAGGTTCATGTCGACGCGGCGCAGGTCGTTACGGTTCATGGCGTGTATCCAAACGGTTGGCAAGCCGCCAGATAAGCACGCCCGTCGGCGCCGCGATTGCACGCCTGTGCTGTCTTTTCCGGCCCTGGACCTGGCGAAATTAACAACGATTAACTCGTCAGCCAGACGGTCCGGCGCCAAGAATGAGTCGGTCTACACTGCCTCCATTCACCGGGAACGCTCCCATCGACTGCGGATATTTGTCATGGCCCGACTTGAGCACTGTGCTCCCCGCTTATCCGCTACCGGCGGCCTCTGCCCCCGGCGCGAGCGGATTGCCAAACAACTGATCCTCGCCAACCTCGGTGAAAGCCTGGCGATTGCTGACCTGGCCCAGGCCTGCGCGCTGTCGCGCAGCCATTTTTCCCGTGCTTTCAAGTGCACCACCGGGCTGTCGCCCCAGGAATGGATACGCCAACAGCGCATCCAACGGGCCAAGGAGCTGATCATCGGTTCCGCCCTGAGCCTGACGCAAATCAGCCTGGAGTGCGGGTTCTGCGACCAGGCGCACTTCTGCCACATGTTCACCCGCAGTGAAGGCGTCAACCCGATGACCTGGCGAAACCACCAATTGCGCCACAAGCCCCAAGTGATCGCGGCCTAGTGGTCTGCACCCGCGTGGCCTATGCTGCCCAGACCCTTTTCCCAGAGCACGGCCACCCATGAGTGCCCCCCACGACCAGGCCGTGCATTTCGGCCCCTACCGCGTCCACCCGCACCAACGCCTGGTGCTGGAGGCCGGTCGCCCATTGCGCCTTGGGCGGCGTGCGGTGGACATTCTGCTGATCCTGCTGGAGCAGGCGGGCAACGTGGTGAGCAAGCAGGAACTGATCGCCCGAGTGTGGCCCAAAAGCGTGGTGGAGGACGGCAACCTGCGCGTGCACATGGCAGCGTTGCGCAAAGCGCTGGGCGATGGCCAGGCCGGGCAGCGCTATATCGTCACGGTGGCGCAGCGTGGCTACAGTTTTGTCGCGCCACTGAGCATCGAACCGATGACACTGCCCACCGACGGCGAACCCCAGCGCCCATGCCACAACCTGCCTCTGCGCCACACCCGCATGATCGGCCGCCAGGCGCTGATCGACACGCTGGTGCAGCAACTGCCCCAGCAACGCTTCATCACCCTGACCGGCCCCGGGGGCATCGGCAAGACCACCGTCGCGTTGCGCGTGGCGGAACTGCTGATCGGGCATTACCGCGATGGTATCCGCCTGCTGGACCTGGCGCCGCTCAGCGCGCCGTCGATGATCCTGCCCAACCTCGCCGCCCTGCTCGACCTGACCTGCGCCGAGCATGAGCCCCTCGCCGCCTTTGCCCATCAATTGCACGAACGCCAGATGCTGCTGGTGATCGACAACTGCGAACACCTGCTCGATGACATCGCGCTGATCAGCGAAACCCTGCTGCGTCACGCCCCTCACCTGCACATCCTCACCACCAGCCGCGAGGCCTTGCGGGCCGAAGGCGAATGCGTGCAACGCCTGGAACCCCTCGCCTGCCCGCCCGCCAGCGGCAACCGCGCCCAGGCGCTGGGCTACCCGGCCTTGCAGTTGCTGATCGAGCGGGCCATGTCTCACCAGGACAGCTTTGAACTGAGCGAAGCCGAGCTGCCGTTGGCGATTGATATTTGCCAGAAGCTGGACGGCATTCCCTTGGCCATTGAACTGGTGGCCGCCCAAATCGAACGCTTTGGCCTGCCGGGGCTGCTGGTACAGATGGAAGACAACTTCCGCCTGCTCACCCGTGGCCGGCGCAGCGCCCTGCCCCGTCAGCAAACCCTGCGCGCGACGCTGGACTGGAGCTTTGACCTGCTCACCCCGTGCGAGCAGATCTGCCTGCGGCGCCTGGCGGTGTTTCGCGGCGGCTTCAGCCTGGCCAGCGCCGCTGCGGTGATCGCCGGGGAACAGATCGCACCCAGCGAGGTGCTGGGGTCGATCACCCAATTGGTCGCCAAATCCCTGCTCAACGTGGAAGCCGGCGATGACGAGATGGTCTATCGCTTGCTGGACATCACCCGCACCTACGCCCTGGAACAACTCAGCGTGGCCGATGAACTCCAGACCACCCGTGAGCGCCATGCAGAACGCTGCCTGGCGTTGATGAACCAGGCGCAGGACGACTGGGAGCTGATTGCCACCCAGGCCTGGATCGACCGCTACGCGCCCTTGCGTGAAGACATCCGTGCCGCCCTCGATTGGGGCTTGGGCGACAAGGGTGTACACCTGCTGGGCATTCGCCTGACCGTCGGCGCCATGCCGCTGTGGCAAGAGCTTTCGTTACTGCGTGAACACGGCCTGTACGTGGGCAAGGCCCTGGCACGGCTCCAGCAGTCGAGCGCGCCGAGCCAGCGCCTGCACATGATGCTGCAACTGGCCTTGGGCAGTTTTTCCTATCACACCCAGGGCGGCACACCGCAGACCATTGAAGCCTTTGCCTGCGCACGGCGCCTGGCCGAAGGCGGCAAGGACCTGGCCGGCCAGTTGCGGGCGGTGTCGGGGCATATGGCGGTCAACCTGTGCTGCGGCAACTACCGTGAAGCGTTGGCGCAAAGCCTGCACTTTGACCAGCTCGGCCCGCAGACCGAACCACTGCTGGCCCTCAGCGCCCAGCGCCTGCGCGTACTGGCGCAACACTTCGCCGGCAACCAGGCGCTGGCGCTGCACAACGCCGAGCAGGTGATCCAGCGCATGGCCCACAGCGGCCATCTCAACCGGTTTACCCATGGCTTCGGCGTGCAGTACGACCAGAGCGTGGCGTCCTTGACCATCCTCGCGCGCACCTTGTGGCTGCGCGGTTTTCCGGAACGCGCCTGGCGCACGGCCAGCCAGGCCCTGGAACTGGCCTTGCAGATCAACCACGGTACGTCGATCTGCTACACCCTGGCGCTGGCCGGTGTGGTGATCGCACGCTACAACGGCGACACCTCGGCGGCAGACTCACTACTGCAGCTGTTGTTGCAGCAATCCCAAAAACACTCGGTGCAGCTGTTCCACACCTGGGCCCAGCACTACGCGGGCACGGCGCAACAAGCATCGCTGCAAGGCCTGGGATTGGTCGAAGACCTCCTGCTGACCTTCCGGGCCAACGAGGTCAGTGACACCGCGTTTGAGCGCGCCCGAAACGGTGCGGCCGGTTGGTGTACCCCGGAGATTCTGCGGGTCAGGGCCGAAGGCATGACGGACGCCCGTGGGGCCGAAGCGTTGCTGCTGGAGGCTATGGGCCTGGCCCATCAGCAAGGCGCGCTGGCGTGGGAATTACGCAGTGCCACGTCATTGGCGCGGTTATGGAAAAGCCAGGGCCGTTTGCGTGTCGCCCGCGAACTGGTGGGTTCGGTCTATGGACAATTCACCGAAGGGTTTGCCACCCGTGACCTAACCCGCGCACGCCGCCTGCTCGACGAGCTGCAAGACAAACGGCCGGCCTGAAAACGGTCCCAGGTAATGCCCATAGCCTTGTTGCAGGCGCGCCACTTGCTCGGGGTTGCGCAACTGCGCCAGGGCGTAGCTGCGCACACTGTTGAGCAGGCGGTAGCGCGTAGGCCCAGGGCCGGGCTCCACGGTCAGCAATGAGGTGCCCGCCAGGCGCTCCAGCAAGTACGACAGGTCGGCGTGCTCCAGCTCGGTGCCGGCGACCAGTCGACTCAAGGCCGGCAACGTCACGGCCATCTTGAACAGCGCCATCTGCAGGAACAGCCAGCGCTCCGGCAGGCTCAAGCGCTCGTAGCTCCAATCCAGGGCCGCCGTGAAGGACTGGTGCCGCTCAACCGCCGTGCGCCGGCCACGGGTCAGCACCTGCAAACCTTGCTGCAATTGTGCGTGTACGCCGTGCACCCCCAGGGCATTCACCTGGGCGGCCGCCAATTCGAGAGCCAGTGGGATGCCGTCGAGGCGCCGGCAGATGTCGCGCAGCGGGGCCAGCTCCTGGGGTCGCAGGGCAAAGCCTTGCTGCGCGGCGCGTACGCGAGCAACGAACACCTGCACCGCTGGGTATTCCATGGCCTGCTCGACACTGGCCCACGCCGAGGGTACCGGCACTGCCAGGCGCGGCACGGGTTGCACCCATTCGCCCGGCACCTGCAAGGCTTCGCGGCTGCTCAACACCACGCTGACCTGGGGGGCTTTCTCGTGCAGCGTGCGCACCAGATGACGGCAGGCACCGAGCAACACATCCGCCCCGTCGAGCACCAGCAACAATTGGCGCGCAGCCAGTTGGCTGGCCAATGCTGCGGCGTTGCCACAGGGCTGCAGGTGCAGGGCACTGGCGAGATGGCGCAACATTTGAGTCGGCGCGGTAACCGTCGCCAGGTCCACCCACCACACGCCGTCGCGGTAACGTGGCAACACCCGTTCAGCCAGGGCCACTGCCAGGGTGCTCTTGCCCACGCCAGCGCAACCGGTGAGGGTCATCAAGCGTTGCCCCGACAGGCGCCGTGCCAACCGCCCCACTAACTCGTCACGGCCGATCACCGGGCTGAGCCGGGCCATCAGGTTATGCCGGGGCATCGCCGTTGGCAGCGCAGCCTGTTGCAGTGCCACGAAGCAGTAGCCCCGTTGAGGCTCGTTGAGAATGTAAGGCTGCCCCGACAAGGCGCGGCGCAAAGCGGCGATGTGCACACGCAGGTTGTTCTCTTCCACCACACTGCTCGGCCACACGCGGGCAATCAGCGCCTCCTTGCTGATGAATTGCCCCGGCGCCTCCAGCAGCACCGCGAGGATATCCAGCGCACGCCCACCCAACGGCACCGGCCAGCCGGCCTTGCTGACCAAGCGTTGCTGAGGATGAAACGTGTAGGGGCCGAAGCTCACCGCGCGGGGGTTGTTCATCGGGTGTAAAAGCGCTGGAACGCCCGTTCTTGGGCGGCTGCGCATCCTTTTCCGTGGGCCTTGCGCTATCTTGCCAGCCTGCCGTGACAGGACAATGCTGGCAGGGGGAGCGACACGGACATTCGGGTGCGCCAGACGGACATCCAGCGGTTAACTGAACTGTTGTCGGTACTGGGTCGGGTTCAGGCCGAGCTTGTCACTGAATAAAAAGCGCATGTAGCGCACGCTGCCAAAGCCTGCGTGGAACGCCACGGTCTTGAGCGGCAGGTCGGTGGTTTCGAGCAAATGCCGGGCGCGGTCGATGCGCGCGCCTTGCAGGAAGGCCATGGGCGTCATCTGGACTTCCTTGGCAAACAGCCGCGCAAAGTGGCGTGGGCTCATGCCGGCGAGTGCGGCCATTGATTCAATGGTGAACGGCTGGTCCAACTGCGCCAGCACCTGGTTCTGCACCCGGGTGATCGCGCTTTCATGGGGCGCCACGGCGGCGGTCATCGGGCTGAACTGGGCCTGGCCACCTTGGCGCTTCATCACCACCAGCAGCACTTTGGCCACCTCCACCGCCACCGCCTTGCCGTGGTCCTGGGCGACGACGGACAGTGCCAGGTCGATGCCGGCCGTGACGCCGCCCGACGTGATCAGCCGACCGTCCTGCAGGTAGATGCGATCGGTCTCGACAATCGCCCTGGGAAACGCCTTGATCAGGCGCTCGGTGTAGTGCCAGTGGGTGGTCACGCGGTGGCCATCGAGCAGGCCGGCGTGCCCCAGCACAAAGGCGCCGGTGCAGATCGAACCGAAGCGCCGCGCCCGGGGTGCAGCGGCTTTTAGCCAGGGCAGCAACGCCGGGTGGCATTCGTTATAGGCGCCGGGACCACCGGGGATCAGCAGCAGGTCATAGTCATCAGCCGCCTGCTCAAGCAGCAGATCGGGCTGCACGCTCACACCGTTGGAGGCACGCAACGGCCCAGGCTCGATGCCGAGGGTGAGGATCTGGTAGTGCTCGGCTTGCGGCAGGTAGCGGTTGGCAATGGAAAACACTTCGAGCGGGCCGGCCATGTCGAGCAGGAGGAAGTCAGGAAAAAGCGCCATGGCCACGGTTTTCATAGAGAGCAAGGTCCGTCGATAAGGGAAGCGGCAGACATTATGGCATGTCTTTTACTGTCAACTTTAAAGAGACAGTTATTCAGATTTCAGCTTCTTAATGAATTTATTGGTAATCATTAACCTTCTTCTCAACGCAAGCGACCTGCACTTCGCAGACCCCGCTCACTTGAGGACAAGACCATGCTGACCCTTCGCAAAGCTTCCGAACGCGGCGCCGCCAATCACGGTTGGTTGAAGTCGTTCCACACCTTCTCGTTCGCCAACTACTGGAACCCCAGCGAGCAGGGTTTTTCCGACCTGCTGGTGATCAACGATGACCGCGTGGCGGCCGGCAAAGGCTTCGGCCAGCACCCGCACCGCGACATGGAGATTTTCTCCTATGTGCTCGAAGGCGCCCTGGAACACAAGGACACCCTGGGCACCGGCTCGGTGATCCGCCCGGGCGATGTGCAACTGATGAGCGCCGGCAGCGGCGTGGCCCACAGCGAGTTCAACCACAGCCAGACCCGTGGCGTGCACTTCCTGCAGATCTGGATCGTGCCGAACGTGGCCGGCGCCGAGCCGCGCTACCAACAGGAGCACTTCAGCGAAGCGCAGAAACGCGGGCGCTTGCAGTTGATCATCTCGCCGGACGGCGCCGAAGGGTCGCTGCATGTTCGCCAGGATGCGCGGGTGTATGCCGGGCTGTTCAACGGCAGCGAAACCGTGAGCCTGGACCTGGCGCCAGACCGCCACGTGTACATCCATGTGGCCCGGGGCAGTGTCGAGGTCAATGGCCAGCGCTTGCAGGAAGGTGACGGTGCCCGGGTGCGGGATGAGCGCCAGATCCGCCTCAGTGGTGGCGCGGATGCCGAGGTGCTGGTGTTTGACCTGCGCCCGCAAGAACTGCCGCAGATGCCATGACGTGCACCACGATGGTCCCCTGAAACGGGCCATCGCTGGCGTCGATAGTCACCATCAGCGCAATGAAGTTCTCTTAAAAAATCCAACGCGTACCATTAAATCCATACCCAGCAGCAACCTACTTAAACACTCGGAGCACACAACCATGAAACGCCAAATCCTGCTTAGCCTCGCTTTCTCGGTACTCGCCGCCAACGCTTTTGCTCACCCTGTTGTCGCTGAAGGCGGCGCAGATCGCCTGATGGACAGCCGCGTTGCCGAGGGTGGTGCCGACCGCCTGCAAGGTAACCGCGTTGCCGAAGGCGGTTCTGATCGCTTGCTGGAACGTCGTGTCGCTGAAGGCGGTGCTGATCGCCTGCAGGAACGTGGCCTGGCCGAAGGCGGTGCGGATCGTCTGCAAGAACGTGGCCTGGCCGAAGGTGGTGCGGATCGTCTGCAAGAACGTGGCCTGGCCGAAGGCGGTGCTGATCGCCTGCAGGAACGTGGTCTGGCCGAAGGCGGTGCTGACCGTCTGCAAGAACGTGGCCTGGCCGAAGGCGGTGCGGATCGTCTGCAAGAACGTGGCCTGGCCGAAGGTGGTTCTGATCGTCTGCACAGCAACAACGCATAACCCTCGCGGTTGGCGAGGTGCCCCAAACCGGCCTGATCAGCCGGTTTTTTTTCGCCTGTGATTAATGCAGGTCGCGGTCGATCCACAGCACGGCCTTGCCGATCTGTTGCCGGGCTTCGATCCGTGCGTGCACCTGCTGCACCGTTTCCAGGCTGTAATGCCCCTCGATATCCACGCTGAGCGAACCTTCCAGCATCGCCGCAAATACCGCGTTGGCACGCCGTTGCACGGTGGCGCCGTCAGCCATGTGGTCGGCCAGCCGTGGGCGGGTCAGGAACAAGGAACCCGCTTCACCCAGTTCAATCGGGTCCAGGTCGGTCAGCGAGCCCGAGACATTGCCGTAATTGACGATCAACCCACGGGTCCGGCAGGCGCGGAAACTGTCGCGCAGGGTGGTTTTGCCCACGGAATCGAACACCACGTCCACGCCTCGGCCCGCCGTGGCGTCCATTACCCGATCGGCAAAGCCGTCATAGGTCCAGGCCTGGTGGGCGCCGCGTTGAAGCGCTATCGCACATTTCTCGGCGGTGCTGCCAGTGGTGAACACAGTCGCACCCAAACGGTTGGCCATTTGCACGAGCAATTGCCCGATGCTGCCGGACGCGGCATGAATCAGGCAGGTGTCGCCGGCCTGCAAACGCGCCACGTCATCAATCAGGTAGTGAGCCGTGCAGCCCTGGAACATCGCGGCAGCCGCCTGATCGAACGTGATTTCGCTGGGAATCTGCGCCACGTTGTCGGCCGGGATGTTGGCGTATTCGGCATACGCGCCCCAGGCAATGCACCACGCCACACGGTCGCCTACGGCCAAGTGGCTCACACCAGGGCCCACTTCCACCACCACGCCGGCGCCTTCCATGCCCAGGGTGCACGGCAAGCGCACCGGGTAGGTTACCGACTGGGCGTATTTGCCTTGGCGCGTGTGAATGTCCATGAAGTTGATCCCGGCGCAGGCGACTTTGATCAGCACATGCCCCGGGGTGACCGCGGGTTTGGGAACATCGTGGCGCAACTGGGCGACTTCAGGGCCGCCATAGGCTTGCAGGGTGATGGCTTTCATCGGGCAACAACTCCGTTTGCTCTGGGAAGCGGCCATGGTAAAAGGGGCCTCTCAGTAGGAAAATTCCCCAATCTCTCCCAGCCTCTGTGCGGAAATACCCCGATGTTCGACTGGCAAGACCTGTATTACTTCACCGTCTTGGCGCGCACCCAGTCGCTGTCGGCGGCTGCCCGTGAGTTGCAGGTGGAACACGCCACCGTGGGGCGCCGGGTCGATGCACTGGAAAAAGCCCTGGGCGTAAAACTGGTGGACCGCCTGCCCCGTAGCCGCCCGCTCACCGCCCAGGGCCGGGCGTTGGCCGAACTGGCGGCGGGCATGGACGCGATGGCGACCGACGTGATGCGCCTGTCGCGGGTCGCTTCCATCGAGATGGCCGGCACGGTGCGGGTCAGTTGCCCGCCGTCCATCGCCAACCACTGCATCGCACCTCATGTCGCGCGATTGCGTGCGCAGTACCCACAGCTGAATCTGGTGCTGATGCCCTCCACCCAACTGGCTGCGCTGGACAAAGGCGAAGCGGATATCGCCTTGCGCACCGTGCGTCCCGACGAAGACGCGCTGGTCCGGCGCAAGGTCGGCGTGGTGCGCTTCGGTTTGTATGGCGCTGCCGAATTAGCGCAACAGCCTCCCGTTCAGTGGGCGTTCATCGCCTACGACAGCAGCCGCGACCACCTGCCCCAACAGGCCTGGATGCACCAACTGCGCGGCGTGCGCCCCATCGTGTTTGCCGCCAGCGAACTGGTCACCCAGCAAATGGCGGCCCGCGCCCAAGTAGGCGCGGTAGTGCTGCCGACCCTGGTGGGCGACCACGACCCACTGCTGACACGCTTGCCCACCGCCACCGACGGTCCCATGCGCGACATCTGGCTCACCGTGTACCCGGACATGCGCCGCTCGCCCCTGGTGAAAGTGGTGATGGAGTTTCTGGTGGCGTGCATCGAAGGTGAAGCGCAGTTGCGCCGTTAAACAATTCGACCGCAAGCCGCAGAGTTCCAAGCCGGCAAGTGCCCCCTAGACTCCGCTCATCTGCCCACCGATGAGCGTCAAGGCCATGCACACCCCCAGAAACCACGCCCCCACGCACGACTGGAACCGCATCGCCCGTGAGCTCGAGGCCCACGGAAACGCGGTGCTGCCCGCGCTGCTGACAGCCCAACAGTGCGAGGCGCTCGCCGCGCTATGCGCAGGAAACCGGCTATCGCTCGCGGGTGGTGATGGCTCGACATGGGTTCGGGCGCGGCGAGTACAAATACTTTGCCTACCCCTTGCCGCCGTTGCTTGATCAACTGCGGCACGCGCTCTACAGAGGCCTCGCCCCGCTTGCCAATGCCTGGAACCTCCAGCTCGGCCTTGACGTGCAGTACCCAAGTGAGCTGAACGAGTTCCTGCGTCAATGCCATGCCACAGGCCAGGCCCGCCCTACTCCGCTGATCCTCAAATATGGCGCAGGTGACTACAACTGCCTGCATCAGGACCTCTACGGCGAGCACGTTTTCCCGCTCCAGGTGGCGATCCTGTTATCGGAACCCGGACGGGATTTCGTCGGCGGCGAGTTCGTCATGACCGAGCGTTCATCCCAGGGCCAGCGCGCCGAAGTCATCCCGCTGCGCCAGGGCGATGGGCTGGTATTTACCGTCAATCAGCGGCCGGTCGTAGGCCTGCGCGGTATCCGTAAAGTCGCCATGCGCCACGGTGTGAGCCGCATCTGCAGTGGCCAGCGGTATGCCGTCGGCCTGATTTTTCATGATGCGAGGTGAACATGAACTTGCTTGAATTCGACGCCGCACTTGATCAGCTGGACTGGGCCGACCTCCACCGCCAACTCGATAGCGAAGGCTACGCCGTGCTGCCCGGGTTGTTGCGCGCAGCGGTCGTCGACGCCCTGGCCCAGTGCATCACCGCGCAGGACCTGTTTGCGCAATGGCGCTACTTCGAGACAGACCTGCCCACCCCGCTGGCCGAGTGGCGCACGGCGCTCTACCGGCGCCTGGCCCCAGTCGCCAATCGCTGGAACGAAACCCTGGCCATCGATGCGCGTTACCCGGCTACGCTGGATGAGTTCCTGCGGCAAAACCGCAACGCCGGCCAGACCCGAGGGCAGTCCCATCTGTACCGGTTGCGTGTGCATGACCAGGTGCCCCTGCATCAACGCAATGCCGGCTTTCATGTGTTTCCCTTACAAATCGTTGCACTGCTGTCCGAGCCGGGGACGGACTTCCAAGGAGGTGAACTGGTGATGACCGAACAGCGCCCGCGCCTGCAATCGCGGCCGATGGTGGTGCCGCTTAAACGCGGTGACGTGGCGATCATCGCCACGGCGGTGCGCCCGTTCAGAGGCAGCCAGGGCTATTACCGCGTGAACCTCAAGCACGCCATCAGCCGCGTGCGCGGCGGCGAACGCGTGGGATTGGAAGTGCTGTTCCATGATGCACCTGATACCCAAGAGGGTGGCCGATGAAGACGTTCACCTTGCTCGGGGTAACGGGCAAACCTTACGCCAGCCTTGTGCCGGGCACCTGCGCCGGGCATCGCGGCACCCAGATCTACGGCCGCCTGGACTGCCGCGCCGCACGGCGAGCAATTGCCAACGGCGGTTATGTGAAACACCGCGTGTTCTTTGCCGACGAGCCCACCGCCATTGCCGCCGGCTACCGGCCTTGTGCAGTGTGCATGCCCGAGCACTACGCGATTTGGAATTCCACAAACAAAGGTGACGCATGAAGCTTTCTGACGGTGTTCGGCTACTGGTACTGGCGGCGATCTGGGGCGCGAGTTTTCTGTTCATGCGCATCGCGGCGCCGGTGTTGGGCGCGTTGCCCACGGCGTTTTTCCGTGTGCTGCTGGGGGCCATCGGGCTGGCGGTGATTGTCACCGTGCTGCGCACCCGCATCGCCTTCAACGGCAAACTCAAACCCACCCTGGTGTTGGGCGTGATCAATTCCGGCGTGCCGTTCCTGATGTACGGCGTGGCGGCGACGTTGCTGCCGGCGGGCTACTCGGCGATCTTCAACGCCACCACTCCACTGATGGGCGTGATGATGGGCGCGCTGTTTTTCAGCGACCCGCTGACGCCTAAAAAAGCCGCCGGGGTAGTGATCGGCTTGATGGGTATCACCCTGCTGACCACCACCGGCCCGGTCACCCTTTCGGTCGCCGTGGTGATTGGCGCGTTGGCGTGCCTGGTCGCCACCGGCTGCTACGGCGTTGCCGGGTTCCTGACCCGCCGCTGGATCGCCGACAAGGGCGGGCTGGACGCCAAGCTCGTGGCCTTTGGCAGCCAGATCGGCGCGACGTTGTTCCTGCTGCCGTTCTTCGGTGTTTCAGCCGTGCTCAACCCGCCGCACAGCTGGGGCAACCCGACGATCTGGGCAGCGCTGGGAGTGGTGGGGTTTGTGTGCACCGCGTATGCGTACATTCTGTATTTCCGCCTGATCGCCGATATCGGGGCGGTTCGTTCACTGACGGTGACCTTCCTGATCCCGCCGTTTGGCGTGCTGTGGGGTGTGCTGTTCCTGGGCGAACGACTGTCCAGCGCACACCTCTACGGCGGCGGCCTCATCTGCCTGGCCGTGTGGTGTGTGCTCAGCAACAGCCGGCCCAAATCGACCTCCTGACCCTTTGCCAGGATTGTGGCAGCGCGGACGCTTGTAGTGAGCGGGTTTACCCCGCGCGGCGTAATAAGCCCCACCTCATCTGTTCCAGGGAAAATTGCGGGGATTTGTGGCGGCGCGGGCGCGGGGCAAGCCCGCTCACTACAAGGTGAGAAAGCGATTTAAGCTCAGATCGAAAGAGTATTTATCGATTGGTTTTTAGAACTTTATGCTTGGCTGCATTCCATTGAAGATCGAGCGCGCCATGTCTATTCGTCGTCCCCTCGCCGTTGTCATCGGGCTTCTGGCTTTTTCCGTGGCGGTCAGCGCCGAGGCCCAGGAGACCGTGCGTATCGGTTACCAGAAATCGTCCACCCTGATTACCCTGCTCAAGACCCAGGGCACCTTGGAAAAAGCCCTCAAGGCCGACAACATCGACGTGTCCTGGCACGAGTTTCCCAGCGGCCTGCCGCTGCTGGAGGCACTGAACGTCGGCAACGTCGACATCAGCGCCGACGTGGCTGACACCGTGCCGATCTTCGCCCAGGCGGCCCAGGCCAAACTCACCTACTTTGCCCAGGAAGCGCCCTCGCCGTCGGCCCAGGCCATCGTGGTGCGCAAGGACTCGCCGATCCAGCAACTGGCCGACCTCAAAGGCAAGAAAGTCGCCGTGACCAAAGCCGCCGGCACCCACTACCTGTTGATCGCGGCGCTGGCCAAAGCGGGCCTGGCCTTCTCGGATATCGAACCGGCCTACCTGACACCGGCCGATGGCCGCGCTGCGTTCGAGAACAATAAAGTCGATGCCTGGGTCACCTGGGAACCCTTCCTCACAGGCGTGCAGCGCCAACTGCCCACCCGCACCCTGGCGGATGGCGCGGGCCTGGCCAGCTACAAGCGCTATTACCTGACGGGCACGCCCTACGCCAAGGCCCACCCTGAGGTCCTGAAGGTGGTGTACGAACAATTGGAAAAAGCCGGCCAATGGGTGAAAACCCACCCGCAAGACGCCGCCAAGGTGCTTGGCCCGCTGTGGGGTAACCTGGATGTGGCCACCGTTGAAGCGGCCAACGCGCACCGTAGCTATCAGGTGCAACCGGTGACGCTCGATCAGTTGGGCGAACAGCAGAAGATTGCCGATGCGTTCTTCAAGGCGGGCTTGCTGCCTAAGGCCGTGGATGCCAAGGACGTGCAGACCTGGAAGCCATGAGAGGTTTTGTCAGAATCGCTGGGCACAGAAGACCGGTTTTCCCGAGGCTTAAACAGTTGGGTCAGGCATAAATCGGTCTAAATGTGGGAGCGGGCTTGCTCGCGAATGCGGTGGCTCAGTTGACGAATGTGTTGACTGACCCACCGTAATCGCAGGCAAGCCAGCTCCCACAGGCTTGATGTTCATCGGGTGTTAGAGAAGGGTGCGGGCCAGGGCCTTTTTCCACTCGGCATACCGAGTTGCCATCGCAGGATCATCCTGGGGTTCGAAGCGCTCGCGCTGACGCTCCAGCGCACCCAAAGCCTCATCACTCGCCCAAATTCCCAACGCCCTACCCGCCAGGTGTGCAGCCCCGAGTGCCGAGACCTCCGGCGACAGGCTGCGCACCACCGGACGTTGCAGCAGGTTGGCCAGGAACTGCATCAACCAGCGATTGCGTGTCGCGCCGCCGTCGACCCACAGCTCTTTCAACGGGCTGCCGATGTCCTGCTGCATCGCCTCGAACACATCACGAATCTGATAGCCGATGGACTCCAGCGAGGCGCGCAAAATATGCGCGCCCGAGGTGGCCTCGCTCAGGCCACAGATCAAGCCACGGGCGTCGGCTTTCCAGTGCGGCGCTCCCAACCCGGACAGTGCCGGCACAAAGTACACGCCGCCGTTATCCGGCAATTGCGCGGCCTGTTCCGTCAACGCGTCCAGCGACTCACCGGCCACCAGCCGCGAGGCCCACTGCACGGCGGCGCCGGTGTGCACGATGTTGCCTTCCATGCCGAACGTCGCCGCGTTGCCGTCATGCCAGGCCAAGGTGGTGGAAAGCCCATGGGTGGACGCAATCGGCCCGCCCATCGGAGTCATCAACGACGAGCCCGTGCCGAGGGTGGCCTTGACCAGCCCCGGGGCGAAACCACCCTGCCCGTACAGCGCCGCATGGGAGTCGCCCATCATCGACATCACCGGGATACCCGCAGGCAAGCCGCCCAGCGCGACGGTTTCGGCGAAGAAACCCGCACTCGGCCGAATCGGCGCCAACGCCGCAGCAGGAATCGCGAACAGGGCCAGCAGCTCCGGGTCCCAGGTGCCGGTGTGCAGGTTGAACAGTTGCGTGCGCGCGGCGTTGGAATAATCGGTGGCGAATACCTGACCGCCGCTGAGCTTCCACAACAACCAACTGTCGACCGTGCCCAGGCAGATTTCACCGGCCGCCGCACGTGCATGCCCGTTGTCCAGGTGGTCGAGGATCCAGCGGAATTTGCCGGCGGAAAACATCGGGTCGAGGGCCAGCCCGGTCTTTTCCAGGACCAGTGCTTCGTGCCCCTGCTCATGCAACTGTGCGCACAACGCGGTGGAGCGTCGGCATTGCCAACTGATGCACGGCGACAACGGCTCGCCGCTGCGCCGGTCCCAGGCCACCACCGACTCGCGCTGGTTGCTGATGGCCAATGCGGTGATCGGTCGCTCCACCTGGGCCAGGCATTCTTCAATCGCGGCCAAGGTGTGCAGCCAGATCAACAACGGGTCCTGCTCGGAAAACCCGGGCTGGGGGTGGCTGATGCTCAAGGGCCGCGAACCCCGGGCAATCACCTGCCCGAGTTCGTTGACCAGCACCGCCTTGGCGTTGCTGGTGCCTTCATCTATCGCCAGGATCAGCGGAGTGTGGTTTGTCATGGGTTCACCGCAACCGAGTGGCAGCCGCCACAATCCCAGCCGCGTCGATGTTATGCAAGGCGCGGGTCGGTTCGCGGGCGCCGGCCGCCGCGTATTCACCGTCGCCGATACCCAGGCGGACCAGCGCAATGCCCAGCCCGGCTTCGGCCAGCACTTCGGCGACCAGGCTGCCGACGCCACCATTGATGTTGTGTTCTTCGACGGTAATCACCGCGCGCGTGGCGCTCAGTGCACTGAGCAAGGCGTCACGCTGCAATGGGCGGATCGACGACAGGTTGATCACCTGCGCCTGGATGCCCTGCTCGGCCAGCAAGGCCGCCGCATCCACCGCCTCGTGTACCACGGAGCCCAACGCAACGATGCTCACGTCTGCGCCCTGGCGCAGGATGTCCACTTGGCCGGGCACGAATCGATAGTCGGCGCCATGCACCTCAGGCAAAGCTTTACCGTCAAGCCGGACATACACCGGGCCTTTATAGCGCAGCGCGTAATCGATGATCTGCCGGCACTCCAGCGCATCGGCCGGGGCGAAGATCTGCACATTGCCAAACCCGCGCATCACCGAAATATCGTCGAGGCTGTGGTGGGTGCTGGCCAACGGGCCGTAACTGGCGCCGGCATTCAAGCCGAACATCTTGACGTTGGCCTGGTTGTAGCAGACGTCCACCTTGATCTGTTCGTTGGCGCGGGAAATCAGGAACGGCGCGGCATTGCAGGTGGCCGCGATCTTGCCACCCAATGCCAGCCCAGCCGCCACGCTGACCAGGGACTGCTCGGCAATGCCGACGTTGATCAACCGCTCGGGGAAGCGTTGGGCAAACGGACCGATCTTGGCCGTGGAGGTGGAGTCGCTGACCACCGGCACCACGTCCAGGCCAGCATCGACCGCCGCGATAAACGCCTCCACCATGACGCTCGCCAGGTGTTCACTTGCCATGATTCAACTCCTCCAGTGCTGCGTTGATTTCATCACCCTTGGGCACGCGGTGGTGCCATTCGGGACGCGCTTCAATAAACGACACGCCCTTGCCCTTGATGGTGTGGGCGATCAGCACCTGGGGTGAGCCGGTGTGGGCTTGCATGGTTTCGAGGCTCTCGATCAGCTGGCCGACGTCATTGCCATCGCACTCGCTGACGGTGAAACCGAAAGCCGCCCATTTCACGTCCAGCGGGTCCAGCGGCATGATCTCGGCGGTCAGCCCGGCCAGTTGCAACTTGTTCTTGTCGACGATCACAAACAGGTTATCCAGCCCGTACTTGGCCGCCGCCATCGCCGCTTCCCAGTTGGAGCCTTCGGCGAGCTCGCCGTCGCCAGTCAACACGTAGATGCGCTTTTTACTGCCGGACATCTTCGCCGCCAACGCCAGCCCTACCGCCACCGGCAACCCGTGGCCGAGGGCGCCGGTGTTGAGTTCGATGCCCGGGGTTTTCTGCCGCACCGGGTGGCCGGGCAAATGGGAATTGAAGTGCTGGTAGGTCGGCAACCAGTCGGTGGGGATGTAGCCGGCCTGCGCCAGGCAGCAGTACAAACCGCCCACGCCATGGCCTTTGCTCTGGATGTAGATATCGCGCTCGGGGTCTTCCGTGCGCTCGGGGCCGGTGTTGAGGATGCGGAAATACAGGGTGGCGAGGATGTCGGTTTCCGACAGGTCCGCCCCGGTGTGGCCGCCTGCCGGGGAGTCGGCATTCAAGCGGATCACATGGCGCCGGATCAAACGGGCCTGTTCTTTGATCTGGTGGGCGTCGTACTGGAAGGCATTCATGCAGCGGCTCCTTTGAGGCTGACCACGCGGGGTGAAAGCGTTCACGGCTGTTTTGAATATTTATTCAGCAGTGACAATATATTTCTATTTAGACGCCGATCCCGCAGCAGGTCAAGTGAGTGAACGGCGGAAAAATGAAATAAAACCCGGAAACTCCCCTCGGACAGACGGCTAAAATCCCACGCGCGCTTATCTATCCCGTGGCTTTGCGCCCGATAAAAACGGCGGTCTAGAGGCATGCATGAAAAATTAAGCGCTTGACTTTGCCACGGTGTCACTGGAATCTGAATTAACAGTCAGGCACGCATAAATATTCACGCCGCCTGAATGAACTCCAAAAAAAATAAGTCAGGAGAACAATGTGGACGCCAAAGCCTCTGTCCATCACCCGGCCGATCTCAAGCCGACCCGCCGTCCCCGGCTGGTGAAACTGCTTCCCAGCAACATCGGTGGCCCGCTGATCGGCCTTGTGTTGCTGGTGCTGGTCTTCTCCTTCAGTTCTGAATTCTTCTTCTCGTTGCGCAATGGCCTGAACA
Organism: Pseudomonas sp. TE24901; assembly: GCF_054058375.1. Classification (NCBI taxonomy): domain Bacteria; kingdom Pseudomonadati; phylum Pseudomonadota; class Gammaproteobacteria; order Pseudomonadales; family Pseudomonadaceae; genus Pseudomonas; species Pseudomonas sp. TE24901. The sequence goes on from NZ_JBSSAF010000014.1 coordinate 151,892, forward strand.
TCCTCGATCAGGTCACCGTGCTGGGCATCCTGGCGATTGGCATGACGGCGGTGATCGTGATCGGCGGCATCGACCTGTCGGTCGGCTCGGTGCTGGCGTTCTCGATGATGATGCTGGGCTGGTTGTACCAGGACCAGGCCATGCCCCTGGGCTTTGCGATTCCGATCTCGATCGCCAGCGGCATGCTCGCCGGGCTGGTCTCCGGTGGGCTGATTACCTACGCCAAGCTGCCGCCGTTCATTGCCACGCTGACCATGATGTCGGTGGCCCGGGGCCTGGCGAACATCCTCACCGAAGGCCGGCAGATCGTCGGCTACCCGGACTGGTTCACCAGCCTGGCCACGGTGCGGCATTTCGGCTTCCTCTCGGCCACCGTCGGCCTGTTTCTGGTGATGCTGGTGGTGGCTTGGGTGTTCCTGCGCTTTCGTGCCGGTGGCCGCAACCTCTATGCCATGGGCGGCAGCCCCGAAGTGGCGCGCCTGTCAGGCATCAAGGTGCGTGCGATCACCCTGTGGGTCTACGCCATCAGCGGCGCCCTGGCCGGTATCGCCGCCGTCACCCTCGCCGCCCGCCTCGACTCGTCCCAACCCAGCGCCGGCCTGAGCCTGGAACTGGATGCCATCGCCGCCGTGGTGATTGGCGGGGCCAGCCTCAGCGGTGGCGTGGGCAGCATCGGCGGCACCCTGGTCGGCGTGCTGATCATTGGCGTGTTGCGCAATGGCCTGAACCTGCTCGGCGTCTCGCCCTTCATTCAACAAGTGGTGATCGGCGTGGTCATCGCCCTCGCCGTGACCATCGACACCCTGCGACGCCGCTCCAGCACTGCCCGATAAACCTGTTCGACAGTTGACACCCTCCAACAATAAAACCAGGAGTCACCGACATGTTCAGCCCCAAGAAACTGCTTATCGCCACCGCACTCGCGGCCGCCACCCTCACCGCAGCCGGCACCACCTGGGCCAAGGACCTGACCATCGGCCTGGCCGTGGCCAACCTGCAGGCCGACTTCTTCAACCAGATCAAGCAATCGGTGGAAGCCGAGGGCAAGGCCAAGGGGATCAAGGTGATCACCGTGGACGCCCAGGGCAACTCGTCCACCCAGGTCAGCCAGATTGAAGACCTGATCACCCGCCAGATCGACGTGTTGATCTACATCCCGGCCGGTGCCACCGCAGCCGGTGTACCGGTCAAGGCCGCCAAGGCCGCTGGCATCCCGGTGATTGCCGTGGACCGCAACGCGCCCGATGCCCCGGGTGACACCTTTATCGCCAGCGACAGCGTGGCCGGGGCCAAGACCCTCGCCGAATACGTGGGCAAGATCACCGACGGCAAAGGCCGCATCGCCATCCTGCAAGGCCAGTTGGGCACCACGCCTGAAATTGACCGGGCCAAAGGCTTCGAAGAAGGCTTGAAAGCCTTCCCGGACCTCAAGGTGGTCGCCCAGCAACCGGCCGAATGGGCCCAGGACAAAGGCTTCGCCGTGGCCCAGGACCTGCTCCAGCGTGACCCGAACATCAGCGTGTTCTTCGGCCGCGCCGATGCCATGGCCCTCGGTGCGGCCCAGGCGGTGAAGGTCGGCAACCTGGATCACAAAGTCGTGGTGGTGGGTTTCGACGGCGACGTTGCCGGGCTCAAGGCCGTGGAAAGTGGCGTGCTGAACGCGACCATGACTCAGCAGACCCAGAAGATGGGGCGCCTGGCCGTGGCGTCGGCCATCGACCTCAAGGCCGGTAAAGCCGTGCCCAAGGAACAACTGCTGCCGACCGTGTTGACCACCAAAGAAAACGTCGCGCCGTTCCTGCAACAGCACCCGTAAACCTCGGAGGTCGTCATGAGAGCAGCCGCTCTGGATACCACCGCTGAGGCGGTGCTGTGCCTGCGCAATATCAGCAAGGCCTATGGGCCGGTGCAGGTGCTGTCCCAGGTCAACGTGGACATTCGCCCCGGTGAAGTGCTGGCCCTGCTCGGCGAGAACGGCGCGGGCAAATCGACCTTGTCGTCGATCATCGCGGGGCTGGTGCAACCCGAAGCCGGGGGCAGCATGACCTGGCTGGGCCAGCCCTACGCCCCTGGCTCACCGGGGGCCGCGTTGGGCGCCGGTATCGGCCTGATCCACCAGGAAATCCGCCTGCTGCCGCAATTGTCGATCGCCGAAAACATCTTCGTCGGCCGCCTGCCCATGCGTCACGGGCGGGTCGACCGCGACTACATCGAGGCCCAGGCGCAGATCCAGTTGGAACGCCTGGGGCTCAAGGTGCCGGCGTCGCGCAAGGTCGAAGGCCTGAGCGTGGCCGCCCAACAACTGGTGGAAATCGCCAAGGCGCTGACCCTCAAGGCGCGGCTGCTGATCCTCGACGAGCCCACGGCCGCCCTGGGCGGTGAAGAAACCGAGCTGTTGTTCCAGCAGGTGGAGCGGCTCAAGGCTGAAGGTGTGTCGTTTATCTATATCAGCCATCGCCTGGAAGAAATCGCGCGCATCGCCGACCGCGTGCTGGTGCTGCGTGACGGTCGCCAGATCGCCCTGCACGCCACGGCCCAAGTGCCGGTGCGCGAGCTGGTAGAACAGATGGTCGGGCGCAGCCTGGAGCGAATTTTCCCGACGTTGCAGGCGCCCAAGGAACACGTGATGTTGCAGGTCAAGGACCTGAGTTGCCGTGAGTTTGCGTTGCACAGCATCGATTTCAGCGTGCGCGCTGGTGAAGTGTTTGGCATTGCCGGTGTGGTCGGCGCCGGGCGGACCGAGCTGGTGCGCACCATTGCCGGCGCGGCCCAGGACATCAAGGGGCATATGGTGTTGGATGGTGAGATTCGCCAATTGCGCTCGCCCTTCGAGGCGATCCAGGCCGGTGTGGTGCTGGTGCCCGAAGACCGCAAGCAGCAAGGCGTGGTGGTGGAACATCGCATCGAAGACAACCTGATCTATGGCAACACCGACCTGCTGGACAAACGCGGTTGGGTGCTGCCTGCCCCGCTGCGCGAGTTCGCGCGCACGGCGGTGGCACGGCTGGGCGTGAAAGGTGCGCCGCAGTCGCGGATTTCCAGTTTGTCGGGCGGCAACCAGCAGAAGGTGATCATTGCCAAGTGGCTGGCGCGCAATCCCAAAGTGTTCATCCTCGACGAGCCCACTCGCGGTATCGACGTGGGCGCACGGGCGGCGATCTATGAAGTGATCGCAGACCTGGCAGCCAAAGGCATGGCGGTGATTGTGGTGAGTTCGGACCTGGATGAAGTGCTCGGCCTGTCCCATCGGGTGATGGTGATGAGCCGGGGCCGGCAGATGGGGATATTGGAGCGTGGCGAGGCAACACCGGTTTCGGTGATGGAAATGGCCACGGCCTAGTGCCCTACCTTCGCAAACAATGAAGATCCAATGTGGGAGCTGGCTTGCCTGCGATAGCGGAGGGTCAGCCGATGCAGATGTGACTGAGCTACCGCCATCGCAGGCAAGCCAGCTCCCACAGGGGTTCGGTGTTATTTCAAATAATGGAGTCGTTCATGCAACTTTTTAGTCTTCACGGCCAGGTCGCCTTCGTCACCGGCGCCGGCAGCGGGATCGGCCAGGCCATCGCGGTCGGGCTGGCCGAGGCTGGGGCCGATGTGGCCTGTTTTGACCTGCCGGGCAGCCCCGGCATCGCCAGCACCGTGGAACGCATCCAGGCCCAGGGCCGTCGCGCCCTGGCCCTGAGCGGCACGGTCACCGAGCGCGCTGCCCTCGACGCGGCGGTGGCCCGCACCGAAGCCGAACTCGGCGAACTCAGCGTGGCCGTCAACTGCGCCGGCATCGCCAATGCCCAGGCCGCCGAAGACTTGGAGCTGCAACGCTGGCAAACCACCCTGGACATCAACCTCACCGGGATTTTCCTCAGTTGCCAGGCACAGGCCGCGGTGATGCTGCCCCGGGGCAAAGGCGCTATCGTCAACATCGCGTCCATGTCCGGCAGCATCGTCAACCGTGGCTTGCTGCAAGCCCACTACAACACGTCCAAGGCCGGGGTCATCCACCTGAGCAAAAGCCTGGCGATGGAATGGGCCAACAAGGGCCTGCGGGTCAATTGCATCAGCCCCGGCTACACCGCCACGCCGATGAACTCGCGCCCGGAGGTGGCCGACCAGGTGAAGATCTTTGAACAGACCACGCCCATGGGCCGCATGGCCAGCGTGGAAGAAATGGTCGGCCCGGCGATTTTCCTGGTCAGCCAGGCCTCGTCGTTCTGCACCGGCGTCGACCTGTTGGTCGATGGCGGTTTTGTCTGCTGGTAAGCCTTTTTTGGAGCCTTTTGTCATGTCGCAACGCTTCAGCGGTAAAACTGTAGTCATCACCGGCGCTTGCCGTGGCATCGGCGCCGGCATTGCCGAACGCTTCGCCCAGGAAGGCGCCAACCTGGTGCTGGCCTCCAACGACCTGGAGCGCGTGACCTTCACCGCCGACCAGTTGGCCCAGGAATACAAGGTCGCCACCCTCGCCCTGGGCATCGACGTCACCAACGAAGAGGATATCGAAAAGCTCTACCGCGAAGGCCATGCGCGCTTTGGCAGCATCGACGTGTCGGTGCAGAACGCCGGCATCATCACCATTGATCACTACGACAAAATGCCCCGTGCCGACTTCGACAAGGTGCTGCACGTTAACACCACCGGCGTCTGGCTGGGCTGCCGGGAAGCGGCCAAGTACATGGTCAAGCAAGGCAGCGGGCGCCTGATCAACACCTCGTCCGGCCAGGGCCGCCAGGGGTTCATCTATACGCCGCACTACGCGGCGAGCAAGATGGGCGTCATCGGTATCACTCAAAGCCTGGCGCTGGAACTGGCGCGGCACAACATCACGGTCAACGCGTTTTGCCCCGGCATCATCGAAAGCGAAATGTGGGACTACAACGACCGCGTGTGGGGCGAGATCCTCAGTACCGATGAAAAACGCTACGGCAAGGGCGAACTGATGGCCGAATGGGTCAAGAACATCCCCCTGCGCCGCGCCGGCAAACCCTCGGATGTGGCAGGTCTGGTGGCGTTTCTGGCGTCTGACGACGCGGCCTACCTGACCGGTCAGGCGATCAATATCGATGGCGGCCTGATCATGTCGTAAGGGTTTGGTATCCTCACCGACATTGATTCATTTATTGAGGCTTTCATGAGCCAGATCGAAGAACAGCGCCTGATCACCAAGATCGCCAGCCTCTATTACGAAGAAGGGCTGAAGCAGTCCGAGATTTCCGAACAACTGGACCTGTCCCAGTCCTTTATCAGCCGCGCCCTGCGCCGGGCGCTGCAGGAAGGCGTGGTGAAGATCAGCGTGATGCGCCTGCAAGGCCTGCACCTGGAACTGGAAACCCAGTTGCAACGGCGCTACGGCGTGCGCCGGGTGATCGTGGTGGAAGCCACCGAACCCGGTAGCGATGAAAGCATCAAGCAGGCCATCGGTTCGGCGGCGGCGCATTACCTGGAAACCAGCCTGTCGCCCCAGGACCATATCGGCATTTCGTCGTGGAGCAGCACCATCCGCGCCATGGTCGGCCATTTGCACGCGCAACCGGGCAAGCAAGGCGCCCAGGAAGTGGTGCAATTGCTCGGCGGCGTGGGCCACAAAGGCGCCTTCGAAGCCACCCTGCTCACCCAGCGCCTGGCCACCCTGCTCAACTGCCCGGCGTTCCTGCTGCCGTCCCAGAGCATCGAGCAATCGGTGGAAAGCAAGCAGCGCATCGTGCAGATGGAAGAGGTCAAGGAGGTGCTGCAGCGCTTTGACAGCATCACCCTGGCGATCGTCGGCATTGGCGACCTGGAACCCTCGCAACTGCTGCGCAACAGCGGCAACTACTACACCGAAGACATGCTGCGCCTGCTCGCCGAGCGCGGCGCCGTGGGCGATATCTGCCTGCGTTACTTCGATGCCCAGGGCAAACCGGTGCTGGAAGAAGACGAAGAATTCGTGGTGTCGGTGGCATTGCCCAAACTGCGCTCGATCCAACGTGTGCTTGGCCTGGCGGGCGGGCTGAACAAGGTCCAGGCGATTCGCGGCGCGCTCAAGGGCGGCTACCTCGACATTCTGATCACCGACCTCGACACCGCCCAGGCCCTGAACCACTAACCCCTTTTCTGGAGACTACCGCCCATGACGTCCAAGCTCGAACAACTCAAAGCGTTCACCACCGTGGTCTGCGACACCGGCGACCTGGAAGCCATCAGCCGCCTGCGCCCGGTGGACGCCACCACCAACCCGTCGCTGCTGCTCAAGGCCGCGGCCATTCCGGAATATGCCGAACTGCTGCGCAGCGCCGTCGCCCACTCCAAGGGCAATGTAGACCTGGCCTGCGATCACTTCGCGGTATCCGTGGGGGCCGGCATTCTCAAGGTGATCCCGGGGCGTATCTCCACCGAAGTGGATGCACGCCTATCCTTCGACGAGCAAGCGCTGTGGGCCAAGGCCAACCAGTTGATCGCGCTGTACGACCAGGCCGGTATCGGCCGCGACCGCGTGCTGATCAAGCTGGCCTCCACCTGGGAAGGCATCCGCACCGCCGAACGCCTGGAAAAAGCCGGTATCCAGACCAACCTCACCCTGCTCTTCTCCTTCGCCCAGGCCGTGGCCTGCGCCGACGCAGGGGTGTTCCTGATCTCGCCATTCGTGGGCCGCATCTACGATTGGTACCGCAAGAACACCGGCCTGGACTACACCGGTGCCGAAGACCCGGGTGTGCAGTCGGTGACACGCATCTACAACTACTACAAGGCCAACGACATCCCGACCGTGGTCATGGGCGCCAGCTTCCGCACCCTCAGCCAGATCGAAGAACTGGCGGGGTGTGATCGCCTGACCATCAGCCCGGACCTGCTGCAAAAGCTGGCCGACGACAACGGCACACTGGCACGCAAACTGGTGCCGGGCGCCACGGGTGAAGCGCGCCAACCACTGACCGAAGCGCAGTTCCGTTGGGCGTCGAATGAAGATGCAATGGCCACCGAAAAACTCGCCGAAGGCATTCGCCAGTTCGCGCGGGACCAGGAAAAACTCGAGGCCGTACTGGCTGCGCTGTAACGCAGGTTTTCTGCAGGAGCGCACAAGCGCGCTCCTGCAAAAGCCGCCGTATCACGCCGGGCTGCGTTCGTCCAATGCACGCGCCGACAGCGCCCCCAGCACGCCACCGACCATCGGTGCCAGCCAGAACAGCCACAGCTGCGCAATGTATTCGCCGCCTGCAAACAACGCCGGGCCGGTGCTGCGTGCAGGGTTGACCGAAGTATTGGTCACCGGGATCAGGATCAAGTGAATCAGGGTCAAGGCCAGGCCGATGGCAATCGGCGCAAAGGCGGCGGCCGGGCCCGGTGCGGTGACGCGCATGATGATCAGCACAAAGAAGAACGTGGCGATCACTTCAGCCACCAGCGCGGCCTTCATGTCGAACAGGCCCGGGCTTAACGCACCGTAGCCGTTGGCCGCAAAGCCGCCCATCTCGAAACCTGGCTGGCCGTTGGCAATCACATACAGGGCCGCAGCCGCGGCAATCGCACCGATGACCTGCGCCACGATATACGGCAACACCTTTGCACCGCACACGCGCTGCCCCACCCACAGGCCGACGGTCACCGCCGGGTTGAAATGCCCGCCGGAAATCCCCCCCACCGCATAGGCCATGGTCAACACGGTGAGACCAAACGCCAGGGCTACGCCGGCAAAACCAATGCCCAACCCAGGAAATGCCGCCGCCAGGATGGCACTGCCGCAGCCGCCGAACGTCAGCCAGAAAGTGCCCAGAAACTCTACAGTCAAACGCTTTTGCACACGCGACTCCATTGCTACTCAGGTGCCGTCACACGGGATGTGTGCGGTCCTGGGCGACGGTAGCAATGCGCAACAAGATACTCCGTGAGACTTGTCTGGTTTTAGCGGAACTCTTGATGACCGTTCTTCGGGCAACGCGCACGCGAGCGTTCCCAAGGTATCAAAACGGCCCCTTCGTCATTACCCGCTCATCGATAAACCGCCGCAACCGGCCAATGCACTGCGTGTAGGCGTCGTTCAGGAGCCCGGACCTGCTGCAAAAGCGTGCCGAAGACAACGGCACGCTGGAACGCAAACGGGTGTCGGGGGCTACGGACGAAGCGCGCCAGCAACTGAGCGAAGCGCAGTTCCGCTGGGCGTCGAATGAAGATGCAATGGCGGCAGAGAAACCGGCGGAAGGGATTCGCCAGTTTGCGCGGAGCCAGGAGAAGTTGGAGGCGGTGCTAGCCAGTTATGAGCCGCGCTCTGGCAATGACGGCGGGTGGTTCCTGAATCGCCTGCTTTGCTTCATTTGCCCCACGCTATATCCAGTCCAGCCAATCGCGAGACTCAATATCCTTGCGGCCTTGCAGAAACGCGTCATAGCTGACTTTATGCTCACGCATATCGCTCTGCGACAGGTTTATTGAGCAGTACTCAGCGTTTCTTTCCTGAACGGACAACGCGGTTAACTCGACTTTCAACGGCCCTGTGCTGGTCACCACACCCGCCAGCTTCGCCTTATGAAAAATAAAACTCCGACCACCGCCAAGCGGTAGGATTTTCCGGGCGACGGCGAATATTATTTCGGGCTGAGCCACCTCTATCCTGAGGTCGTGTTCATAGTCATCAACATAGTCTTCGGGGATCAAGAAAAGCGCCCAGTCTATGATGACCAGCCACCCGACCAACTCAACAGCACAGCCTTCATGCGCCACGCCGCTGATAACGTCTTTGTGCAAACCGCGCACTGTATTCATGAACTCACCCCGTTGACGTCGACAGGAGCAATGAGCCTCAAATGGATCAAAACGGCCCCTTCGTCATTACCCGCTCATCAATAAACCCACGCAACATGCCAATGCGCTGGGTGTAGGCATTGCTCAAACAGCTCACGTTCGAGCCGCAGGTGCGCCGCTTTTTGAGCCATTCGGCCTGCCCGTCCATCAACGAACCGCGCCCGCCCATGGCCATGAAGTGCTTGTTCAGGTCGTAGAGCAACGCCATGGTCACATCCTGGTCATTGAGGCTGACGTGCTTGCAGATGGTGATTTCGTCAGGCGCCTTGGCCTTGGTGCAGTCGAAACTGGCGGCAGAGCCTGAGGGGCTGAGCAGCAGCGCCGACGCGCTGGCAAGCAATGCAAACACCGCAGGTTTTATCGTCATACGCTACCTCCTCATGGACGGGGAACACCCGTGCCGAATCTGCGAATCGCCAGGCAATAGCCGATCAGCGCCACCGCTGCCAGCAAGCCGCCCGCCGCGCCGATCCAGGCGAAGCCGAAGTGGCTGCCAACCCAACTGCCCATCAGCGCGCCGCCGCCGATGCCGATGTTGTAGATGCCGGAGAACATCGCCATGGCCACGTCCGTGGCATCCGGCGCCAGTACCAGCACCTTCGATTGCATGGCCAGGCCGAATCCCATGATCGCCATGCCCCAGAACACACTCAGTGCCACCAGGTACGACTCGGCCCCGCTCAGGGGCAACAGCAACGCCAGGCAGGCGGCCAGGATGGAGACCGCGCCGACCACGAACAGGTGCGGGTTGAAGCGGTGCACCAGGCTGAACAGCAGCGAGCCGATGATGCCCGCGCCGCCGAAGACCAGCAGGATCAGGGTCACGGCGCCGCCGCTCATGCCGGCCACGCCTTCGACGAAGGGTTCGATGTAGCTGTAGGCGGTGAATTGCGCGGTCACGGTCATGGCGGTGAGCACGTAGAGCGCCACCAGCGCCGGACGCTTGAACAGCAACGGCAGGCTGCGCAGGGAGCCGGAGTTCTGGCTGGGCAGCAACGGCAAGGTGCGCGCCAGCCAGAACACCAGGGCGGCCGCAAAGGCACCGATCACCAGGAACGTGGTGCGCCAGCCCATGGCTTCGCCCAGCAGGCGACCCAGGGGAATACCCAGCACCATTGCCAGGGACGTGCCCGTAGCCAGCAGGCCGAGGGCTTGCACCTGCTTGCCTTCTGGCGCCAGGCGCACCGCCAGCGAGGCGGTGATCGACCAGAACAGCGCATGGGACAAGGCAATACCGACCCGGCTGAGCATCAGGATGCCGAAGCTGGTGGCGACACTGGACAGGACATGGCTGGCGATGAACAGGCCGAACAGCACGATCAGCAATTTGCGCCGCTCGACGTTGCGGGTCAGCAGCATCACCGGCAGCGAGGTCAGGGACACGATCCAGGCGTAGATGGTGAGCATCAGGCCGACGCTGGCGATGGGCATGTCGAAGCTGGCGCCAATGGCGCTGAGCAGCCCGACGGGGACGAATTCGGTGGTGTTGAACACAAACGCGGCCAGCGCGAGGGCGATGACCGGTTGCCAGTTGGCTTGGGGGGTTGCGGCTGAAATGCTCATTGAAGGGCGCGGTACTCTGGCGATGATCAAGCGGCCGCCCAGGACAAGCGCCGCCGCCGAGCATTCTATAGGTTTGCGGCCCGGTTGTTGACGCTCATCCGGCTCAAAATAACCTCAAGCGTCCTCAGGGTGCAGTCATGGTGACCACGTAGGCCCCCGATTGAATGGGCTTGCCCCGTGAATCCACCAGCACATACCGCTGGTCGTAATAACGCCCCTCGCCGCTGTCCGTCACCAGCTTGACGTTGACCGCAGCGTTGCCCAGCGCCTGGACGCTACGGGCAGGTTGTACGTCGAACTGGCTACCGCGAGACGCTTGCGGGCAGTTTTTCAACAGCATTGCGGCGCCGCCCGGTGCGTCCGGCACACAGCCAGGCTCGACAATGCTCCCGTGAAACTGAATGACACCCGAGGAGGCGGCCATGCAGTTTCCCGCCCACACCGCAAGAAAGCCGGTAACCAATGACAAACGCTTGAGGTTCATGCCGACGCTCCTTCTTGTGTAGTTAAGAAGGTAGTCGTCCACGACGGCTCGGACTTTAGGCCGTTTGTCGCTGGGGCACCGCGTAGATCAACGCCTGGCCCACCCGTGGGTGCTCCAGGCAATAGGCCGACAGGTCAAAACGCTCGCTCGCGGCCAGGCTGGCATTCACCAGCACCAGGTCAAAGCCCAGGCCGCCATAATCGAGCAGCGTGAGCATTTCATCCAGGCTCGACACCGGCGCAATGGCGTAATAGCCCTGGCGATTGAAGTCCTGTTCCAGGCGCAGGCGCTGGTGGTGCTGCGGGTCGGCGATCATGATGCGCAGGGCTTTATTGATCATGGCTGGCTCCAGCGGCGCAGTTGCGCGTTGCCTTGCAGCAGGCGCAACAGGTCGGCGCCCTGCATCGGCCGTGCATGCCAGTAGCCCTGGCCCTGGGTGCAGCCCAGTTCCAACAGTTGCTGGTGCTGCTCGGCGGTTTCGATACCCTCCACCACCACCGACATGTCCAGGGTCTTGCCCAGGGCCAGGGTGCTGCCGATCACCGCGCGGCAGCGTGGCTCATGGGCCAGGCCACGGACGAATTCGGCGTCGAGCTTGATCTCGTTGAACGGCAACTGGCACAGGCGCTGCAACGAGGAAAACCCGGCACCGAAATCATCGATGGACAGGCGGCAACCGAGCATGCGCAGGCGCACCAGGTTTTCCAGGGACACGGCAGGCACTTCCAGCAGGCCGCTCTCGGTGAGTTCAAAGGTGATGCCTGCGCAGGGTGCCTGGTAGGCACTGAGCAGGCCCTTGATATGGGCGGTCAAGCCGGCATCGGCCAACTGCGCTGCGTGCAGGTTGAACGCCAGGTCCAGGCTCAACCCCTGGCCCTTGGCCTGACGTTGCAAGGACAGGCCCTGGCGCATCAGGGCAAACAGCAGTTCGTCCATCAGGCCGGCTTTTTCCATCGCCGGCAAAAACACCGCAGGCGACTGCACCCCCTTGAACGGGTGGTTCCAGCGCGCCAACACTTCCACCCCGAGCACGGCACCGGTCTGCAGGTCGAACTTGGGCTGGTACCAGGCCTCCAGTTGCTGGTCGAGAATGGCCTGGCGTACCTGCGGCTCATCGGCGATGTCCAACGGCGACTGCACGTCAGGGACCACCGGGCGCTGGCTCAACGCGAGTTCCAGCAACGGCTGCAGGGCTTCGGCCTGCAACGGCTTGCCAATATCCCCGAGCATGTTCACCCCCAGCAACGCCCCCATCTGGCGCACCGCGCGGCGCACATCCCAGGGCAGGCCACTGCTGACGATGATCGCGCCCACCTGCCCGGTGGCACTGATGCGCTGGATAAACTCCAGGCCGTCCATGCCATCCATTTGCAAGTCACACACCACCACATCCACGCGGCCGGCGCGGTGCAGCGCCACCAGGGCCTCGTCGCCATTGGCGGCTTCCAGCACTTCGCCACAGCCCAGTTGCTTCAACAAGCTGACGGCCACGGAACGTTGGAACAGGTGGTCCTCTAGTACCAGGACCCGCAGCGGTAGAAATGACATGAAAAAGCCTCAGTAATAGTCAATGGTGAAGGTGGCGGTGGCATTCGCCGGACCGGCCGTGATGCGGTCTTCGGTCTGGATGTAGCGGGCCTTGAGCGGTATGGAATAGCTGGCCCCTTCATCGGCACGCGGTGTGATACCACTGGCACGCAAGGTGGCCAGGGGCAAGGGCGTGCCGTGACTGTCGGCCACCTGCACTCCCACACCGGTAGCGGCCGGGCTGTCGCCGGGCGCACTGGGGTTGACGTTCAAAATGCCTTGAGTGGGGTTGACCGCCGCCAGCGTCGGGTCGATGCGCACCCGCAGTACGTTGCTCTTGCGCGAGTCCAGGTTGCCCACCAGGCCGCTGCCGCCATCGCTGGTCCAGGTCGGCCCACTGCTCTGGTAGTAGCCGTTGAACGCCGGGCAGTTGTTCAGGGCAATGGAGAAATCCTTCCAGGGCGTGAAGGTGTTGCGCCCGGAAAACTCACTGAGTTGATGGCTGCCCATGGGCACCGCGACGTCCGGCGTGGCGCAGGTGCGCGAGACGATATTGATGCTGCCGGAGAAGTTGAGACGGATCATGTCCATCGTCAGGTCGGTGATCAGGTTGCGACCCGGCGATGGGATGTTGCTGCCATTGACGACACCCGCAGACACAGGCCCAGTCTTGATGAAAAGAACCGTGAACGAGAGCGTCCCCGTGCCCAGCGAAACAATGCAGGTGACGGTCCAATTGGTGCAGTTCATCCAGTTCCAGTCATAGGGCACGGCATCATTGCCATGCGTCACCACGATGCCGATCCCGGGCACGCCACTTTCATAGATTTTCCCGGCATAGGGGCCCGAGGACCAACTGCTCAGCGGCATCGGCGTGCGGGTGAAGAAGTTGCGTTCAATCGCGTAGGTGCTGATGTCGTTGCACGTGGTTTTGATGACGCTGGCGGGAGCGAACGTCTGGCGATACACCTCGGCCCCCAAGGGCACATCACGACCCACCGTAATGTTCGTCCCCAACAACGGCATGGTGGCGGTCACTCCCCGGTTGCCCAACGGGTTGTCGTCCGAAAAGCGGCACACGGCGGCGAACGAAACCTGGCTGCCGAACACACTCAACACACACGCCAGAATTGCCAATACAGACTTCATATAACCTCCGAATCAGTTCGACCGCGCAGCGTTGAGCCGCGACATGTCCGTTGGCGCCGCACACACCACATCCAGCTGGCGCAGTTGCTGGCCGTCACTTTTGCCGGCGGGCAGCGGCAACGCACACTGCTGGCCGGCCTTGGTTCCCCAACTGATCAACAAACGCCGTGCATCCTCCTTGACCCGCGCATACAGTTGGCCACCCTGCCCCACCACGCCCACGGACACGCCCCGGTCATCGGTCACGCTGGCGCCGAACGGCAGCGCACTGCCATCGGTGAGCGTCACGTTGAGCAACAGGGCTTCACCGGTGCTGGTGCCGTACTTGAGGGCCACCACCGCACCGGCACGCGGGGCGACTTGCTGGCTGGTTTCGGTGAGTTCCACGTCCAGGGAAGAGCCGATCGGGTCGATCGCCACTTCGTTCAATTCATAGGGGCGCAGGTAAGGCACCACCGCATTGCCCCGGCCATCGAGCTTGAGACCCGGGAAGCCGACCACCTTGGCGCCCTGGGCACCTGGGGCGCTGATCACGGCCATGGTTTCGCCGCGATACGGGGTAAACGTCACCCCCTCGGGGTGGGCCACCACGCTGCCGCTGGCGTTCAGCGACAGGCTGTCGTAGCCCTGCCCACGGCTGACCGTGCCGCCGACAACCGCCTTGGGCCCGATGTATTGGCCGTTGACCGAGGTGCTGTTGGCACCGCTGGCGCCTTCATGGCCACCGGTGAGGCTGTATTGATACTGACGATCCTCGCCAGCGGTGCCGCTGAGGGTCGCCTGCTCGCTGTAGGTGCCCTGAGTGTCACGCATGACCCGCGCCGACAGTTGCGGCTGACGGGTGGACTTGCCGAACTCCAGGGGCATGCTCACGGTGAACAACAGGCTGGTGTCCATCTCGCCCAGGCCGACACGGCTGCGGTTGGCACTGATGCCATAGCTGACCTGGCGCACCTGCTTGCTGTAGCTGAACTGGTATTGCACATCGCGGCCTGGCTGGTTCCAGTAATTCTGGGTAAAGCCGCTGAACGCCACCTGGCCCCACGGGCCGAGGCTCTGGTTGGCGGTAAGCGACACACGGCTGCGCGGGCGCCCGAACAGGCTGGTATCCAGGCCCGTGCGTTCGGCGTCCAGCAGTTGCATCGCGTTGGTGAAATCCAGGTAGTCCTGGGTGGAAAAACGCGTGGCCGCCACGGCGAAGTTGCTGCCGGTGCTGAGGATGTTCTTGCTGTAGCTCATACGCACGCTCTGCCCTTTGGCCTGGCCGCTCTTGAGGTCGGTCTGGGCCTGGGTCACGTCCACGGCCATGGCGCCAATCGGCGTGCCGAACGCCAACCCGCCGAGCAGCGCGCGATAGTCGTCGCTGCCCTGTACGCCGCCGTAGCCGGTGAAGATATTGCTCAGGCCCAGTTGGTAGGTGCCTTGCACCAGCCTGGCCTGGCGGTCGAGGTAGTTGCTGCGGGTTTCACCGGCGGTCACGCTGAAGCGCGAGGTGCCAGGGCGCAGCAATTGGGCGGTGGCGGCGTAAGGCACGACAAAGCGTTGTTCGCTGCCATCGGCCTCGTACACGGTCACGTCCAGGTCGCCGCCATAGCCGGTGGCGTACAGGTCGTCGATCACGAAGGCGCCCGGCGCCACCGTGGTTTCGTAGAGCAGGTTGCCGGCCTGGCGCACCGCCACCCGTGCCCCGGTGCGGGCAATGCCTCGGATCACCGGTGCGTAGCCGCGTTGGGACTCGGGCAACATACGGTCATCGGTGCCCAGCTGCACGCCGCGATAGGCCAGGGTGTCGAAGATCTCGCCACTGGTATTGGCCTCGCCCACGGTCAGCTGGCTTTGCAGGCTTGTCACGTCGCGCTGGGCGTAGGTGTTGAGGGTCTGGTAATCCTGGCCCGCGTCCTTCTGCCAATTGAGCGAGCCGTTGTGGCGCAGGCGCCAGTCGCCCAGGTTCAAGCCGGCATTCAGGCCCAGGTAGGCCGAGTCGTAGGTGCCGAAGTCGGTCTTATTGTGGTTGGCGTTGAAGGTGTAGCTCAAGGTGCCGGCCGTGACGCCACGGTCCCACAGTTCAGGGCTGACATACCCACGGGCGTCCCGGCGCAAGGCCACCTGCGGAATGCTGATATCCAACTGCTGGTTGTCCGGCGAAAAGGTTGCGGTGGCGCCTTCGATCAACTGGCCCAGGTCCAGGCACGTGGCGCCGCTCTCCAGGGCGGCGCTCGCGTGGGCCGACAGCTTGTGCATGTCCACGCCAATCAGTTGCAGCAGGCCGCTGTTGAAACACACCACGGGGTGGCTGCCGTCGGCATCGGCGTTGATACGGATGTCCTGACGGCTGACCAGGTTGCCGTTGACCGCCACGTCCGCCCGATAGTCACCCGGCAGCACCGGGTTGCTCTTCTGGTACGCGGTGAGGTCGAGGCTGCGGGAGTCCTCGGGCAGGAAGGCGTCGTTGAACTGCACGTCTTCAGCCCACGCCGACGGCGCCAGGCACCCTACCAGCGCGGTGATGACACCCACTGCGAGCGGGTTGAGGGCAAAGCGCGGTTGCGCCTGCGGGCCGTGGCCCAGGCCTGGAATAGTCATGGTCAGTTACTCGTGCGCGATGGGAGTCAGGGCTTGAGCGGTTGTTGCATCGGCATCAGGGCGCCGTAATCGTTGATGGCGTTGAACTCGACCTGGCCTGCGCCGGGCAAGGCCTTGAGGCCATTGACCGCAAACACGCGGGTCGCACCCGGGTCGACCATGCCGTTCTCACCGTCGAAGCGCTGGTTGCCGGTCGCGAGGGTCAGTTCCACCAGCGACACATGGAACGCGCTCGGGTTGTAGGCCTGCAGCGCATAGCCCTGGCCCTGCGGGACGACCTTCCATTGCAGCCCGGCGGGTGCCTCGGTGGCACTGCCCGGCAGGCCATCGGGGCGGTAGAAAATCTTGATCCGCGAGCGAAACGCCATCTGCAGCATATTGAGGTCCACCGGGCCATCGGCCTTGGGCGGGATTTCCAGGATGTTGAGCCAGTACACCGACTCTTTATCGCTGGCCAACGGCGCGCCGGTGAACATCAGGCGCAGGCTCTGGCCCTTGCTCGGGTCGATGCGCGACACCGGCGGCGACAGCACGAACGGTGCCTTGGAACTGGTGGGACTGGCGTTGATATCACCGGTATCCACCCAGGCCTGGACCAGCGCGGGGTGCATCCCGTTGTTGTTCAATTTGACGGTGATTTCCTTCTGGCCCGCGGGGTAGACCAAACGGGTGCCGGTGATCACCACACCGGCCATGGCCTGGGAACAGACCAACGTGGCGAGGGCCACACATGCGCTACGGCGGAGCATTTTCAGGCAGGACATAACACACCTCATCAGCCGCACATCGGCGCGCCGCACAGGCCGCGCGCAGATGTGACTGGGGCTTACTGGTAGTCGACGTTGTACGTGATGGAGCTGACCACGGTGCCGGCGGTGGTGGTGCCGGTGGCGAAGTACTGCACGGCGTACGGCATGTTCGCCGTGCCGCTGGCGTCGATGGTGTTGCGGGTGGTGCGGGTGAGCTGGTTGGTGTTACCGGCCTGGATCACCGCGCCGCCTTGGGCGTCGACCAGTTGCAGCTGCACATTGGTGGCGGTGCCGGTCATGTTGTTCAAGTTGCCGGTGACCGGGTCCACAGTGGCGCCCGAGTTGAAGAACGCCGCAGCCGTGGCGGCAGAACCGACGCAGTTGCTCAACTGGATGTTGAAACCGGTACGGCCTTCGGCCTGGCCGGCAGCGGTCAGCAGGCCGGTAGAGATGGTCGGCAGGGTCACGGTAGCGACGGCCGGGCTGACAACACCGTCAACGGCGATGGTGCAGGTCTGGTTGACCAGCTCACCGTTGAAATTGATAGTGCCATCGGCAGCATTGGCGAACTGGGCGCCGGTGGCGCAAACCAGGGCTGCGAGCGAGAGGGCTTTGATCTTCATGGTGCAACTCCAAGGGGAAAGTGTTAATCACTGTCGCCATGCACGGATGAGTTGCCAGGCGCCGGATACGCGCCTGAAATAAACAAAGCATCTGCTGTGTCGACGTGATTTATTTTCCGCCTCGGGATTACCCAACCCTGTAGTCCCCATCCCCGCAACACGTAGGAAATTTCCCACACCGCACACTGTAGTGAGCGGGCTTGCCCCGCGCTGGGTGGCGAAGCCGCCCCCAATCCAGTCGACGCGGTTTTTCAGGGAATACGCGGTGTCTGGGGCGCGAGGCGAGCTCGCTCACTACAGGCCTATTTTCGCGACATCAGGGTTATTGGGCGTTAGAGCCAGGCGGCGTCCCACAGCGAATACTCACCCACCCGTTCAGCCAGGCCTGCGCGCAAGGGGTTGGCCACGATGTAACGCGCCATGGTGCGAATGTCGTCCTCTTCCCGCACAGCCCTGTCGTAATACCCGGGTTGCCACACGCGTTCTTTGCTATGGCGGCGTCTGTTGATGGTCAGTGTGCTGCGTGACTTGATACGCCGTACCACGTCGGCCAACGTCTTTTGCTTCAGTTCAAACAGCCAGTGGATGTGATCCGGCATGATGACCCAGGCCAGGGAGTCGACCAGGCCTTGCTCATGAACGCGCCGGAATTCGGCAACCAGCAAGCGCCCGAGAAACAGGTCGGTGAACAGGCGTTGACGGTGGTGAACGACGGCAGTGATGAGGTAGCTGCGCCCGTGTTCCGAATAACGGCCACGACGCAGGCGATGAGTTTGAGGGGTGGGTAGCAATCCGCTGCTCCTGGGAACGTCCTTGAGAGCACTAACCCTAGCCCGCTTCAGGGACCCGCTCCGCCCCATCCAGTCACCGGATATGTCTGTACCCCACAACCCGGACACAATCGTTGTAGTGAGCGGGCTTGCCCCGCGCCGGGGGCGCAGCCGTTTCAAGCCGGACGCCGTGTTTTTTCAGGGAGTGCGCGGCGCCTGGGGCGCGAGGCTAGCTCGCTCACTACAGGCGTGTGGCGGCGCCAATTGGGCGCCGTGGTTTTTGAGGGAGTGCGCGGTGCCGGGGGCGCGAGGCAAGCTCGCTCACTACAGGCGTGTGGCGGCGCCAATTTGGGCGCCGTGGCTTTTCAGGGGGTGCGCGGTGCCTGAGGCGCGAGGCTAGCTCGCTCACTACAAGCCAGGTAGGTGTCGAGGTGGTGTTCGAGTTGTTCCATGGCTTGTTGCAAGGTGTCGACGGCGTCGGTCAAGACCGCCGAATTGAGCCCTTCGCAGGCGGCTTCCAGGGCTTCGCAGGCCTGGATCAGGCGTTGCGCCTTGATGATCCGCGCGCCGCCCTTGACCCGGTGCGCCAGGTCGGCCAGGCCGGTGACGTCGTGCTGGGTGAACAGCTGCATCAAGCGGGACATGTCCTGCTGGTTGCTGGTAGCCAGGTCGTGCAGCAGGCTTCTGATCGAGGCCTCGTCGCCCCGGCTGAGTTGTTCCAGGCTGGTGAGGTCGATGTCGTCCGGCAAGGCCTCGACCGGTGCCGGCACGCTTTCCGGGGTCAGGGAGGTCAGGCGTGCACTCAGGTCCTGCAGGCTGATGGGCTTGAACAGGCAATCATCCATGCCCGCCGCCAGGCAGCGGTCTTTTTCCTCGGGCTGGGCATTGGCGGTCAGGCCGAGGATCAGCCCGGGTTGCAGGCCCCGGGAACGCTCTTCGTCACGGATCGCCCGGGCCAGTTCATAGCCATTCATCAACGGCATATTGCAGTCGGTGATGACCACGTCGAAATGCTCTGCACGCCAGGCCCGCAAACCATGGGCGCCGTCCTCGGCATCCACCACACGGTGGCCGAGGTAGTGCAGTTGCTGGGTGAGCAACAGACGGTTGGCCGGGTAATCGTCGATCACCAGCACCTTCAGCGCCTGGGACGCCGGCATCTGCATCGGCTCGGCAGCCGGCGCATGTTCCAGCGCCGCCAGGGTCGGCAAGCTGGCGCGCATTTCCACTTGGGTGCCCTGCCCCAGCACACTGTGCAGCACCAGGCTGCCGCCCATCATTTCGCACAACGTACGGCTGATCATCAGGCCCAGGCCAGAGCCTCCGCGCGCCGACTGCCCATGGTTGCTGGCCTGGGCAAACGGGCTGAACAGACGCTGCTGGTCTTCGTTGGAAATACCGCTGCCGGTGTCCTCCACCCGCAGGCAGATCGCCAGGCGCTCGTCATCGGCGCCAGGTTCGGCGCTGACCCGCAGGCGCACCTGGCCTTGGCCGGTGAACTTGATCGCATTGCTCAACAGGTTGGAGGCAATCTGCTTGAAGCGCAGCGGGTCCACCAGCACCTCACGGTTGATACTGGCATCCAGGTCGAGGATCAACTGCAGCTGTTTCTGCCGCGCCAGCCCTTCGAAAATCCGCGCCACCGATTCCACCAGCTCGCGCAGGTTGGCGCGCTCCGGTGCCAGGGACAGGCGACCGGATTCGATACGCGCGATGTCGAGGATATCGCCGATCAGGTCCAGCAGGCCGCGAGCCGCACCCGACGCCACTTCGATGGAGAAACGGTCGGTGACGCCCTGGTCGGCCTTTTTCATCGCCAGTTCGAGCATGCCGATGATCGCGTTCATCGGCGTGCGGATTTCATGGCTCATGGTTGCCAGGAACGTGGTCTTGGCCCGGTTGGCCGCGTCGGCGCCTTCCTTGGCTTCACGCAGGGCTTCGAGCAAATGCTGGCGTTCGCTGATGTCGATCCAGCCGCCGATCATGCCGCTGACTTCACCGTCACTGCCGCGATACGGCAGCATCCAGTGGTAGATGGTCAGCACGTTGTCCGGCCCCATGGTCAAGCGACGGTCCTGCACCCGGGGTACGCCGTCGGCCATCACCTGCAAATAGTCTTCGTGGTAGGCGGCGGCTTCGTCGGCGCGCTTGAGCACGCCTTCGACCACCGTCTTGCCGAGCACGGCGTCACGCTCCACGCCGAAGACGTCCAGGTAACCGCTGTTGCAGATGCGCAACCGCCCTTCACGGTCACGCACATAAATAGGATGCGGCGTGCCGTCGATCAGCACGCGCATGAACTCCATCTGGTCGTTCAACGCGATCTGCGCCTGTTTGCGCTGGCGCATCAACATGCGCAGGTAGGCGATCCAGCCGAACGCCACCAGCAGCAAGATCGCGGCAACGGCAAAGCCTTGCAGGATCAGCGCACGGTTGCGCAGCCAGTAGCTGTCATCCACGGCAATTTCACTGCGCCAGCGGTTGGTGACTTCGTCCATCTCCTCCGGCGGGATGCTCAGCAGCGCTTTCTCCAGGATCGAATACAGCTCCAGCGCACCGCGCGACGTGGCGAACGCAACCCGCGCCGATTCGGTGCCGACCGTGGTGGTGATGCGCAACCGGTCGCGGTACTGGCGCGAGATCATGTAGCGCGCCGTGATCAACGAATTGACCGCCGCATCAGCCTCGCCATTGGCCACTTGGGCCATGGCTTGCTGGGCGTTCTGCGCGTTGACCAGGGTGATATTCGGGTACTCACCCAGCAACTGGTCGCGCACCGGGTTACCGGTGATCACGGCCAGGCGCTTGCCGGCCATGTCATCCAGGGTGGCCGGGCTGTCCGGGCCGGTGCGGCTGACCAGCACGTAAGGGGTGCTCAAGTAAGGCCGCGTGAAGCGCATCTGGCTTTCACGGGATTGGCTGGGGGTGACGGTAATCAACAGATCGGCCTTGTCCGTGCGGATCTGCTCGATCATGCCTGCCACCGACTGCGTGCTGCGTACATCGAACTTCAAGCCGGTGCGCAGCGCGACCTTGGCCAGCACATCGGCGCTGATGCCACGGAACTCGCCGTCTTCGTTGAAAAACGAGAACGGCACAAAGCTGTCGTCGACCGACACCCTCACATGGGCGTGCGCGGCCATCCAGCGCAGCTCGCTGGCGCTGAAGTTCAGTGCGGTGCGCCCTGGCATGCTGCCGCCGCCCGCGCTCCAGCGGCGCAGGATGGTCATGCGCTCGCCCTGGGGGATCGCCGCCAGCGCGGTATTGATGATGTGCAACAAGCGGCGGTTGCCCTGGGCCACTGCAAACGAGAAGTTGCTGACCTCCATCCGCGAGAAGTCGGCCAGCTGCACGTTGTTCAAGTAGTTCTTGTTGATCAGGTACTGGGCGCTGATAGAGTCGCCCAGGTACACGTCGGCATTGCCGAAGGCCACGGCGCCGATTGCGCTCAACGTCGAGGGATAGAGTTGCAAGGTGGCCTTGGGGTAGAACGCCTCGACGGCCTGCGGCGGCAGGTAGTGGTAGAGCATCGCGATCTTCTTGCCGGCCAGGTCCTCGGTCAGGGTCTGGCTGTTGGCGACCTGGGTCACCAGGGTTGGCTGGTCCTCGGCGTAGGAGGTCGACATCAGCAGGTCATGGTCGGCCTGCTCAAACCCATTGGCGGTGCCGAGAAAATCCACCTCGCCGCGCTTGAGCGCCTCGATCACATCGGCCCGGGACGCAAAGCGGTGCACCTCCACCGGTGTACGCAGCAGTTCGCTGAGCAGGGTGGCGTAGTCGGCGGTGATGCCTTCGTAATCGCGGCCATTGGTGGTCATGCCAAACGGCGAATAATCCGGGGCGGACGCGCCCAGCACCAGGGTGCGTTTGCTGCGCAGCCAGCTCCAGTCCTGCTCGGCGAGCGAGACCGCGTACTCCGACACATGGGAGCGGCCCAGGACCTGATAGGTATCAGCCGGTGCGGCCGCCAGCACGGCACCATTCAGGGTGCCGGCGAGCAGCAAGCCCATCAGCCATTTACGCGAGGACATGTTCATTCAGACCAGGTTATTGCGCTTGGCGAAATCGGCCAGGTACACCACCGACTTGACCTTGAGCTTCTCGATCAGGCGCGTCTTGTAGGTGCTGATGGTCTTGTTGCTGAGCAGCATCGCGTCGCCGATTTCCTTGTTGCTCAAGCCCTGGGACAGCTGCTGCAAAATGGTCAGCTCGCGGTCGGACAGGGTCTGGATCAATTCCAGGTCGGTGGTTTCGGCGTCACTGCGGCGCACCGAGCTGTGGGCCAGGTTGGGGAAGAACGTGTAGCCCCCCATGACCGCCTTGATCGCCTTGATCAGCTCATCCAGGTCGTTGGTCTTGGAGATATACCCCGCCGCGCCGGCCTTCATGCAGCGCATGGAATAGAACAGCGGCGACTGCGAGGTCAGCACCAGGATCTTGCACCGCAGGCCCAGGCCGCAAATGCGCGCGATCACTTCCAGGCCATCGAGCTTGGGCATGGCGATATCCAGCACGATCAGTTCAGGCTCGTGTTCACGGGCCAACTGCACCGCGTCGGTGCCATTGTCGGCCTCGGCCACCACCTCGAAGCCTTCCTGCTTGAGGAGCATCTTCACCGAGGAGCGAATAAACGGATGATCGTCCACGACTAACGCTTTAAACATAACAACCCCTGTGAGACACGCCGCCACAAAATACACGAGCGCGACCTGAGTGTAGGAAATTTCTTAGAACTTTGAATAGCCCGACGCCTGCGCTTCCAGCCAAGGCAGCAAACGGTAACCCGCCATGGGCCGCGCCAGGTAAAACCCCTGGCCCAGCTCGCAGCCCAGGGCCAGCACGCCGTCCCGGATCTGCGGGTTGCTGACGCCCTCGATCACCAGGCCCATGCCCAGGAACCGCGAGAGTGCCAGGGTGCTGCTGACCAGGCTGGGGCTGTGGCGCACAAAGCCACCGTCGAGCTTGAGTTGGTTGAAGGGCAGTTGACAGAGCAACTTGAGGGAGGAAAAACCGTTGCCGAAGTCGTCGATGGCCAAGCCGCAGCCCAGCATGCGCAGGCGCAGCAGGTTTTCCTGGACCGCCGGCGAGGCGTTCAGCAAACCGTTCTCGGCAAACTCGAACACCAGGGAAGAACCGGAAAACCCGTGCTGCCCAAGGGCCCACTGGATGTGAGCGACCAGGGCGCCACCGAGCAATTGCGAAGCGTGCAGGTTGAACGCCAGCTCCAGCGCTATGGACTGGCGGCGCAACACGCCGAGCAGGCTCAGCCCCTGTTCGAGCAATTGCTTGAACATGTCGTCGATCAGGTCGTAGGCCAGCACGGCGGCCAGGAAGTCTTCGGGCAACAGCACGCCCCGCGCCGGGTGTTCCCAACGCACCAAGGCCTCCACGCCCGCCAGTTGGCCGGTGTGCATGAAGAACTTGGGTTGGAACCAGGCGCGAAACTCACCCAGGGCCAGGCCACGCTGGATCTCCAGCTCACTGGGCAAGGGTTTGACGGGGGAAGAGGCCATGCTTACCAACCACTTTGCGGGTGCGAATGGGGTAATAGTGGCCGGGAATAGTCTTGATCTATAAGGGAAACGTCCCACCTATACGTAGGAAATTTCCCAAGACCTCATTAAGGATCAACCTGCGCCATCAGTTCCGGAATCGACTCCGGCCGCTTGGCATAGCGCTGCGCCAGGGCGGCGCAGACCATCAGCTGGATCTGGTGGAACAGCATCAGCGGCAGAATCAGCACGCCCATGGTCGCCCCGGCAAACAGCACCTGGGCCATCGGCACACCGGTCGCCAGGCTCTTCTTCGAGCCACAGAACAGGATGGTGATGCGGTCTTCCTGGTTAAAACCAAAGGCCTTGCCCAGCAGCGTCGACGCCACCAGCACCAGGGCCAGCAACACACAGCACGCCACCACCAGGCCACCCAGTTCCCACAGCGGGATCTGGTGCCAGATGCCTTCATTGACCGCCTCGCTGAACGCGCCGTACACCACCAACAGGATCGAACCCTGATCGACAAATTTCAGCCAGGCCTTGTTGCGGCCGACCCACTCGCCGATCCAGCGACGGGCGATCTGCCCGGCAATAAAGGGCAGCAGCAGTTGCACGCTGATTTTCAGGATCGCGTCGACGGTCGAACCGCCATCGCCATGCACGTTGAGCAACAGGGTGACCAGCAGCGGCGTCAGGAAAATCCCGAACAGGCTGGAGGCCGCTGCGCTGCAGATGGCCGCCGGGATATTGCCCCGCGCCAGGGAGGTAAAGGCAATCGCCGATTGCACCGTGGCCGGCAACGCGCACAGGTAGAGCATGCCCATGTACAGGTCTTTGCCGATCAGCGGCGACAGCACCGGCTTGAGCGCAAGGCCCAGCAGCGGGAACAGTACAAAGGTCAGGCTGAACACCAGCAAGTGCAGGCGCCAGTGGCCGGCACCGGCCACGATGGCCTGGCGCGACAGCTTGGCGCCGTGCAGGAAAAACAGCAGCGCGATGGCCAGGTTGGTAACCCAGCCGAAGGCCACGGCGGTCTGGCCGCTGGCGGGCAGCAAGGAGGCGAGGATCACCGTGGCAATCAATGTCAGGGTGAAGTTGTCAGGCAGAAAACGCGGGCGGGTCATAAGCAAATCTTCCAGGGGTTGCCAAGAGCATCCTCGCGACTCTAACGTAACGGCTTGTTACCGACTAACGCCAATGAGCCAGTAAATGCCGCCTAAAGGACATGACAAGACCGTCCGCCGCACAGTGCCTGGGCTTTCCAGCCTGCCACGCCCGGTGTATGGGCGCACCGAATCACTGCCCAACCGGGCGCTGACCCGTCGGCATAGCCACCCGTGGGTGCAGTTGTCCTACGCGATTTCCGGGGTGCTGGAGATTCAGACCAGCGTCGGCCGCTTCGTCGCGCCGCCCCAGCGTGCGGTGTGGATCCCCGCAGGCGTGCCGCACCGGGTGTTCAGTTCGCCCCACACTGAAATGCGCAGCCTGTACCTCGATTGCAGCGTGACCACCTGGGCGGCCGAACGCTGCCATGTACTGGAGGTGAGCAGCCTGTTGCGCGAGTTGATCCGCAGTTTCAGCGAGTTGCCCGTGGAGTACGCCGAAGACGGACCCGACGGGCGCCTGGCCCAGGTGGTGCTGGACCAACTGGCCGCGGCGCCCCAGGTCGACCTGATGCTGCCCCTGCCCCTGGACCCGCGCCTGCGCCAGATCTACCGCAGCCTCAACGCCCACCCGGAACAGCAGACCACCCTGGGCCAGTGGAGCCAGAAACTGGGGGTGAGTGAGAAGACCCTCAGCCGCTTGTTCCTCAGTGACACCGGCCTGACGTTTCGCGCCTGGCGCCAACGTCTGCGCTTGCTGACCGCCCTGCCCGCCCTGGAGCAAGGCGAACGGGTGACCGATGTGGCGCTGGGCTGCGGGTATGAGTCGACGTCGGCGTTTATCAACGCGTTTCGCCAACAATTCGAGGCGACGCCGGGGGAGTTCTTTCGCTGAGCTTTATCCCGGCAACGGGATCACGCGCAAGGGCCGGACCGACTTGTAGGAAAAGCTCGAATAGATCTCCTTGACGCACGGCA
The DNA here is from genome assembly GCF_054058375.1 of Pseudomonas sp. TE24901. NCBI lineage: Bacteria > Pseudomonadati > Pseudomonadota > Gammaproteobacteria > Pseudomonadales > Pseudomonadaceae > Pseudomonas > Pseudomonas sp. TE24901. The sequence goes on from NZ_JBSSAF010000014.1 coordinate 177,688, forward strand.
GGGTCTGCAACACCTCACGGGCAAACTCGCCAAACGACTCCAGGTCCTTGGCCACCACTTCGAGCAAAAAGTCATAGCGCCCCGACACGTTGTGGCACGCCACGATCTCCGGGATTTCCAGCAGCCGCTGCTCGAACTTCCGGGCGATTTCCTGGGTGTGGCTTTCCATCATGATGCTGACAAAGGCCGTCACCCCATACCCCAGGGCCTTGGGCGACAGGATCGCCTGGTAGCCGCTGATCACCCCGCTGTCTTCCAGGTTCCGCACCCGTCGCCAGCAGGGCGAGGTGGTCAAGGAAACGCGGTCGGCCAGTTCGGCCACGGTGAGGCGAGCATTGCCCTGCAGGGCGTTTAACAGGGCTTTGTCGGTGCGGTCCAGACTCACGGGCATAACGTGCCTCAATTCATTATTTTTATAGGAGATTCATCCCAGGACGCGGGATTTGTGCGCATTTTTTGCAACGTTCATCTCTGGTTATGAGCATAGCATTGTAGGAAATAAGGAGCGTCCGACATGAACAATAAACACAATGCATTCGGCTTTTCCACCCGCGCCATCCACCACGGCTACGACCCCAAGGACCACCACGGCGCGCTCGTGCCGCCCACCTACCTGTCGGCAACCTTTGCCTTTCCCACCGCCGAATATGGCGCGGCGTGTTTTGCCGGCGAAGCCAACGGCCACTTCTATACGCGCATTTCCAACCCGACCCTGGCGCTGCTGGAATCGCGCATGGCCACCCTGGAAAACGGCGAGGCGGCGGTGGCGTTCAGCTCCGGGATGGGCGCCATCGCCGCCACCTTCTGGACGTTGCTGCGCCCCGGCGATGAGGTGATCGTCAGCCAGACGCTCTACGGCTGCACCTTCGCACTGCTGCACCACGGTATTGGCGAATTCGGCATCAAGGTGCGCCACGTCGACCTCACCGACCTGGACGCCCTGCGTGCCGCGCTCTCACCCGCCACGCGCATGATCTATTGCGAAACCCCGGCCAACCCCAACCTGCAACTGGTGGACATTGCCGCCGTGGCCGACATCGCCCACGCCCACGGCAACATCACGCTGGTGGTCGACAACACCTACTGCACCCCTTACCTGCAACGCCCCCTGGACCTGGGCGCGGATGTGGTGGTGCACTCGGCCACCAAATACCTCAGCGGCCATGGCGATATCACGGCGGGCATCGCCGTGAGCAGCCACGCGCTGGCCCAGCGTATCCGCCTGCAAGGGCTCAAGGACCTGACCGGTGCCGTGATGTCGCCGCAGGATGCGTCGTTGTTGATGCGCGGGCTGAAAACCCTGGCGCTGCGCATGGACCGCCATTGCAGCAACGCCCTGGCCGTGGCCGAGGCGCTGCAAGCCCATCCGGCTGTTGCGAGCGTCACCTACCCTGGCTTGCGCTCGTTCGCCCAGTACGACCTGGCGGCGCGGCAGATGAGCCAATCAGGCGGCATGATCGCCTTCGAACTCAAGGGCGGGATCGACACTGGCCGGCGCTTCATGAACGCACTCAAACTGTTCACCCGCGCGGTCAGCCTGGGGGATGCCGAATCCCTGGCCCAGCACCCCGCCAGCATGACCCACTCCACCTACACGCCCGAGGAGCGCGCGGCCCACGGCATCAGTGAAGGCCTGGTGCGCCTGTCGGTGGGGCTTGAAGATGTCGCCGATTTGCTGGCAGATGTGCAACAAGCCCTGGCCAAATGCACACGTACAACCCCGCGTCATACCGCGATGGTCGCGCACGCCGTCAGATAGCGCTCAAGCACGGCGTTTTCCCAAAACGGTGGTCGGACAGGTCCGACCACCGTTTTGTGCTTTTAAAGTGGTTTTTTTGCAGATTGGATCCCCATCCTTTCGCCAGGCTGTACTAGCATACGTTCCGACGGAGAGCATTATCACTGTGGGTTATTCGCACTTGCTACGTTCTTAATCCCCGTCGCTATATAGCCGAATGCCTGCACTTGAAACTCATGGACGAATTGATGAACTCACACCTGTTCCCACATATAGGCAAGGTCATCGCCAGCACCGGCAGTCGCCATTTCCCACGCATGCTGCATGACCTCATCCTCACCCAACTGGCAGTGGACGCCACGCATATCTCGCAGCTGCGGGTGAGTTCCGAAGGGCAACTGCGCCGCAAGATCAGCCCTGTGTACACCGATTCGATGACCGCGCTGGGGCAAGAACAGCCCGCCGCGCAGTTGCACCTGACGCGGCGCAAAGACGACATGCGCTACGTGCTGTCGGTGTACCGCGCGAGCCAGTCCGACAGCTTTTCGCCCCAGGAGCGCAGCATGTTGCAGGACTTTTCCTCGCTGTTGCTGCCCATGGTGGAAAAACACATCGCCGCCATCCAGCCGTGCCGCACCGACAGCGAACTGCAGGTGCCGCAAAGCCAGGGCATCGACACCCTGCGCCGGCGCATTGAAGAACGCCTGGTGCAATCGGGGCTGACCTTGTCCAACCGCGAACTGGAAGTGTGCGTCGGCCTGCTGGCCGGGCGTACCGCACCGGAATTGGCGGAGCAACTGGCGTTGAAGGTCAACACCATCGAAAGCTACCTCAAGCGCGCGTCGATCAAGCTGGGGATCAGCGGGCGGCATTCGTTGTTGCGGTGGATGTATGCCACTGAAGAAACCGCCAGTTTTTAAGTCCACGCAGATCTAAAATGTGGGAGCGGGCTTGCTCGCGAAGGCGGTGGATCAGTGAATGAATCGGTTGACTGATACGCCGCCTTCGCGAGCAAGCCCGCTCCCACATTGAGTATCCAGTGCCTGGGAGGTATCAATCCCGGGCCAATGCCTCGATCGGGTCCAGGCGTGCGGCGTTTCGTGCCGGCACGAAGCCAAACACAATGCCGATCATCGTCGAACAGGCGAACGCCGTGACGATCGAGCCCAGGGAAAACACCATTTCCCATTCCTTCACGAACAACGAAAACAGATAGCCAATGGCAAATGACAGCGAGATGCCGATCATCCCGCCGATCAGGCACACCATCACCGCTTCCACCAGAAACTGCTGACGGATATCCGACTGCCGTGCGCCCACCGCCATGCGGATGCCGATCTCACGGGTGCGTTCAGTCACCGACACCAGCATGATGTTCATCACCCCGATGCCTCCCACCAACAACGAAATCACCGCAATCAACGACAACAGCAACGCCAGCGAACGGCTGGTTTTCTGCACCGTCTGCATGATGCTGTCGAGGTTATTGGTGAAGAAGTCCTTGGTGCCGTGGCGTTGCAGCATCAGCTTGTTGACGTTGTCTTCCACCACCTTGCTCGGCTGGCCGTCCTTGATGCGCACGGTGATGCTGTCCAGGTGGCGTTGCCCCAGCAGCCTTCCTGCCGCCGTTTCATAGGGCACCCACACGTTCAACGCCTTGCTCGCGGCGAACATGTTTTTGTTGTCGGCCGTCACCCCGATCACCGTGCACGGCAGGTTCCCCACCAGGATCACCTGGCCGAGAGGGTCGATGTTCGGACCGAACAGGCGCTGGCGGGTGTTGTGGTCGATCACCACCACCTGGGCCTGGCGCCGCGCATCGCTTTCGCTGAAGGCAATACCGGCCTCGAGCTTGAGGCCCTTGACCTTGAAGTAGCGGTCGCTCACGCCGTTGACCTGCGCATCCAGGTCGATGTTGCCAAAGCGCAGCAACAGGTTGCGGCCCACCACCGGCGTGGCGCTGTCGACGTAATACAGCTGGTTCAGCGCCTCCACATCCGACGGCATCAAGGTCTCGATGGCCGAGGCACGGCTGTCGCCAAAACTGGTGCCGGAAAAGATGTCGATGGTGTTGCTGCCGATCGCCTGGATGTCCTTGAGCACATAGCGCTTGGCCCCTTCGCCGATGGCCGAGATCGACACCACCGAGGTGATACCGATGACGATCCCGAGCATGGTCAGCAGCGTGCGCATGCGGTGGGACACCAGCGCGACCCAGGCCATGTTGAACGCTTCCTTGAACAACCCCAGGCTGGCCACCAAACGCCGGGCACCGCTGCGCTTGGGCTCGATGGGCGCCTCAGTGTTCAGCTCCAGCCCGACGCTGTCGTTGGCCTTGTCACTGACGATCTCGCCATCGCACACCTCGACAATGCGCTGGGCATTGGCGGCCACCTTGGGGTCGTGGGTGACGATGATCACCGTGTGCCCGGCCGCGTGCAGCTCGGCGAGGATACGCATCACCTCCTTGCCGCTGTGGGTATCGAGGGCGCCGGTGGGTTCATCGGCCAGGATCACTTCCCCGCCGTTCATCAAGGCCCGGGCAATACTCACCCGCTGTTGCTGCCCGCCCGACAACTGGCTGGGTCGGTGGGTGGTGTGCCCCGCCAGGCCCAGGCGTGCAAGCAGCTCCCGTGCGCGGCTGTGGCGCGCGGTTTCCGGCGTGCCGGCATAGATCGCCGGCATTTCCACGTTGTGCAAGGCACTCAAGTGCGCCAGCAGGTGGTAGCGCTGGAAGATAAAACCGAAGTAGTCGCGGCGCAGTTCCGCCAGTTGTTCATCGCCCAGGGAACGGGTTTCGATGCCGTTGATCTTGTAGCTGCCGGCCGTGGCGTAATCCAGGCCGCCGAGGATGTTCATCAGGGTGGACTTGCCCGACCCCGAGGCGCCGATGATCGCGACCATCTCCCCGGCCTCGATCGTCAGGTCGATGCCCTTGAGCGCAATGAACTCGCGCTCGCCGGCCATGAAACTGCGGGTGATGCCCTTGAGCTCCAACAGTGGCTGGGTCATCGATCAATTCCCCGCCACGGCCGGCGTGGCGTCGCCGATCACCACGTTGTCACCTTCGGCCAGGCCTTCGAGCACCTGCACCTTGACGTTGTTATTGATGCCGGTTTTCACCTCCCGCGACACCGCCTTGCCCTTGGCGTCGAGCACCCGCACCGAGTAGGTGCCATCGCTGTTGCGCGGCCCCAGCGCCGCCACCGGCACCATCAGCGCCGCCTGGGCGGTGTCGAGCACGATGCGCACCTGGGCCGTCATGGCGATGCGCAAGCGATGATCGGGGTTGGGCACGTCGAACAACGCGTTGTAGAACACCGCCGTGTTCTGCTTGGGCGTGCCGGCGGGCTGGGTTTCGAGGAAGTTCTGCGGCGCCGGTTCAGTGCCACGCAGCTTGGCGTAGTAGCGTTTGTCCGCCTCGCCGAGGATGGTGAAGTACACCTGCTGGCCCGGGCTGATGTGAATCACATCGGCCTCGGAGACCTGGGCCTTGACGGTCATGGTGTCCAGGTCTGCGAGCTTGAGCAGGACCGGCGCCAGTTGGCTGGCGATCACGGTCTGGCCTTCCTGGGTGACGATGCCCACTACATCGCCGTCGATGGGCGCGACGATGCGGGTGTAGGCCAGATTGACCTTGGCGGTGTCGATCTGGATGTGGGCGCTTTTGATCTGTGCGTCCAGGGACAGCAGGTTGGCCTGTTGTACCTGATAGGTGGATTCGGCGTCCTCGAAGTCCTGGCGGGAGACCGATTCGTCGATTTGCAGGCCTTTGTAGCGCTCGTACACGGACTTGGCTTGCTTGAGTTGGGCGGCCGTGGCGCGGCGTTGGGCCTGGAGGTTTTCTTCGTCGACCTGGGCTTTGCGCAGGGTGTTCTGCAGGATCAAGGGGTCGATTTCGGCGAGCCATTGGCCCTTCTTGACCTTGTCGCCGACTTTGACTTTGAGGGATTTGAGCTGGCCGGAGACTTGGGCGCCGACGTCGACCTGTTTGATGCCTTCGAGCAGGCCGGTGGCCAGGACGGCGTTTTCGATGTCACCGCGTTCGGCGGTGGCGGTGAGGTATTGGGGGGCGTCGGCGGGGGCTTGGACGGTGTAGATGACCAACGCTGCCGCGACTGCCAGTGCCAGGCCTAATCCTGTTTTGCGTAACTTTGACTTTTCCATAGATGGCCTTTGATCGTGTACATATCCGTTACTTGGGTAACGGCTGATATGGGTTCCGCCCTTACGGCGGGTCACTTTTGGAAAGAGCCCAAAAGTAACCAAAAGGCTCTTGCCCCAACACTCGGCACCTCGCCCAGGCTCGGTGTGCCCGTAATCCGCCAGTGATTTGGGGGGCCGCCGCCACGCGCCATCCATGGCGCGGGGCGGCTAAACCGGCATCCCTGCCGGTTTACCCCCCAAATCCCTGCCGAATT